>JAVJTX010000096.1:0-46352 GCA_040220035.1 Roseovarius sp. | reverse complement strand
ACCGCCCCGGAAACTCTCAGGCCGCAGGGACCGTTTTGCATCTGAAGTGAACTCTGGAGAGATCCCGGCAGCATGACCGGGGCGCCGAAGGGATAGCGATCTCAGGCAGAAGGACAGAGGGGGCATCGGAAATGGCGCGCGCAGTGCGTGCCGAAACGGTGCCGGCTGCGACCCATCACGCGACCCGGCCTTGAAGAGCGAGAAAGGTGCGGGATGAGTGATCTCGGCAAGACGCCGCTATACGATCTGCATGTGGAACTTGGCGCCAAGATGGTGCCCTTTGCCGGCTACGAGATGCCCGTGCAGTACAAGCTTGGCGTCATGAAGGAGCATCTTCATACCCGCGAAAAGGCGGGGCTCTTTGACGTCAGCCACATGGGGCAGGTGATCCTGCGGTACGAGGGCGGTTACGGCCCGGTGGCGCAGGCGATGGAGGGGCTGGTGCCCGTCAGCCTTCTGCCCTTGGGCGAGAAGCGGCAGCGCTACGGGTTTTTCACGAATGAAGAGGGCGGCATCCTTGATGACCTGATGATGGCCAACCGGGGCGATCACATGCTGGTGGTGGTCAACGCGGCCTGCAAAGAGGCCGATATCGCGCATATGAAAGCGGGACTGCCGGGCGTCGAGGTGGCCGAACAGCGCGACCGGGCGTTGCTGGCGCTGCAGGGGCCGGCGGCGGAAGAGGTTCTGGAGCCGGTGGCGCCGGGCTGTGACATCATGAAATTCATGGATACCGGCATTTTCAACTCGGATTTCGGAGAGTTGTGGGTGTCGCGCTCGGGGTACACGGGCGAGGACGGCTACGAGATTTCGGTGCACGCGACCCATGCCGAGGCGCTGGCACGGCGGCTGCTGGCGCATGACGCGGTGGAGCCCATCGGGCTTGGCGCGCGCGACAGTCTGCGGCTGGAGGCCGGGCTTTGTCTTTACGGTCATGATATCGACGAGAAGACCAGCCCGGTGGAAGGCAACCTTGCCTGGGCCATTCAGAAGGTGCGCCGTTCTGGCGGCGACCGGGCGGGCGGCTTTCCGGGGGCGGAGCGTATCCTGACCGAACTGGACGAGGGCACGCCGCGCCTGCGCGTGGGTCTTGCCCCCGAGGGACGCGCGCCGATGCGCGAGGGCGTGCAGCTTTTCGCTCAAGAGGAGGGCGGCGAGGCCATTGGCCACGTGACATCCGGCGCGTTCGGCCCGACGGTGGGCGCGCCCGTGTCGATGGGCTATGTGCCCGCCGAGCTGTCGCGCCCCGGCGCCCGACTTTTCGGCGAGCTGCGTGGCAAACGCCTGCCGGTGCGGGTGACGGAACTGCCCTTTACACCTGCCAATTTCAAACGCTGATCCAACACGAGGGAGACTTACATGAAATTCACCGAACAGCATGAATGGCTGAAGCCCGAAGGCGACGAGGTTGTCGTCGGCATCACCGAACATGCCGCCAACGAACTGGGCGATATCGTCTTTATCGAGCTGCCCGAGGAGGGCAAGACCGTCACCAAGGATGATGAGATCGTGGTGATCGAGAGCGTCAAGGCGGCCTCTGACATCATGGCGCCGGTCGATGGCGAGATCACCGAAGTGAACGCGGCGATCGTCGACGAGCCGGGCAAGGTGAACGAAGACCCGGCGGGCGACGGCTGGTTCTTCAAGATCAAGCCCTCGGACCCCAGCCAGATGGACGATCTGATGGACGAAGCCGCCTACCAGAAGTTCATCAGCTGAGGCGGTTCGCCCGGGACGGAGGCTGCGCTGCCTCCGGCGGAAGTATTTGGCGAAAGATGAAAGACGGGCGGCGCGGTTTGCGCCGGCCCGCAAATTCAGACGAGGAATGAGATGCCCTTCAAGCCCACCGATTATCTGCCCTATGATTTCGCCAACCGCCGCCATATCGGCCCGTCGCCGGAAGAGATGGACGAGATGCTGAAAGTGGTGGGGGCCGAGAGCCTCGATGCGCTGATCGACGAGACGGTGCCTAAGGCGATCCGGCAGGAGGAAGAACTCGATTTCGGCAAGCCCAAGTCGGAGCGTGAGCTTTTGCATTACATGCGGGAGGTGTCGTCGAAGAACGAGGTGATGGTCAGCCTGATCGGGCAGGGCTATCACGGTACGGTGACGCCGCCGGCGATCCAGCGGAACATCCTTGAGAACCCGGCGTGGTACACCTCCTACACGCCCTATCAGCCCGAGATCAGCCAAGGCCGGCTTGAGGCGCTTCTGAACTTCCAGACCATGGTAAGCGACTTGACCGGGCTGGAGATCGCCAATGCCTCGCTTCTGGATGAGGCGACGGCCTGTGCCGAGGCGATGACCATGGCGCAGAGGGTGTCGAAATCGAAGGCCAAGGCGTTCTTTGTCGACCGCGATTGCCACCCCCAGAACATCGCCGTGATGAAGACGCGGGCCGAGCCGCTGGGGATCGAGGTGATCGTCGGCAACCCCGACAAGATGGAGGCCGACAAGGTCTTCGGCGCGATTTTCCAGTATCCCGGCACCTATGGCCATGTGCGCGATTTCAGCGAGCAGATTTCGGCGCTGCACGAACATGACGGGATCGGGGTCATTTCGGCCGATCCGCTGTCGCTGACCCTGCTGAAGGAGCCGGGCGCGATGGGGGCGGATATCGCCGTGGGCAGCACCCAGCGTTTCGGTGTGCCGATGGGCTATGGCGGGCCACACGCGGCCTATATGGCCTGCCGCGAGCAGATGAAGCGGGCGATGCCCGGGCGGCTGGTGGGCGTGTCGGTGGACAGCCACGGCAACCGGGCCTATCGGCTGGCGCTGCAGACCCGCGAGCAGCATATCCGGCGCGAGAAGGCCACCAGCAATGTCTGCACCGCGCAGGCGCTGCTGGCGGTGATGGCGTCGATGTATGCCGTGTTCCACGGGCCCAAGGGGCTGAAGGCCATCGCGCAGCGCATCCACCGCAAGACCGTGCGGCTGGCGCGCGGGCTGGAGGAGAACGGGTTCAAGGTGGACCCGAAAGCGTTCTTCGACACGATCACGGTCGATGTCGGGCCGCTGCAGGCGGCGGTGATGAAATCGGCGGTGGACGAGGGCATCAACCTGCGCCGGGTGGGCGAGACCCGCGTCGGCATCACCATCGACGAGACGACACGGCCGGAATGTGTCGAAGGGGTGTGGCGCGCCTTCGGGATCACGCGGACGGACGATGATTTCGAGCCGGAATACCGCGTGCCTGAGAAGATGCATCGGACCTCGGAGTACCTGACCCACCCGATCTTTCACATGAACCGGGCCGAGACCGAGATGATGCGCTACATGCGGCGGCTGGCCGACCGTGACCTCGCGCTTGACCGGGCGATGATCCCGCTGGGCAGCTGCACGATGAAGCTGAACTCGGCCGCCGAGATGATGCCGATCAGCTGGCGCGAGTTCGCGGACCTGCACCCCTATTGCCCGACGGATCAGGCGCAAGGCTATGGCCAGCTGATCGGCGATCTGAACGCCAAGCTGTGCGAGATCACCGGCTATGACGCGATTTCCATGCAGCCCAATTCGGGCGCGCAGGGGGAATATGCGGGGCTGCTGACCATAGCCGCCTATCACCGCGCGAATGGCGAGGGGCACCGCAATGTCTGTCTCATTCCGATGAGCGCGCATGGCACCAACCCGGCCATCGCCCAGATGGTGGGCTGGAAGGTGGTGGTGGTGAAATCCGGCAAGAGCGGGGATATCGACCTCGACGATTTCCGCGCCAAGGCCGAGGAGCATTCCGAGAACCTTGCCGGCTGCATGATCACCTATCCCAGCACCCATGGCGTGTTCGAGGAGAACGTGCGCGATGTCTGCCAGATCGTGCATGACCATGGCGGGCAGGTCTATATCGACGGGGCGAACCTCAACGCCATGGTGGGGCTGGCCCGCCCCGGCGACGTGGGCGGCGATGTGAGCCACCTCAACCTGCACAAGACGTTCTGCATTCCCCATGGCGGCGGCGGGCCCGGCATGGGGCCGATCGGGGTGAAGGCGCATCTGGCCGATCACCTGCCCGGCCACCCGGCGACAGGCGGCGAGGCGGGGCCGGTGTCGGCCGCGCCCTATGGCTCGCCCTCGATCCTGCCGATCAGCTGGGCCTATATCCTGATGATGGGCGGGGCTGGCCTGACGCAGGCGACGCGGGTGGCGATCCTCAATGCCAATTACGTCGCCAAGCGGCTCGAAGGGGCCTATGACGTGCTCTACAAGGGGTCGAAGGGGCGGATTGCGCATGAATGCATCCTCGACACACGCCCCTTTGCCGAAAGCGCCAAGGTGACGGTGGACGACATCGCCAAGCGGCTGATCGACAACGGGTTTCACGCCCCCACGATGAGCTGGCCGGTGGCGGGCACGCTGATGGTGGAGCCCACGGAGAGCGAGACCAAGGCCGAGCTCGACCGGTTCTGCGAGGCGATGCTGGCGATCCGCGAGGAGATCCGCGATGTCGAGGACGGCAAGATCGACGGCGAGAACAACCCGCTGAAGAACGCGCCGCACACGATGGAGGACCTCGTGAAGGAATGGGAGCGGCCCTATAGCCGCGAACAGGCCTGTTTCCCGCCGGGGGCCTTCCGGGTCGACAAGTACTGGCCGCCGGTCAACCGGGTCGACAATGCCTATGGCGACCGACACCTCGTGTGTACCTGCCCGCCGTTGGAGGAATATGCCGAGGCGGCGGAATAGCGCTGCTCCGGCGGGGCTTTACGCCGCGCCGCGCATCCTCTAATCGCCTTCCGGATTGACCTATTTCCGGGAGGCGGTGATGGCTGGGACCGAAAGCTTCGTCTTTTACCTGGTCGATGAATTTGCCCATCTGTCCTTTTCCTGCGCGGTCGAGCCGCTCAGGATCGCCAACCTCGTGTCGGGCAAGCCGCTCTACGAGTGGAGCTTCGCCTCGGAGAACGGCGAGACGGCGCTCAGCAACAACGGTACGGTGGTGCGGGTGCATGGCGGGTTCGACCAGCCGGTGAAGGCCGACCGGCTGTTCCTGCTGGCCGGGTCGAACATGCGCAATCACATGAGCCGGCGGCTTTTGTCGGCGCTCCGGCGCGAGCGGTCGCATGGCACGCCGGTGGGGGCGTTGTGCTCGGCGGCCTATATCCTGGCTTATGCGGGGATGCTGGACGGGATGCGCGCGGCGATCCACTGGGCCTATCACGACCTCTTCGTCGAGGAGTTCCCGAGTGTCGAGCTGGTGCCGAATGTCTTCGTGGCCGACGAGAAGATCATCACCGCGTCGGGTGGGACGGCGACCGCCGATCTGATGCTGCACCTGGTGGGGCAGGCGCACGGGGCGGATTTGGCCAACGAGGTGGCCGATCACATGGTTTACAATACCGTGCGCGAGAGTTCGGCCACGCAGAAAGTGTCGGTGCAGGCGCGCCACGGGATGCGCAACCCGCATCTGACGCAGGCGGTGCAGATCATGGCGGAGGCGATCGAGGACCCGGTGCCGACGGCGGAGGTCGCCCGGCAGGTGGGGATATCGACACGGCAGCTCGAGCGGCTTTTCGGGCAGTACCTGAAATGCTCGCCCTCGAAATACTATCTCGAAATGCGCCTCCAGCGGGCGCGCAACCTGCTTCTGCAAAGCGAGAAATCGGTGACCGAGATCGCGGTGGCGACGGGCTTCCGGTCGACCACCCATTTCGCGCGGGTCTATCGCGGGCTCTTCGGTGTGTCGCCGGGCGGGCAGAGGGCGCGCCTCACCTGACACGCGGCGCCGGTTGGTAGGGACGGGATGCCTCCGGCGGGGATATTTGGCCCAAGAAGAAGCGCTGCGATATGCTTCTTCTTGGTCGGAAATATCCCGGGGGGAGCGTTGAAATCTACTGATTTCAACGTGGGGGGCTGGCCCCCCTTGGCGTCCGCTCTCAATCCAGCAGGAAGGAGAAGGTGTCGCGCAGGCGGGTCCAGCTTTGTTCGTCCGGGGCGGCGAGCACGTAGCTGTCCATGTGGCCGGCCACGAAGTCGGAGCCGTCGAGCATGCGCGCGACGCCGCCGGCCTTCTGGGTGATCAGCACGCCGGCGGCGTGATCCCAGGGCTTGGGCGGGCCGGAGAGGAGGAAATCCATCCCGCCCTGCGCCAGCGTCCGGTAATGGTGGCACGAACAGCGCAGCGCCGTGGAGAAGGCGAAGCGGGGCAGGGTTTCGGCCAGCGCGGCGCGCTTGTCTTCCGGCAGGTTGTACAGGGGCACGTAGCCCGACAGGTCGGCCAGTTCGGCGCCCTGCGATACGCTGAGCGGGCGGTCGGCGCCGAGGCTGCGGGCGAGCACCGCGCCCTCGCTGCCTTCGTCGGCGGTGATCCAGTCATCCATCACCGGGTCGTAGAGGAGCCCCCAGACCGGGCGGCCGAAGCGCGTGGCCGAGAGGATCACGCCGAAGAGCGACAGGCCGTGGGCGAAATTCCACGTGCCGTCGACCGGGTCGATGATGAAGGCCAGTTCGGCATCGGCCAGCTTGTCAGTGATGGAGGGGTCGTCGGCGGCGGCCTCCTCGCCCACGACGAGGGCGTGGGGGAACATCTGTTGGATGCCGCGCGCCAGCATCGCCTCGGCGGCGACATCGGCGGCGGTGACGAGGTCGAACCGGTCGGTCTTGGCCGATATGTCGGCATGGCCGAGGTTGCGGAAATGCGGCATGATCTCGGTCTTGGCGGCGCGGCGGACGAGGTTCACGAGGCTCGTCTGCTGGGCGCGGCTGAGCGGTGAGGTCAGCGGGATGGGCAGGCTGTCGGGCATGGGCGATTCCCTCTTCGGGCTGGCTTGGGCCTTGAAATGCCACCCTTGGCGGGGAAGTTCAACTTGGGGTCAGTCCTGTGCGCGGAGAACCCGCGCCGGTTTCGCCGAGACCGGGCCGAGCGCGAAGGCGAGGCCGGCCAGCAGGCTGATCCCCGCGCCGCCCACGACGATCAGCACCGCTGGGCCCCAGGCGATTTCGAAGCCGGTTTCCATGACGTAATGGCTGACCGCCCAGCCGCCGGCGATGCCTGCGAAGAGCGCCACCAGCCCGGCGGCCATGCCCAGAAGGGCCGAGCGCAGGGTCAGCCCGGCAAGGATGCGGGCGCGGCTGGCACCGAGGGTCTTCAGGATCGCGGCCTCGTAGCTGCGCGAGCGCTGGTCGGCGGCGGCTGCGCCGATGAGGACGAGGAAGCCCGTCAAGAGCGTGGCCGCCGCGCCCCAGGCGGTGGCGGAGGCGAGGCCCGCCAGCAAGCCGCTCACTTGGTCGATGGCGTCGCGAACGCGGATGGCGGTGATGTTGGGGTAGTCGTCCGAGAGGTCGCGGAAGATGGCCGCTTCGGCCTCGGCGTCGGCATAGACGGTGGCGATGAAAGTGTGCGGCGCGGCCTCGAGCGCGGCCTGGTTCATGACCATGATGAAGCCCATCCCGGCGGTCGAGAAATCGACCTCGCGGAAGGAGGTGAGCGTGGCGGTGATGTCGCGGCCGAGGATGTTCACGGTGATCTCGTCGCCGAGCTGGAGGCCGATCTCCAAGGCTTCTTCCGCCGCGAAGCTGACCTGCGGGGGGCCCTCGTAGCCTTCGCCCCACCAGTCGCCGCCGGTGATCGTGGTCCGCGATGGGAGGGCGTCGGCATAGGTGATGCCGCGATCGCCCCGGATGACCCAGTGATCGCCCGCGACCTCGGCGGCGGGCTGGCCGTTGATGCGGCTGATGATGCCGCGCAGCATCGGGGCCTGATCGATGCGGCTGACGTCGGGGTCGGTCTTTAGCCGGTCTAGGACGGGGCCGATCTGGTCCTTCTGGATGTCGACGAAAAAGAAGGAGGGGGCCTGTTCCGGCAGGTCGCGGGCGATGGCGCCGCGCAGGTTCTGGTCGATCTGGCCGACGGCGGCGAGGACGGAGAGACCGAGGCCGAGCGAGAGGACGACGGGGCCTGCCGTACTGCCCGGCCCGCCGATGGCGGCGAGCGCCCAGCCGAGCGCCGGGCGGCCGCGGGCGGCGGGGCGCAGGGCACGGGCGGCGGTCTGGATGCCGAGGCCGGCGAGGGCGAGGATGAGCAGGGCCCCGAGGATGCCGCCGGCGGTCCAGAGGGTGAGCTCGATGTTGCCGGAGAAGCTGGCGGCGGCGAAGAGGAGGAGGGCCAGCAGGGCCAGCGTGGCGAGTACGAAGGGCCACGAGGGCAGGGCGCGGGCGCGGGAGAGCGCGTCGCGGTAGAGGGCGGCGGCGTGGACGTCCTTGGCGCGGGCCAGCGGCCAGAGGGTGAAGATGAGGATGGTGAGGGTGGAGTAGATCGCGGCCTCGATCATCGGGGCCGGGTAGGCGGCGAAGACGGCCGGGACGGGAAGCTGTGCCTCGATGAGTGGCGATAGCAGCACGGGCGCGCCCACGCCGAGGGCGAGGCCGAGGATCAGGCCGAGGGCCGCCAGCGCGCCCACCTGCAGGAAATAGGTGAGGAAGATGGTGGACTGTCCCGCGCCGAGGGTGCGCAGGGTCGCGATGGTCTGGGTCTTGCCGGCGAGGTAGGCGCGCAGTGCGGCGGAGATGCCCACGCCGCCCACGGCAAGGCCGGAGAGGCCCACGAGGACGAGGAAGGCGCCGAGGCGCTGGACGAAGGAGGCCACGCCCGGCGCGCCGTTGCGGGCATCGCGCCAGCGCAGGCCGCTGTCTTGCAGCGCCTCTTCGGCGTCGGCCTGTACCGCCGGAAGCGGTGTGCCGGGGGGCAGGTCAAGCCGGTACTTGGTGGAGAAGAGCGAGCCGGGTTCGAGCAGGCCAGAGCCTTCGAGCGCGTCGGTCGCCACGATGGTGCGGGGGCCGAGGCCGAAGCCGGCTGTGGCGTTGTCGGGCTCGGACGTGAGCGATGCCATCAGGCGGAAATCGCGCGTGCCGAGGCGGACGGTGTCGCCCGGGGCAATCTCCAGCCGGTCGATTAGCAGGGGGTGCATGACGAGGCCGGGGGTGCCGTTCTCGCCCGCCAGCGCCTGTGCCAGCGGCATGGGCGGGTCGAGCGTGACCTCGCCCACGAGGGGGTAGGCGGCGTCGACCGCCTTTACCTGTGTCAGGCCGCGGGGGCCGTCGGGGACGGTGGCCATGGAGCGGAAATCGGCGATCTCGGAGACGGCCGTGGCGGTCTCCTCCATCCAGGCGCGTTCGGGGTCGGTGGCGAAGCGGTAGGTGAGTTCGATCTCGGCATCGCCGCCGAGGAGGCGGGCGCCTTCCTGCGTGAGGCCGGTGGCGATGCTTTCGCGCACGGTGCCGACGGCGGCGATGGCCGCGACGCCGAGGATCACGCAGCCAAGGAAGATGCGGAAGCCGCGAAGGCCGCCCCGCAATTCCCGCGCTGCCAGTTTCGCGGCCAGCCGCAGGGTTGTCATGCGGCGGCCTCGGTCTCGGACAGGCGGCCATCGGTCAGGGTGATCACCCGGTCGCAGCGATGGGCCAGTTCAGGGGCGTGGGTGACGAGGATGAGGGTGGCGTTGTGGCGTTCGCGCAGGCCGAAGAGCAGGTCGACGATGGCCGCGCCGTTGGTCGAGTCGAGGTTGCCGGTGGGCTCGTCGGCCAGCAGGATATCGGGGCGGGGGGCGGCGGCGCGGGCGAGCGCCACGCGCTGTTGTTCGCCGCCCGAAAGCTGTGAGGGGTAGTGGGTCATGCGGGTTTCGAGGCCGACCGTCCTGAGCTCTTCCTCGGCGCGGGCGAAGGCGTCGGGCGCGCCGGCGAGTTCCAGGGGGGTCGCCACGTTCTCCAGCGCCGTCATGGTGGGGATCAGGTGGAAAGACTGGAACACCACGCCGAAATGATCGCGGCGGAGGCGGGCAAGCTGATCCTCGGTCATGGTGGTCAGGTCGTGGCCGAGCGCGGTGATGGTGCCGCCGGTGGCCTGTTCCAGCCCGCCCATCAGCATCAGCAGCGAGGATTTGCCGGACCCGGAGGGGCCGATCAGGCCCACGGTCTCTTGCCGGTGGACATCGAGGGAGATCGCATCAAGTATCCGGACGGGGCCGGCATTGCCCTCAAGCGAAAGCGATGCATTCTGGAGTGAAAGAACGGGTGAGGACATGAACTGGCGCCTGAAAATCAAGAGTTTTCTGTCATATGGGGTCGCGGTCGCGCGGGGCAAGGCGCTGGCGGGGATAATGCTGGCGGCGTCACCCGCCTGGGCCGAAGAGGTCACGGTTCTGGCCTTCGGCGACAGCCTCACGCAGGGCTACGGGCTGGCCGAGGCGGACGGGTTTGTGCCGCAGTTGCAGGGCTGGCTGGAGGCGCAGGGGGCGGAGGCCAGGCTGATCAATGGCGGGGTGTCGGGGGATACCACGGCGGGGGGCGCGTCGCGCGTGGAGTGGAGCCTGACGCCGGAGGTGGATGCGATGATCGTGGCGCTGGGGGCGAATGACCTGTTGCGTGGGATCGACCCGGACGTATCGCGTGAGAATCTCGACCGGATATTGGCGGCGGCTCAGACGCGGGAGGTGCCGGTGCTGCTGGTGGGGATGGACGCACCGGGGAATTACGGACCGGAGTACAAGGCCGCGTTCGAGGGGATGTACCCGGCGCTGGCCGACGCGTATGGAACGCTGCATTTCGAGAGTTTCTTCAAGGGGTTGGGCACGACTGATCTGGCCGTGGCGCAGGAGTTCTTTCAGTCGGACGGGATTCATCCGAATGCGGACGGGGTGGCCCGGATTGTCGAGGCGATGGGGCCGGCCGTGCTGGAACTGATCGGCGAGGGTCGTTAGGTCGGCCGCCGCCCTCTGACGGGAGTGGATCAGGCGCCGAAAGAGGGCGCAAAGAAAAAGGGCCCCGGCGAGGGGCCCTTCTCTATCTTTTCAACACGCGCCTCAGGCGAGGGCGAGGTTGGTCGCGGCTTCGCGGCCGTCACGGCCGGCTTCGACGTCGAAGGTCACTTTCTGGTTGTCGGCGAGGCCGGTCAGACCAGCGCGCTCAACGGCCGAAATGTGGACGAAAACGTCTTTTCCACCCGAATCGGGTGCGATGAAGCCGAAGCCTTTGGTGGTGTTGAACCATTTCACAGTGCCAGTGGCCATGTGCTGTCTCCTAGTGTGTTTCTGCCCGCGGTATTGCGGCAGACCGGCAAGTCATTGCTAGATCGAGTGACTGAGCCGTGGATAGGAGCAGGTGGTCGATAGAGATAACGTCGCGCGCCTGATATGGCGCTGTTCCGGCGCCAACACAAGAAAAATTTCTATGACAGGGCGAATCTTGCCCACTTGACCGGGCAGGAAATTGCCTCCGATTCGGTTAAAGATCCGTTAACGCGCGGGTTAAAGAACCGTTACCTTGGTGCCGATCGGGACGCGCTCGTAGAGGTCCTCCACATGGGCGTTCAGCATCCGGATGCAGCCGTTCGACACCGACAGGCCGCTGGTGCGCGGCGCGTTGGTGCCATGGATGCGGAAATAGGTGTCGCGCCCGTTCTTGAAGAGGTAGAGCGCCCGCGCGCCCAGCGGGTTGCCGGGGCCGCCGGGCTGGCGGTAGCTCTCGTCCTCGGCGAATTTCGCATAGGAATTCGGCTCGCGCTCGATCATTTCGTCGGTGGGGCGCCAATCGGGCCATTTGCGCTTGGCCTGAATGGTGGCGGAGCCCTGGAATTCGAGCCCGGCGCGGCCGACGCCGACGCCATAGCGCATCGCCTCGCCCGGGGCGGTGACGTAGTAGAGGAAATGCGCGCGCGGCAGGATCAGAAGCTGGCCGGGACCGTAGGGCGCCTTGATCTGCACCTTGGTCGGCTGATAGCGCGGCTTGATCGCCGAATTGCCCGACTGGGCGATGGCGGGCGCGGCGAGCATGGAAAGCCCCGTCATGGAAAGACCGGTGGCGATGAAATGGCGTCTGTCGATCATGGCAGCCTCCTGCTTGGGCGGCCAGATATATGGCGCCCGGAGGACATTTGCCACCATGTCGGCAAAAAAGTCAAAACTCCGTAAACATGGCGCGCCGATGGTGTGGCCGCCATGCCCGCCTCAGAGCAGGATCTGTCCGATATCGGCCGGCGACAGGCCCGGCACGTCGGCGACGGTGGCCACGCGCAGCCCGTTGACCAGCACATCGGTGCCAAGCCGGTCGCGGGTGGGGCGGGTCTCGATCACGGCCTCGGCGCCGGTATCTTCGAGCGCGATGACGAGGATATCTTCGGCCGGGTCGAACCCGGTGACGGTCACGGGTTTCCGGGGCAGGGCCGTCGCGCCGGGCAGATCGGCGAAGGGATCGTCAGACGCGCCACCCGACGGCGATTCGCCGAAGATCGGGCCGCCGAATACCGTATCTTCGAATACCGTATCGCGCATCATACTATCCCTTGTGGCGGGGGCCGGCAGAAAGGCGGTTGGCAGACCGCAGCCAGCCCCGGTGGCAGAACAACCTGCAGTATTCCCCGGAAGGGCTTGTCAGGCCAAGGAAAAAATCTTTGGGCTACCGGGAAACTCTGCGTTTCCGTTGGAGCGTCCATCGCAGGGCCGCGCGCGGCAGGCGGAGGAGGGTGCGGGCCAGAAGGGCGGGGTATTCCACATCTCCCGAGAGCAGGTGCATGTAGTCGCGCTTGAGCGTGCGGGAGGCGCGGAACGTGCTGGCGAAGAAGGGTTTGAGCGCCGGTGAGAAGATCACCGGACGCAGCAGCCGGGCCGAGCGGAGCGCGGTGCGAATCGGTCGGGTCATCGGGCGGTAGCGGGAGAGGGCGCTATCGGGGCGGCCGCCGGCGATGGCCTGTGCCGCGGCGGTGGCGGCCAGCGCGCCGGAATGGATGGCATGGCCGATCCCTTCGCCGGTGATCGGATCGACAAAGCCCGCGGCATCGCCCGCCAGCAGGACGCCCCCCTTGCCGGGCACGCTGCGATAGCCGCCGAAGGGCAGGAAATGTCCTTTGATCCTGGTGTCTTGCCCGGTGTGAAGCTGATCGAGGTAACGGGCGAGGCGGGCGCGCATGTCGGGGTTTTTCAGGTGCAGACCGCCCAGCCCGATCGTGGTGCTGCCACGCTTGGGAAAGGACCAGCCATATCCCCAGTCGGCGGCGGCGAAGTCGATGCGGACGGGCGTGTCTCGTGTGGGGGCGTCGGCGGGGGCCTCGATCTCGAGGGCGAAACCCACGCGGGCGGGGTCGAACGGGGCGCCGAAAAGGGCGCGGGCGACGATGCTCTGCACCCCGTCGGCGCCGATCAGGCAGCGGTAGTCGAGCGTGTCGCCCGATTGCAGGGCGAGGCGGCTGGCGGCGAAGTCGAGCCTGTCGACCCGCTGGCCGGAATAGTCGGCGGCGCCGGCGGCAAGCGCCCTGGAGAACAGGAGCTGGTCGAGATCCCAGCGCATGGTCAGGTGTGTGGGTGGCACCCCGTCGAGCCGGCCGAGCGGGCGGCCCTCCATGTAGAACTCGAAATTCCGCCGGGTTTCAAAGAGTTGCGGGTCGATGTCGAGGTCGAATACGGTCTTGAGATGGGCAGCGCAGCGGCCGGTGATCAGCCCGCCGCAGAGCTTGGGGCGCGGGAAGCGGGCCTTGTCGATCAGCGCCACCGAAAGCCCGTGTTTGCGGGCCGTCACCGCGGCCGCGGCCCCCGCCGGGCCGGCGCCGAGGATGACGAGATCGTATTGGGGCATGGGCGGTCGGGCTCTTGCAGCGTGTCGGGTGAACATACTGCGCCCGTTGCGCCAAGGAAAGGCGCCAATTTACAGGCGCTTAGATCAGAAGGCGGCCCAGTCGCGGAAGCGGAAGGGCGTGTCGGGGCGGTAGCCCGGAATGCGGCCGGGGTGGCGGCGGGGCTGGCTCCATTTCTTGGGTTTGGTGGGTGGCATGGCGGGTCTCCTCGATGGGGGGAGTGTGTAGGGTAAATCGGCCGGAATTGCAGCGGTGGCGGGGTTTTGTGGTGCCGGATTTGTGCCGGTTTCCGACGTCGGTATAACGTCGGTATTTTGTCGGTATTGCGTCGGTGCGACTGGCGGTGGGGGCGGTTTCCGTTTGGCATGAACGGTTTTTTAACCGGAATCGGTCAGGCTGGGGCATGTCGGAATACATACGTCCCCGCCGCGGCGGCGCGCCGGTGTTCTTTACCGTCTGTCTGGTCGAGTGTGGCAGCCGCCTGCTGACGGAAGAGATCCTGCGAGTGCGCGCCGCCGTCCGGCGGGTGAAGGAAGAGGGGCCGGTTGATGTCGGCGCGTGGGTGGTGCTGTCGGATTATCTTCACGTGGTCTGGACGCCGCCGCCGGGGGATGCGGCTTTCTCCATCCGCTGGCGCGTGATCAAGGCGCGGTTCACCCGGGGGCTGAACGTGGCGAGGTGCCGGGCGGATGCCCGGTCGGATGCAGGGCCGGTTGCCAGGTCAGTTTCCGGGGCGGATGCCGGGATGTGCGGCTGGGGCTGGTCGCGCCGGAACGGGGCGGCGGATGCCTTGCCGGGCGTCTGGCGAAACGGGGCTTTCGGGGCCTCTTTTCAGAAGGCCTGTTCGGATGGGCCGGGCGGGCGCAGGGCCCAAGATATCCTTGGCGGTATCACGCCGAGCGGGGCCGCAGGTCTTCGACGAGACCCCAACCGGGCGCGTCGGGGTACATCGGGCGCGTCTGGGCGCATCGGGCGCGTCGAAAACCTCCAGAAGGAGGGAGCGAAGCGCCACGACCTGTTCAACGGTCCCCCACCCCGATGACCAACCGCTGTTCGGTATCCTCGCCGTTCTGAACTGCCAGCAGAAAGCGTCGGTGGCCCTCGACGATGATGCCGGGACTGCCGTGACGGATCAGCGACGGCGCGTACCGCCGCCGCTACCTGTCGACCTCACCGCCGTGTCGCCGCACGGCTACCGGGCGAATTTCTTGTGTTTGATCCGCTTGGGCTCCAACGCGTCCGGGCCGAGGCGACGCTTCTTGTCTTCCTCGTAATCCTCGAAATTGCCCTCGAACCATTCGACATGCGCCTCGCCCTCGAAGGCGAGGATATGGGTGCAGATGCGGTCGAGGAAGAAGCGGTCGTGCGAGATGACCACGGCACAGCCGGCGAAATCCACCAGCGCGTCTTCCAGTGCGCGCAGGGTTTCGACGTCGAGATCGTTGGTCGGCTCGTCGAGGAGCAGCACGTTGCCGCCCGATTTCAGCAGGCGGGCCATGTGGACCCGGTTGCGCTCGCCCCCCGAGAGAAGCGAGACCTTCTTCTGCTGGTCGCCGCCCTTGAAGTTGAAGGCCGAGCAATAGGCGCGGGAGTTCATCTGCGCATCGCCCAGTTCGATCACCTCGGCGCCGCCGGTGATGGCCTCCCAGACGGTGTCGCCATCCTTGAGGTCGTCGCGCGACTGGTCGACATAGGACATCTCGACCGTATCGCCGTATTCGATCGTGCCCTCGTCGGGCTGCTCCTGTCCGGTCAGCATCTTGAACAGCGTCGACTTGCCGGCGCCGTTGGGGCCGATCACGCCGACGATGCCGCCGGGGGGCAGCGAGAAGGAGAGATTCTCGATCAGGAGCTTGTCGCCCATGTGCTTTTTCAGCCCCTCGATCTCGATCACCTTCTGCCCGAGCCGCGGGCCGTTGGGGATGACGATCTGGGCCTTGCCGACCTTTTCGCGCTCGGACTGGCCGGCGAGCTCGTTATAGGCGTTGATCCGGGCCTTCTGCTTGGCCTGCCGGGCCTTCTGGCCCTGCCGCATCCATTCCAGTTCGCGCTCGAGCGTCTTCTGGCGCGACTTGTCCTCGCGCGCTTCCTGCGACAGGCGCTTGGCCTTCTGTTCCAGCCACGCGGAATAGTTGCCCTCGTAGGGGATGCCGCGGCCGCGGTCGAGTTCGAGGATCCAGCTGGTGATATCGTCGAGGAAATAGCGGTCGTGGGTGACGATCAGGATCGTGCCCTTGTAGTCGATCAGGTGCTGCTGGAGCCACGCGATGGTCTCGGCGTCGAGGTGGTTGGTGGGCTCGTCGAGCAGCAGCATGTCAGGCGCCTCGAGCAGCAGTTTGCAGAGCGCAACGCGCCGCCGTTCGCCGCCCGAGAGCGAATCGACATCCGCCTCGTCGGGCGGACAGCGCAGCGCCTCCATCGAGACGTCGATCTGGGCGTCGAGATCCCAGAGGTTCTGGCTGTCGATCTCGTCCTGCAGCGCCGCCATCTCGTCGGCGGTGTCGTCGGAATAGTTCATCGCCAGCTCGTTGAACCGTTCGAGCTTGGCCCGCTGGGGCGCGACCGCCTGCATGACGTTCTCGCGCACGGTGAGGTTCGAATCGAGCTGCGGCTCCTGCGGGAGATAGCCCACGCGGATGCCGTCGGCGCCCCAGGCCTCGCCCTGGAACTCGGTGTCGAGCCCGGCCATGATCTTCATCAGCGTCGACTTGCCGGAGCCGTTCGGGCCCACGACGCCGATCTTCACGCCGGGCAGAAAGCTGAGATGGATGTTCTCAAAGCATTTCTTGCCGCCGGGATAGGCTTTGGACACGCCTTGCATATGGTAGACGAATTTCTGCGCCATGTGGGCTCTCTTCCTGAAACTCTGAGGTTGGCGCCCATGTAACCGGGCCGCGCGGCGAATTCAAATGCTCATGCGGCGCACCCCCGGCTTCTTCTGGCCCCAAATATCCCCGCCGGAGGCTCCCCCGGCCTGCCGCGGGCGCGGGTGGGGGCGGGGACACGAAACCGCTGGACACCCGGGCGCGCCTGCGGTCAGAAAGGCGCGATGCGATATGCGCTGCCACATATACGCGCCAGACAGGTGGTCGGGCTGCTGGGCGGGTCGTTCGACCCGCCGCATGCGGGCCATGTGCATATCAGCCGCGAGGCACTGCGCCGGTTCGGTCTGGATCAGGTCTGGTGGCTGGTGAGCCCCGGCAACCCGCTAAAGGCGCGCGGCCCCGCGCCGCTGGCCGAGCGGATGGCGGCCTGCCGGGCGATCCTCGACCATCCGCGGATGCATGTTTCGGATTTCGAGGCGCAGGCGGGCACGCGGTACACCGCCGAGACGCTGCGCGTGTTGCAGGCGGCGCGGCCGGATCTGCGGTTCGTCTGGCTGATGGGGGCCGACAACCTCGCCCAGCTCGACCAGTGGCAGGATTGGCAGGACATCGTCGAGCGGGTGCCGCTGGGGGTGCTGGCGCGGCCCGGTCAGCGGATATCCGCGCGGGTGTCGAAGGCGGCGCGGGTCTATCGCGCCGCCCGGCTGACAGGGGCGCAGAGCCGGCTTCTGGGCCATGCGGAGGCGCCGGCGTGGTGTTTCGTGAACGTGCCGATGCGGGGAATTTCGTCGACCGAGTTGCGCAAGGCCGGGGATTGGCGCCACAGCGGCAACAATTGACGGGATCGTGAGCGTTGTAGCGGATTGTTTGCGCGGCAAAGTTTGGCATAATTGGCCATATGTTTAAACGAGTTTCGAGACGGTTCTTTATGGGTGGGGCCCTTGGGGTTCTCGCCGGCCCGGGTTGGGCCGGGGCACCCGAGGTTTCCCTGCGTCCGCGGGCGCGGCCGGCGCCGGCGGCGCCCAAACGTGTGCTCACGCCCGAGGAGCTCATCGCCGAATCGCGTCTGAGCGGGGTGGTGAGTTTTTCGGTTGTCGACGTGAAGGCCGGCGCCGTGCTGGAGACCCATGACGGGTTCACCGGCCAGCCGCCGGCGAGCGTGACCAAGGCGGTGACGGCACTGTATGCGCTTGACGTGCTGGGGCCGGATTACCGGTTCGAGACGCGGCTTCTGGCGGGTGGTGCCGTAAAGGACGGGGTGGTGCATGGCGACCTGATCCTTGCCGGCGGGGGCGACCCGATGCTGGACACAGACGCGCTGGCCGAGATGGCCGCGAAGCTGAAGGCCGCCGGTGTGCGCGAGGTGAAGGGCCGGTTCCGGGTCTGGGGCGGGGCGCTGCCCTTCGAGCGGGTGATCGACCCCAGCCAGCCCGAGGAGGTGAGCTACAACCCGTCGGTGTCGGGGATCACCCTGAATTACAACCGGGTGCATTTCGAGTGGAAGCGCGCGGGCAAGGAGTACACCGTGACGATGGATGCGCGGTCGGGCAAGTATCGCCCCGACGTGCGGGTCGCACGGATGCAGGTCGCCGCGCGCAGCGTGCCGGTCTACACCTATGCCGACATGGGCGACCACGACGCGTGGACCGTGGCGAAGAACGCGCTGGGCAGTGGCGGGGCACGGTGGCTGCCGGTGCGCAAGCCCGAGGCCTATGCGGCGGAGGTGTTCGCCACCTTCGCGCGCTCGCATGGCATCAAGCTGGAGCCGGGCGGATCGCCCGACGCCGCGCCCGGGGGAGAGGCGCTGGTGACGCATCGGAGCGCGCCGCTGGCCGAGATCCTGCGGGGGATGCTGAAATATTCCAACAACCTGACCGCCGAGCTGTGCGGGATGACCGCCAGTGCAAAGCGGCTGGGCCGGCCGGTGACGATGAAGGTCTCGGCCGAGGAGATGGGCCGTTGGGCGCAGACCGACCTGATGATGCCGGGCGCCAAGCTGGTCGATCATTCGGGGCTGGGCGAGACATCGCGGTTGCGGGCCGCCGCGCTGGCGCAGGCGCTGGCGAAGGTTCACGGGGAGGGGCTCTTGAAGCCGATCCTCAAGGAGTTCCCGCTTTACGGCAGCAACGGGCAGGTCGACAGCGCCCATCCGGTCAAGGTGATGGCCAAGACCGGCACGCTGTATTTCGTCAGTTCTCTGGCCGGGTACCTGACGGCGCCCGACGGGCGAGAGCTGGCCTTTGCGATCTTTACCGCCGATCCCGAGCTGCGGGCGGGGTTCGACAAGGGCTCGGAGGCCCGGCCCGAGGGGGCGTCGACATGGAACGCGCGCTCGAAGAACCTGCAGCAGAAGCTGCTGGAGCGGTGGGGGCGGGTCTACGGCAGCTGACGCCTAGCCGCGCCGGTCGATCTTGGTCGACAGGTGGATCAGGCTTTCCGAACTTCTGACGCCCTTCGCCTCGCCGATGCGGTCGAGCGTGTCGTCGAGCTCTTCGGTGGTGGCGGCCTCGAGCCCGACGATCAGGTCGACCCGGCCCGAGGTGGTGTGCACGGTGCGCACCCCCGGCAGCGATTCGAGCCGGGCGAGGACGGCAGGCGCGCTGCGCGGCTCAATGCTGACAAGCGCGGTGGCGCGGAGGGGCGCGCGGAGCGCCTCGGACACGCGCACGGTATAACCGGCGATGGTGCCGGTCTCCTCCAGCCGGTCGAGGCGGGCCTGCACGGTGGTGCGGGCCAGCCCGAGGCGGCGGGCGAGCACCGCCACCGGCATGCGGGCGTTTTCCCGAAGCAGGGTGAGGAGCGCTTGGTCGAGTTGGTCGATTTGCATGGTCCTTTCGCCGATATGACGGTGATTTCCGTCATTTTATACGATCCGCCTGATGAAATCGACGAGATTTGCGCGCAGACTGAAAGAAAACGCGACAAGAGGCAGTGACATGAGAGAGACCCCGACATGGGCCGACCCGGCCAGCCATATCGCGCGGCACACGCCGGACATGGCGCAGTTCTATTTTTCCCCTTCGGTATTGCAGGCGACGGCCAAGCGGTTTCGCGACGGATTTCCGGGGTTGGTGACCTATGCGGTCAAGGCCAATGCGGGCGAGGAGGTTCTGGCCAATCTGGTGGCCGCCGGGATGCGCGCCTTTGACGTGGCGAGCCCGAGGGAGATGTACGCGGTGCGCGCGGTCTGTCCCGACGCGGTTTTGCATTACAACAACCCGGTCCGGTCGGCGGAGGAGGTGACCGTGGCCCGCGCGATGGGCGTGGCGTCCTGCTCGGTCGATTGTTTCGGGGAGCTGGCGAAGCTCGACCCGCTGCCGCGGGAGACGGAGGTGGCGGTCAGGCTGGCGCTGCCGGTGAGCGGCGCGGCCTATGATTTCGGCGAGAAGTTCGGCGCCGGGCCGGAGAAGGCCGCGGCGCTGTTGCGCGAGGTGGCGGCGATGGGGTTCGTGCCTGCGATGACCTTTCATCCGGGCACGCAATGCGCGGACCCGGCGGCGTGGGGCGCCTATATCGAGGCGGCGGCAAGGGTGGCGGCAGAGGCCGGTGTCCGGATCGAACGGCTGAACGTGGGGGGCGGATTTGCCTCTCACAGAAGCGGGGCGGCGCCGGATCTGGAGGCGATTTTTGCGCATATCCGGGTGGTCGCCGAGAGAGCCTTTGGCGCGGAGGCGCCGGCGCTGGTCTGCGAGCCGGGCCGGGCGATGGTGGCCGAGGCGTTCACGCTGGCGACACGGGTGAAGGCGTTGCGCGGCTGCGGGGCGGTGTTTCTTAATGACGGTCTCTATGGCGGGCTGTTCGAGGCGCGCGATATCGCGATGAGCGACCGCATCCGGGTGATCGGCCCCGATGGTGCGGTGCGGGACGGTGAGAGCGTGGGCCGAGTCGTTTTCGGGCCGACCTGTGACAGCCTTGACCGGTTGCCGGAGCCCGTGGCGCTGCCCGGTGACATGGCGGAGGGCGATTACGTGCTGTTCGACGGCATGGGCGCTTATTCCAGCGCCATCGCCACGCGGTTCAACGGCTACGGACCGGGCGAGACGGTGACGGTGGCGGCTTTGGTCTGATCGGGTCTGGACACCGGGCGCGCAAGGGCTAGGGTCGGGCACATTCCGACACAGGCCAGAGGACCCCGCTGACCCATGCAGAAATTCGGCAAGAGCCAACCCGCCTCCCGCCTTGAAGACGCGCGTTTCCTGACCGGCGAGGGCCGGTATCTCGACGATACCCCGCCCGAGGGGGCGCTGCGCGTCTATTTCCTGCGCTCGCCCATGGCGCATGCGACGATTGCGTCGATCGACATGGAGGCCGCGAAGGCGGCGCCGGGGGTGCATCTGGTGCTCGATGGCGAGGGCCTGCGCGAAGCGGGCGTGACCGAAGGGTTGGCCGCCATCACTGTGGACAATCGCGACGGCAGCAAGGGCGCCGCCCCGCGCCGCCCGCTGCTGGCCGAGGGGCGTGTGCGGTTCGTGGGCGAGGCGGTGGCGATGGTCGTGGCCGAAACGATGCAGGAGGCGCGCGATGCCGCCGAGCTGATCGAGGTGGAGTACGAGGATTTGCCGGTGCACATGGCGCTGGCCGCCGGGGGGGAGCCATTGCACGAGGATGTGCCGGAGAACCGGGCGTTCGACTGGGGGCTGGGCGATGAAGAGGGCACGGAAAAGGCCATCGCGGAGGCCGCGCATGTGGTGCGGCTGGCAGTAGGCGACAACCGCATCATCTCGAACCCGATGGAGCCGCGCGGGGCGTGGGCCGATATGGAGGACGGGCGGCTGCACCTGTCATTCGGCGGGCAGGGCGTGTGGAACACCAAGCGGAACGGCGCGAAGATTTATGGCGTAAAGCCCGAGGATATTCGCGTGACGATCCCGGATGTGGGCGGCGGTTTCGGCACCAAGGCACCGGATTATCCCGAGACCTATCTGGTGGGGCAGGCGGCACGGATGCTGGAGCGCCCGGTGCGCTGGTATGCCGACCGGTCGGAGACGATGCTGGCCGACAATGCGGGGCGCGATCTGGAGCATGATCTGACGCTGGCCTTTGACGAGGATCTGAGGATCACGGCGTACCGGGTCGAGACGCGCTGTAACATGGGGGCCTACAACAGCGGGCTGAACCAGCCTATTCAGACGGTGCTGTTTTCCAAGGTGCTGACCGGGGTTTATGACATTCAGACCGCGTACCAGCATGTCGAGGGGTTCTATACCAACACCACGCAGGTCGACGCCTATCGCGGGGCCGGGCGGCCCGAGGCGATCTATGCGCTGGAGCGGGTGATGGACCGGGCGGCGCGCGAGCTGGGCGTGGATACGTGGGAATTGCACCGGCGGAATTTCATCAAGCCGGAGCAGTTTCCTTACACTTCCTTTACTGGTGAGACCTATGATGTGGGCGAGTTCGCGCGTCTGCTTGACCGGGTCGCGGCAGAGGCGGATCGCGATGGCTTCGCGGCGCGCAAGGCGGAGAGTGAAGGCAAGGGCAAGCTGCGCGGCATGGGGCTGTGCTATTATATCGAGGCGATCCTCGGGAACCCGACCGAGACCGCGAAGGTGGAGTTTCACGAGGATGGCACGGTGTCGATCTATGTCGGCACGCAATCGAACGGGCAGGGGCACGAGACGGCCTATGCCCGGTTCCTGTCGGACCAGACGGGAATACCGGTGGAGGCGATCCGCGTGGTGCAAGGCGACAGCGACAAGGTGGCCACGGGCGGCGGCACGGGCGGCTCGCGCTCGGTGACGACGCAGAATAACGCGACGCTGGCGACGGTGGGCAAGATGGTGGAGGTGTTCACGCCCTACCTTGCCGAAAAGATGGGCGTGGCGGCGGAGGATGTGACATTCGACGACGAGAGTTTCCGCGCGGCGGGCTCGAACCTGACGCCGAGTTTCGTGGAGGCGGCGGAAATGGCACGGGCCGACGGGCGGACCGATCTGCTGGTGCATGAGGAGACGGCGACGCTTCCGGGGCGGTCCTATCCCAACGGCGCGCATGTGGCCGAGGTGGAGGTGGACCCCGAAACGGGGCATGTCACGCTGGAGCGCTACACGGTGGTCGATGATTTCGGCAACCTGATCAACCCGATGCTGGCCGAGGGGCAGGTGCATGGCGGCAGCGTTCAGGGCATCGGGCAGGCGCTGTGGGAGCATGTGGGCTATGACGAGGATGGCCAGCTTCTCACGGGGAGTTTCATGGACTATGCCATGCCGCGGGCCGATGATGTGCCGATGATCGGCTTTACCTCGGAACCGGTGCCGTCGACGGCGAACGTGATGGGCATGAAGGGCTGTGGCGAGGCCGGCACGGTAGGGGCGATGGCGGCGACGGCGAATGCCGTGGCCGATGCGCTGTGGGCGCGGGGCGTACGGCAGGCCGACATGCCGTTCACGCCGTCGCGGGTATGGGAAATGCTGAACGATGCAATGGCCCCGGTGGGTTGAAAAGCTATATGGCCTGCTGCGCCCCGGCCTGCGCCACAAGCAGAGCCGGTACGAGGGCACGCGGGGGCAGGTCACCCATGTGATCATCCTCGACGGGACGATGTCCTCGCTCGACAAGGGGCATGAAAGCAATGCCGGGCTGGCCTATCGCCTGCTGAGCGAGGTGAGCGGGGCGCGGCTGTCGCTTTACTACGAGGCGGGCGTGCAGTGGCAGGACTGGAGCACCACGGGCGACGTGATCCTCGGGCGCGGGATCAACCGGCAGATCCGGCGGGCCTATGGCTATCTCGCCAGCCGGTATCGCGCCGGCGACCGGATCATCCTGATGGGCTATTCGCGGGGCGCCTATGCGGTGCGCTCGCTGGCCGGGATCATCGATCAGGTGGGTTTGCTTGAAACCCGCCATGCGACCGAGCGTAACATCATGACCGCCTATCGCCATTATCAGGCGGGCGGGAAGACGGCGGCCGAGCGCGCCTTTGTCGAGGCCTATTGCCACGAGGCGTTGGAAATCGAGATGATCGGGGTGTGGGATACGGTCAAGGCGCTGGGCCTGCGGCTGCCGGTGGTCTGGCGCTGGTCGGAGCCGGCGCATGCGTTCCACAATCACCGGCTTGGGCCCGCGATCCGGCGCGGCTATCACGCGCTGGCGCTGGACGAGACGCGCACGGTCTATTCCCCCGTCCTGTGGGAGACGCCGGAGGGCTATTCCGGCAAGGTCGAACAGGTCTGGTTCCGCGGCAATCACGGCGATGTCGGCGGACAGTTGGGCGGGGTCGAGGCGGCAAGGCCGCTGGCCAACGTGCCGTTCCGCTGGATGATGGGCAAGCTGGAGGAATGCGGCGTGGCCCTGCCCGACGGCTGGGAGGCGCGGTTTCCGGCGGATCCCGAGGCGCCCTCCTGCGGGTCGTGGGGCGGCTGGGGCAAGATCTTTCTTTTGCGCCGCGCGCGGGTGGTGGGACAGGACCCGTCGGAACGGCTGCATGAGAGTGTGCAGGACCGGGAGGATGTGATGCCGGGCACGGCGGCGGCGCATTAGGGCAGGCTGCTTCTTCTTGGGAAAAATATCCCGGGGGTCCGGGGGCAGCGCCCCCGGCGGTGCGGTCGTCAGTGATCGGCATCCATGATCAGGCAGGTGGTGCTGGCGGTGGCGTAGAGCTTGCCGTTGTCGATGCCGCGCAACTCGCCCGTGGCGACGCCGGTGCGGCGGCCGGCGTGGCTGACCTGGCCCACCGCGCGCACGGGGGTGCCGGTGGGCACGGCGCGGGTGATGTTCACCTTGTATTCAAGCGTGGTATAGATCTGGCCCTTCGGCAGCATGGTCATTACCGCGCAACCCAGGGCGCTGTCGAGGATGGCGCCGTACCAGCCGCCATGCACGCCGCGCATCGGGTTGGTGACGTTGAATTCGGGCGTGCCTTCGAAGATGACACGGCCCGGCTCGACGCTGGTGAGGGTAAAGCCCATGGTGGCGCCGATCGGCGGGCCGGAGAGCTGGCCGGACAGCATGTCCTGCATGAACTCGAGCCCGGAGCGCGACAGGACGTCATCCATGTCTGGCAGGTCGTCGAGGGTCTGGGCGGTGTGGGGCCGTGGGTCGGACATGCGGGGGGCTCCGGTTTTGGACGCAAGGTAAGGCGCGAGCCGGCCAAGAGGCAAGGGCGACGCTGCGGCATGAAAAAGGCCCGGCCTGCATGGGATGCAGAGGCCGGGCCGGAGAGGACGGGGGCGGAGAGCCCCGACCAGAGTGCCGTGAGTGGTGTCAGGCGACGTCGCGCAGTTCGACCTGCGAGCGGACGCCGAGCGCGTGGCAGACGTCGCGGGTGAGATCGGGGCGGTTGAGCGTGTAGAAATGCAGGTGCTCGACCCCGCCGTCGATCAGCTTGCTGCAAAGCTCGGTCGCCACGGCGACAGCCAGCAGGTCGGCGCGGTCATCGTCATGGGCCTGCGCTTTCTCGAAGGCGTCGGAGAGCCATTTCGGGATCGAGGTGCCGCAGGATTCGGCGAAGCGGCGGGCGCCCTTCCAGTTCTCGATCGGCAGGATACCGGGCAGGATGGGCGCAGTGATGCCGGCCTTGTCGCAGTCGTCGCGGAAGCGGAAGAAGGTGTCGGGCTCGAAGAAGAACTGGGTGATCGCCTCGTCCGCGCCGGCGTCGAACTTGCGCTTGAGGTATTCGACATCGGCGCCGGGGTTGGCCGCCTCGGGGTGTTTTTCCGGGTAGGCGCCGACGCGGATCTTGAACTTGCCGGTATCGGCCAGCGCCGAGATCAGCTCGCAACTGTCGGTGAAGCCTTGCGGGTGCGGGGTAAAGCCGCCCGAGCCCTTGGGCGGGTCGCCGCGCAGGGCCACGATCTCGTTCACGCCGGCCTCGGCGAAGGTGTCGGCGATGGCGAGGGTGTCCTCGCGGCTGGCGTCGACGCAGGTCAGGTGCGCGGCCACGTTGAGGCCGGAAGTCTTGTGCAGCGTCGCCACCGCGTCGCGGGTCAGTCCGCGCGTGGTGCCGCCCGCGCCGTAGGTGACCGACACGAAGGCCGGGTCGAGCGGGGCCAGCGCCTGCACGGTGTCCCAGAGGCGGAACGAGGCTTCGAGTGACTTGGGCGGGAAGAACTCGAAAGAGACGGAAGGCGCGGTCATGGGATTCGATCCTTTGCAAAGTGCTTGCCCCTCTTGTCGCAGGCGCGTGTACGTGAGACAACTTCATAAATTTCATGGTTTAGATGAGGCTGGCTAATAATGCATATCGATTTCCGGCATCTGAGGACGATCCGCGCGATCCACCAGGCGGGGGGATTGGCCAAGGCGGCGGGCCTGTTGCATATCACCCAGTCGGCGCTCAGCCACCAGATCAAGGGGCTGGAGGATCAGGCCGGGGTGGAGCTTTTTGTCAGGCGGTCCAAGCCGTTGCGGCTGTCGGCGGCGGGGATGCGGCTGCTCCGGGTGGCCGAGAAGGTGCTGCCCGAGATCGAGGCGCTGGAGGCGGAATTCGACAGTCTGCGGCAGGGGAGCGCCGGGCGGCTGCATATCGCCATCGAGTGCCATGCCTGTTTCGAGTGGCTGTTCCCGGTGCTGGAGCAGTTCCGCAAGTCATGGGCGGATGTGGATGTGGATATCCGGCCCGGGCTGGCCTTTGACGCGTTGCCGGCGTTGCAGAAGGAGGAGGTCGACCTCGTGGTGTCGTCGGACCCGGAGGATCTTGACGGCATCACCTTCCGGCCGCTGTTCGATTACGAGCCGGTATTCGTGGCCTCGGCCCAGCATGCGCTGGCGGAGAAGGATTTTGTCGAGGCGGAGGATCTACGGGGCGAGACGCTGATCACCTACCCGGTCGAGCGCACGCGGCTGGATGTGTTCACCGAGTTGCTGACACCCGCGCGGGTGGAGCCGAGGGCGGTCAGGCAGGTGGAACTGACGGCGGTGATCCTGCTGCTGGTGGCGTCGAACAGGGGGGTGGCGGTGCTGCCGGACTGGGTTTTGCGGGAGCAGCGGGCGAGTTCGGATTACATCACGCGGCCGCTGACGGAGACGGGCGTGACCAAGCGGCTTTACGCGGCGATCCGCGAGGATGACGGGGACAAGCCGTTCATGGCGCATCTGCTGCGGCTGGCGAGGGAGATTCCGGTGCGGATGCAGCGGCGGGCGAGGGAGGTGGTGGAGGTGGAGTAGGGCTGGCCGTCCTTAGGTTTCCGCGCGGAATCAAGGCCGTAGGCCGCCGCGCGAGCGCCGGCCCGTCCCCACGGGCAGGCGCTTTGGCGAGCGGTGCGTAACGCTCGCAGGAAGATGTATTTGGAACTATAAAGCGCGTGCCACATCCGTTGCAGCGCCTCCCCACGGGCCGGCGCTCGCGCGGCTTTGAGGGAGATCACCCCCTACATCTTCTGCTGGGTGTATTTCTTCAGCTCGTTCCGGGCGACCTGACGGCGGTGGACGGCGTCGGGGCCGTCGGCGAGGCGCAGGGTGCGCAGGTGGGTCCACATGGCCGAAAGCGGCACGTCCTGGCTGATGCCCTGTGCGCCGAACATCTGCACCGCCTCGTCGACCACCTTGAGGGCGACGCGGGGGGCCACGACCTTGATCTGGGAAATCCACGGCGCCGCGGCGCGGGCATCGCCCTGATCCATCATCCACGCGGCCTTGAGGCAGAGCAGGAGGGCCTGTTCGATCACGATCCGGGACTCGGCGATGATGTCGTAATTGGCGCCGAGCTGGACCAGCGGCTTGCCGAAGGCCTCGCGGTCGATGCCGCGGCGGCACATCATTTCCAGCGCGGCCTCGGCCTGACCGATGGCGCGCATGCAGTGGTGGATGCGGCCCGGCCCGAGGCGGCCCTGCGAAATCTCGAAGCCGCGGCCCTCGCCCAGCAGCATGTTTTCCGCCGGCACGCGGACATCGGTGAAGCGGAAATGCATGTGGCCGTGGGGCGCGTCGTCATGGCCGTAGACCTGCATCGGGCGCAGTTTCTCGATGCCGGGCGTGTCGGCGGGCACCACGATCATCGAGTGGCGCTGGTGCTTGGGCAGGTCGTCGCCGCCGGTTTTCACCATGACGATGTAAACCTTGCAGCGCGGATCGCCCGCGCCGGTGGCCCACCATTTCTCGCCGTTGATCACGTAGTCGTCGCCGTCCCGGACACAGGACATCTCGAGATTGGTGGCGTCGGAGCTGGCGACCTGCGGTTCGGTCATCAGGTAGGCGCTGCGGATGTCGCCGGCGAGCAGGGGGGCGAGCCAGCGCTCCTTCATGTCGGGCGTGCCGTAGCGCTCGAACACCTCCATGTTGCCGGTGTCGGGGGCGTTGCAGTTGAACACCTCGGCGCCCATCGGGGTCTTGCCCATCTCCTCGGCGAAATGGGCGTATTCGACGGTGGTCAGGCCGAAGCCGCGCTCGCTATCGGTGAGCCAGAAGTTCCACAGGCCGGCCTCCTTGGCGCGGGCCTTGAGCCCTTCGAGGATCTCGGCCTGCCGGTCGGTATATTCCCAGCGGTCGCCCTTGCCGACCTCTGCGTGATATTCGGCCTCGAGCGGGGCAATCTCGTCGCGCACCATGGCGGCCACCCTGTCGAGCAGTTCCTTCATCTTTGGCCTGATCGAAAAATCCATTCTCACGACTCCTGTTGTTGCGGTCTGCCCCTGTCAGGCAGGCCGGACAATATCCCTGAACGCTCCGGCAGGCCGGACACATATATTAACCGTTTCGGCAGGATTGTCGCCATAATGTCAACACGTATCCCCGGAAAACCCCCATTGCCGCCACAAAGCGGGTCTAGGCAGGGTGGGCGAGCAGTTGGCCTGTCCGCGAGGACGGGGCGGGCCGGGTTTTACGAGGTGTTTCGGGTGATCAGTACCAAGGCGACAACGGCGATCGGCGCAGCGGGCGAAGGCCCGGGCGCCGGTGTGTCGTGGACCGGTGCGGCGGCGGAAGAGACCGCCGCCGACCGGATCGTGCCCTGCTTCACCCCCGGCACCCTTGTGACGACACGGGCGGGCAAGCGCGCGGTCGAGACGCTTTGCCCGGGCGACATGCTGCTGACCCGTGACCGGGGGTTTCAGCCGGTGGTCTGGCGCGGGATGCGCCGGGTGGCCGGGGCCGCCCTGTCGCGCGAGGCGGCGCCGGTGACGATCCGGGCGGGCGCGCTGGGGCCGGGCCAGCCGGAACGGGACATGACGGTCTCGCCGGGGCACCGGATGCTGAGCACCGATCCCGACCTGCTGCGCAGTCTGGGAGAGCCGGAAGCGCTGGTCGAGGCGCGGGCGCTGACCGGGCTGCCGGGGATCGACCGGCCGGTGCCGGGAGCGGTCGGGTACGTGCATGTGCTGATGGAAAAGCACGAGGTGATCCTGGCGGAGAACACATGGACGGAAAGCCTGCGGCTGACCCCGTCGCTGTTGCGGGGGTTGTCGGAGACGGGGGTGGATATCGGCCAGAAGCTCGCACGCTTCGGCGACCGGGCGGCGGCGACAGCGCAAAGCCCGGCGCGGCATTGCCTGACGGTGACGGAGGCTGTGCAGGGGCTTCGGGTTTGAAGTGGTGCCCGGGGGCGGAACGACTAGCAACAGGTTCAACCTGATCGGGGATCGAGCCGGTCCTGTGACCGGCTCGTGAATTTTGATTTCCGTCCCATGGCCAACAGTCCGACCACAGTGCTGGAAGGGCCGCAGCGCTTTGTCTGTGAGTTTTGCATCCATGCTGAATTGGCCGAAGCTGATGCCCATGGCGGGGGCACGCGGTCCGATCAGCTTTTTCGGGCCGCCTTGATAAGGTTGCCGCCGATGATCAGTTGCTGAATTTGCGTCGTGCCTTCGTAGATGCGGAAAAGCCTGACGTCGCGGTACAGCCGCTCAACCGCGCTGTCGCGCATGTACCCGGCGCCGCCGTGAATCTGCACCGCCTTATCGGCGACGCGACAGACCATTTCAGAGCAGAAAAGCTTGGCGCATGAGGCTTCGGTCGACACCCGCTGCCCGGTATCGAAGCGTCGGGCCACGTCGCGCAGCATGGCCTCGCCCGCCTGAAGCTCGGCCTGACTGTCGGCCAGCATGGCCTGAACAAGTTGGAAATCGCCGATCGGCCGACCGAACTGTTCGCGTTCGGCGGCATAGCGGACCGCCTCGTGCTGGATTCGCCGCGCCTGCCCGACACAGACCGCGGCCACGTTGATCCGCCCCCGGTCCAGCGATTTCATCGCGGTGGCAAAGCCGCGCCCTTCGGTGCCTCCGATGATCGCATCGGCGGGCACGCGGACCTCGTCGAGATACACATCGGCCGACCATGCCCCGGCTTGGCCCATCTTTTTGTCCTTCGAACCCACGCGCAGCCCGGGCGTGTCGGCCGGGACCAGAAAGGCGGTCACATGGGCGTTTTTCGGCAGCGCTTCTTCACTGGTGCGCGCCATCACGAGGAAAACCCCGGCTGTCGGCGCGTTGGTGATATAGCGTTTGGTGCCGGTCAGAATGTACGCGTCCCCGTCCCGCACCGCCCGCGTCCGCAGCGACGCCGCGTCCGAGCCGGAGCCGGGCTCGGTCAGGCAGAAACTGGTGACGATCTCGCCCGCCGCGATACCGGGCAGCCAGCGCTGTTTCTGCTCTTCCGTGCCATCCGTCAGAATCGCCTGCGAGCCGAGGCCGAGGTTGATGCCGATCTGCGAGCGGAACGCGGCAGAAGCCCATGTCAGTTCGAGCATCAGCTCGATCTCTTCGGCCGAACTCAGCCCGAGCCCGCCATACTCCTCCGGTACGGTAAGGCCGAACAGCCCCATATCGCGCATCTCCCGCAAGATCTCGTCCGGCACTCGGTCGTTCTCCGCCACCTGCTCCTCGATGGGTACAAGGCGCTCGCGGGTGAAGCGTTCGACGGTGCGGCGAAACTGTTCCAGCGTATCGGCCTCCATCGCTCAGGCTCCTTCGAGGCCGACAAGCGCAATCGCCGCGACGTTCTGGTTGGGCATGCCGCCGAGGTTATGCGACAGTGCCAGCTTTGGGTTGTCCTGCCGCTGCCGGTCGCCGGCGCGGCCTAGGAGCTGCAGATAGTTCTCGTAGATCATCCTCAGCCCCGAGGCACCGACAGGATGGCCGAAACATTTCAGCCCGCCGTCGATCTGGCAGGGGATGCTGCCATCGGCATCGAACTTGCCGTCCATCACGTCGGCCACGGCACGGCCCGGCTCGGAAACGCGAAGATCCTCCATCGTCACCAGCTCGGTGATCGAGAAACAGTCATGCACCTCCATCAGGTCGATCTGCGCCTCCGGGTCGGTGACCCCCGCTTCCTTGTAGGCCTTGTCGGCGGCAAGGCGGGTGGTGTGGAAATAGCTGCCGTCCCAGCCCTGTCCCTGAAGCTCCCAGCCGTTCGACACGGCAAGCTGCAGCGCCTTGACGGTGACGAGATCGGTCTTGCCGAGGCTGCGGGCAATCTCGGGCGTCGTGACGATCGCACAGGCGGCCCCGTCGCTCACACCACAGCAATCGTACAGCCCCAGCGGCGCCGCCACCATCGGCGCGTTCAGCACCGTATCGATATCGATGCGCTTGCGCAGATGCGCCTTGGGGTTCAAGGCGCCGTTGTCGTGGCTCTTGACCGAGACATGCGCCATGGCGCGCTTGAGGTCGTCGCGCGCGATGCCTTGCCGGGTGCGATAGGCCTCGGCCAGCTGCGCGAAGTTCCCCGGCGCGCTGCCGACGACGCCGATCATGTCGAAGGTCGTGCCCCGCGTACGCACGGGCAGGCCACCATAGCCGGTGTCCTTCAGCTTTTCCACCCCGACCGCGAGCGCTATATCCGCCGCGCCGCTGGCCACGGCATACACAGCGCCGCGCAGGGCCTCGGTTCCGGAGGCGCAGTAATTCTCCACCTTGGTGACCGAGACATTGTCGAGGCGCAGCGCCATCGACGCCGGAATTCCGGACGGCCCGATATTGAGCGCGTCGAACCCCACCGAAAGCCACGCCGCGTCGATGCGGCCGGTCTCTATGCCCGCATCCTCCAGCGCCTCCTGATAAGCCTCGACCATCAGGTTGTCGGCGTCCGCCTCCCAGCGCTCGCCAAACTTGGCGCAGCCCATTCCGAGGATCGCGACCCTGTCCTTGATACCAGTTGCCATAATCGTTCCTTTCCCCGCTCAACCGGCGGGCGCCGCTTTCCAGAAATACCGCCGAAAGCCCCGCATCTCGTCGAAAGACTTGATCCGGAACATCATTCGCATTGGCTGCCCGACTTCCAGTGCATCGGCGTCCGCGTCGCAGAATTCCGCATACATCCGGCCGCCACCGTCGAACTCGATCATGCCGTAACAGCCCGGCGGATCGAGCGTGTAGGTCAGCCGGTCGGCGGTATAGGTGACGATCCTCGCCTGTCGCTCGGCGAGCTTGTAATCCTCCTGCGTTCCGACCGCGTGCGCGTTCGGATTGACGCTGATGTCGCTTTTGGGAAACTGCACCGCGCCGGTCTGGGTGCAGCGTCCGCCGATCAGGCCCAGCACGGCCTTGCGGTTGCGCCAGAGCGCCGTCATCGGCTGTTTCTGGTCGAACTCGGCGCGCATGCCCTTTTCGATGGCGATACGGTCGTTGAAGACGAGAAACTTCATGTAATTGTCGGTGACTTCCCTCCTGGCCAGCCAGTCGCTGACCGTCAGCCGGGGGCGGTGCCCACCTTCGGTGCGGCGCAGGATCAGCACGTCGCAGCCAGAGCCAAACCCGGCGGCAAGGATGATCTTGCCCGCCTCGGCAGTTTCCAGCACATGCGACAGCATCAGCGGCGCATGTGCGCTGCCGGCCTCGCCGATGGTCGCCGCGAAGGTGTCGGTCGCCGCCTCCGCCGGAATGCCCGTCTTCCCGCAAACCAGCGCCTGCGCGCCTTTCAGCGGCGAGGGCATGATGAAATGGCTGATATCCGACGCCGCGATCCCCGCCTTTTGAAGCGCGTCCCCGATGGCCTCGGGCACGATCCGGCCAAAGGCCTCTTCCCTGACCCAGCGGCTTTCCCAGCTGTAGCTGTGATCGCGGTCCTGTTCGCGGTGCCGGTCAACGAAATCGAAGGTCACGGCATGGGTGGCCAGCACCTCTGCCACCCCCGGCCCGTCGCCCAGAACGAAGGCGGCGGCGGCGTCGCCCTGATGCATCTCGTCTTCCGAGGCGGGCAGGGCAAGCGGCCGATCCGAGGCGATGCACAGGGTCTGCCGCCCCGCCCCGCCGCGAAGCGACTGGATCAGCGCCGACAGGCCCGCACGCTGACCGCCGCCGCAATCCATGGCGAAGACATCGTCGCGCAGCGTCAGCGCTTCCTTCACGATCGCGGCGTTCTGGCGCTCCGCGAAGGGGGGCGTGGCCGAGGCCAGCACGATGCCGTCGATTTCGTCGCGATCACGCCCGTCAAGACAGTTCCGCGCGGCTTCCACGGCCATGGTGACCGGGTCTTCGTCCCAGCTTCCGAAGGCGCGTTCGCCCTTTGCCAGACCACGCAGGCCGGGGGCGAACCACGCATGCGCCCCGGCGATGGCACGGCGCTCAAGCCGCTGGCGCGGCACGTAGGCGCCAAAAGCAAGGATGGAGGTCATGTTGTCTCCTCGAATTCGGCATAGCCGTTGTTTAGTACAAGTAGGTCACGGTCTTTCACCGTGGCCTGAAACGCGGCACGCCCGGCGGCTTCGCGCCAGCACTTCACCACGATGGTTTCCCCCGGATAGACCGGGCGGGAAAACCGGCAGTCGATCCGGCGCAACGCATCCGGGTTGCCGTCGCATAGCATTCTGACCAGCGCGCGCGTCGCCACCGCATAGGTGCAAAGACCATGCAGGATCGGCCGGTCGAACCCGCCCGCCTGCGCCACTTCCGGATCGACATGCAGGGGGTTGTAATCCCCCGACAGGCGATAGAGCAGAGCCTGACCGGGCAGGGTGGGCAGCGCCAGCGTGTCGTCTGGCGCACGCTCGGGGATCATGTGCGGCACCGGCGGAGCGGTGCTCTCGCCGCCAAAGCCGCCGTCGCCGCGCAGGAAAGAGCCCTGCACGACCGTCGCCACAAGCTCGTCCGATCGCTCATCGAAGATGTCGCGCCGCGAATAAACCAGCGCGCCCTTCTCCGCCCCCTTGTCGAATATGCCGTCGATCGTCGTCACGCCGCGCAGCCGCCCCTCGACCGGCAAGGTGCGGTGAATGCGCACCGATTGCTCGCCATGCAGGATCTTCTGCCATGCGAGGCCAAAGCGCTCTTCCTTTTGCCAGAAGCCGGGGTAGGCAAGGATGCTGGCCATGCTGGGCAGGGCCGCGAGGTTCTTTTCATAGGCCAGCTGCATGGCTTCCGGTCCGGCCGGGTCGGCTATGCCGACCCCCGCGCCGAGCGCGTAAAGCGCCGTTTGCTGCCATGTCAGTTCATGGCGCGTCTCGATCGGCATGTGCCGGTGCATCAGCTCTGGATCAAGCGGCATGGACGGTCCTCAGATCGGGTCCCACGGGAATACCTCGGCGGATTTTTGAAGCGGATGAAAGCTGGCCTTGAAGGCCGGGATCAGGTCGGAGGCGATGCTCTCCACCGTCCAGCCTTCGCTGCGATGGGCCGACCGGATCGGCAGCGGACGGTTGAACAGGAAGATCTCGTTCTTGCGGACGGAGAATATCTGTCCCGACACGTCGCGGCTGGCATCGGCACACAGGAAGGCGGCCAGCGTCGCTACCTTGTCGGCGCTCATCGACTTGAAGCGCTCCACCCGCTGCCTTTCGGCCTCGGTCGTGGCGGGGATGGCGGCTGTCATCCGGCTCCAGGCGAAGGGGGCGATGCAGTTCGAGCGCACGTTATAGCGCTGCATGTCCAGCGCGATGGAGTTCGACAGGCCGACCACCCCCATCTTGGCGGCCGAGTAATTCGCCTGCCCGACATTGCCGATCAACCCCGACGTCGATGTGAAGTTGACGTAAGAGCCCGATTCCTGTTCGCGGAAATACCGCGCGGCAGCCTTGGCGACGTAGAAATAGCCGTTCAGGTGTACGTTCACCACGGCCTGCCAGTCGGTGATCGACATCTTGTGAAAAATCACGTCCCGCAGGAAGCCGGCGTTGTTGACCACTGCGTCGATCTGCCCAAATCTCGTTACGGCATCCTGAATGATCGACTCCGCGCCCTCGGGCTCCGAGATCGATGCGGTATTGGCCACGGCAGTGCCGCCGGCCTTTTCGATTTCCGCGACCACCTCGTCGGCCGGGCCGCTGCCGCCGCCTTCGCCGCTGGCGGTGCCGCCGAAATCGTTGACCACCACGGCCGCGCCTTCACGCGCGCAGAGCAGGGCAACCTCCCGCCCGATTCCCCGTGCCGCGCCCGTTACCGCCACGACCCTGTCTTTCAGCATGTCCGCCACTCTACGGCCTCCCTCTCTATGCATTTGAAGCGCCGACACGGTGCCGGCAATCTTACGTTGACAAAATAATACTACTAAGTATATTTTTTCAAGAGCGAAGTGGCGCCCGTTATCCGGCGCCCCCAAATCCGGAGACACAATGACTGTAATTTGGGAACCGTCTTACAGCGACGACGCCCTGCGCTGGAGGGCCATCGCAACCGATCTCACCACGCGTGAATTCGCGGCACGCGCGGCCGAGATCGATCAGAATCAGCGCTATCCCTCTGAAAACGAAGCACTCTTGCGTAGCTCAGGTATCGCCTCGATGTTCCTGCCCCGCTCGCATGGCGGCGGCGGCGCATCGCTTGAGGCGTTCGGCGCCGTGGTCGAGGCCATCGCCCATGGCTGCGCCTCGACCAGCGGGATCGTCGCCACCCTGCAGCTTGGCGCCACCCCCGTGCTGCTTGCCGGGACGGAGGAGATCAAGAAGCGATATCTCACCTTCTCGCCCGAGGGCGAGGGCAAGACCATTTCCTTTGCACTGAGCGAGCGCGGCGCGGGATCGGACCCCGCCCGGCTGGAAACGAGGGCCGTGCAAGACGGGTCCGACTGGCTCATTCAGGGCGAGAAATGCTGGATCGGGAACGGTAGCAATTGCGACGCCTATGTCGTCTTTGCGCAGACGAAACCCGGCTCCGGCAGCCGCGGAATCGCCGCCTTTCTTGTGGACAAGGAAACGCCGGGACTTGTCGACGATCAGCGCGAGGACAAGATGGGCATGCGCGGCACGATCAACGCGGTCGTGCAACTCGACTGCCGCGTGTCAGAAGAACAGATGCTCGCCCCCCCCGGCGAAGCGCTGAAACTCGCGCTCAAGACCTTGAACGTGGGGCGGGTGTCGGTGGCGTTCCAGTCGCTCGGTCTTGCGCGCGCCGCGTTTGATGTGGCGGCCGATCACGCGGTCACGCGTGAGACCTTCGGAAAGCGGCTCATCGACCATCAGGCGCTCAGCTTCCGGTTGGCCAACCTCGCCACCCGCATCAGCGCCGGGCGCATGCTCGCGGTCGAGGCGGCCCGGGCCTACGACCTTGGGCAGAACGTCGTGACCATCGGCGCACAGGCAAAACTCTTCTGCTCGGAAACAGCTCACGAGGCGGCCGATCTCGGCGTTCAGATATTGGGCGGACAAGGCTACGTGAAACCCTCTATTGTCGAGCGTATCTACCGCGACCAGAAGGCAACTGAAATCTACGAAGGCACGTCGGAGATTCAGCGCGTCGTTCTGGGGCGGGCGATCAAGGCAGAATATCTGGAGAAGGCAAAAGAGACATGCAAAGAGGCAATGTAGCCGCCGCCGAGCGCAACAGACTGTCCCCCAAGGCCGAGCGCCGCCGTCGGGTCATTCTCGACGCCGCCGCGCAGGCCTTCATGCAAAAGGGGTTTGCCCCCACCAGCATCGACGACGTCGCCGACGTGTTGGGAGCGACCAAGGGGCAGATCTATTACTATTACCGCAGCAAGACCGACCTGTTCTTTGACGTCCACCTCGCCGCCATGGAAATGGACATGGCGGCCATCAAGGACGCGCAACAGGCGCATGAAGATCCGCTCGCCCGACTGCGCGCCATGAGCGAGGCGCATCTCAACGTCATCGTTGAAAACTTTCCCTATCAGCGCGTCGCGGTCCAAAGCGTCGAGATGCACATGGAAGGCCAGACGACGGAAGAACAGCGCGACCGAATCCGTCATCTGCTGAAGCTGCGCGACGAGTACGAGGCGCTGTTCGCCGGGGAAATCAGCGGCGCGATGACATCCGGCGCGATCCCGCAGCAGAACGTCAAGCTCGTGGTCAAGGCCTTCCTCGGCGCCCTGAACTGGACAACCTTCTGGTTCCGCCCCGAACATTCCAAAAGCGCCAAGGAAAACGCTGTGCTCGTCGCGACGATCACCCAGTTCGCCATGCAGGGGCTGGGAGGCACGGCATGAGCCAGACGCTGGCCGACACGGTCCGGACCGATGTTTGGGACGAGGTGGAACTTCGCAGTCGCGACCAGATCGCCGCGGATCAGCTTTCCGCCCTGTCGCGCCAGCTCGACTATCTCTCACGCAACAGCCTGCACTACGGCGAGGTCCTGAAGGATGCGGGCTTCGCGCCGGGCGACCTGAAAAGCCTCGACGACCTGCGCGGCCTGCCGATGACTGCCAAGTCCGATTTCGTCGCCTCCGTCGCCAAGGCGCCGCCCATGGGCCGCTTTGTCGCCGCGCCCCGCGACGACCTGCGGCGCATCCATTTTTCTTCTGGCACCACCGCCGCGCCGATGCCGCAATTCTGGACCCAGTTCGACCTCGACCGCTGGGCCGATCTCTATGCCCGCAACGCCCATGCCCAGGGTGTGGGGCCGGGCGATGTTTTCCAGTGCCTGTTCACCTATGCGTGGTTTGTCGGCGGCCTCGGCGCGACGATGGGCTATCAGCGCGCGGGCGCAACCTGTATTCCCGCAGGCAGTCAGGACACCGAACGCCAGATCGCCACCATGACGGAATTTGGAACGACTGCTCTGTGCGGCACACCCTCTTTCATCATCCATCTTGGAGAAGAAATGCTGCGCCGGGGCGTCGATCCGGCGGCCACCAAGGTCGACAAGATCATGGTCGGCGGCGAACCGGGCGCCGGCGTGCCCGCCACCCGCAAGCGGATCGAGAAGCTGTGGAATGCCGGGTGCTTCGACGCCTATGGATGCCTCGAGTTTCAGCCGATCGCCGGGGAATGCGCGCACCGAACCGGCCCCCATATTGCCGAGGATTTCGTTCATGCCGAAATTCTCGACGTCGAAACCCTGTTGCCGGTGCCGGACGGCACGCCGGGCATGCTTGTCGTCACCCATCTCGACAAACAGGCGGGGCCGCTTCTGCGCTGGAAGACCAACGATATCGTCGTGCGCGACAGCCGGCCCTGCAGCTGCGGCCGCACCCATGCCCGGCTGATCGGCGGCGTGCGCGGACGGGCCGACGACATGCTGATCGTCCGGGGCGTCAACGTCTTTCCCTCTGCCATCGAGGATGTCGTGCGCTCGATCGGCGGGCTGGCTGACGAATACCAGATCGTCGTCGACGACTCGGTGCGCGATACGGAAACCGGGATGCTCAAGGGCATCCGGCTGAAGGTCGAGGCGCCGGGCGGTACATCGGCTGAAACCGTCGCGGCGGAGGTCAAGCGCGCACTCAACATCCGCGCCCATGTCGAGATCGCGCCGTCCGGTTCACTGCCCCGGGCCACGCATAAAGCCCAGCGTCTGATCCGGAACGGATGAGATGATGGGTCGGCAGGTCGAAATGCTTGCTAGCGGCTGCCTCGAGGGGCGTCGGTTCGCCGTCACCGGCGCGGGCACGGGGATCGGACGGGCCATCGCGCTTCGGCTTGCCGCATTGGGCGCCACCGTCGGCGGCATGGGCCGGCGCGAGGGACCGTTGCAGGAAACGCTTTCGATGACGTCCCAAGGACGTTTCGTGCCCCTGCCTTGCGATATCCGCGACTACGAGGCTGCCGCCCGCGTCATGACCACCTTTGCCGAGGGCGGCTTGAACGGGCTGGTCAACAATGCGGGCGGTCAGTTTTATGCCGAGGCATCGGACATATCCGTCAACGGTTTCTCGGCCGTGGTCGACCTCAACCTGACCGCCCTCTTTGCATTGACCAACGCCATGCGGCCCTACCTCGCGCAATCCGGCGGGGCGATCGTGAACATGTCGATCGTCGGAGCAGAGCGGGGCGCGCTTGGCCTCGCCCATGCGGTCGCGGCCCGGTCCGGCGCGTCGGGTCTGTCGAAGGCGCTGGCGCTGGAATGGGGCGCCGACAGGATCCGGGTCAATTCCATCGCCGTCGGCACAGTGGAAACCGAAAGCTTTCGCGCCGCCACCACCGAACAGCTGCGCCGCGATCTCGCCGGCCAGTCGCCCATTGCGCGCCTCGTCGAGGCGGCGGAAGTGGCCGAGCTGACCGCGTTCCTGCTGTCGGACGCCGCGGGCATGATCACCGGACAGACGCTTCGGCTGGATGGCGGTGCCTTTCTCGCCGCGCCCGTCGATATGCGTCCCGCCAAACAGGATGTTATGCATGAGTGACAACGTTTCCCTCGTACTGTGCGAAGATCAGGGTCCGGTGCGGATTCTGACCATGAACCTGCCCGAAAAGCGCAACGCGCTGTCAACCGAGCTGCGCGACGCGCTGGTCGCGGCGGTGCAGGCAGCCTATGACGACACGGCCGTGCGTGCCCTCGTCCTGACCGGAACGGGCAAGAATTTCTGCGCCGGCGGCGATCTCGACGGTCTGCCGGTAAAAGATCCGCTGGCCACCCGGGCAAGGCTCGGCGTCTCCTATAGCCTTGTGCGCATGCTGGCGAGCGGGCCGAAACCGGTGATCGCTGCGGTAAACGGCAATGCCTTTGGCGCGGGGCTGTCGCTGGCGATGGCCTGTGACTACGTTCTCGGTACCGCCCGGACGCGGTTTTGCACCGCCTTTTCAAAGGTCGGGCTGATGGCCGATCTGGGGCTGATCTGGACCCTGTCGCGCCGGATGGGGCAGGGCGAGCTGCGCCGCCACCTGATGTGCGCGCCCGTGATCGAAGGGGAAGAGGCGGGCAAAACCGGCATGATCGACCGCTTCGTCGAAGACGAAAGCGCGCTGTGCGACGAGGCCATCACGATGGCCGAAGAGTTCGCCGCGGCCCCGCCGGTTGCCGTTGCGCTGACGAAATCTCTGCTGGTGCGTGGCGGCTCGCTCGACGACGTTCTGGCGGCCGAGCTGACGGGCCAATGCCTGCTCTTTTCCAGCGCCGATTACGAAGAAGGGAAGCGCGCGTTCTTCGAACGACGCTCGCCTGATTTCAAAGGGTCTTGAACGCCAATTTTCCCGCCCCAACCGGGCGGGCGACCATGCATGCAGGAGGATATACCATGGAGATTGTCAGACTTTCCGCAGGGCTCGGAGCCGAAATTCAAGGGGTCGACCTTACTCAGCCCATTGATGACCCGACCTTCGAAAGGATCGAGAAGGCGTGGCAGGATCACCTGATCCTGCTGTTCCGCAATACCAACCTTTCGCACCAGCAGCATATCGAGTTCAGTCGCCGCTTCGGCCCGCTCGACGACCACCGGACCATCCCGAAGTTTCGCGACGAAGAATTTCACGAAATACTGCCCGTCATCAACAAGGAGGTCGACGGACGCAAACAGCCGGTCGGCCGGCAGTGGCATTCCGATCTGTCGACCACCCTGCATCCCGCGCGCGGCTCCATGCTTCGGTGCGAGGTCGTCCCCGAGGTCGGCGGCGACACGATGTTCACCAACATGTACCTCGCCTATGAGACACTCTCCGACACCTACAAAAACATAATCGACGGGTTGTGGGGCATTCAGGACATGACCGTGGCGCGCCATTCGCAGGGCCGCGACCTGACCGAAGTGCGCAAGGCCAATCCGCCCGTGGCGCAACCGGTCGTGCGCGTGCACCCGGAAACCGGGCGCAAGGCCCTGTTCGTCTCCGAAATGACCACCACGGGCATCGTGGGCATGTCCCGGGATGAATCGCAGCCGATCCTGGACTTTCTGTTCCAGCATTCCGTCCGGCCGGAATTCACCTACCGGCACCGCTGGTCGCCGCAGGACATGATCGCATGGGACAACCGCTGCACCATGCACCTTGCGCTGGACGACTACGACCTGTCCTTGCCCCGCAGGCTTTACCGTACGACCCTTCTGGGTGAGCAGTCCGGCTACCTCGTGAACTGAAGGCTGCGACCGGTGAATTCAATGCTAGAGTTTGACATTATGATACTACGCAGTATGATATTTCTTGCGAGGAGGGGCCCATTGCATGATTCTGCGTGCGATCGGCCCGAGAACATGGGAGGAAAACCAATGAACAAGACCCGACGCACCCTGAGTGCCATCGCGACACTGCTGGCCTCGGCCGCCGCCACGGCGGCACCGGCGCAGGAAAAGATCACCTTTGCCCTCGGCACGACGGTGATCGACGCCTCACAGGCCAACAACACTTCGGTGCCCCAGCACCTCAATTGCTGGGAAGATGCCGGCCTCGACGTCGAAATCCAGCCCAGCCGCTCAAGCGCCGCCGTTCAGGCCCTTGTCACCGGTGGTGTCGATTTCGTTCTGGCCGGCCCCGCCGCCTCGATCGTCGCGGCCTCGAAAGGCGCCGACGTGCAGGCGGTTTACCTCAACATCCGGAAGAATTTCGTCTTTCTCACCGTGCCCGAAGACAGCGACATTCAAAGCCTCGAAGATTTCAAGGGCAAGAATGTGGGCGTCTACTCCTACGGCGCCCAGCAATATCGCGTCTTCCGCGGCATGGTCGCTGAAGCCGGCCTCGACCCGGATGAAGATGTGACATGGCTTGAAACCGGGGCAGGGGCTCAGGCTGTTGCCGCGCTGGAATCGGATCGCGTCGACGCATGGGGCACATGGGATTCCCAGCTTGCCACCGCCGAGAACATGGGCCTCAAGTTCCGCCGCTTTACCACGCCAGAGGCGGAAAAGCTGAACTGGGGAAGCTCCGTCTTCACCACAAAGGCCTATGCCGACGAACACAAGGAAGCGGTCGGTGACTTCCTTCGCTGCATTGCCGAAGGCACGGCCTTCACCATCGCCAATCCCGAGGCTGCGATCCGGGCACATTGGGAAATCTATCCTGAATCCAAGCCCTCCAACCTCTCCGACGAAGAGGCGATGGCACAGGCACTCAACATCGTGAATACACGCATGGAATTTGTCGATCCCGGCCCCGACGGCGTCTTTGGGCTGATGCCCGACGGCTCTGCCGCAGCCACGGTCAAGTTCATGCGGGACAACGATATTCTCGAAGATGAGGTCGATCCCGAAAAACTTTTCACCAACGAATTCGTCGAGGCCACGAACGATTTCGATCGCAAAGCGATCGAGGAAAAGGCCAAGTCGGAGTAGTCAGTTAACGGAGGGAGGCCGTTTCCATGAGCAAGACAAGCGAACTGCGCAGCTATCTGAATGCACCGGAACTCACATTGGTTCCGGGTTGCCACGATGCGCTAGGCGCACGGCTCATCGAGTCGGCCTCTTTTCCCGCCGTCTATATCTCCGGCTTCAGCTTCGCCTCGAGCCGGGGAAAACCCGATATCGGCATCCTGACGATGCGCGACGTGGTCGAACGCGCCGCCGAGATCGCCCAGTCCGTCGACCTGCCGGTCATCACGGATGCCGACACCGGCTATGGCGGGCCGAACAACATTTCCGAATGCGTCCGCGCGCTCGAACAGGCCGGTCTGGCCGGGCTCCATCTCGAAGATCAGGTCATGCCCAAGAAATGCGGCGCGATGGCGGGCAAGCAACTGGTCGATGACGAGGAAATGGCCCTGCGGATTCAGGTGGCGATTGACGCCCGCACCGACCCCGATTTCCTGATCATCGCGCGCACCGATGCCCTGACCCTTCACGGCGTCGATGAAGCCGCCCGCCGCTGCAAGGCGATGGAGGCGGCCGGCGCTGACGCGGTAATGGTGCCCTCGCTCTGTTCCATGGAAGAATTCGAAACCATCACCCGCGCCGTCGAGGTGCCGGTCATCTACCTTGCCGCGGAAACCATCCGCCCGATGTTTGGACGCGATACGCTGCAACAGGCCGGGTTCTCGATGGCCCTCTATCCGCTGACCCTGATCCAGATCAGCATGGCTGCTCAGCGCCACGCCCTTTCGAGCCTACTCGAAACCGGCACCACCGAGCACCTGATCGAGGCGATGGAGCCGTTCTCGGAAATCGGCAAGCTGGTGGGCAACGATGAGGCCTCGGCGCTGGAACAGCGCTTCACGCGCAAGGGTGACGGCAAATGACGACCGGCGCGATCAGTGTCTACTGGGCACCCGGCTGTAGCTCCTGCCTGCGGGTGAAGGAATTTCTCAACGCGCGCGGCATTGCGTTCGCTTCGGTCAATGTGGTGAGCGACCCCGATGCGATGGATCGGCTTGCGGCCTTCGGCGCCCGCAGCGTGCCGGTGATCGAGCGCGACGGCGCCTTCGTCTATGCCCAGTCCAACGCCGATATCGTGGAATTTTTGGGGCTGGATGAGGCCTCTGAACAGATGCTGCCGCCAGAGGTTCTGGCCGGTAGGTTCGATACCATGCTGCGGGCCACCCTGCGTTATCTGCCACAGGTGCCGCCGCACCTGTTGCATGACCGGTATCGCAACTTCTTTGCGCCCCATAACCTCGCCCATCATATCTTCCGCGTGGGCGAGGCGTTCATCGAGGCCGATCGCGACAGGCTCGACTATTCCTACGAACTCATGATGCGAGGCACCCATGATGTCGGGCCCGGCGATGACATTGCGGCCTACGGCAGGCAGGTGATTTCGCAACTCGATACATGGCGGGCACAGTCCATTCCCGGTGATTTCAACACCCTCGTCACAACCTATTACGGTGGCCAGAGCCGGCACGAACTGCTCGAACGCACGGCATGGCACACCGCCCAGCATACGCGGCAGATGCAATCCGTTCTGACCGACAATGGCGTCACCCCGGACGGGCCGCTGCGGCCGGGCGACCTCAAGGGATTACCGCTGCCCCGCAATGTCTGGTCGGAAGACGAAACGCCTGCGGAAAGCGAGGCCTGAGATGGCAATGACGCTCATTGAAAAGGTTCTGGCGCGCTGTGCCGGTCAGGATCACGTTCAAAGCGGTGAGGTCGTCTGGGTCCGACCGGATCTGGTAACGGTGCCCGAGGTGGCCTTTCCTGCCTATGTCAAACGCCTGCGCGGCGTCGGTTTCGAAAGCTTTGCCGACCCGGAAAAGGTGGTGGTGGCCATCGACCACGAAGTGCCCGCCCATTCCCAGGCCGGGGCCGAGCGCAACCGTCTGACGCGGCAACTGGCACAGGAAATGGCCGTCGGGCACATGTTCGACAGCGAAGGCATTACCCATCCCCTGATTATCGAACGCGGCCTTGTCCGACCCGGCGATTTCGTCGCCGCCGCCGACAGCCACACCGCGGTGATCGGCGGGGCGGGCGCCGTGGGGGTGCCGTTCGGCTTTGAGACCGCGTTGCTGATGGCGACCGGCCAGATCTGGGTCATGGTCCCCGAAACGATCCGCGTGACACTGACGGGCAAGCCGCGCCCCGGCGTCGGCGCCCGCGACATCGCGCTGGCGACGATGCAACAGCTGGACGAGACGGAAGCGAGCTATCGCCTGCTGGAATTCACCGGCGCAGGCATCTCGCAAATCCCCTTCTGGGATCGCATGACGCTTTGCGGCCTCTGCATCGACATCGGCGCCAAATCGGCGGTGGTGCCGGCCGACGACATCACCTGCCAGGCGCTGGCCGAGCTTGGCGTCACCAATGCCGACCGCGTCGTCAGTGACCCCGACGCCCGCTTTGTGCAAGAGGTCGAGATCGACCTCTCCGCCCTCGAACCGCTGGTGTCGGTGCCGCCTTCTCCGACCCATGTCCGCCGGGTCTCCGAGATGCACGGCACGTCGATCCAGCACGCCTATCTCGGCTCCTGTGCGTCGGGCACGCTGGGAGACCTTCGTGCCGCCGACGCCCTGCTTGCCGGGCACAAGGTCAAGGAGGGCGTCAAGATGCTGGTTATCCCGTCGACGCGGAAAACTTACCAGCGGGCGATGGAGGAGGGCATCCTCACTCGGTTCACCGCCGCCGGCGCAACCGTCCTCGCGCCCACCTGCGGCCCCTGCTTCGGCGGGCTGGCCCAGCTCTGTGCCGGCGAGCGGCGCATCTCGACCAGCACCCGCAACGACCCCGGCCGCATGGGCAGCACAGAGGCGGAGATATTCCTCGGGAGCGCCCTGACCGTGACCGCCTCGGCGATTACCGGTCACATCTGCGGGGCAGAGGATATCGGAAAGGGCGGGGCATGATGAAACCGTATAAAGGCACCTGCTGGAAGCTGCCCGACGGCGTATCGAGCGATCAACTGATCGGTCCGGCCCATGTCTTTGACTTCGAGGCCGAAACCCTGCGCAAGCACCTGCTGGAAGAGGTCGACCCGAGGATCGCCGCCGAGGCGAAGCCGGGCGACGTTCTTGTCGCGGGCCGCAACTTTGCGCAAGGCAGCAACCACAGCCACCCCTTCATCGCGATGAAGGCAATGGGGCTGGGCCTTCTCTGCCGCTCGATTTCCCGTGGGCCGTACCGGCTGACCATCTTCATGGGGGTGCCGATTCTGACGATCACCGAAGAGATTTACACCGCGCTCGACCACCGCAGTCCCATCGAGGTCGATTTCACCTCCGGCGACATCAAGGCGCTCGACACAAGCGCGGATTTCCACGCCGAAGCCCTGCCGCCGCACCTGCTTGAGATCGTCACGGCCGGCGGCGGCTTTGAACATGCGAAAGCGCAGGAACAGGAACAGAACCCGCAATGAAAAAAGCCGTACAAGTACAACTGGACGAGCCGATCGCGCGACCGTCGGTCATCGAAATCCGGAACCTGCAGAAAATCTTCGCCGCACGCGATGGCCAGCCCGTCCAGGCGCTCAGCTCCGTCTCGCTGGACATCGCCAAGGGTGAATTCCTGACCATCGTCGGGCCCTCCGGCTGCGGCAAATCCACCCTGCTGCGCCTCGTGGCGGGGCTGGTCGATCCGACCGAAGGCAACCTGCTTCTGAACGGAAGCCCCATCACCGGCCCGCAGCGCGACATGGGCATCGTTTTCCAGTCGCCCGTGCTGTTCCCGTGGCGCAGCGTGCTCGACAACGTCCTGCTGCCGGCGGACGTTCTCAAGCTCGACAAACGCGACGCGCGCAAGCGGGCCCTCGAATTGCTCGAAATCGTGGGTCTGTCGGATTTCGCAAAGAAGTATCCCAACGAACTGTCGGGTGGCATGCAGCAAAGGGTCGCCATCGCGCGCGCGCTGGTGCATCGGCCTTCCGTGGTTCTGATGGACGAACCCTTCGGCGCGCTCGACGCGATGACGCGCGACACCATGAACCTCGAGATCATGCGCATCTGGCGCGAGGCCGGCACCACGATCCTGTTCGTCACCCACTCGATCCCAGAGGCGGTCTTCCTCGGTGAGCGCGTCGTCGTCATGACTGCCCGCCCCGGCAAGATCGCAGAGGTGGTCGATGTCGACCTGCCCGCAAACCGGGGCATCGATATCGTCAACACCGATCATTTCGGCACCTATGCCCGCCGCATCCGCAATCACTTCAACGCAAGGGGGCTCGACTGATGGCCAGCACGACTGAAAGCGCACCGGCGCCGCGCCGCAGAACCTTTCTCGACACCATAAGGGAGCGGCCGGAATACGTGCTCGGCCCGCTTCTGCTGGTGGTGATCCTGTCAACCTGGCACGGGCTGGTGACTTGGATGGAGGTCCCCAGCTACATCGTGCCCAAGCCGCACGAGGTGGCCTCGGCCTTTTACAGCGGCGTGTTCAAGGGCAACTACCTGTACCACGCCGGCGTGACCCTGTCGGAGGCGCTTTGCGGCTTCCTCATCGCATCCGGCCTCGGGCTGGTGCTGGGCACGCTGATTGCCCAGTCGCGGTTGGTCGAGAAAACCCTATATCCCTATCTCATCACCATCCAGACGACGCCCAAGATCGCCGTCGCGCCGCTGCTGATCATCTGGTTCGGCTTCGGCATGACCTCTAAAGTCGTCATCGCGGCCACGGTGGCCTTCTTCCCGGTTCTGGTGAACGTCATC
>JAVJTX010000095.1:0-144566 GCA_040220035.1 Roseovarius sp. | reverse complement strand
ACCTCGATCCGGCCCACGTAGCCATCCGTTGAGCCGTCTAAAGAGCCGTCCATTTTGCCGTCCAGTCCTATGCCTCATCTCGACAACAGGACTCTCACGGATAGCCTCAGAGCGGCAGGAGGGGATCGCCGAAGCGCTTACGACCGAACATGACCTTTTGCGGGTCCACCTCGGCCTTCTTGCCGGCTGCATCATCGAGATACGTGCAGTGGACCGCATATCCATTGCTGCCCTCGATCAGGCCAACCATTGCGGAAGACAGTTCGCCCGAGGGATGGTGGCAAATCGGCGCATAGCGAAGATTCATGATGTTACCGCATTTAACTCCGCGAGACCGGAGGTAAGCGTCTGCCGGCGTCCCTTCAATTTCTAGCGTGCATTGCCAGATGTTTTGGGCAAGCTGCTCTTGGCGCTCCGAAGAATGCTTGTTCACCGGGTTTTCCGAAGTTCCGAAGGGATGGGCGGACGCAACAAAATGACGAGAAACAATGCCTTGATCCAGAAGGGCTGCGATCACTTCGCGGAAGCTGCATCCCGCATGGCATTTTAACAAAAGCTTTTCATTATCCCCCATCGAAATGCTCAGAGCAGGCGTCCGCGTATTGTCATGGGCGGGGCAACAGGCTGTCCCATATTGTCCATTCCATGTGCCGCCAAGCGCCTCGGTAATATCGCGTGCATCACCCATGACGGGCATCCACCGTCTTCTGTTCGAGGCGGCCTTGGAGCCACTCATCAATCTCGGAACTCAACCAGCCGACTGCCCGGGTCGAGAGTTTGACAGGCCGCGGGAACTCGCCGCGATCCATCATGGCGTAGAGCGTCGAGCGCGACAGCCCTGTCAGTTGTTCGACTGCATTCCGCCGTAGGATATTCGTAGGCATGACATCTTCCTTTTGGACAATTTCGTCATGCCTAGGACGTTACGGGACGACCCCGCTATCAAACAAAACCGGACGGCCGCAAAGCGTTCTGATTATATGTTCGGATTGTCGCCCTGTTTTTTCTTGGAGGGCGGCTTACCAACCTTACCGAATGTCGGGTCTTCTTGCTTGGCGACTTTGAATGCAGTATCGAATTTTCGCTTGGTCGTAAGCCGCTTGAAATACTCCCATGCAGCTTCTTTGTTGGTGTATGTGCCACCATTGTGCATTTCTAGGAGGGCTTTCTTGATCCCGGCTTCCGAAAGATCAGAGGCCGATCCAGGGCACTTTTGCTTCAAAAGGAACTTTTCAAACTCTTGCCTCTTGAAGAGAATGGGGGCGCCGATATGAGGCCCGGACAAACGGTATATCTTTGGTCCTGACCCGACGGCGACGAATTTCTCGGATCCGCTGCCGGGAATGCCGACACAAAGGTCAATGATTTCGTTCTTTTGCAGGTGCTTGCCAGCATGCGGTGGGGCAACAAGACCTTTTGGGTACTCAATGGCTTTATCTCCGTTTTTTTGGAAGAAGACACCTTTAGCGTACTCACAAAAATCCCAGCACCATTCGTTCGCGATTGCGTCGATATCGGAAGGAGACTTGTTGTCAGACTGCGTGTCGAGTGCATGCTGTAGGAGGCGCTGACGCACTTCCGGCAAAGTAATCCAGAGTTTTGGCACGATCATCTCAGCTCTGGCCTCCAAGCATAATTTTCTGGTTGGTCCCTGTGTTGAGATATTTCGCCCACTCGTCCATCATCTGCCGGCGTTTCTCGAAATAGTCGGAGCGGGCATAGGCCTGCTCGGCGGCGTCACCGAGTTTATGCCCCAATGCTGCCTCCTGAACTTCGCGGGGGTAGTCCGTCTTCTCCTGTGCCCAAGTCCGGAACGAGGTCCGAAAACCGTGCACGTCGACGTCGAAGCCGAGCTCCTTCACCAGCTTCGAGAGCGTCATGTCCGAGAGCGCCTTGCCACGGATGCTTGGGAAGACCAGGCCCGTGCCGTCATTAGACTCTGCGCCTCACGAAGGATTTCGATGGCCCGGGCCGAGATGGGAACATTGTGCGGACGCCCCTGTATTGAGCGATCAGCGGGGATCGTCCATGTCGCTTGTGTCTCACATGTCGCCGTGTCGCATGGGCCTTTATTCATTTTGTTCATTGCTGGCGGTCCCCGACCTTCGATTTGGTTGCTTGAAGGTAGTCAGCCCATTCAGCCATGAGATTGCGTCGCTTCTCGAACAAGTCGGAGCGGGCATAGGCGGCCTCTACCTTGTCGGCTTTCACGTGGGCCAACGCGGCCTCGGCCACCTCGCCCGGCACATTCGTTTGCTCCTGCGCCCAAGTCCGGAACGACGACCGAAAGCCGTGAACTGTGCTGTTTACGCCGAGTTCCTTCACAAGTTTTGACAATGTCATATCGCTGAGTTGCTTCCCCCGTACGGACGGAAACACCAGCCCTGAGTCATCACGAAGGGCCAATGCCTCGAGCAGAACCTCCGAGGCCCGTGGTGAAAGCGGAACCCGGTGTTCGCGCCCCATTTTCATCCGCTCCGGCGGGATCGTCCATATGGCAGCGTCCAAGTCGATCTCTTCCCATCGAGCGCCCCGCACTTCACCTGAACGCGCCGCGGTCAAGATCGTGAATTCGAGAGCTAGCTTCGTGGCGTTCCAGGCCTTCGAAGCCATCACGGTCTCGATGGCATTCGACACCTCCTCATACGGCAAAGCACGATTGTTCTTCTGCTTCCGCTCCAGCTTCGGTAGCGCCAGCGCCTCACTCCTTGCAGGATTGTCATCCCGAAGTCCTTCGGCGACCGACCATTTGAAAACACTGAGAATCCGATGCTGCACCTTTACGCTCAGGTTCGGGACCTTTTTCCGGCACGCGAGAACAGCGCGCCTGATATCCGCCGACGTAACAGCAGCAATGTCGTAGTTTCCAAAATATGGAAAGGCATATGTTTTCAAAGACGACAGAAACGCCTGCGTTTCCTTCTTTCCCTTCCAGGATGGCGTCAGTTCATCCCGGGCACGCTCGGCGGCTTCTGCAAAAGTCAGCCGCCGGGCCGCATCCGCCTGAGCCTTTCGTTTCTCCGCTATTGGATCTCGTCCCTGCTGAACTGCCCGCTTGTTTTCGAAGGCGATGTTCCTGGCATCGGCAAGTGTGACAAGAGGGTAACCGCCTATCCCTATGTCTCGACGTCGTCCGTTTATGCGAATACGCTGCACCCATGTCCGGGCGCCGGTCTCAGACACCCAGAGCATAAGTCCAAAACCGGAACCGTCTGAGTGTCGTCCCGGACCAACGTTCTCAACTGCTCTCGCGGTCAGACGCGTTCCCACCGGCCACCTCTCTTTGACCAATTTCTTCCCACCAAAATTCCCACCAAAAATGTGGGAAGTTTAGAGCACCTCTGGGAACGTACCGGAATGTCAAAAGCTTGTATATCATATTTTGTTAGTAACTTACTGGAAATCTGCGGAACACGATGGAATTGATTATGGCTGCTACCACCCCAGCCAAATCTTCTTCACATCAGCAAGCTTGCGGCAACCGTAACCCTTGCCGCTGTCGGCCGAGGCCAGCCAGATCCGCTCGGTTTGGCGCGCATCTTCCAGCGGATGCCTGCTTAACGGTTCTTTGGGCCGCGCAAAGTACGTCGTGGCCTTTTTGCGGATATCACGCTCCTCGCTCACCCGAGAGCTCGCGCTTCAAACGCCGGTTCTCGGCTTCGTGCTCAACGCCCGGCGCTAAGTGACGGCACTGTCGGTGGTCGATCCGTCGATCACGCGCCTGCTCCCACATGGCCGCACCACCCGTTCCAACCCTGAAATCAATACCGCTTTGCGTGAAAAGCGGGCATATCCACGCCGCCCGGTTAAAAAAAATGCAAGGCGGCCCAAATGCCCGGCCGAACAGGCGAATGTATGGCTGCCGCTTCGGGAAACACGTCAGTCTCGCGGTCGTGCCGCACAACTCATGCCGCACAAGGGACGTGCGATGGTGCTGGCGCTCACTCCAAGTCACCACCGCACTACGCAACGATAATTGCGTGGGGGACAACTTGGGTGCCGGGATTGTGCTTGGCAAGGTTCACCGCGCGACATTCACGAAGGAAATGGAAATGTCGACAAAGCTTTTGTCCGCGACTGCCGCTGCCGCGCTGTTCGCCGCAACTCTGCCTGCGGCTGCGGAAGTCGCATGCCCGATCAAGGTCGGTGTGCTGCACTCTCTCTCGGGCACGATGGCCATCTCGGAGACGACCCTCAAGGACACGATGGAAATGCTGATCGAGCAGCAGAACGAAGAGGGCGGCGTGCTCGGTTGCGAGCTCGAGGCCGTCGTGGTCGATCCGGCCTCCGACTGGCCGCTCTTCGCCGAGAAGGCGCGCGAGCTGCTCACCGTGCACGAGGTCGACGTGATTTTCGGCAACTGGACCAGCGTCAGCCGCAAATCGGTTCTGCCTGTGATCGAGGAACTCAACGGCCTGCTCTTCTACCCGGTACAGTACGAGGGCGAGGAAAGCTCCAAGAACGTGTTCTACACCGGCGCCGCACCGAACCAGCAGGCCATTCCGGCGACAGACTACTTCCTCGAGGAACTGGGCGTCGAAAAATTCGCGCTTCTGGGCACCGACTACGTCTATCCGCGCACGACCAACAATATCCTTGAAAGCTACCTGATCTCCAAGGGCATTGCCGAGGACGACATCTTCGTCAACTACACGCCCTTCGGCCACTCCGACTGGTCCAAGATCGTGTCCGACGTCGTGGCGCTCGGGGCCGACGGCAAGAAAGTCGGCGTGATCTCGACGATCAACGGCGATGCCAACGTGGGCTTTTACAAGGAACTCGCCGCGGCAGGCGTGTCGGCCGATGATATCCCCGTCGTCGCCTTCTCGGTCGGCGAGGAAGAGCTGTCCGGCCTCGACACCACCAACCTCGTCGGCCACCTCGCCGCGTGGAACTACTTCCAGTCCGCCGATACCGAGGCGAACGAGGAATGGGTCGCCGCGTGGAAGGCCCGGATGGGCGATGACCGTGTTACCAACGACCCGATGGAGGCCCATTATATCGGGTTCAACATGTGGGTGAACGCGGTGACCGCGGCCGAAAGCACCGAAGTCGATGACGTGCGCGCCGCCATGTACGGGCAGGAATTCCCGAACCTGACCGGCGGCACCGCCGTCATGCTGCCCAATCACCACCTCGCAAAGCCGGTGCTGATCGGCGAGATCCAGGACGACGGCCAGTTCGACATCATCAGCCAGACCGAGGAAGTGCCGGGCGATGCCTGGACCGACTTCCTGCCGGAATCGGCGGTTCTGGTCTCGGACTGGAAGGAGCTCGAATGCGGGATGTACAACACCTCGACCGAGTCCTGCGTTCAGATCAAGTCGAACTACTGATCCTGTCCTGACCAACACCTGACATCACCGGGGGGCGGCCTTTCGCCCTCCGGCCACCCAAAGGGTTTCCGGATGCTCAACTTGGTTCGTCTCAGCCTTGCGCTGCTTTGCCTCGCCCTGCCAGCCACTGCGCAGGACGCCGAAGCGCCGATCCAGCACGTCTTGCAGGAACATGCCGACATCATCGCCAAAAGCTCGCGCCGCACGATCGGTCCGGCGATCGACGCGCTCGCGGCCAGCGGGCTGCCCGAGGCGCGGCTGGTTCTGGCCAAGTGGCAGAACAAGGAAATGTGGCAGAACGAGGCGACCGGCCTTTTCGTCTATGCCGAGGAGATCGACCGGGACACGTTGCGGATCTTCGATTTCGCCGACGGCTCGGAAATCGGCGAAGCCTCCGATGACGATTACGACCAGCTCAAGCCCAATTCCGGTATCCGCGGCATGATCGGCGCGGCGCTCGTGCAGTTCCAACTGACCGATCCCGATGCCGGTATGCGCAGACAGGCCCTCGCCGCCATCGAGCGCGACGCCGAGGCCAGCCATCTTCCCGCCCTCCGCAAGGCCGTCGAGACAGAAGACCATCCCGGCCTCGCCGCCCGCATGGACCGGCTCGAACGGCTGCTGACCATCCGTTTCGAAGAGGACGAAACCACCCGCATCGCCGCAATCGAGAGCTTTCGCGGCGATCTCGGCGTCGATGTGCGCGCCACGCTGAACCCGTTGCTGGCCACCCGGCTGGAGACTGCGGCCGAGCTGCCCGACAGCCCTGATGTGGCCCGCGAGCTTGACCCGGGCAGCGAGGCCCTCCCGCGTGAGGCCGCCTATGACCTGCTCGTATCGGAAGGCATCAACAAGCCGCGCATCAGCCGGGCTGACAAGCGTGCAGCCCTCGTGGCGCACATCAGGGACGGATCGGTCGCGGGTGTCGAGGTGGCCACGCTCGATAGCGAAGCGGCCCGCGACATGGCCTACGCCGCTTTGGCGGAAACCGGCGTCGTGGACCCCGTGGCCAGGGAATCCGATGTCGACGCCGCGATAGATTCTCAGGTCTTTTTCGAGCGCTATATCGGCGCACCGCCAGAGATCGCGCTGGCCGCCGCGGCCGTGCTGCAAAGCATCGAGAACAAGGTCACCGTGAACCAGGCTCTCGACCTCGGCCTCGACGCGCTCTCGCTGGCCTCGATCTATTTCCTCGCCGCCATCGGCCTTGCCATCACCTTCGGCGTGATGGGCGTGATCAACATGGCACATGGCGAATTCATCATGATGGGGGCCTATACCGGTTACGTCGTCCAACAGATCGTCCCCGACTACACGCTGTCGATCATCCTTGCCCTGCCGCTGGCCTTCGCCATCACCTTCGCGGCCGGTGTGGCGATGGAGCGGCTGGTGATCCGCTGGCTCTATCACCGCCCGCTGGAGACCCTTCTGGCCACCTTCGGCATTTCCATCGCACTTCAGCAGATCGCCAAGAACATCTTCGGCACGCAGGCCCGTCCGCTGACCTCGCCCGACTGGCTCGACGGATCGCTTGTGTTCAACGACATTGTCGCGATCAGCTATATCCGCATCGCGATCTTCGTACTGGCCCTGCTGTTCCTCGCCATGTTCCTGCTGGTGATGAACCGCACGCGGCTGGGGCTCGAGGTGCGTGCCGTGACACAGAACCCGCGCATGGCGGCGTCGATGGGGATCAACCCGGACCGGATCAACATGCTGACCTTCGGCTTCGGTTCCGGCATCGCCGGTATCGCGGGCGTGGCCATCGGGCTCTACGCCAAGGTGACCTCGGAAATGGGCGCCGACTATATCGTGCAATCCTTCATGACGGTCGTTGTCGGCGGGGTCGGCAATATCTGGGGCACGCTTCTGGGCGCCACGCTGGTGGGCTCGGTGCAGAAGGGTATCGAGTGGCTGAACCCCTCGAACACGCTTGCGGCGCAGACCTACATGATCCTTTTCATCATCCTCTTCATCCAGTTCCGGCCGCGGGGCATCATCGCCCTCAAGGGCCGCGCGGCGGAGGCGTGAGATGAGCGAGACAGGCCTTTCCGCCGGCCGCGCGCGCACGCCACTTGCCCTGAGGTTCCCCTCGGTGCTGGTGTTCCTCGCCGTGCTGGGGCTGTTCACGCTCGGCGTCACCATCCTGTCGGAAGGCTTCGGCATCGGCGCGATTTCCACCAGTTTCGTCAAGACGCTGGGCAAGACGCTCTGCCTTTGCCTCGTGGCGCTGGCGATGGACCTTGTCTGGGGATATTGCGGAATCCTGTCGCTGGGGCACATGGCCTTCTTCGGGCTCGGGGGCTACGCCATCGGCATGTGGCTGATGTACGAGCGCACGCGCCTGATCGTGGTCGACAGCCTCGCCGCGTCCGACCTGCCGCCGACGACGCAGGAAATATCGGACGGCATCGCCACTCAGATTTTCGGCGTGGTCGGCGCGTCAGAATTTCCCCCGGTCTGGGCCTTCGCCCACTCCCTGCCGATCCAGCTGGCCTTCGTCGTGCTGGTGCCGGGCCTGCTGGCACTGGTCTTCGGCTGGCTCGCCTTCCGCAGCCGGGTAACCGGCGTTTACCTGTCGATCCTGACACAGGCGATGACGCTCGCGCTGTCGCTCCATCTTTTCCAGAACGACAGCGGATTGCGCGGAAACAACGGCCTCTCGGGCCTTCAGAACCTGCCCGGCCTCGATTCTCTGCCACAGGCAACCGTGTCGATCTGGTTCTTCTGGGGATCGGCCTTTGCCCTAGGTGCCGGTTACATACTTTGCGCCTGGATCGTTTCGGGCAAGTTCGGCTCCGTCATCCGCGCGATCCGGGATGACGAGGCGCGGGTGCGCTTCCTCGGCTACCCGGTGGAAGCCTTCAAGCTGTTCGTCTTCACGCTGACGGCGATCATCGCGGGGATAGCCGGCGCGCTCTATTATCCGCAGGCCGGCATCATCAACCCGACCGAGATGGCGCCCATCGCCTCGATCTACCTTGCCGTCTGGGTTGCCATAGGCGGACGAGGACGACTGTACGGGGCCGTCATCGGCGCGGCATTCGTGTCGCTTCTGTCGACATGGTTCACGGGCGGACAGGCCCCTGACATCAACCTCGGATTCTACCGCATCCAGTGGGTCGACTGGTGGACCGTGCTGCTGGGCCTGTCCTTCGTGCTGGTCACGCTCTTCGCGCCCAAGGGCATCGGCGGCTTGGTCGATATCCTTGTCGACCGCAGCGCGCCGAACCGGCACGGGGCCGACCTCGGGCCCGATCAGGGCGCGCTGCGCGAACGGGAGGCCGATAAATGAGCACGCTCCTCGAGGTCTCCGGCGTCTCCGTGTCATTTGACGGGTTCAAGGCGATCAACAATCTCTCCTTCCAGATCGCCGAACGGGAACTTCGCGCCGTGATCGGACCAAATGGTGCAGGCAAGACCACCTTCATGGACATCATCACCGGCAAGACCAAGCCGGACGAAGGCCGCGTCAGCTATGGCGACAAGGGGGTCTCGCTTCTGTCCATGAACGAAAGCCGCATCGCCCAGGCCGGCGTGGGGCGCAAGTTTCAGCGGCCCACGGTGTTCGAGGACCAATCGGTCGCCGACAACCTGATGATGGCGCTGAACAAGGCACGCGGACCGCTCAGCGTGCTGGCCTTCCGGCCGGACAAAGACGATCACGCCAAGATCGTCGAACTCGCCGAAGAGATCGGCCTGTCCGGCGCGCTGTATCGCAAGTCGGGCGAACTCAGCCACGGACAAAAGCAATGGCTGGAGATCGGCATGCTGCTGGCGCAGGAGCCGCGCCTCCTGCTTGTCGACGAGCCGGCGGCGGGGATGACCCCCACCGAGCGCGAGCACACCACCGATATCCTGCGCGAGGCCGCCAAGACCCGCGCCGTCGTGGTGGTCGAACATGACATGGAATTCGTCCGCCGGCTGGATTGCAAGGTGACGGTCCTGCATGAAGGCTCGGTGCTGGCCGAGGGCTCAATCGACCATGTGACCCAGAACGAAAAGGTGATCGATGTCTATCTCGGGCGATGAAATCCTCAGAACCAAAGGTCTGACACTGCATTACGGCGGCAGCCAGATCCTCAATGGCATCGACATGGTCGCCCGGCGCGGCGAGGTGACCTGCGTGATGGGCACGAACGGGGTGGGCAAGACCAGCCTGCTCAAGGCGATATCCGGCACACACGGCTTTTCCGGCGGCTCCTACACGCTGGATGGCGAGCCGGTTCAGCGCGCCACCGCCCACGCGCTGGCCCGCAAGGGCGTGGGCTACGTCCCCCAAGGGCGCGACATCTTTCCGTTGCTCACGGTCCGCGAGAACCTCGAAACCGGTTTCGCCTGCCTGCCGGGATCAGAACACCGCATCCCGAACGAGGTCTTCGAACTCTTCCCGATCCTGAAGGATTTCCTCGGTCGCCGCGGCGGCGACCTTTCCGGCGGGCAGCAGCAGCAACTGGCCATCGCCCGTGCCATGATCGCGAAACCCAAACTCCTGCTGCTCGACGAACCGACCGAAGGCATCCAGCCCAACATCATTCAGCAGATCGGGCGCGTCATCGCTCATCTGCGGCAAAAGGCGGACATGGCCATCGTGCTGGTCGAACAGTATTTCAGCTTCGCCTACGATCTTGGCGACGCCTTCTACGTGCTCGAACGCGGAACAGTCCGGCTGAGCGGGCGAAAGGAGACGCTGGGACGGGACGACCTGTTGAAAAGCGTTTCGGTCTAGGTCTTCGATCCTCGGCCCCGGCCGCCCCCGGTCCAAGGCCTTCCGTCCCGCGCCCGGCTTTCGCCCACCTCCCCCGCACCGACGCAATACCGACAAAATACCGACGTTATACCGACGTCGGACTCCCGGCGCTGAAAGACCCCGCCGCCCCCGGAAAAGGGGCATGTGATCTCCCCCGTCCCACCTGTCACGGAACGATTTCCAGCGCCGCGATCCGGTCGTCGCGCAACACGAAATAGTACCGTAAATCAACGGGACTGCCCGGAAAATTGCCGACCAGATGGCTGGTGACGACGGTCCGTTCGCCCTCTTCGGAAATCGCAAACGGCTCGACCGTATAGGTGTACTGCGTCGACGCGTTCGCCATCCACTGCCGGATCGCCTCCCGCCCCGCATATGTATTACCTTCGTCAACAACCACCGCATCCTCCGAAAAACATTGACAAATTTCCTTAACATCGCCGTTCTTGTCGGCCACGAAATACTCGGCGATCACCTGCGGTAGATCAATTGCCATGGGGGTCTCCTTTCCGGTTTCACAGCGTAGGCAACGGCAATTACCGCCGCCCGACATCAACCTAACCCCGCCCCACCCGCTTGATAATCGGGACAAATCCGCATCTGGCATTTCGATTTTCAGGACAATACCGGCCCAGCCCGGTTGTCCCGATTATCCCAACACCCCATCCCGATTTATCCCAGTTATCGAAACACTCCCCGCACAGTAGATACCGGACCTCTGAGGCAGAACCCCCTGCCCCGCATCACAATTCCAAGCCCCCCGCGCCCTTCCGACGCCAACGCCGGACATCGCCGGGCCAACCACACGGAGAGCCTCAAATGACCGATTTCCTCAGCCTGACCGCCACCCGCGTCCTCGTCACCGGCGGCACTCAGGGCGCCGGCGCGGCGACCGTCGATCTGTTCCGCCAATCGGGCGCCCGCGTCCTGACCACCGCCCGCTCACACCCCGAGTCAACCAATGCCGACGCCTTCGTCGCCGCCGACCTGACGACCCCCGAGGGCAGTGAATTCGTCGCCCAAGCGGTCCGGGACACGTTCGGGGGCGTGGACATCATCGTTCACATGCTTGGCGGATCCTCCGCCCCCGCCGGCGGCTATGCCGCCCTCACCGACGAGCAATGGCACAAGGAACTGGAGCTGAACCTGTTTCCCGCCGTCCGGCTCGACCGCCTCCTGCTGCCCGAGATGGTGGCCCAAGGGCGCGGCGTGATCATTCACGTCACCTCGATCCAGCGTGTCATGCCCCTGCCCGAAGCCACCACCGCCTACGCCGCGGCCAAGGCGGCGCTTGCCGCCTACAGCAAGAGCCTCTCCAAGGAGGTTGCGCCCAAGGGCCTGCGCGTCTTGCGCGTCTCGCCCGGCTGGATCGAGACCGAAGCCTCTGTCCGGCTGGCAGAACGCCTCGCCGCCGAGAGCGGCACCGATTACGAGGGCGGCAAGGAGATCGTCATGCGGTCCCTTGGCGGCATCCCGCTCGGCCGCCCGGCCCGCCCCGACGAAGTCGCCAACCTGATCGCGTTTCTCGCCTCCGACCGCGCCGCCGCGATCACCGGCACCGAACACGTCATCGATGGCGGAACCGTTCCCACCGTCTGACGCCCCGCCCCGCAGCCCAAGGCCCCCTAACCCCAAGGCGGTAGCACCCGCTCGCGATGCCTCCGCCGATTGTTCACCCCGGTGAACGCTGAAACGCAATCATGCCGCCTACCCGCAACCCGCCGCATCTCATAGATCGCGGCGGCTGACGTGGCCCGCCCCGAGCCAACCGTTCCCCCGTGAACGAAAGGCCGTCAAAGCCCGCCGGCATCGCACCTCAACCCCATCCACGGAGACCACCAGGATGACTTACAATCCTACCCCTTCCGACCATGACAGCGCCGTCGAGACCAACCAGGCGGCCCTGCGCCGGAACCTCTTCCCCGAGTATGACTTCATCGTCTGCGGCGCCGGAACCAGCGGCTCGGTCGTGGCCGCCCGGCTGGCCGAAACCCCCGACGCCCGCGTCCTTCTGCTGGAGGCCGGCGGGCATGACGTGGCCGATACGGTCAGCAACCCGGCGCTCTGGCCGCTGAACCTCGGAAGCGAACGCGACTGGGGGTTCACGGGCCAACCTGCCCCGACACTTGGCGGGCGGCGTCTGCCGCTCAGCATGGGTAAGGGGCTGGGCGGCGGCTCGAGCATCAACGTCATGGTCTGGGCCCGCGGCCACCGGTCCGATTGGAACCATTTCGCCGCAGAATCCGGCGACCCCGGCTGGGGCTACGAGTCGGTCCTGAATCATTACCGCCGGATCGAAAACTGGCAGGGCGCCCCCGACCCCCTGAGGCGCGGCACGGGCGGACCGATCCACGTCGAACAGCCCGCCACTCCGCAACCTGTCGCCCGGGCCATGCTCGAGGCGGCGGGCAACATGGGGATACCCGTCTTCGACAGCCCGAACGGCCGGATGATGGAGGGGCCCGGCGGGGCCGCCATTGCCGATCTGCGCATCCGAAACGGCCGGCGGGAGTCGGTTTTCCGGTCCTATACCCACCGCGTCATGCACCAACCCAACCTGACCGTCCTGACCGGCGCGCTGGTCTCGCGTCTGCTGCTGGAGGGGACCAAGGTCGTGGGCGTCGAGGTCCTGCTTGATGGCAGCCCGCGCCGTTTCCGGGCACGGTGTGAAACCGTCCTGTCGCTTGGCGCAGTACATACGCCCAAGGTGCTGATGCAGTCCGGTATCGGCCCGGAAGACGAGCTGAAACCGCACGGGATCAAGACCGTCGCCAACCTCCGCGGCGTCGGGCGCAACCATCAGGACCACCTCGCCTTCGGATGCACGTGGGCCTATCGCAAGGCCGAAGCCACAGGCGGCGGGGGCTGCGAGGCGACCCTCTACTGGCGCAGCGACGCCAAGCTGCAACAGCCGGACATCCTGCAATGCCAGCTCGAATTCCCGGTTCCCGCTCCCGAAGAGGCCGGTGTGGAAACGCCAGAACATGGCTGGACGATGTTCACCGGGCTCGCACAGCCGAAAAGCCGGGGGCGCCTGAGACTGTCCGGACCGGACAGCGACGACCCGATCCTGATCGAGCCGAACTCGCTCTCCGAGCCCGAAGACGTGGAGACCGCCTTCACCGCGATCGAGATGTGCCGCGAGATTGGCAACAACGCGGCCTTCGCCCCGCTGGTCACCAAAGAAGTCTCGCCCGGCAATAGGGATCGGGCGGCAATGGCCGATTACATCCGCAACTCGGCCGTCACCTACTGGCACCAGTCCTGCACCGCAAAGATGGGCCGCGACGAGCAATCCGTCGTCAACCATCAGCTCAAGGTCTACGGGATCGAGAACCTGCGCATCGCGGATGCCTCGATCATGCCCCGGATCACCGTCGGCAACACCATGGCCCCCTGTGTCGTCATCGGCGAGCGCGCCGCCGAGATGATCCGCCTCGAGCACGGGATGGCGGACGCGCAACCGACCCTCGCCGACACCGGCGCGTAAGACCGGGCGCGGGGTCGGCAGCGCTGCCGGCCCCGGCTTTGCTTTATGCATCAGCCGGCGCAATGCCTTCGCAAGGTCAGCACCTGCCGGACGAACCATTCAGACCGGATGCCCCGGTCGGCTTCCCGTGCGACCCGGGATTGCCCCGCATCTGCACGTTGTCGAAGGGAACAACGCGCGCCGTCTGCTGCACGCCCTGCGGTTGCCTTGCGACCTCACGGCCTGCAATGGGTCCGCTGCTGCCGAACGTGGCCCTGTTGACGATCCATGCGGCCAGAAGGAACGCGGCCACCGACACCAGCATCAGGATGGCGGCCCAGTAAAAGACGGACCTGAAGGGGTTAGGTGTCATGTCTGGCTCCATCTCTGGACGTGAGGGGCGAAGGCGCCAAAGGCCTGTGGCAAGGGTCTTCCCGCCACGGGCCCTTGCGAAGGATCCGCTTCCGCTGAAGGACCGGGCGGCCGTGTCGATGACGACCGCCACCGCTTCCGGCGGTTTCAGGAACACCACGTGGCTGGCGGGCACCTCGACGGAACACTCACGCCGTCCGGGCGCCTCTTGCGGCCTTGGCCCACTTCGCCGTCCGCGCGCCCTGATGGCGGGCCGCGGCCAGCGTCACATCTGGCAACGGCTCGCCCCGCCCGTCGGTGAAACTCGTGCCATATGGGTTACCACCGGCGGCATAGAGCGACGCATCGGTATAGCCGGGCGGCACGATGATCGCGCCCCAATGGTAGAACGCGTTGTGCAGGGACAGCAGCGTCGACTCCTGGCCGCCATGGACGTTCCCCGCGCCGGTGAAGGCGCTGACCACCTTGTCGGTCAACTGCCCGTTCATCCACGGCCCGCCACAGGTGTCGATGAATTGCTTGAGCTGTGCGGCGGGCAATCCGAACCGCGTGGGCGTGCCGAAGACGAACCCGTCCGCCCAGTCGAGATCCTCGTGGCTCGCGTCCGGTACCTCCCGCGTCGCGTCGAGATGCTTTCGCCACGCCGGGTTGGCGTCGATCGCCGCATCCGGCGCTAGTTCCGGCACCTTTAGAAGCCGGATCTCGGCACCGCTGCCTTCGGCGCCGGCGGCGATTTCCTGTGCGATCTGATAGGTGTTGCCGGTACTGCTGTAATAAACGATCAACAGCCGGACAGGGGCGGTATCAGTCATATCTGTCTTCCTTCCAATGGATGGAAAGAAACCTATGGCGCACCACCCCTCCCTACTATACTGGCCAACGGCGCTTCACTGTCTCTCCAGATGCACAATCCCATGCCCAGAACCCCCAGCCTCGATGACCTCGCGCGCTTTCGGAAAGTGACCGAGAAAGGATCGTTCGTCGCCGCGGCCCGGGAACTCGGAATCCCGAAAAGCACCCTCAGCAAGGCCATCGCGCGGCTCGAGGAAGACCTTGGCGTCCGCCTGCTGGAGCGCACCACCCGCAACATGCGGCCGACGGAAATCGGCCGCATCGTGGCCGCGCATGGCAAGGAGATGGTCGAGGCGTTCGACGCCGCCCGTTTTGCCGCCGCCGCGACGGGCGGACCGTCCGGGCTTGTCCGGATCAGCTGCCCGCCGGGCCTGCTCGACGACCTGCTCGAGGATATCCTGCTCAGGTTCCTCGAGACCTTCCCGAAAGTTGCCATCGACCTTCAGGTCACCGGACGCCCCGTCGACCTGATCGCCGACAACGTCGACATCGCGCTCCGCGCCAGAACCCGGATGGAGGCGGGTGCGTCTTTCGTCGTGCGCCGTCTCGGCCTGACCCGCGGCGTACTCGCTGCCTCGCCCGAGTTGCTGCGCGAGAGCATCGCCATGGACCGGCCGCAGGACCTTGCCCTTGTGCCGACACTTGCCCTGCCCGGCGACGGCGGCGACTGGAAGCTCTATGACCGGCAGGGCGACGCGCATGTCGTCCGCGTGTCTCCACGGCTGGTCACTGGCAACGCGAAGACCCTGGAACAGGCCGCCATCCGGGGGCTGGGCGTGGCCCTTCTGCCAGACCACACCTGCGCAGACAGCATCGCCGCCGGCAGGCTCGAGCGCGTCCTGCCGGACCACTCGACGGTCGAGGGCACGATCTACGCGGTATTCTCGCGTGAGACGGCCACCGCCCCGGCCTTGCGCGCCTTCATAGATCATCTGGCTTTGGAGTTTGGCCGGATACCGGCCCCCCACCGCTAGGGCAACCGCCGGCCCGTACCGCCGAAAGGACAGGCCCGGAAAACGAAACCTCACAATCGCTTCATCTGCCCCCCGCCCGCCTTGCGGCAACACTGCAAACAGCGGATACTCGCCCTGAACCTCGGGCCCGGGAGACGTGCGTGCGAGTACTGGTGGCCGCCATCGTACTGGTAATCTGGACCTCGGCATCCCTTGCCGAGACCCGCATCGCTCTGGTCATCGGGGTGGGCGAATACGACGCGCTCCGCCCCCTCAAGAATCCCCGCAACGACGCCCGTTCGATGGACGAGACGCTCTACGATCTCGGCTTTCAGGTCGACATGGTCACCGACCGCGACCGCGACCGCCTGTCCCAGGCGCTGGACCAGTTCGCTGAGGATGCGCTCGATGCCGATCTGGCGGTCGTCTACTTCGCCGGCCACGGCATGGAAGTCGCGGGCGAGAACCTGCTCTTCGCCCGCGATGCCGCCGCCGGAGACGTCGAGGAACTCAAGGCCACGGCTTTGCCGCTGGCCGACGTGGTTGCCGCCGTGTCGGGGGCCCGCGCCGGGTTGTTGCTGATCGACGCCTGCCGCACCGATGCCTTCGGCGTGCCGTTCGCCGATACCACGCGCGGCGCCTTCAGCCTCGAGGCCGCGATCAGCCCGGGCCTCGGCCGCATCGGACGGGCCGACAGGCTGGTCTACGCCTTCGCCGCCGCCCCGGGCCAGGGCGCGCTCGACGGCGAGGGCGACAATTCCCCCTTCGCCGCCGCCCTTGTCCGCCACCTCGGCACCGGCGGGCTGGAACTGCGCACCGCCCTCACCCTCGTGCAGCAGGACGTCTACGACCGCACCCGCGGCGTTCAGCTGCCTTATGTCGAAAGCGGCCTGCCGGGCCTCTATTTCGTCAGCGCCACACCCGGCGACCTGCCCGAGCGCGAGCGCCTGCTCCTCGCCATGGCCGAGATCGACGACACCGTCCGGCAGGATGTCGAGCGTGTCGCCAGCACCGCCGACGTGCCGCTCGCGCCGCTCTACGGCGCCCTCATCGGCTCCGACCTCGCCGGACTCAACCGTCAGCAACGCAGCGACAAGCTGACCGAGGCCGCCAGCGCCTTCACCAAGGTCCGCAACGAGCTTCGTACCCTGCGCGCCGGCGACGACCGCGTCACCGACCTGCGCCAGCAGGCAGAGGAGCAACTGGCCCTCGGAGCCTTCGAGACCGCCCGCGCCAAGCTGACCGAAGCCGCCGAGATCGACGCCACTTCGCGCGACACCCTCAAGGCCAACCTCCTCGAACGCACCCTGTCCGAGGCGGCGACCCACTACCTCAACGGCGGCGCCGCGCAGGCCGAACTCCGCTACCAGCTGGCGATGGCCGATTATGAAAAGGCCCTCGCCCTCTTTGCCGAGGTGGACACCGACCTGATCCCGCCCGACGCCCGCCAGCAACAGCTTGCCGCCCTCGGCGCGCTCGGCCGCATCAATGTCACCATCGGCAACCTGCCCGACGCCGCCAAGGTCTTCGAAACCCAGCTCGCCCTGTCGCAAACCGCCAGCGAACAGCACCCGGACAATACCGACCTGCACCTCACCCTTGCGCTTTCCCGCGACAATCTCGGCGACGTGCTGCTCGAACAGGGCCGCATCACCGAAGCCTTCGAGCATTACCGCGCCGGCCACGCGGTACGCGAGACGCTGGCCGGGCAAGGCCCGGACGACGAAGAGATCAAGTTCGCGCTGAGCAACAGCTACGAACGCCTCGGCCGGATTCATCAGCGGCAGGGCGATCTCGCCGCCGCCGAGACCTATTTCCTCGACAAGCACCGCCTCGGCACCCGCATGATAGCGTCACAGCCCGCCGGCTACCGCTGGCAAAGGGATCTGTCGATCAGCGACGAGCGGCTTGGCGATATCCTTCTCGAACGCGGCGATCTCGACCGCGCGCTGGCACATTACAAAGCCAGCTTCGACCGCATGATCCCGATCCGCGAGGCGCATCCTCAGGACCACGAACTCAAGCGCTTCACCTCCATCACGCTCGACCGGATGGGCGACGTCTACGCGCTTCAGAACAAGCTGCCCGAGGCCCGCGAGAAATTCCAGGCCAGCCTCGCCCTACGCACCACCCTTGCCGCCACGGACCCGGCCAATGCCGACTGGCAATACGTCCTCGGCATCAGCCACGAACGCCTCGGCGACATCCTGACCCGCATCGGCGATATTCCCGCCGCCACCGCTGCCTACGAGGCCAAGCATGCCATCGTCTCCCGGCTCTCGGCGGCCGATCCCACCAATGCCCGCTGGCTCCGCGATCTGTCGGTCGCCGACGAACGGCTCGGGCGGCTGGCCCATGACCGTGGCGACCTCGACGAGGCCATGGCCTACTACCGGCACAGCCTCGACCGCATGACACCGCTGCGCGATGCCAGCCCGACCGACATGGAACTGAACCGCTTCCTCTCCTTCACGCAGGATCACCTCGCCGGCGTCCTCATGGACAAACAGGAAACCGACGCCGCGCTCGACCTTTACCACAACAGCCTGAAACTCCGCGAGAAACTGGTCGCGACCGACCCGCAGAACGGCGATTGGCGCTTCGTCCTCGGCATCAGCCACGAGCTGATCGGCAACGCCTACATGCGCATGGCCGCCCATGACGACGCGGTGGCGGCCTACCGGCAGGAACTCTCCGTCATGTCCGTCCTGCTGGAACAGGACCCCGGCAACCCGCGCTGGCGCCGCGTGGTGGCCATCACCGAAGAGAACCTCGGCGACGCCCACCTCGCCGCAGGCGACCCCGGCGCGGCGCTCAGGCAATACCAATCCAGCCTCGCCCGGATGATCAAGACGCGCGAGGCTGAGCCCGACGACCTGACAACCCGGCGCTTCACCGCCGTCACCCTGCGCAAGATCGGCGAGGCGCACATGGCGGCGGGCGCCACAGACGCCGCCCTCGCCGCCTATTCCGAAAGCCTCTCGATCTCCCGAAAGCTCGTCGCCGCCGATCCGACGAACGCCAGATGGCAGCGCGACCAACTGGTCGCCTACAAGGGCGTGATCGAGGCCGGCGACGATACCGACGACACCCTCCGCCTCGCCCTCACCGCGGCGGATCAGATGAAAAAACGCGGCATTCTGGCGCAATCCGACGAGCCCATCGTCGATGCTCTGCGGCAACGGCTGGAAACGCCCGGCCAATAGCGCGCGGCGTCGGCTCACCGGCGGGTTTCAGCCAAAATCCGCAGCCTTTTCGCCGCATAACCGGAAAACCCGCCGGCGCGTCGGATCAACAAGGAACTCACGCGCTGACCCGTGCGTTTCCAACTTGCAGGAGGGTCGCATAGTGTCGTTTCGCAAGAACTACATCACCAAGCCGATATTCAAATGGGCCAAGGGCGCCTTGCCCACGCTCTCGGATACCGAGGCCGAGGCCATCAATTCCGGCGACGTGCATTTCGAGGCCGAGCTTTTTTCCGGCAAACCCGACTGGTCCATGCTGCGCTCGATGAAGGCGCCCGCGCTGACCGAGGAAGAGCAGGCGTTCATCGACGGCCCGTGCCGCGAATTCTGCGGCATCGTCGATAGCTGGGAGATCGACAACTACACCGCCGACCTGTCGCCCGAAGCGTGGAACTTCCTGCGCGAAAAGGGCTTCTTCGGCATGATCATCCCGAAAGAACACGGCGGGCTCGGCTTTTCCGCATATGCCCATTCCGAGGTCGTCCGCTACATCGCCAGCCACTCCGTCGTGGCTGCCGTCACCGTCATGGTGCCCAACTCCCTAGGGCCGGGCGAGTTGATCCTGCAATTCGGCACCGACGAGCAAAAGAAAGATTGGCTTGCACGCCTTGCCAGCGGTCAGGAACTCCCCGCCTTCGGCCTGACCAGCGAGGACGCGGGCTCCGACGCCTCGGCGATGACCGACGATGGCGTCATATGCAAGGGACAGTGGAACGGCGAGGAAGTGCTTGGCATCCGTATGAACTGGGCCAAGCGCTATATTACCCTGTCCCCGGTCTGCACCGTGCTGGGCCTAGCATTCAAACTGCGCGATCCCGATCACCTTCTGGGCGAGACCGAAGATATCGGCATCACCTGCGCCCTCGTGCCCACCGACCTGCCCGGCGTCGAGACCGGTCGCCGGCACCTGCCCTCGGGCACCATGTTCCTCAACGGGCCGACCACTGGCAAAGATGTCTTCGTGCCTCTCGACCACATCATCGGCGGGCCGGAATATGCCGGCCGCGGCTGGATGATGCTGATGAGCGCGCTGGCCGCCGGGCGCGGCATCTCCCTGCCCTCGCTGTCGGCCGCCTCCACCGCCATGGCCGCCCACACCACCGGCGCCTATGCCCGCATCCGCAAGCAGTTCAACCTGCCAATCGGCCTTTTCGGCGGGGTGCAGGAGCCGATGGCCCGCATCGCCGCCAGCGCCTACACCGTCGATGCCGGCCGCCGCCTCACCACGGCAACGCTCGACGAGGGCTACAAGCTCGCCGTCATCTCGGCGATCATGAAATACCACGCCACCACGCGGATGCGCGACGCCATCACCGATGCGATGGACGTGCATTCCGGCAAGGCGGTGATCGACGGCCCGCTCAACTATCTCCTGCCCTCCTACCGGGCGATCCCGATCGGGATCACCGTCGAGGGCGCTAATATCGTCACGCGCAACCTGATCATCTTCGGTCAGGGCGCTATCCGCGCCCACCCCCACCTGCTCGATGAAATCGAGGCCCTGCAAGAGCCGGACGAGGAAAAATCCCTCGACGCCTTCGACAAGCATTTCTGGGCCCATGTCGGCCATTCCACTCGCACCGTTTTCCGCGCCGGCTGGGCTGCGTGGACAGGCCGCGGCGACGCCCCCGAGGGTGCCGGCAAGATCGCCCCCCTCTACCGCCGCCTGTCGCGCTGGTCCGCCGCCTTCGCCGTGACCGCCGACATGGCCTTCCTCACCCTCGGCGGGGCGCTCAAGCGCAAGGAAATGATCTCCGCCCGCCTCGGCGACGCCCTGTCAGAGATGTACCTGCTCGCCGCCGTTCTCAAACGGTGGGAGGATGAAGGCCGCCACGAGGCCGACCTGCCCCTCGTTCACCATGCCGCCGAAACCGGCTTCAACCGGATCGGTCAGGCGCTGGACGAGACCATCGCCAATATGCCGGCCCGTTGGGTGGGCTGGCTTCTGCGCCCGATCCTTCGACCCCGCGCCCACCCGCGCGGCCCCTCCGACACGGTGACCGAGCAATGCGCCATGCTGATCTACCACCCCTCCGACACCCGCAACCGTCTGGTGCGCGACCTGCATGAGCCCACACCCGAAAGCGGGCTGGGCCTGCTTGACCGCGCCTATGCCCTCGTGACCGAGGCCGAGCCGCTGGCCAAACGCCTGCGCGACATCCGCAAGACCCCGAAAGAGGCGCTCGACGCTGGTGTTCTCTCCGATGCCGAATACGCCCAGTTGCGCGAGGTCGAAGAGGCCGTGCAGCGCGTCGTGGCGGTGGATGACTACACCCCCGAAGAACTTGCCCGCCTGTTCCCAAACATGCGCCGCCCCGATGACTGGGGCGGCAACAAGGAGGCCGCTGAATGAGCCGACCCGTCTACCTCGTCGATGGCGCCCGCACGCCTTTCCTGCGCGCCCGCGGCCGCCCCGGCCCCTTCACCCCCGTCGACCTCGCCGTGCAATGCGGCCGCCCACTACTGATGCGCCAGCCCTTCGAGGCCACGGCCTTCGACCTCGTCATCCTCGGCTGCGTCAATGTCGTTCAGGACGAGATGAACCCCGCCCGCGTCGCCGCCCTGCGGCTCGGCATGGGCGAGCAGCAGGTGGCCTTCACCGTCCAGATCAACTGCGGCTCGGGCATGCAGAGCATCGACACTGCCTACCGCTACATCCGCGAAGGCAGCCACGAGATGATCCTCGCCGGCGGCACCGAGGCGCTCAGCCACGCGCCCCTCGTCTATAGCCGCGAGGCGACCGAATGGTACGGCGACCTTGCCCGCGCCAAGGGCCCGCTCGACAAGGTCAAGGCGATGGCTGATGTGCGCCCCGACTTCTTCTCGCCCGTCATCGGGCTGGAGCGCGGCCTGACCGACCCGATCACATCGCTCAACATGGGCCAGACAGCCGAGGTGCTGGCCCACCGCTTCGGCATCGACCGCACCACCGCCGATGCCTATGCCGTCGACAGCCACAAGCGCCTCACCGCCGCCCAGAAGGAGGGCCGCCTCAAGGGCGAGCTCTTCCCCGCCTTTGACAAGGACGGCACCGCGCATGAGCATGACGACGGCGTGCGCCCCGACAGTTCCATCGACAAGCTGGCCAAGCTGAACCCCGCCTTCGAGAAGCCCTACGGCAAGGTCACCCCCGGCAATTCCAGCCAGATCACCGACGGCGCTTCCTGGACGATCCTCGCCTCGGAAACGGCGGTCGAGGCGCACGGGCTCACCCCCATCGCCAAGATCGTCGACAGCGAATGGGCCGCGCTCGACCCCGGCATCATGGGGCTCGGCCCGGTGCTGGCCTCGACCCCGCTGGCCCAGCGCCATCACCTCTCCGTCGACGATGTCGACCTGTGGGAAATCAACGAAGCCTTCGCCGCTCAGGTCCTCGCCTGCCTCGCCGCGTGGCAGGACGACGATTTCTGCCGTGATGTCCTTGGCTACGAGGGCGCGTTCGGCCGCATCGACCACGACAAGCTGAACGTGGATGGCGGGGCGATCAGCCTCGGCCACCCGGTCGGCACCAGCGGCAACCGCATCGTGCTTCACCTCGCAAACGCCCTCAAGGCCCGCGGCGCCAAGCGCGGCATCGCCACCGAATGCATCGGCGGCGGACAGGGCGGCGCCATGTTACTGGAGGCCGCATGACCGACGTACTCGACGAAATCACCCCCGAAGAACCGACCGACGCCCCCACCGCGCCAGACGCCCGGCATTGGCGCAAAGAGGCCACGAGCAACCTGATCACCCTCTGGCTCGACTGCGCCGACACGGGCACCAACGTCATCTCCGAGGCGGTGCTGCGCGAACTCGACACCCTGCTCGACGACGCCAAAAACGCCAAGCCCAAGGCGCTGGTCATCCGCTCTGCCAAACCCGGCGGGTTCGCCGCCGGCGCCGATATCGACGGCTTCTCCCAACTGCGCGACGACGACGCAGTCCAGATGCTGCAACAGGGCCACGCCGTGCTCGACAAGCTGGCCGCGCTGCCCTTCCCCACGGTGGCCGTGGTCCATGGTGCCACCCTCGGCGGCGGCTTCGAACTGGCGCTCGCCTGCGACCACCGCATCGGCATCGACGGCGTGAAACTGGGCTTTCCGGAAATCCAGCTTGGCCTGCACCCGGGTCTCGGCGGCACCTTCCGCCTGACCTCGCTCATCGACCCGACCGAGGCGATGCAGATGATGCTGACCGGCAAATCCGCCCATGACCGCAAGGCCAAGAAGCTCGGCATCCTCGACGCGCTCATCCCCGTACGCCACGTCGATGCCGCGATCGATGCCGCCGCCAACGGCAAGATGAAACGCGAGAACGGCGGCTTCCGCGCCTCCGCCCTGCGCACCGGCGTGGCCCGCAACCTCGCCGCCACCCGCATGCGCTCGGAAAGCGAGAAAAAGGCCCCCCGCGCGCATTTCCCCGCCCCCTTCGCCCTGATCGACCTCTGGGAAGACCACGGCGACGACGCGGCCGACATGCAGAAGGCCGAGATCACCTCCTTCGCCACCCTGCTCGGCACGCCCACCGCCCAGAACCTGATCCGCGTCTTCTTTCTGCGCCGGACCCTCAAATCCGCCGGCAAGGGCGAGGATGGCATCGCCCATGTCCACGTGATCGGCGCCGGCGCCATGGGCGCGGAAATCGCCGCGTGGTCCGCCATGCAGGGCAAGCGCGTCACCATCGAGGACGTCAAGCTCGATCCGCTCGGCGCCGCGATCAAATCCGCCGCCCGCATCTACGACAAGAAACACCTCAGCGGCATCGAGAAACGCGACGCGCTCGACCGGCTGATGCCCGACCCCGACGGGCTCGGCCGCGCCCGCGCCGACCTCGTGATCGAGGCCGCGCCCGAAAAGCTGAACCTCAAGGAGAAGATCTACGCCTCGCTCGTCGATGTCATGAAGCCCGGCGCGATCCTCGCCACGAACACCTCCAGCCTGAAGCTCTCGAACCTCGTCGATGCCGCGCCCGATCCCGCGCGCTTCGCCGGGCTGCACTTCTTCAACCCGGTCAGCCAGATGCCCCTGGTCGAAGTGGTTTCTCACGACATGGCCACCGCCGACACGCTCGACCGCCTCGCCGCCTTCACCACCGGTATCGACCGCCTGCCCGCCCGGGTGACGGACTATCCCGGCTTCCTCGTGAACCGCATCCTCGCCCCCTACCTGATGGAGGCGATGGTGATGCTCGACGAGGGCTATTCGAAGGAAGACATCGACCGCGCGGCGCTGGCCTTCGGCATGCCGATGGGGCCGGTGACGCTGGCCGATCAGGTCGGGCTCGATATCTGCCTCGAGGTCGCCAATTCCATGCAGGAAGGGCTCGACACCCCCGTCGCCGACACGCCCGGCTGGCTGCGGGAAAAGGTCGAGAAAGGCGAAACCGGCAAGAAGGCCGGCAAGGGCCTCTATGACTACAACAGCGAAGAGGCGCCCGACACCCCCGCCGACGAGCCCGACCAGCAGATCATCGACCGGCTGATCCTCCCGATGTGCAACGCCGCCGTCGAATGCCTGCGCAAGGGCGTGGCGCCCGACGCCGACACGATCGACGGCGCGGTCATATTCGGCACCGGCTGGGCGCCGTTCCGAGGCGGCCCGCTGCATTACGCCAAGACCCGCCGCGACGTTCCCAAGGTGCTGGAACAACTGGCCGACCGCCACGGCCCCCGCTTCACCCCCGATCCCGGCTGGAGCAACCTTGCCTGACACCGCCCGGTCCGCCGACGCCATCGCGCAGGAGATCATCACGCGCACCGGCGGCGACATCCGGCTTGCCCTGCCCCTCGGGCTCGGCAAGCCGGTCACGCTGGTCAACGCCCTCACCCGCGCCGTAGCCGACCGCCCCGAGACGCGCCTCTCGATCCTTACGGCGCTTACCCTCGAACGCCCCGACATGTCCGAAGGCATGGCGCAGCGCTTCCTCGAACCGGCCGCCGACCGCCTCTTTGGCCGCTACCCGGCACTCGATTACGCCGACAGGCTCCGCGCCGGCACCCTGCCCGACAACATCGAGGTGTCCGAGTTCTTCATGCAGGCCGGCCGCTGGATCGGCGTCCGCGACGCCCAGCGCCGCTACATCCCCGCCAACTACACCCACGCCTATAACGTGCTGTCCAACTGGCACCCCAACGTGCTGATGCAACTGCTGGCCCCGCTCGACGACACGGCCTACAGCCTCTCCTGCAACACCGACATCTCCGCCGATCTGCTGCGCGAACGCCGCGAGGGGCAACAGGATTTCCTCATCGTCGGCGAGATCAACGAAAACCTGCCCGCCATGGACGGCCCCGAGGCGCGCCTCCCCCGCGACGAGGTGCAGCTCTGCCTCGACACCGGGGACAACTTCGACCTCTTCTCCGTCGTCAAACGCCCCGTGGGCCGGCCGGAACATGCCATCGGCCTCCACGTCGCCCGCACGATACCCGATGGCGGCACGCTTCAGATCGGCATCGGCGCCATCGGCGACGCGGTGGCCCATGCGCTCATGCGCCGCCAGAAGGGTCAGCTTTCGAAGATCACCGAAACCTCCCCCTTCGCGACCGACGCCTTCGGTGAACACGGGCCATTCGACACCGGGCTCTATGCCGTCACCGAAATGCTGGTCGACGGTCTGCTTCAACTCTTCGAACAGGGCATCATCCGCCGCAAGGTCGACGGCGCCGCCATCCACGCGGGCTTCTTCGTCGACTGCCGCGACTTCTACGCGCGCCTCCGCGCCCTCCCCGCCGAGCAGCGCGCACAGATCCACATGATGCCCGTCTCCTTCACCAACCAGCTCTACGGCGACGAGCCCGCCAAACGCGACGCCCGCATCGACGCCCGCTTCGTCAACTCCGCCATGAAGGCCACTCTCCTCGGTGGCATCGTCAGCGACATCACCACCGGCGCGCAAGAGGTCAGCGGCATCGGCGGGCAGTTCAACTTCATCGAACAGGCCTTCGCCCTAGACGGCGGCCGCGCCCTCATCACCCTGCCCTCGACCCGCACCAAAAAAGGCGAGACCGTCTCGAACATCGTCTGGGAACATCCCCACGAAAGCGTCCCGCGCCCCTATCGCGACATCATCGTCACCGAGTACGGCATCGCCGACCTGCGCGGCCAGCGCGACGAGGTGGCCATCGCCCGCATGCTCGCCATCACCGACAGCCGCTTTCAGGACGATCTGCTGGAAAAGGCCAGATCCGCCGGCAAGGTCGCGAAGGATTTCACCATCGATCCCGCGTGGCGCGCCAACACCCCGGATAACCTCGCCGCGTGGCTCGCCCCCCACGACCTGCCCGATTTCCCCTTCGGCACCGATTTCGACGCCGTGGAACGCCGTATCCTCCCCGCCCTCGGCCACCTCTCGGCCACGCAAGGCCACAAGCTCGGCATGGCCCGCCTCGTCCTCTCCGGCATAACCGCCCCGAAACCGACCGAGGAAATGGCGCGCATGGGCATGGACGCGCCCGGATCGCTAAAATCCCGCCTCGAAGCCTGGGCCTTGGCGGGCGCGCTTCTGGCCACCGCGACGGACCGTGCGTAACCGGCCGGAACCTCGGGCGCGCCGCGCGGGTTAACTACCCGACAGGCCACCGCGAAACCAAAAGGGTTGCAAAACACGTGTCCAATCCCCGCACACATGCCCTGAGCGATCTGCTCGACGAACTCGAAGGCACCGTCGAGGGCGACTCCGTCCGCGTGGAAGAGGTGATCGACGCCCTCGGCCATTCCTCCTTCGCCTCGCTCATGCTGGTCTTCTCGCTGATCTGCACCTCCCCTGCCAGCGCCATCCCCGGCGTCACTGCCCTCCTGGCCTTGATGGTCTTCATCCTCGTCGCTCAGATGATGGTCGGTCGAGAGAGCCTCTGGCTGCCCGGCTTCATCACCCGTCGCCGCATGTCCTCCGACAAGCTCTGCAAAGGCATCAAATGGCTGCGCAAGCCGGTGCGCTTTGTCGAACGCTTCCTGAAACCACGCTTCACGTGGTTCTTTCACCGGCCCTGGATCTGGGTGCCCCTGATCCTTGTCATGGCGCTCACCCTCTTCATGCCGTTCATGGAGTTCGTGCCCACCTCGGGGTCCATCGCCTCGGCCGTTATCGCACTCTTCGCGGCGAGCCTGCTCACGCGCGACGGCGTGCTGGCTCTGGCCTCCCTCCCGCTGCTGTCGATCATTCCCGTCACGATCTACTACTGGATCTGACCGCTACGACCCGGCCCAGTCCTCGAGCGCCGTCATCGCATCCTTGCCAAGCCCCTGGGCCTTGACCTTGGACAGCGGACAGGCCCGCGACAGCCGGTCTTCCATGTCATCGACGTGAAACCCGTCGGGCCGATCCAGATCATCAAGCTCATCCCAACTCACCGGCACCGCCACCGCCGCCCCGGGCCTCGCCCGCAAGGCATAAGGCGCAATCGCCGTCGCCCCCCGCTCGTTCCTGAGCCAGTCGATGAACAGCTTGCCCTTGCGCTTCTCCTTCGACATCGTCGCGGTGTACCGGTCAGGCGCCTTCTCGGCCAAGGCCTGTGCGAACCCCTTGGCGAAATCCTTCACCCGGTCCCACTCCGCGATCCGCCGCAGCGGCACGATCACATGCACGCCCTTGCCACCCGTCACCATCGGCGCCGAGTCGAAGCCGCAGGCCTTCAACCCCTCACGCACCTCGACGGCAGCCCGCTTCACCTCGTCAAACCCCAGCCCTTCATCGGGGTCGAGGTCAAAGATCAACCTGTCCGGCCGCTCCAGCTTGTCACGCTTCGCGCCCCAGACATGGTACTCCACCGCCCCCATCTGCGCCGCCCCGATCAGGCCCTCTGGCGTCGTGACATACATGTAATCCTCGGTTTCGCCGTCCTTCTCCTTGATCGGCACCGATTTTATCGCGTCGGGAAAGCCCTTCCCGGCATGCTTCTGGAAAAAGCACTCCTCGGCGATCCCGTCCGGACAACGCAACAACGACAGCGGCCGGTCGGCCACATGCTCCAGCATCCGATCCGCCACGCGCGCATAGTGCCGCGCCACATCGCCCTTCGTCAGCTTCGCCTCCGGAAAAATCACCCGGCCCGTGCTCGACACCCGCACACCGCCGATCTGCTCTTCGCCGCGCTCCGTCTCGGCCTCCGATTTCGCACTCACGTCCTCTACCTCCTTGTCCTCGCGCAGACCCTTGTAGGCGCCATGCCTGATCCGACCCTCGCTGGTGAACTCGGTATATTCCACCTCCACCACCAATTCCGGGGTCACCCAATGCGCGCCCTTGGTCTCCGACGGCAACTCCCCGTCGAACGGCGCCGTCTTCCGGCCCAGCCGTTTCAGCTCTTTCGCCAGCGCCTCGAAATCCTCATCGTCGAACCCAGTCCCGACCCGGCCGCGATAGACGAAACCCGCATCCTCGTAACTTCCCAGAAGAAGCGAGGAAAATGCCCGCCCTTTCTTGTCCGAGGGCGACCAGCCCGCGACCACGAACTCCGCCCGCCGGATACATTTCGCCTTGATCCACGCCTTGCTCCGCTTGCCGCTATAAGGCGCATCGACCCGTTTCGACACGATCCCCTCGCCGCCCGTCTTGCACATCGCCGCCAGCGCCTCGGCCCCGGACCCCTCCATCACCGGGCTCAACCTGATCGGCCCGCGCGGCGGCAGATCCTCACACAGTCCTTCCAGCGCCTTGCGCCGCTTCTTCAACGGCTCGCCGGTCAGGTCCTTGCCATCCAGATGCAGACAGTCGAACGCATAGAACACCAGCGGATCGCCGGCCTTCAGCGCCGTCTGCAACTCCGAGAACCCGCCGCGTTCGGCCACAACCTCGCCGTCGATCAGCGCCGCATCGCAGTCCAGCGCATCCGTCGGCCCGCAAAGCGCCCCGAACCGGTCCGACCAGTCCTTGCCGTTCCGGGTGTAAAGCCGCACACCGCCCTTGCCCACGGCCATCAGGCAACGATACCCGTCGAACTTCACCTCATGCTGCCAGTCGTCGCCCTCGGGCGGCTCGTCCTTCAGCGTCGCAAGCTCCACCTTCTGAAACCGCGGCAGGGCCGTCTTGTGCGTCTCGGCCTCGAAGGCGGGCTTTTCCGTCGCGATCTGCCGCATCGTCCGCCCGGTCGTGACACTCCGCTTGTGCTTGTTGGTCAGCGCATCGGCACTCCGCCCGGCAAAATCGTCTCGCTCCTTGATCAGCAGCCAGTTGTCGCGCCCCCCCTTGCCGCCGCCCATCTTCACCAGCACCCAGCCGCCTTCCATCCGCGCGCCGTGCAGCCGGAAATGCAGCTTGCCCTCCTTCAGGCCCGTCTCCACGTCATGCAGCGGCTCCCACGCCCCGCTGTCCCACAGCATGACCGTACCGCCGCCATATTCGCCTTCGGGTATCGTGCCCTCAAAGCCGCCATAGGCGACCGGATGATCCTCCGTCCTCACCGCCAGCCGCTTCTCCGACGGGTCGTCCGACGGGCCCTTCGTCACCGCCCATGACAGCAGCACGCCGTCCCACTCCAGCCGGAAATCGAAATGCAGCCGGCTCGCGTCATGCTTCTGCACGACGAAAGACAGCTTGCCGCCGGCGGTGGCCGCTTCGGCGGGCGGCTCGGGCGTGGTCTCGAAATCACGTTTCTCACTGTACCGGTCGAGCTTGTTCATGGGGCAGGTCCTGACAGTTTCGGGCGCATTCCAGCGGCCCGCGCCGGGCTGCCCCGGCGTCAGGCCACAGCCCCAAAACGCACAGCCCTCCCGAAAGTTTCCGCGCCCCCGACCGTCACCGCCCGGCGAAATACGCCGCCAGCGCCTCGATCTCGTCATCGCTCAACTCTCGCGCGGCGGCATGCATCAGCGGATCGTAGTCATAAACCCCGTCACGCCACAGCCCAAGCTGAACCTCCAGGAATGCCCGCCGCTGCCCGTCCAGAACCGGCCCCTTCCGCCGTCCGTCCTCGCGCGCGCCGTGACAGGCCAGACAGGTCGGCACATCCCGCGTGCCGACTCGCGCCAGCGCCTCGCCCGTCGCCGCCAGTTCCGGATCGGCTACAGGCTCATCGCCCGCCTCATCCGCCCTTTCCGCGAAATGCCTCGCCAGGTCGCCGAGCCGCTCTTCCGGCACAGAGGTCACCGCCTGCGCCATGATCCCGCTCGATCGCTTGCCGGAGAGGTAGGCCTGCAACTGCGCCTCGAGATACTCTGCCGACTGTATATCCAGCCGCGGCACCTGACCGCCGACCGTGCCATGGCAACTCGCGCAATACTCACCGGGCGCATCGCCCGCCCCCTCCAACGCCAACTCCGGCGCCGCCTTCTCCTGCACCGACACCAGATAGGCCACCACCGCCCAAACCTCGTCATCCCGTTCGTCCGCCGGCCAGCCCGGCATGCCGGTCATCTTGACCCCGTTCTCGACGATCCAGAACAGCTCGTTCGGCTCCCAATGCGCAACGGCCTCGCGGATATGCGGCGGCCCCGGCACCATCGCCTGCATCGTGGCGCTCGCCTCCGACCCGGGCGTCCCATGGCAGGGCACGCAGGCCGTCGCGTAATGCCCCGCCCCCAGCGCGATCAGCTCCGCATCGTCCAGCTCGGGTACCTTCTCCTCCGACGGCGCCCTGAGCCAGACGGAATTGCGGAACGTGGTGTGCAAAACCCAGCTCACCCCCGGCAGATGCCCCGCTGCGGCCGAGACGTTGTAAAGCCCCAGCGCCACAACCGCCACGGCCCCGGTCAGGCCCAGCGCCGCCAGCGCGGCCAGCGTCAGCAGAACCGCCCTCATGCCACCCCCCTTTCCCGAAGCGCCTGCCCGGTCAGCACCAGCCCCGCGATCAGGTAGACCGGCGTGCCGATCCCCAGCATCAGCATCCCGCCGATCTGCTGGCCCGACAGGTCCGGCGCCGTGCCGCAGATCTCGGCATAGAGATCCCTCGGCGCCAGCACGATCAGCGCGCCCAGCAACGTCATGTGCATCGAGGTCAGCAAGAGCCCCCCTGCGCCCGCAAGCGGCCGGTCCAGCCGCAGACACCCCGCCCAGACCAAGAGCCCGACCAGCAGGAAACTGGCCTGCTCCGCCACGAACCCCAGCGCCATGGTCCGTCCCAGCCCGTGCGCCACCGGCAGGTGCCACGCCCAGACCACCACGAATTCCGCCGCGGCCGCGGCCAGCGGCGGCACCGCCAACCGCTCCGCCACCCCCGGCAGGCCCAGCACGATCAGCGGCGCGGCCACCGCCACCAGAACCATGTGCCGCAGCATATGCGCCGCAAAGACCGGCATCACCGCCTCCAGCGGCAACACCCACACCCCCGCAAGCAGCACCAGACCGGGCAGAAGGAAACGCACGCTCACAGGCACCCCTCCAGCATCACCAACGGCAGCGACACGAACACCACACCCAGAAACGCAATGATCGCCAGCAGAAACGCCGCATGCCCAAGGAAATGGTGCCGGTCCTCGGCCCCTCCCGCCCGGTTGACGTAATCGCCGGTCTCGCGCGGGTTCCACTGACGCCAGCTGTTCCATCCGACCCAGCCGATCGCCGCCAGCGACCCGAGGCTGAACACCAGAAGCCCGGTTCGTGCCAACTCGATATCCCACCCCTTGGCACAGATCACCGCCACCAGCCCGTAACAGATCACGAAATGCCCAGCCCAGATCAGCGGGCCCATGGTGACCTTCATCAGGCTCGCCCGCTCTTCGGCGAACTCCTCCAATTCCTGTTTCTGCGAAGAGTCTTTCGGATCGGTCATAGCACCCCCGGGGCAAGGCCCATCACCGCGCAGGTCACCAGCGCCGCCAGAACCTGAAAATGCCAGTAGAGCGAGACATTCCAGATATCCGCGTCATAGCGCGGCGTCATCTTGCCGAAGACCGACGCGGCCAGACAGTAAAGCTGCATGATCACCCCGACACCGGCATGCACCGTGACCCAGACCGCCAGCGCGCACAGCACCGCCGGGTAGACATGCGTCGAGGGTTGCAATTCCAGCACCGACACTACCAGTGCCGCCGCCCCGCCCGCCGCCGCAAGCGGCGCCACGCACAGGCAAACCCGCGCCGCGCCCACCGCCCAGCGCCGGTTCAACTCTCTCGCGCCGACCGTCAGCGCCCACGACACCGCCAGCCCCAGCGCCGCCAGCCCCACCAGCCACGCCTCCGCATGCATCGCCCCCTCGGGCGGGAAATCCGCCTGCGCTGTCCAGTAAAAGAAGAACCCGAACACCAGCGACGCGAAGGCCGTGGCATCCCCCAGCATGGTGATCCACATCGCCCACCACCCGACAGAGGCGTGACCAGAGGCATAAGTCGGAAGCGTCAGCCCCAGCCCCGCATCCTTGCTCGGCGCCTCCGGCGGTCGCGCGGTCGAGGTCCAGAGCCAGTAGATGATGCAGCACACCGCCAACGCCGCGCAGATAATTGCGGGCGGATACCAATGGAAGGTCGGAAAGATGAACGCCCCCCCGGTGAACCCCGCCGCCATATGCGTGATCCACGCCGGGCCCGTCACCCGCTGCACCTGAATGGGCTCGGCATCGATCACCGAGGTCACCAGCGTCTCGCGCCGCCCTTCCTCGGCATCCGGCAGGTAATAGCGCCCGGCGTCGATCCGCTCCAGCATCTTCGGGTTATCCCACAGCGGGTAGCGGCTCGTCACATGCGGGATCGACCGCACGCCCCATGCCTCCTCCGGCACGTCATGGGTCCATTCCAGCGTCCCCGCCTCCCACGGGTTCCGCTCGATCTGCGGCTGGCGGTGCTTGGGCCGGATCAGGTCCCACACGAACACGGCGAAACCGGCGGCGATGATGAACGCGCCCACCGTCGAGATCAGGTTCAGCCCGTCCCAGCCAAGCCCCGTCGGATAGGTGTATATCCGCCGTGGCATCCCCCACAGCCCGGTCAGATGCATCGGCAGGAAGGTCAGGTTGAACCCAGTGAAGATCAGCCAGAACGCCCACCGCCCCAGCCGCTCCGACAGTTTCTTCTTCTGGATGAACGGGAAGAAGTAATAGACCCCGGCAATCACCGGGAAGACCATCCCGCCGAACAGCGTATAATGCAGGTGCGCCACCACGAAATACGTGTCATGCGCCTGAAAATCGAACGGCGCCAGCGCCAGCATCACGCCGGTCAGCCCGCCCATGGTGAAAATCGCCAAGGCCCCCGCGATCCACAGCATCGGCAGCGTCATCTGCACCCGCCCCACCATAAGCGTCGCCAGAAACGCGAATATCTGCACGCCCGTGGGGATCACCACCGCCTCCGACGCCGCCGAGAAGAACCCCAGCGAAATCGTCGGCAGGCCGGTCGTGAACATGTGATGCACCCACAGCCCGAAGCTCAGGAACCCGGTGCCCACCGCCGACAGCACGATCCACGAATACCCCACGATCGGCCGCTTTGCGACGGTCGGGATGATCATCGCGGCAATGGCGATCGACGGCAGGAAGATGATGTAGACCTCCGGATGCCCGAAGATCCAGAACAGGTGTTGCCACAGCATCGGGTCGCCGCCCCGCTCAGGGTCAAAGAACGGCCAGTCGAAACTGCGCTCCAGCTCGAACAGGAAATCCCCGGCAATGAGCGGCGGAAAGGCGAACAGGATCATGCCGCCCACGACCATCACGTACCACGCGTAAAGCGGCATGATGTTCACCCGCATCCCCGGCGGCCGGCATTTCAGCGTCCCCACGATCAGTTCCACCGCCGCCGCGATCGACGCCACCTCGATGAAACTCAGCCCCAAGAGCCAGATATCGCTCCCCGGCCCCTCGTCCTCGGTCGCCAGCGGCGGGTACATGAACCATCCCGCCCGCGGCGCCGCATCAAAGAAGATCGACCCGATCACGAAGACCCCGCCGATCAGGAAACACCAGTAGCCAAAGGCCGACAGCCGCGGGAATGGCATGTCTCGCGCCCCCAGCATCCCCGGCAGCAGCAGGATCGAAATCGCCTCGAACAGCGGCACGGCGAACAGGAACATCATCGCCGAGCCATGCATGGTAAAGAGCTGGTTGAACCGATCCGCCGAGATCAGCTCGTTCTCCGGCACCGCCAGCTGCGCCCGGATCAGAAGCGCCATCACCCCGGCCAGCAGCATGAAGCACAGAGCGGTCATGCAATACCACTTGCCCACCTCGCTGTTGTTCACCGCCGTCACATAGCGGAACCCCTTCGGCGTCGCCCACGCGGCCCGCAGCCGCTCCGCCTGTGCGGTCCGCACCTCCTCCGGCACCGGCTCGGCCAGCATCTCCTCGGTCGGGGGATATGGCCCTGAAGGTTTCGGCAACCCTGTTCGGTCCGGCCGGGTATCGGTCATTTCAGCCCCTTCAGATAAGCCGCCAGATCGGCGATTTCCGCCTCGCCCAGATGGTCATAGGTCGGCATCCGCACCTCCGGCTTCAGCTCGCCCGTATGCACGATCCACCGCTCGAAATCCTCCAGCGTCGTGCCCAGCCGCCCGGCGCCCAGCGTCTCGCGGCTACCCACATGCGTCAGGTCCGGGCCCACCTGCCCGATGGCCTGCGTGCCCCTGACCGCGTGACAGGCGCCGCAGCCCTCCGACCGGAACAGCTCCTCGCCCCGCACGGCCCCGGCACTCTCCGGCGCCACGGCATCGCCCGCTTCGCGCTCGAGCCATGCCTCGAACTCCGCCTCCGGCATCACCACGGCGGCAAAGGCCATCCACGCATGGCTCGCCCCGCAGAACTCCGCGCATTGCCCACGATACCGCCCCGGCCGTTCGGGATGCAGGCTCACCCGTGTCTCCTTGCCCGGCAACATGTCCATCTTGCCGCCCAGCGACGGAATCCAGAACGAGTGGATCACCCGGTCCGCCCCCAGCACGAACTCCGTCCGCTGCCCCGCCGGCAGCCTTATCTCGTTGGCCGTGACGACAGGTTCCTCCGCCCCCTCGGGCCAGTACTCCACCCGCCACCACCATTGCTCGCCCGTCACCCGCACCTGCAACCCGTCGCCGGGCGCGCGCTGATCCGGCAATATGCTCAGCGCCCAGATCAGCAACGCGATCAGAAGAACCGAAGGCGCAACAATCCCGCCACCGATCAAAAGCGGCCGCACGAACCGCTCGTCGATCGGCCCGGTGCGCAACCGTGTCAGCGTGTAGAACGCCCCGTTCACCAGCACCCACAGGATGCAGGCCCCCACCAGCGTGACGATGAAAATGGTTCGGACCGCCGCCGCGTCGACACCGGCCGCATCCAGCGCCGACTGTTCCTTGCCGCAGCCGGACAAGAGCGCCAATGTCAAAAATCCCGCCAACCTTACGCCGACGGGTCCCAACAGCCAGTGATGCCCTCGGTCACGCTGTTTTGAACTCATACGGCTCAACGCCATGAAAGCCGGTCCGGTTCCCAGCGTACAAAGCGCAAAGCGGATCGACGCCGCCGCCCCGCTCCTGTATCGAAACCCGTGACATGAAAGATCAAGATCAGCCAACCCCGCAAGAACACCGCTGGACCCTCGACGGCCTGACCTACTCGGGCCTCGCATGGGGCCCCGAAACCGGCCGCCCGGTGCTGGCAACGCACGGCTGGATGGACCACGCCGACAGCTTCCGCGAACTCGGCCCCCGCCTGACCGGCTGCCGCGTCGTGGCGCTCGACCTCAGCGGTCAGGGCCACAGCGCCCACCGCTCGCCAGATGCCACCTACAACATTTGGGATGACCTGCCACAGATGGCGGCCCTGCTCGACAGTCTCGGCTGGGAAAAATGTACGCTCATCGGCCATTCGCGCGGCGCCAATATCAACTCGCTCTTCGCCGCCGCCCAGCCAAACCGTGTCAACGCCGTCATAGCCCTCGACGCCCTCGTCCCCGATCCGGTCGCCGAAACCGCCGTGGTCGACACGCTCCGCGCCTTCATCGAGGACACCCGCCAGCACACCACCCGGCCCCGACGCACCTTCACCTCGAGAGAAGATTACATCACCCGCCGCAGCGAACGCCGCAACAGCCGCCAGACCGCCGAGACGCTGGCCGACCGCGCCCTAATCGAAACGCCCGACGGGTTCCAAACCCGCGCCGATGGCCGCCTCTACGCCAGTTCCGCCATGAAACTCACCCGGCCCCAGGTCGAGGCCGTGCTCGCCGCCCTCACCATGCCGGTCCTGAACATCTGGGCAAAAGCGGGCCTTCCGGCCTACACCGACTGGCCCGCCACCGCGCGGCAACTCGCCCGCGAACTCGCCCCCGATTACGAGGCAATCGACCTGCAAGGCGACCACCATGTCCACCTCGACCCGGCCGGCGCCGACCGCATCGCCGCCGCCATCCTCGACTTCCTGAACCGCAAGACCTGACCGGCCTACCCGGCCGAAAGCTTCATCCGTGCCATCGCATCCTCGCGCAGCTTGAACTTCTGCACCTTGCCCGTCCCCGAGGTCATCGGCAGCTCCTCCACGATGAACGCCTCCCCCGGCATCTTGTAGCTCGCCAGCTTCGGCTTCAGCACCTGCAGTATCTCCGCCCCCTCCAGCCGCGCGCCCTCCTCCGGCACGATATAGGCCACGCCCACATTGTCGTCATTGCCTGCCGGAACACCCACCACCGCGCATTGCCGCACGCCCTCGATCCGGGCGATCACATGCTCGATCTCCTGCGGCGCCACGTTGAACCCGCGCGACTTGTACGCATCGCCCAGCCGGCCCGTATAGGTCAGCCGCCCACTCTCATCCAGCCACCCGGTATCGTCGGTCCGGAACCAGCCATCCTCGCGCAGCACCCGCGCCGTCTCTTCCGGCTTGTTGTAATAGCCCAGCATGTTGCAATACCCGCGCGACCAGATTTCCCCCTGCTCGCCCGCCGGCACCGCCTCCAGCGTCTGCGGATCGACGATCTTCAACTCGATATCCGGCAGCGCAAAACCCTGCGTCGCGTGCCGCACCTCGCGCGGGTCGTCCCAGCGATTGCGGGTCAGCACCGTGGTCGTCTCGGTCATGCCATAGCCCGTCATCACGCCGGGGATCTTCAGCACATCCGCCACCTTGTCGAGGATCTCCGGCGCGATCGACAGCACGAACCCGATCCGCAACGACGAGGTATCGCGCCGGTCCAGATCGGGATGCTCCGCCAGTTGCGACACGATCGGTGGCAAAAGATGAATGGCCGTCACCTTCTCCCGCTCGACGGCCTCCAGACAAACACCCGCATCGAACTGCTCGCCCAGCACGACCTTCCCGCCCCGCGTCCAGAACGGCAGAACCCCGTTCATCGTCGCCATCGACCCGAACAGCGGGATGGACATGTAAAGACAATCCTCCGCGTCGAAATCCACCCGGATGCCGATATCCCAGCCCTTGCGCCAGACGTGATGCCCGATCATCGCCCCCTTGGGCAGCGCCGTCGTGCCCGAGCTGTAGGCAATGATCCCCGGCTGGTCGATATCGCCCTCCATCGGCGGCACCTCCAGCCCCTCGGGCGCCGGCCCGGACCAGTCGGTCAGCCCGGAATACCCCTCGGGCGGCGCATCCGCCACGATCACCCAGCGCAGCCGCGGCAGCTTCTCCGACATCACCTCCCCCGGCCTGCCGTCCCGCAGCGCCGGCGCCAGCCCGGCCAACTCGCCCACGAAATCGCGAAACGCCCCCTGCCCGGGAATGAACACCGCATCGCTTTCCGACTGCGCCAGCTGATAGGCGATCTCGTCCGGCCTCAGCCGCGTGTTGATCATCACCGCCGTCATGCCCATCTGCGCCGCACCCAGCCACATGAACAGGAATTCCGGCCGGTTCGGCATCAGGATCGCCACCTTGTCGCCCCGTCGCATCCCGAGCTCTGCCAACCGTGCCGAAACCTTGTCCGCCTCCGCCTTGAGATCGGTGAAACTGTACCGCCTGTCGCGAAACACCAGCGCATCCCGATCCGGATACCGACTGGCAATCAGCGCAAGGCTCTCCGCATAGCTTCTGCCCAGAAACGGGTTATCCATGGATCAACGCCTCCCTTTCGCACGCAGTCTTTCGGCCAGCTTGTCGCCGTGGACTCACCGCCATTGTCCCGAAAATTCGAGACATTCTGAAAATTGTGGCTTTATCTGAACTCAGTGTATCGTCTATTATCGAGACAATGACAGATGCAATACCCGGTATGGGAACGAAACAAACCGAAGGGTGACGATCATGTGGGTACCTGAAATCGCCGACAGCGAAGGGCCGCGCTATCTTGCGTTGGCCAGCGCCATTTCCCAAGCCATCGAAAGCGGCGATCTTCAGCCCGGCGCCCAGCTTCCGCCCCAGCGCGACCTTGCCCGCGAATTGAAAGTGACCGTCGGCACCGTCGGGCGCGCCTACAACATCGTCCGCGAGCGCCAGCTTCTCAGCAGTCAGGTCGGGCGCGGCACCTTCGTGCGCGAGGCCGCGATGGAAGAGGGCATGCTCAGCCCCCTGCCCGAACGCCAGCCCGGCACCATCGACTTCGCCTGTTTCAGCCTCTCCGTCCCCGGCCTCGTCGACTCGATCTCCAGCGCGATGATCAATGTCGGCCACCGCTCCAGCCTCATGCCGCTCCAGAAATACGCCCCCGCCGTGGGCTTCCTGCCGCATCGCACCGCCGGCGCCACCTGGATTTCCCGCACCGGCTTCAAACCCGCGCCCGAACTCACCATGGTCACCAACGGCACCCAGCAGGCCCTGATGCTCGCCATCACCGCGCTCAGCAAGGCCGGCGAAACCGTCCTCGTCGAGGAACTCGCCTATTCCGGCATCAAGGCGCTCGGCTCGCTGCTCGAACGCAACCTCGAAGGCGTGGCGATCGACGACAAGGGCATCATCCCCGAAGACCTCGACCGCCGCATCGCCGAAACCGGCGTGCGCCTCGTCTACATGCAGCCCACATGCCACAACCCCACCGGCGCGGTCATGCCCGAAGCCCGCCGCCGCGAGATCGCCGAGATCATCACCCGCCACGGCGTCATCGCCATCGAGGATGACGGCGCCATCGGCGGGTTGCGCGACCGGCCCCTGCCGCTGGCCCACTACGCCCCCGACAACGTGATCTACGTCACCGGCCTGTCGAAATCCGTGAGCCCGGCCATGCGCGTCGGCTACCTCGTCAGCCCGCCGCAGCTTTTCGAACAGCTCGGCACCACGCTGCACGCCCTGACGCTCGCCAACCCGCCGCTGATGGCCGAGGTCGCGACCGCCCTCATCAACGAGGGCACCGCCGACACCGTCGCCCAGCGCACCCTCGAGGCGCTCGCCGCCCGGCACGAATTGATGAGCCGCCGCCTGAAGGACACCCCCCACAGCAGCCACCCGGCCGCCTTCTTCATCTGGCTCCACCTGCCCGACCACTGGACCTCGCTGGAATATTACGAGGCCGCCCGCCGCGCCGGCGTCTCGACCGTACCGGCCGACAACTTCATGATCCGCCCCGGCGCCAAACCGGCCGTGCGCATCTCCGTCAACCCGTGGCAAAAGCCCGAGATGGTGGAAAAGGGCATCGACATCCTGACCGGCCTGATGGCCGAACGGAACGCCCCGCCGATGATGGTCTGACCCGTGCATCATCGGCTCACACCCCGTGATGCCCGATGATCGACACCGAACAGACATTCTGATGCGGCGCACCCCCAAGGTTATGCGTCAGCCCCAGCCGCGGGTCCGCCACCTGCCGTTCGCCCGCGCGCCCGTGCAATTGCAGGTAGAGCTCGTAGATCATCCGCAGCCCCGACGCCCCGATCGGATGGCCGAAACATTTCAGCCCCCCGTCGATCTGACAGGGCACCCCGCCATCGGCATCGAAGAACCCGTCCAGCACATCGCGCCACGCCTCGCCCTCGCCCGACAGGCCAAGATCCTCCATCGTCACCAGCTCGGTGATCGAGAAACAGTCATGCACCTCGGTCAGCCCGATCTCCTTGCGCGGCTCGCGCACCCCGGCCTCCTCATAGGCCCGCTGGCTGGCAATCCGCGCCGTCATGACATGGCTGCCATCCCAGTCGCTGAATCCCGATTCCGCCCCGTTCGACACCGCGATCTGCAACGCCTTCACCGTCACGAGGTCACTCTTGCCCAGCGATTTCGCGATCTCCGGCGTGGTCACGATGGCACAGGCCGCCCCGTCCGACACGCCGCAGCAATCGAACAGGCCCAGCGGCTCGGCCACCATCGGGGCGTTCAGCACCTTTTCCTCGGTGATGATGTTCTGCAAATGCGCCTTGGGGTTTTTCGAGCCGTTCTGATGGCTCTTCACCGACACATGCGCCATCGCCCGCTTGAGGTCTTCCGCCGCGATCCCGTGCTTGCGCCGATAGGCCGAAGCCAGTTGCGCAAAGGCCCCGGGCGCCGAGTAATTCGCCCACCACATCTGGTTGAGCATCCCCCGGCTCCTCTGCGGCAACCCGCCATAGCCCGTGTCCTTCAGCTTCTCCACCCCCAGCGCCAGCGCGATATCGCAGGCCCCCGAGGCCACCGCATAGGTCGCCCCCCGCAGCGCTTCCGATCCGCTGGCACAGAAATTCTCGACCCGCGTCACCGGGATATTCGGCAGCCTGAGCGCAAAGGACAGCGGCAGCGCGCCCTTCCCGCCATGGATTTCCTCGATCGCCGTCGACAGCCACGCCGCGCCGATATCCTCGGTGCCGATCCCGGCATCGGCGATGCACTCCTGATAGGCCTCGACGATCAGGTCCTCGACATCCGAATCCCAGCGCTCGCCAAACTTGGAACACCCCATGCCGATGATGGCGACCTTGTCCTTGATCCCATTTGCCATGATCACACGCCTCCCTTGTCGTTGGGCCCGCAGGGCGTGGCCTTCCAGAAATAGCGGCGAAAGCCGCGCTTGCGGTCGAATTCCTTGATCCGGAACACCATTCGCATGTCACTGCCCACATCCACCTCCGGGCCGTCCACGTCGGTGAAATTGGCGAACATCCGGCCGCCCCCCTCGAACTGTATCAACCCGTAGCGCGCCGGCGGCTCGGGCGTATATGTCAGGTGATCCGCAGACCAGCTCACCACCTTCGCCGTCTTCTCGGCAAAGGGGTAGGCCTCCTGCTTGGAAAACGACCGGCAGGCCGGGTTCACGCAAACCCGGCTGCGCGGAAATTGCGGCGTGCCGCAATCGGTACAGCGCCCGCCGACCAGCCCGAGCAACATGTCGCGCCGCCGGTAGATCTGCGTCATCGCCGACTGGTAATCCACCTCGGCCCGCATCCCCTCGTCGCGCTCGACCAGCTCGTTGCGCGCCATGTAGCGGTAATAGCTGGCATCCTCGGCCCGCCGCGAAAGCGGCCCGCTGAACCAGTCGGCTGTCCGCCGTTCGGCCAGCAGATCGGTCGTGCGCAACACGATCACGTCACAGCCCTGTCCGAAGCCCACCAGCACGATCACTTGCCCCGGCTCGGCCTTCTCCAGCACTGCCGCCAGCATCATCAGCGGATGCGCCGTGCCGGTCTCGCCCACCCGGTCCTGCAGACTGTCGGCCAGCGCCTCCGGCGACAGGCCCACGGCCTTGCAAATTCCCTGTGCCGCCTTCGGCACGCCCTGCGGCAGCACCGCATGCGCCACGTCGCCCGGCGCCACGCCGGCCTCTTCCAGTGCCGCCGTCACCACGTCCGGCACCAGCTTCAGATAGCCCTCGTCGCGGATCCACCGCTCTTCCCAGTAATAATCGAACCGCCGCCCCTGGCCGCGATAATGGTCGATGAAATCCACCGCTTTCGACCGCATCGCAAGGATCTCGGCAATCCCCTCGCCCGACCCCACGCAAACCGCCGCAGCCCCATCGCCAAAGCTCAGCTCCTGCGGCGAGCCCGGCTTGCTCTCGCGCTTGTCCGACGCAACCACCAGCCGGTCACCGCCCGCGCCCGCCGCCGCAACCGCCTCGATCAACGCCGAGGTGCCCGCCCGCTGCGTGCCCCCGGTATCCAGCGTGCGGATATCCTCGCCAAGGTTCAGCGCGGTCGCCACGATGGTCGCGTTCTGCCGTTCCTCGAACGGCATCGTGGTCGAGGCCAGCGTGATCCCCCCCACCGTCACATCCGCATCCCGCAGACAGCCCCTGGCCGCCTCCACCGCCATGGTCAGCGCATCCTCGTCCCAGCCACAGACGGCCCGCTCGCCCTTGCCGCCCCGCTTTCCCTGGCCCTCGAGTATGGCCTTGCGCGCCAGTCTCAGGCGCGGCACATAGGTTCCGATCGCGGTCAAGGCGGTCATGTCAGGCTCCCTTCCGTCAGGTTCTTTTCCCCGGCCATCAGCCGGATTTCCCACGCGAGATACTCCCGCATCGCCGCCTCTCCCTTGGCATAGGGCGGCTCGACAACATCCATCGCATGCAAAGGCACCGGCCCGGCCTCCACCGGCCCGCCCAGTGCCTGCCAGTCGCGCAGATCGGCATTGAGCGCCACCGCCCCCCGATAACCCGCCCGCAGCAAAGCCTCCGCACCCAGCTTCGCCTGCACCCGGTCCGCGGCCGTCACAAGGATGGCATCCCCCGGCGAGGCATGGCGCCGAACCTCGTGTTCCAGCCAGCCCCGCGAAATCCAGATCGCCTCCGGCAGGTGGCCCCGCGCGAAATTCCGGCTCGAACTGACATCGATCACCACCGGCGCCATGCCACGCTCCATCAACGCGCCGCCGCTCACAACCGGAACACCGGCAACCAGCCGGTCGATCACCTCCGGGCGCCGCCGCCCCCGGCCCGTCTCCACCTCAAGCCCCGCCGCGCGCCACGCGGGCATCCCGCCCTGCAGCACGCAAACCTCCGCAAACCCCATCCGCTTCAGCCACCACGCCGCCAGCCACGCCCGCGCGTCGCCCTCGTCAACCACGGCGACCGGCGCCCCCGGCACCGCCAGAAAATCATCCGTCCGCTGGATCGCCTGCCCGCCCGGCAGATGCAGCGCCCCCGGCACATGCCCCGCCTCGAACGCCTCCCGCGTCCGCACGTCCAACACATAGGGCCGCGCCGCGCCGTCCCCGGCCCGCAACCGGGCCAGCTCCGCACCATCCACCGCCGCCACACCCAGCGACAGCGCCAATTCTCCGGCCCGCTCCGTCACGGCCTCCACGTCATCCTCCTCGGCTTCGGGCACCGCAGAACGCTCGCCGCTTTCAACCCCGCCGCCCGCCAGCCGCCAGCCCATCGTGCCGTTCTCCAGCGCCGCGCAATCAAATCCCAGCCCCCCCGCCGTCGCCGCCGCGATGATCGACCTCGTACGCCCGGCACAGTTCAGCACGATCCGGTCATGCCGCCGCGCCAGCCCCGGCAGATGCCCGGCCAACTCGAACCCCGGCAGCGACACCGCACCGCCCAGATGATGATCCGCAAATTCCCCCGCCGTCCGCACATCACAGATCACTCCCGCCCCGCCGCGCATCAGCGCCTCCGGCGTGACCAGCGTCACCGCATCTCCGTGCAGAACCTCTTCGCCGAACCGCTTGCAGGGCACGTTGACGCCCGTGGCCAGCGCCCGGCCCTCCGCCGTCCAGCCCAGCAATCCACGGCCCAGCATCTCGACCCGGCCAAATCCCATCTCGGCCAGCCGCTCCGCCGCAAGCATCGCCCGCAAATCCCCCGGCCGCCCGCTGTCATAAACGACCACGGGCCAGCCCCTGCCGGGCATCACCTCGTCCGCGCGAAACTCCAGCATCCGCCGCGGCAGCGACGTCGCTCCCGGCAGATGCCCGCGTTCGTATTCGCCCACGTCCCGCACATCCAGCAGCGCCCAGTCTCGCCGCGGCCACCCCATGCCCCGCGCCACAAGCGCCTCCGGCCCGACTGTCGCCGCGTCCACCATCACGAGCCGCGCACCTTGCTGCCGACACCGCGATACACCGTCGTCCGCCGATGGGCGAAAACGTCCCGGCCCTCCGCATCGACCCCGCGCACCTCCTGCAGCATCAGGTCCATCGATCCCGACCGCCCTTCCTTCCGCATCACGTCCAGCAACGTCATCCGAAGCGTCAGCACATCGCCCACCGTGATCGCCCGCTCGTAGGAAAACCCGTGCTCCCCGGCCAGGAATCGCTTCCGGTCCAGACCTTCCCACCACGGCGGAATCCCCGGCATCACGAAGCTCACCGGAAAACTCGGCGGTGCGATCACGTCCGGATAACCCTGCGCCCGCGCATGCGCCGCATCACGCCACAGCGGATTGTCATCGCCGATCGCCTCGGCAAACCGCCGGATCGCTCCGCGCTCCACCTCCACGACCCAAGCCTCGCTCGACGTGCCGATCAGGTTCCTGTCGATCTCCATGACCCTGCCCTCCTAGCTGCGCTTCCACTGGCTCGACGACTGCCCGAGGATGGCACCGGCGATCATGTTCTTGTGAATCTGCATCGTCCCGCCATAGATCGAGCCGCCCCTTACCTCGGCATAGCGATGCACCAGCGGGTATTCCTTGGTATAGCCGTTGGCCCCCATGATCTGGATCGCGTCGTCGCAGACCTCCTTGGCGGCTTTCGCGGTGAACACCTTGGCAATCGACGTCTCCGTGGGCGAGGGCAGACCGGTCTTCACCGCCGTCGCCGCCGCACGCCACGTCAAAAGCGCGGCCGCATCCAGCTTCACCCGCATATCGGCCAGCATCCACTGAATGCCCTGGAAATCCGCCAGCTCTCGGTTGAACTGTTTGCGTTCCTTGGCATAACCCAGCGCCATCTCATACGCCGCCTCGGCCGAGCCGATCATTCGCGAGATCGAGCCAAGCCGCTCCGCATTGTAAACGCTGATCAGCTTGCCAAAGGCCCCGCCATCGACAAGGACGTTCTCCTTCGGCACCCGGCATTCGTCGAAATACAGCTCGAACAACAGCTCGTCGGCCATGTTGAGCGTGCCTTCGGAATGGCTGAACCCCGGCGCGTCATGCGGCACGATCACCGCGCCGATATCGCCGGGCCGCCCGGTCGTGCCAAAGCGGCAATAGACCAGCGTGTAATGGTTGTTGTTGACGAAGCTCACGAATTGCTTCGACCCGTTCAGGATCACCTCGTCGCCCTCGACCGTCGCGCGTGTCTTCATCGCCGTCGCGGCCGACCCGGCATCCGGCTCGGTAATCCCGATGGAAATCCCGATCTCGCCCTTGCAGGACGGAATGACAAAGGCCTGCTTCTGCGCCTCCGTCCCGTATTCGGCCACCGCGCCCACCGCCCCCGTGGAACTGCGATGCGCGATCCCGCCCAATAGCGGCGCCGCCTTCTGCAACGCCCGCGTCACCAGCAGCGTATCGAGCAACGGCACCCCCATGCCGCCCAGCTCTTCGGGCAGGTTCAGACCCAGAAGCCCCTGCTCCGCCATGGTCCGGCGCAGCGCGTTGACCCCCGCGGGCGTATCGGCATCGCCCAGCATCGGGATCAGCTTGCGCTCGGCCACTTCCTCCGCCGCGCGCACCAGTTCGGCCTGCCGGTCGTTCAGGTCAAAATCCATGCTCTACACCTCCTCCCACGAGAATCGCCGGCCCGGGCCGGCGACCTGCCTTGCAATCAATCATATGCACAATCATCGCGCATTGTCATCTTGCTGGCAAGAACAATATGTGCATAATGTATCGTGATAATCAATCCGCCGCGCCATCCGCACGGCACCCAGCCATGACCCGACCGGGAGGGACCGCATGCACATGACCCACAATTCCTTTACCGCCGCCGGGCCGGAAGATTTCCGCATGGGCATGCGGCGGCTCGCGGCCGCGGTCAACGTCATCACCACCGAATCGGATGGGACGCGCTACGGCATGCTGGCGACCGCCGTCTGCTCGGTCAGCGACGAGCCGCCCACCCTTCTGGTCTGCATCAACAAATCCGCCTCGGCCTGCGAACCCATCGCCACAAGCGGCCGGTTCTGCGTCAATGTCCTCAGCGAAAAGCAACAGGACCTCGCCCGCGATTTCCTCAGCGTGGACAGCACCAAAAGGCTCGATCTCTGCGACTGGTCCCGCCTTGCCACGGGCGCCCCTGCCATCGACGGCTCTCTCGTCAGCTTCGATTGCGAAGTCGACCAAGTTATCGCCTCGGGCACCCATTCGATCTTCATCGGCCGCGTCGTCGTGGCCTCCCTGCCCGAGGCGGATGCGCCGCTGCTTTACTTCGACGGCGCCTATAGCGGGATGCCCGCCCGTGCCTGAGGCGCGCCGTGCCGCGCCAGCCTCCCTGCCCTCAGCTTTCGATCACCGCGATCACCGCGCCTTCCTCGATCTCGTCATCCTTGGCAACCCGGAGCTCCACCACCGTGCCCGAGGCCGTCGCGGCGATGGCGATCTCCATCTTCATCGCCTCCGCCACCACCAGCTCGTCCCCCTCGAGCACGCTGTCGCCGACCTTGACGGGCACCTCCCACACCGATCCGGTAACAGTTGCAGTGATCTCGGTACGTGCCATGGGGATTTTCCTTCTTCCAACTTAATGCAACCATAGTTATTGGCACAATGCCGGTCAATTGTTATAGTCAAATCCAAACAAAAACGAAGACGGACAGCCACGGTATGGACAAGAAGACACTGGAAGAGCTCGAATCGCGCCGCGCCGCCTCACGTCGGATGGGCGGCCCCGAACGGCTCGAGCGCCTGGCATCGCAGAACAAGCTCGACGCCCGCGCCCGGCTCGACATCCTGCTCGACCCCGGCTCCTTCTCCGAGCTCGGCCTCCTCGGCCGAAGCCCCCATCCCGACCTGCATGACCGAACCCCCGCCGACGGGCTGATCGCCGGCAAAGGCACGATCGACGGGCGCCTCGTCTATGTCTGCTCCGAAGACGCCTCCGTGGTCGGCGGCACCCGCGGCCGCACCGCCGAGGCCAAGATCTCCCGCCTGCGCGAACTCGCCCTCAAACACGCCGCCCCCTACATCGCCCTGATGGAAGCGGGCGCCGGGCGCTTTCAGGAAAACAACGGCGCCACCGCCGCCGCCATCGGCAACCGCTTCCGCGAACACATGCAGCTTTCGGGCCGCGTGCCACAGGTCGCCGCCATCATGGGCGCCTGTTTCGGCGGCCCCTCCTTCACCGCCGCCCAATCCGATTTCGTACCGATGACCCGCAACAGCGGCTTCATGGGCATGTCCGGCCCCGCCGTCGTCCGCGTCGGCATTCGCAAGACCGTCACCCCCGACGAGCTCGGCGGCTGGCAGATGTCCTCGGAAACCACTGGACAGGCCGATTACGTCGGCGAAGACGACCGCGACGTGCTGCTCTCGATCCGCGAATTCCTGTCCTTCTTCCCTTCGAACTGCGACAGCCTCCCACCCCGCCGCGACCCCGAGCCGGCCCTCTGCGATTCGCAAGACGGCACCGAGGAACTCAACGCCCTCGTCCCCGACAACCACCGCCGCGCCTATGACATGCACCGCCTCATCGAGCTCATCGTCGACGGCGGCCGCACCTTCCCCTTCCGCCCGTCCTACGGCAAGGGCCTGCTCACCCATTTCGCCCGCTTCGACGGCCATACCGTCGGCCTCGTCGCCAACAACCCCATGCACTGGGCCGGCGCGATGGATGACAAGGCCGCGGTCAAGCTCCGCAAGTTCGTCGACACCTGCAACGCCTTCCACATTCCACTCGTCTTCCTCACCGATTGCCCCGGCTTCATCGTCGGCCCCGAGATCGAGGAAAAGCGCATGGTCTCGCTCGCCGCGCGCATCCTCAACAGCGTCGCCTCCAGCGAGGTGCCCAAGGTCACTGTCGTGCTCCGCAAGGCCATCGGCCTCGCCTATCTCGCCCTTGGCGGCAAGACGATGGGCCCCGACCGCCTCATCGCATGGCCCACCGCACAGTTCGACGTGATGGGCCCCGCCGCCGGGGTCGAGCTCACCTACGGCCAACAGATCCGCGAGGCCGAGTCCCCCGACGAAAGGCGCCGCGAACTCATGGCCCAGGCCGAGGAAGAGGCCTCCGCCTACATCGCCGCAGAGCTGGGCCTGATCGACGACATCATCCGCCCGGATGAGACCCGCGCCACGATCATCGAGGCACTGGACAGCGCCCACGCCACCCGCCGCACCGGCTTCGTCTCGCGGATCGACCCATGAGCGGCTGGACGGACGAGGCCGACATTGTCGTCGTAGGCTTCGGCGCGGCTGGCGCCACCGCGGCCTACGAGGCCGCCGCCAATGGCGCCGACACGCTGCTCTTGGAAAAAATGCCCTTCCCCGGCGGCCTCTCCATCGCGTCTGCCGGCGGCATCCGCGTCAGCCACCACCCCGACCGCGCCCTCGACTACCTCCGCGCCACCTGCGGCGGCAACACGCCCGACGACATCCTGCGCGCCTTCGCCACCGGCATGGCCGAGGCGCCCGCCTACCTGCAAACCCTCGCCGACACCTGCGGCGCCGAAATGCGCGTCACCGACGCCCTCGGAAACTACCCCTATCCCGGCTACGACGCGCTGGCCTATGCCGAAATCACCGCAATGCCCGAGATCGACAGCGCCTCGGGCTATCACGCCATGTCGCCCGTCAAGAACGGCACCCGCCTCTTCCGCGTCCTCGAACACGCCGTCCAATCCGCCGGCGTCCGGATCGAGATGAACGCTCCCGCCCACCGCCTCCTCACCGACGAGACTGGCAGCGTCACTGGCCTCACCGCCACCATCGACGGCACCGAACGCCGCATCCGCGCCCGCCGCGGCGTCATCCTCACCTGTGGCGGCTTCGAACACGCCCCCGACATGCAGGCGCAGTACTTTCAGGGCGGCCCGCTCATCCCCGGCGCCTTCCTCGGCAACACCGGCGACGGCATCCGCATGGCGCAGGCCGTCGGCGCCGACCTCTGGCACATGTGGCATTACCACGGGCCCTACGGCCTCAAGCATCCCGACCCCGACTACCCGTTCGGCCTCTTTCTCAAGGCCGTCCCGATGTGGACGCCGGGCCGCCTCGACATGCTGGCCGATCTCGGCCTCGAAGGCAGCGAACCCCAGACCCGCGCCAGCACCCGGTCCCTTGCCCCGCTCGCCTGGATCGTGGTCGATACGACCGGCCGCCGCTTCATGGATGAATACCCGCCCTACCCGGGCGATTCCGGCGCGCGCCCCTTCGACGTGTTCGATTTCGGCACGCAAGGCTTCCCCCGCAAACCCGCCTTCATGATCTTCGACGAAAACGGCCGCAAGATGTACCCCATGGGCCGCGTCGTCCATAACGACCCCCGCCCCCGCCACGACTGGAGCGCCGACAACCTCACCGAGGTCGAGATGGGCATCTTCAAAAAGGCCGACACGCTGGAAGAGCTGGCAACCCTCACCGGCACGCCCACCGACACGCTCCGCGCCACCATCGAGACATGGAACGCCGCCTGCGCCACCGGCGCCGACCCGCAATTCAACCGCCAGCCCGACACCATGCGCCCCATCGACACCCCGCCCTTCTACGCGGGCGAGGTGCAGCCGATCGTCATCAACACCCAAGGCGGCCCCCGCCGCAACGTCCACCAGCAGGTCGTCGACCCCTTCGGCAGCCCCATCCCCGGCCTCTATGCCGCGGGCGAACTGGGCAGCATCTTCGGCCATGTCTACATGAGCGGCGGCAACCTCACCGAATGCCTCGTCGGCGGCTGGACAGCGGCGCGCCACGCGCTCGCCCGCCAAAAGGTACCCTCATGAGCCTCGTGAAACTCGACATATCCGACGGCATCGCCCGGTTGACCCTCAACCGCCCCGACAAGCGCAACGCGCTGAACGCCGAGCTGATCGACGCCCTCACCGCCGCGCTGCACAAGGCCGAGGCCGAGGCCCGCGTCGTCACCATCTCCGCCGAAGGCCCCGCCTTCTGCGCCGGCGCCGACCTCAAATCCGTGGGAGCCATGACCACCGAGGCCGAGTTCCGCGCCCATGCCAAGCGCCTCGGCAACCTCTTTGCCACCCTTACCGACCTCGCCATCCCCGTCGTCTGCGTCGTCAACGGTCCGGCTCTGGGCGCCGGCTGCGGCATCGCCTGCGCGGCCCCCCTCGTCATTGCCGGTCCGGGCGCCCGCTTCGGCTTTCCCGAACTCAGCAAGGGCGTGCTGCCCGCCCTCGTCGTGCCGCCGCTGGTGGGCGTGGTCGGCGAACGCCGCGCGCTGAACCTGCTCTGCACTGAAACCCCCTTCAACGCCGCGGAAGCCTTCGACCTCGGCATCGCCACCCAGCTTTCGGACACCCCGGACGAGACGGCGGACACGCTCGCCCGTCACCTCGCGGCCCTGCCACCGGATCGCCTCGACCGGATTCGCCACCTCATCCGCGCCGCCACCGGCCCCACGCCCGAGGCCCGGCGGCTCGCCACAGAGGCGAACGTCGCCGACAGGCTCGCGCGAAATGCACCACATGATTGAATCACGGAATGTGTCGATCCAATTACGGATACAATTCCGCAATATAACCGGTATAAATGAGATAATTTGCTTGCATTGATATTAATCAATTTCCTAAGTTGAGACAGCGGCTGCCTGGTCCGAAATCCCGTTCCCGGCCCGTAAGGGAGGATACAATGTCGGCGATACGCCGCGTCATAATCCTGCTGTGCAGGGCACAGATCTGCCTCGGCGGCATCGCGATGATTCTGATGATGGTTCAGATCTGCGCCGACGCCGCGCTGCGCACGATGTTCAATTCCTCCGTGCCCGGCACGCTCGAGATCGTGTCCTTCTATTACATGGTTTCGGTCGTGTTCCTGCCGCTGGCCTATATCCAGCTGCAGCGCGGCCATGTCATCATCGAGCTGTTTACCAGCGGCCTCAGCGACCGCACCAACGCCCTGATCGACGCCATCGTCTATTCTCTGGCCGCCTTCGCCATGGGTTACTTCACCATGGCCGCGTTTGAAAAGGCAATGAAGATGACCACGCTTGGCGAGTTCGTCCTCGGCGTGATCCTCGTCTACACATGGCCCGCCCGCTGGCTCGTGGTCGCCGGCACCGGGCTGATGAGCCTCGTCTACGCCTTCACCGCCATCGAGGAATTCGCAAGGGCGTTCGGCAAGGACGACCCCGACACCCCTTCACACGGGACAGCCCACTGATGTCTTCCATTGCCATAGGTGCCCTCGGGCTCGGCGCCCTGCTCGTCCTGCTGGCCCTGCGCGTGCCCATCGCGCTGGCGCTGGCGGGCGTATCCGTCGCCGGCGTCGCGGCCATTCGCGGGCCAAGCGCGGCCTTCGCCGTGCTCACCGAACAGCCCTACAACTTCATCGCCCACTGGTCGCTCTCGGCTGTGCCGATGTTCCTGCTGATGGGCGCCGTGGCCTATAACAGCGGCCTCACCCAAAGCCTTTTCGCCGCCGCCCGCCTCTGGCTCAGCCGCCTGCCCGGCGGGCTCGCGGTGGCCTCCACCATGGCCAGCGCGGGCTTCGCGGCGGCCTCCGGCTCCAGCGTGGCCACCGCCGCCGCCATGGGCCGCATCGCCATCCCCGAGATGATGCGCTTCAAATACGACCCCGGCCTCGCCGCGGGCTCCGTCGCGGTCGCGGGCACGCTGGGCTCGCTCATCCCGCCCAGCATCCTGATGGTGCTCTACGCCATCTTCGCCGAGGTCTCGGTCGGTCAGGCCCTGCTCGCGGGCATCCTGCCCGGCATCCTGTCGGCCTTCATGTTCATGGCGCTCATCGTCCTGCGCTGCAAACTGAAACCCTCGCTCGCCCCGGCGGTCGCCGAATCCGTCACATGGCGCGCCCGCTTCGCCATCCTGCTCGAGGTCTGGCCCCTGCCACTGCTGGTCCTCGCCGTCATCGGCGGCATGTATTCCGGCGTCTTCACCGCCACCGAATCCGCCGCCGGCGGCGCGCTCATGGCCTTCGTGATCGCCGCGGCCCAGCGCCGGCTGACCCTCACGGTCATGATCAACTCCCTGCTCGACGCACTCAAGGGCACCGCGACGATCCTCTTCATCGCCATGGGCGGCTTCCTTCTGGCCCGCTTCATGGCCTTCAGCGGCCTGCCCATCTTCCTGTCCGACGTGGTCGAACAGATGGCCGTCGATCCGCTGCTCTTCATGCTGGGCATCTCGGTGATCTACATCCTGCTCGGCATGTTCCTCGACTCGATGGGCATCATGCTGCTGACCATCCCGATCATGGTCCCGATCCTGCACGCCCTCGACATGGACCTGATCTGGTTCGGCGTCATCATGATCAAGTATCTCGAGATCGGGCTGATCACCCCGCCCGTCGGGCTGAACTGTTTCATCATCAAGGGCGTGGTGGGCAACACCATATCGCTCACCACCATCTTCCGCGGGGTTCTGTGGTTCCTGCTGGCCGATCTGGTCACGCTGGCCCTGCTGATCCTGTTCCCGCAGATCTCGCTCTTCATTCCGGGCCTCATGCGATGAGCCGCCCGTCCCGAACACGTCATTACCCGAACGGCGGTGGAGGAGCCGCCAACCGACAAAAACAGAGGAGGACCAAAATGAAACTTGGAACACTAGCGATTGCCGCCACCGCGGCCCTGACCGCAGGCGCCGCCTGGGCACAGGAAAACACCAAGATCGTCTATGCCAGCTATCTCAACCCGCTGCATATCACCAACCCGGTGCTGACCGAGTTCGCGGAGAACGTGAAGGAGGATTCCAACGGCACCATCGAATACGAGATGCACGTGGGCGGCTCGCTGCTCTCGGGCCGTGACATCCCCGGCGGCGTGCGCGACGGGCTGGCCGACGCGGGCTATTTCGTGGGCGCCTACGTGCCCTCCGAAATGCCGGTCGACACCTATCTGGGCGAATTCAGCCTGCTCAACGACAAGCCGCTCGTCATGACCGGCGTCCTCAACGAGCTGGTGCTGTTCAACTGCCCCGACTGCACGCAGGAATACCGCGATTTCAACACCCGCCCGCTCGCGACCTACGCGCTGACGCCGTATGTCTACCACTGCCGGGAAGAGCTGAAGACGCTCGAAGACTTCAAGGGCAAGCGCGTCCGCGGCATCGCGGCCTACGCGGAACTCGCCACCGCCCTCGGCGCCACCCCGGTCAATGTCAGCCCGGACGAAGCCTACGAGGCGCTCGACCGCGGTATTCTCGACTGCGCCCTGCACTCGGTCGCCGCACAAAAGGCCCGTTCCTACGGCGAGGCCGCCAAATACGTGATCCTCGATCCGCTCGGCGGCTTCTTCGGCGCCTCGACCATGAACATGCGCATCGAAAAGTGGAACTCGCTCACCCCCGACCAGCGAAAAGCCGTCACCGGCAACCTCGCCCAACTGGTGACCGGGGCGATCTTCAACTACCTCAAGGAAGATGAAGACGTGATCGACGCCTACACCGAGAGCGGCACCAAGTTCTATCACGCCGAACCCGAATTCGCCGAGTTCGTCGCCAACTTCGCCAACAACTATCAGGATCAGGCCGTCGCCAAGGGCAAGGAAAAGGGCATCGCCCACCCGCAGGAGATCGCCGACGAGATCAGCCGCCTGCGCGAGAAATGGACCAAGCTGCTGGAGGAGAACGGCACCGACCGCGACACCTACCAGCGCCTGCTCGAGGAAGAGATCTTCTCGAAGATCGAGACCGACGCCGAATACTGATCGCGGTCACTCTTCTCCCGACCGCATAAACTGAAAGAGCCGGCGCAACGCCGGCTCTTTTTTCGTTTAAGGACAGGCAAGGGTCAGCCGCTCAGACCGGCGCCGCCTCCCCGGCCAACAGTTCGGCCAGCCGCGCATCGACATACTGCGTGTGCACCTTCATCGCGGCGAAATCCTCCAGCGCCAGCAGCCGCCGCACGAACCCGGCATTGGTCACCACCCCCTCGATCCTGACCGCCGCCAGCGCCGCATCCAGCCGCGCCATCGCTGCCTCCCGGGTCGGACCACAGGCCACCAGCTTGCCGATCATCGAATCGTAATGCGGCGACACGGCATCCCCCGCCCGAAGCCCGCAATCCACCACCAGCGTCTCGTCCGCCTTCGGCAAATCCAGCCTTTCCAGCGTCCCCGGCCGCGGCAGGAAGTTCTTCTCCGGATCCTCGGCGCACAGCCGCGCCTCGATCGCCCAGCGCCTGCCAAGCACCCCGTATTCCTCGGCCAGATCGTCCAGCCTGCCCAGCGCCAGCCGCAATTGCATCCCCACAAGGTCGGTGCCCGTGACCATCTCGGTCACCCGGTGCTCGACCTGGATGCGCGTGTTCATCTCAAGGAAGAACCAGTCGCCCGTCTCGGCATCGTAGACAAACTCCACCGTTCCCGCGCTGCGATACCGCCGCGCCTGCGCCAGCCGCCGTGCGGCCGCTTTCATCGCCGCCCGCACCTCCTCGGACAGGTCCGGCGCGGGCGATTCCTCCAGTATCTTCTGATAGCGTCGCTGCAACGTGCAATCGCGCTCGGGGAACACGGCCACATGGCCCTCGCCATCGCCGAAAACCTGTATCTCGATATGCCTCGCCCGCCGGATGAACCGCTCAAGATACACGGTCCCGTCGCCAAAGGTCCGCTCGGCATGGGCCTGCGTCGTGGCCACCGCATCGGCCAGCGCCTCGGGCGTCTCCACCCGGCGCATCCCGATCCCGCCGCCGCCCGCCGTGGCCTTCACCAACAGCGGAAACCCGATCTCGCCGCCCAGCGCATCCAGATCGGCACCGGCCGCCTTGTCCAAAGGCGCCGTTCCGGGCAGCACCGGCACACCGGCCTCGATCGCCGCCTTGCGTGCCGCGCCCTTGTCTCCCATCACTGCAATCGTTTCGGCATCCGGGCCCAGCCAGATCAGCCCGGCCTCCTCCACCATCCTCGCGAACTCGGCACTCTCCGACAGAAACCCGTAGCCCGGATGCACCGCATCTGCCCCGGTTTGCCGTGCCGCCTCCAGCACCGCCGCACGGTCGAGATAGCTCTTCCGCGCCGGCGCCGGGCCCACCGGCACCGCTTCGTCGGCCATCTCCACATGCAGCGCCGCCTTGTCCGCCTCGGAAAACACCGCCACCGTCTCAAGCCCCAGCGACCGGCAGGCCGCGATGACCCGACAGGCAATCTCCCCACGGTTCGCAATCAAGACCTTTTTCATCCCGCTCCGCCTTTCCTATCGTCCACGAAAATCGCGCGGCCCGTCACCGAACCGCGCGCCGCCGGTCAAAACCGGCATTCTCACCTCAGGCCCGGCAACCGCCAGAGACACGCGCCGTGCCCTTGAAAACCTGCGTCTCGCCGACATGGCCGGTCAGGTCCATGTCAACGGCCTCGCCGACACCCGTCACCTCCAGCGCGAAGACCACCCGGTCGCCCGGCTTCACCGGATGCAGGAACCGCCCGCGAATATCCTTCACGGACCGCCCCGGCCCGGCCCAGCCGGTCACGCACCGCCCGGCCATGCCCATGGTCAGCATGCCATGCGCGATCACCCCGCCCAGCCCGGCGGATTCCGCATAGGACTGGTCATAATGGATCGGGTTGAAGTCGCCCGAGGCGCCTGCATACATCACCATCTGCTTCGTGGTGACCGGCTCGGTCGTGTAACTCGACCGGTCCCCCACTTGCGGCGCGTCCTCCTGCTGGCTCACGGCACCGCCCTCAGCGTTGCAGGGTCGAGTCGAACGTCTGCTTCAACTCCGACTGCCCGATGATCTGCGCCGTCTTGTCATGCCCGGCGTGCAGCACGTGGGTCTCCAGATCGCGCAGATAGCGGCTCAGCGGGAACTCGTCGAACAGCGCCGTCGACCCGGCCGCGTGGATGATCTTGTGCGACAGCTCGAACGCCACGTCCGCGGCAATCGACTTCGCCGCCATCGCCAGAAGCTCCGCTTCGACAACCGGCTTCGTCCGATACGCCCGGATCGCGTCGTGAAAGATCGACGCGGCACCGTCCAGCTTGATCTTCATCTCGCCCGTCCGCATCTGGATCAGCTCGGCCTCGCCCTTCCCCTTGTTGACTATATAGTCGAGGAACCACTGGTACATCCCCTCGGTCGCGCCAAGGTAGTTGGCCGTGAACCCGAGGTGGAATTTCCCCTGCCAGCGATTGCGCGGATAGACACCCGGCTCGCCCAGAACATGACTGTCCGGCACGAACACGTCGTTCAGCGTGATCACCGGGCTGTCGGCGCAGCGCATCCCGTTCGGCCGGTACCAGCTGGTGTCGATCGTGACCCCTTCCATGTCCGGCGTCACGATCAGCATCTGGTGGTTGTCGAGAAAGTTCTCGACCCCCTCGATCGCCGCAAAGATGATGGCAAAACCCAGCGCGCTGCCATTCGTGGCATAGTTCTTCTCGCCCCGAAGGATATAGCCGCCCTCGACCCGCTTGGCCGAGGTGTTCATCATGTACATATGCTTGCGCTTGGCTTCCGAGCCCACGAACGTGCCGAGATACGGCTCGCTCAGCATCGGCTTGAGGAACAGCTCATGCTGCTCTTCCGTGCCAAGCTCATGCACCGCCCAGCCGCAATGGTTCGTCACCTGATAGCAATGCGCGGTCCCCGGACAGCCCCGCGCGATCATCCGCAAGCCTTGCAAAAAGGTCGACGGATCCTCGTCGCTGTCCACGTTGCTGTTCATGCCGTTCCATTCATGCGGCAGCGTCGCCCGAAGCCACCCGGCCTCGTGCAGCTCGCGCATATTCTCCATCGGCATGACGCTCTGCGCATCATACTCCCGCCCCCTCGGGCGGAAATTCTCGATCGCCATGCGCTCCAACTCGCGCATCCTGTCGCTGTTCAGGGCCTCTACCGGGTCCATCATCTTGGTCTCTCCCTTCACGGGGCTGAATGTATTCATGATCTCACCGCCGGGTTTCCGGCCCTCCGCTCACGTAAATGATCTGTCCGTTGACGAACGACGCCTCGTCGCTGGCCAGGAAGTTGGCCACGTTGGCCACGTCCTCCGGCACGCCCACGCGCCCGATGGCGATCTTCTCGGCCTTCATCTTCTTGTAATCCTCGGGGTCGACCCCCTGTCGCTCTGCCGTCGACCGGGTCATCTCCGTGTCGATGAACCCCGGCGCGATGCAGTTCACGTTGATACTGAACTTGCCAAGGTCCAGCGCCAGCGTCCGCGTGAACCCCTGAAGCCCCGCCTTGGCGGTCGAGTAATTCAACTGCCCCCGGTTCCCCAGCGACGAGGTCGAGGACAGGTTCACGATCTTCCCGTATTTCTTCGGCACCATGTAGCTCTGCGCCGCCCGGGCACACAGGTACGCACCCTTCAGGTGCACCCCCATGACCGTGTCCCAGTCATCCTCCGACATCTTGTGAATCAGGTTGTCGCGCAGCACGCCCGCATTGTTGACCAGAACGTCGATTGAACCGAACTCGTCGGCAATCGCGGCAAAGGTCTCCTTCACCTGCGCGCCGTCGGTCACGTCGCACTTGACGCCCTTCACCTTGGCGCCGGTTTCTTCGGACATCGCCTTGCCGGCTTCCGTCACGCCCGGATCGAGGTCGATCAGAACGACATTGTCACCGTTCCGCGCGAATCTCCGGCCAATCGCCAGACCGATTCCACGCCCGCCTCCGGTTACCACCGCGGTCCTCCCAGTTCCTGCCTCGGCCACCATGTCCTCCCATGCCGTTGCAATCGCTTGTACCTGTCATAATGATTTTAATCCGACCACATTGCAACCCCTTTTAGCGATACTTTGTACCCCAGCCGCAAAACGCGACGCAGCGCCCCGCGCGCAGGCCCGCACAAGCCGAGCCACCGAACCCGTCCGGCTCCCACGATCACAAGCAACCACCAAACCACTGTTATAAATTATTTTTTTCCCCGGCGAACATCCCCCGCGACCCACACCGCCCCCTCTCCTCGACGGGCCTGCGCCCCGCCCCAGCCTGACGGACAGGAGGACATCGGCCCGGTTGTACCGGTTTTCCGCCAATTGCCCGGCTATGCCCTTGCACTTTCCGGCCCAATGCGGAACACTACAATAGATTGAACCCATACAATTTGGCACCGCCCCGCCGACCGCGTTGCCCCGGAAGTGAGCCCTGATGGCGTGCAACCCCTCCCCGACCACGAAAATCCCCGCCCGGTCGGCCCGCTTTCTCGCCGCCTTCACGCTGGCCTCGCTGCTCTTTGCCCTCGGCCAATTCCACCGCACCTCTGGCAGCGTGCTCTCCTCGGTCTTCGCCGCCGACTTCGCCCTGCGCTCGCAACAGATCGGCGTGGTCATCGGCATCATGTTCCTCGCACAGGGCCTCGGCCAGATCCCCTCCGGCATCCTGCTCGACCGCTACGGCACCCGCCGCGCGCTCACCGCCATGGGGCTGGTCGCCGCGACCGGCTGCGCCATCGTCGCCGCTTCGGACAACTGGGGCGTGCTGATGCTCGGCCGCGCCCTGATCGGCTTCGGCTTCTCCGCCGCCGTCATGGGCGGCTTCAAGCTCTTCGCCGCATGGGTCTCCGAAGACGCCACCACCGCGATCACCGGGCGCTACCTCTTCTTCGGGATGCTGGGCGGCCTGCTCGCCACCACCCCGCTCACCCTGATGCTGCAGGAATACGGCTGGCGCATGGTCTTCGTCTTCTTCGCCAGCGGCACGGCCACCGTTGCCCTGCTCTTCTACCTCGTCGTGCGTGACGCCCCGCCCGGCGCCCAGATCCTGCCGCTGCGCAAGCCGGAAAGCCTCAAGGACAGCCTCAAGGGCGTCGCCTCCGTCTTCGCCACCCGCAAGGTCTGGCCGCTGCTGCTCGCCGCGCCGATGCTCTACACCCCCGTCCAGATCCTCGCCGGCCTCTGGGCCCTGCCCTACCTCGCCGATGTCCACGGGCTGAACCCGCTCGAACGCAGCTACTGCCTCGTCGCCCTCATCATCGTCCTCAGCCTCGGGCCGCTGATCTACGGCACGCTCGACCGCCGCCTCCGCTCCCGGCGAAAGCTCATCGTCATCGGCGCCGCGCTCATGGGGGGCGATTTCCTGCTCCTCGCCCTCTTCGGCCACCTCCACTGGATGCTCGCCACTGCCCTCTGCGCCCTCGCCTGCGGGCTCTCGACCTTCTTCATGCTGATCATGGCCCACGCCCAAAGCCTGTTTCCCCCCCAGTATTCGGGCCGGGTGATCTCGACCGTCGGCGTGCTCTCCCTCGGCGGCGTCTTCCTCACGCAATCCGCCTCCGCCGTCCTTCTCGGCGCCTTCCCCCAAGCAGGCGCCACTGCCTCCGCCACGGGCTACAGCGTGCTCTTCGCCTCCGTCGGCGTGATCGGCCTCGGCGTCAGCCTGATCTGCCGCCGCATCCCCCGGGCCGACTGACCGCCAAAATCGAACCAATACAATTTTACGGTTTTGATTCGCAAAAATATGACACAATATAGATCTGCGACTCGTCACAGGAGCAGATGACATGACAGACACCGCCATTCCCGGCCTCAGCCCGATCGAGGACATCATCGCCGACGCCAAGGCGGGCCGCATGTCCATCCTCGTCGATGACGAGGACCGCGAGAACGAGGGCGACCTCTTCATCCCCGCCCGCCATGCCGACGCGGCGGCCGTCAACTACATGGCCCTGCACGGCCGGGGCCTAATCTGCCTCGCCCTCTCCCGCGAAAAGACCGAACAACTCGCCCTCCCCCTTATGGCCCGCGGCAACGAAAGCCGCATGGGCACCGCCTTCACCGTGTCGATCGAGGCGCGCGAAGGCGTCACCACCGGCATCTCCGCCGCCGACCGCGCCCGCACCATCGCCGCCGCCGTGGCCGACGGCGCGCGCCCCGCCGATATCGCCTCGCCCGGCCATGTCTTCCCGCTCGTCGCCCGCGACGGCGGCACGCTGGTCCGCTCCGGCCATACCGAGGCCGCGGTCGACATCAGCCGCCTTGCCGGCACCGGCGACGCCGGCGTCATCTGCGAGATCATGAATCCCGACGGCACCATGGCCCGCCTGCCCCAGCTTCTCGAATTCGCGGGGCGCGAGAACCTCAAGGTCGCCACCATCGCCGACCTCATCACCTACCGCCGCAACCGCGAGCAACTGGTCGAGAAGGTCTGCGAGGACACCGTCGAAAGCCGCCACGGCGGCAGCTTCACCGCCATGGTCTTCCGCAACCTGATCGACGGCATCGAACATGTGGCCCTGGTCAAGGGCGACGTGGCCGACGGCCAGCCCGCCCTCGTCCGCGTCCACGCGGTCAACCTCTTCGACGACATCGTCGGCGACCGCTTCTACTCCCACGGCTCCGCCGTCTACGGCGCGATGGAGGAGATCGGCAAGGCCGGGCGCGGCGTCATCGTCCTGATGCGCGAAACCCACCGCAGCAGCCCTTCCGAAATGCTCCTGTCGCGCAAATCCAGCCCCCAGCCCTCGGGCAGCACCATCCGCGATTACGGCACCGGCGCCCAGATCCTGCGCGCCCTCGGCATTCGCAAGATGATCCTGCTCAACAATTCCGTTCACCCCCTCGTCGCCCTTCGCGGCTATGGGCTCGAAGTGGCCGACACCCGCGCGATGGCCGACGAGACCCCGCGCTAAACGATGGAAAACACGCGGAAATCGGCGGCAATTCCCCGCCGGTCATCCGCCGCGCCCCCGCGCATTTCTTGACCTCGCAGCACTTCCCAATAGGTATCCCCCCAACTTCAGGGCGGCTCACCCCCGGTGACCGGCGCTTTCGCGCGCGAGCCGCACCCACTGACACGAAACATGCGGAGACAGTGAAACATGCTGCGTTTGGTTGCGAGTTTTCTCGTTCTGGTTTTCATGACCCTCGCGCCGGCCACGGCGCAGGAGGCCGCCACCGAAGGCCAGCCCGCCGAAGATACCCCCTCCAGCGTGGATCTCCTGATCGGCGTGATCGAGAATGACGAGACCCGCGCCGAACTGATCGAACGGCTCAAGGCGGCGGGCCTCCCCGAGGAGGAAACCACCCCCGACGAAATCGTCGACACCCTCGCACAGGGCACCCCCCCGCCCGAAGACCTCTCCTTCGGCCGCCGCGTCGCCCTCGTGACACAGGAAGCGGCTGAAAACATCGCCGGCTTCGCCACCACCTTCTGGAGCCAGCTCACCCGCGCCCCGGCCGTCTTCTCCGGCCTCAGCGGCGGCGAGGCCGGCGTTCTGCTCGACGCGCTGGCCGATCTTGCCATCGTCATCGCCGGCACCGTCCTGTCCTTCATCCTGCTGCGCTGGTTCGGCAAGTCCGTCTATGCCCGGATGAGCGCCTCGGCCCGCGACGGCGGCATCGCACGCACCGTCGTCCTCTTCGTCATGTCCGGCGTGATCGACATCCTGATCGTTTTCCTTGCATGGGCCGCGGGCTATGCGCTCGCGATCCTCGCCCTCGGCGAATTCGGCCAGATCGGCATCCGCCAGACGCTCTATCTCAACGCCTTCCTGCTGGTGGAAATGGCCAAGGTCGCGGTGCGCCTCGTCCTGTCACCCTCGGCCACGTCGCTCAGGCCCCTGCCCATCGGCGACCGGGCGGCATCCTACCTGTCGACCTGCGTCAACCTGATCGTCGGCGTCGTGGGCTATGGCCAGCTCCTCGTCGTGCCGCTTATCAACGGCAACGTTTCCTTCGCGGCGGGCCGCGCCGTGTCGGCGCTCATCGCCTTCGCGGTGCTGGCCTTCGCCATCTGGCTCGTCCTGCGCAATCGCAAGCCGGTGACCGACTGGATGCTCGGCGCCGACGCGCCCAACACCACGCCCCATCACCCCGCCCCCGAACCGCCGCAAGAGGAAGCCCTCGACGAGATCGGCGCGCCCATGGTCACCGCCACGTCCGACCCGGCCCCGGTGATGGATCCCGCCGCCACGCCCCCGCCACGCCGCAGCCGCCGGCGCGGCGCGCTGCACTACCTCGCGCGGCACTGGCACTGGCCGGCGCTGGCCTACCTGCTGGCGATGTTCGTCATCGTCCTGCTGCGCCCCGGCAACGCGGTCTTCCAGACCTTCATCGCCTCGGGCCAGGTCCTCGTGGTGGGCCTCATAGGCTTCGCCATCGCCGGCTTCCTCAGCCGTTCCATCGCCCGCGGCGTCAGCCTGCCCGACAACGTCTCCCAGCGCGTCCCGCTCCTTCAGGGCCGCCTCAACGCCTTCGTGCCGAAACTCCTGACGGTCCTGCGCGCCCTCATCTTCGTGGCCGTGGTCCTGCTGGCCCTGAACGCCATCGGCCTCATCGACCTGCGCGCCTGGATGGTCAGCCAGTTCGGCCTGCGCCTGACCGGCACGATTCTGTCGGTCGCCGCCGTGCTGCTGGTGGCCTTCGGCATCTGGCTGGCGCTCACCTCGTGGGTCGACTACCGGCTCAACCCGGAATTCGGCAAGGTCGCCACCGCTCGCGAACAGACCCTGCTGACGCTGCTCAGGAACGCCGCCACCATCGCGCTCATCATCATCACGCTGATGTTCGTGCTGGCCGAGATCGGCCTCGACATCGCGCCACTCCTCGCCTCCGCCGGGGTGCTCGGCCTCGCCATCGGTTTCGGCGCCCAGAAAATGGTGCAGGACATCATCACCGGCATCTTCATCCAGTTCGAGAACGCGATGAACGTGGGCGACGTGGTCACAGTGGGCGGCACCACCGGCGTGGTCGAACGCCTCACCATCCGCTCGGTCAGCCTGCGCGACCTGCACGGCGTCTACCACATCATCCCCTTCTCCTCGGTCGACATGGTGTCGAACTACGTCAAGGATTACGGCTATTTCGTCTGCGACATGGGCGTGGCCTACCGCGAGAACGTGGACGAGGTGAAACAGGCCATGCTCGACGCCTTCGAGGAACTCAAGGGCGACCCCGAACAGGCCGACGGCATCCTCGACGAGCTCGAATGGTTCGGCCTCAACAGCTTCGGCGACAGCGCGGTGATGCTGCGCGCCCGCATCAAATGCGTGCCGGGGCGGCAATGGGGCATCGGTCGCGCCTATAACGCCGTGCTCAAACGGGTCTTCGACGACCGCAACATCGAGATCCCGTTCCCGCACCAGACGATCTTTTTCGGCGAGTCGAAAGACGGCAAGACACAACCCATCACCGTCGACGCCGATCTCAACCCCGCCTGACCGGGGCGCGCCGGTCGGTCACCCCGACAGGCCGGCCGCCTCCCGCGCGCGGGTCTCGACCGCGTCCCAGTCTCCCGCCGCCACAAGATCGGCGGGCGCGATCCAGCTACCGCCAACACAGGGCACCGTTCCAAGCTTCAGATAGTCCCCCGCATTGCCGGGGCTCACGCCCCCGGTGGGACAAAAGGAGATCTGCGGCAACGGCCCGCCCAGCGCCTTCAGCGCCGCCGCCCCGCCCGACGCCTCCGCCGGGAAGAACTTCAGCATGTCATACCCCCTTGCCAGCAACCGCATCGCCTCGCTCGCCGTCGCGGCCCCTGCCAGCAATGGCAAGCCCTCCTCCTCGCAGGCCGCCAGCAACGCCTCCGTCGCCCCCGGCGACACGCCAAACGTGGCCCCCGCCGCCTTGGCCGCCCTGACATCCGCGGGCGAAATCAGCGTCCCCGCCCCCACATGCCCGCCCGGCACATCCGCCATCGCCCTTATCGCCTCCAGCGCCGCGGGCGTGCGCAGCGTCACCTCCAGCACCGGCAAGCCCCCGGCCACCAGCGCCTCTGCCAGCGGCCTTGCCGTCGCGGCCTCCTCGATCACCAGCACCGGGATTACCGGCGCCAGCCCGCATAATTCCCTCGTCCTGCGGCTTGCGTCCTGTGGTGTCATGCCCATGCTCTCCCTGCTGTCGCGGCGTGCCCGACCCTAAGCCAGCCACCGCAATCCCGACAACCGCTCTTCCGAACCGATTGGTCACTCAAACCTAACGCCAAGAAGCCGCGCATCGACGGGCCGTGGCGCGGCGATCCAACGGGCGTGGCTTGACGCTTTATGGTGGCCAAGGACATCCAACATCCGCGACGTCGCGCTCCATTCGCCAAATCGCCGTGCCGTCGGTACGGCCCGTCGATGCGCGGCGGGCTCCGCCCTTGATTCCGCGCAGAGTGCTTCAAAACCCTGCCTCAGCACCCCAAACCTTTAACCCAAATCAAACTCACCATTAGAAAAACTTAATCATACCCCGCCTCAAAACCCGCTACTCCAAGCAAAAGACAGGGAGGGCGCATTGACCGACATCCAGAAAATGGCCGACGCGATCCGCTTCCTCGCCATCGATGCCATCCTCAACGCGGGCGAAGGCCATCAGGGCGTGCCCCTCGGCATGGCCGAAATCGCCGCCACGCTCTATGCCCGCCACGTCAGGCTCGACCCGAAAAACCCCCTCTGGCCCAACCGCGACCGCGTGATCCTCTCCAATGGCCACGGCTCGATGCTTCTCTACGCCCTCCTCCACCTCGCCGGCTACGAAAAGGTGACGACCGACGCCCTCAAATCCTTCCGCAAGCTGCACGAGGTCTGCGCCGGCCACCCAGAAATCGAACAGGATGCCGGGATCGAGATCACCACCGGCCTTCTGGGTCAGGGCATCGCCTGCGCCGTCGGCATGGCCGTGGCCGAGGCGCGGCTGGCCGACCGCTTCGGCACCGACCTCGTCGATCACCGCACATGGGCCTTCGTCGGCGACGGCTGCCTGCAGGAGGGCATCGGACAGGAGGCCATCTCCCTCGCCGGCCACCTCCAACTCGGCAAGCTCACCTTCCTCTGGGACGACAACCAGATCACCGATGACGGCGCCACCTCGCTGTCGATCAGCGAAGACATCCCCGCCCGCTTCCGCGCCGCCAACTGGCACGTACAGGAACTCGACGGCCACGACATCGAGGCCATCGACGCCGCGCTCGACGCCGCCAAATCCGACCCCCGCCCCTCGCTGCTGGCCTGCCGCACCATCATCGCCCGCGGCATCCCCCGGCTCGAAGGTCAGCGCGGCGGCCACTCCGCCCCCCTCACGCCGGAAGACGCCACCGCCGCCCGACAACTGCGCAACTGGCCCCACCCGCCCTTCGACATTCCGGCCGAAATCCGCGCCGACTGGGCCGCCTCCCTCGCCCGCCGCACCGACGCAATACCGACAAAATACCGACGTTATACCGACGTTGAAAATCCCACCGAATTCGACCGCTGGCACACCGCCACCCTCCCCCCGGAATGGGAGGATTTCTGGCAGACCCTCGGCCCCAACGCCCTGCCCACGGACACCCCCCGCCCCACCATCCTATCCTCCGGCGACATCTGCGACGCCCTCACCGGGATCCTCCCCGAAACCCTTGTTCTCTGCGCCGATCTCGAGGCTCCCACCAACCACAAGCGCGCCCGCCCCGCCTTCACCGCCACCCACCCCGGCGGCTCCTACGTCCATTGCGGCGTGCGCGAGCACCTGATGGGCGCCATGACCTGCGGCATCGCCGCCCATGGCGGCTTGCGCCCCGTCAACGTCACCTACCTCGCCTTCGCCGATTACGAACGCCCCGCCATGCGCATGGCCGCCCTGATGAACCTGCCCGGCATCTTCGTTTTCTCTCACGATTCCATAGGCGTAGGCTCCAACGGCCCGACCCACCAGCCGATCGAGACCCTCGCCAGCTTCCGTGCCATGCCCAACATGCACGTCTTCCGCCCCGCCGACGCGATCGAGACCGCCGAGGCGTGGAAACTCGCCCTCGAACGCCGCACCGGCCCCTCCATGCTCGCCCTCTCCCGGCAGGATGCCCAACAGGTCCGCACCGACCGCTCCGAGAACCTCACCCGCCACGGCGCCTACGTCCTCCGCGACGCGCTAGGCCCGCGCGACATCACCCTCATCGCCACCGGCACCGAGGTCGGCCTCGCCCTTCAGGCACAGGCCCAACTGCACCAATCCGGCATCGCCGCCGCAATCGTCTCCATGCCCTGCTGGGAGCTTTTCGCCGCCCAGCCCGACACTTACCAAGCCACCACCCTCGGCACCGCCCCCCGCATCGCCATCGAGGCCGCCTCCCCCTTCGGCTGGCACCAATGGCTCCGACCCACCGACCGCTTCATCGGCATGGAAGGCTTCGGCGCCTCCGCCCAAGCCCCCGTTCTATATGAGCATTTCGGCATCACCGCCGAGCGGGTCGTCGCCACGGCGAAAGCGTTGCTCAACCATTGACCCTCCGCGCGCTTTGGCAGATATTTGGTATACCAAATCACCTTAGACTGGGACAACACCAAGCGGATGCCGCGCAAAACGCCATCAAATCAGGCACGGGCGCCCCGATGACCACCATCCTCGGCGCCATCGCCGACGATTTCACCGGCGCAACCGATCTCGCCGGCCTTCTGGCCCGCAGCGGCGCGCGGGTCTCGCTGCGCATGGGCGTGCCCGAAACCCCGCCCCGTAACACCGCCCCGTTCGAGGTGATCGCCCTCAAGATCAGAACCACCCCCGTTAACGAATCATTAACCCTTGCAAAACAATCACTTGCATGGCTCAACTCGGCAGGCGCACAGCATTACTTCTGGAAGTACTGCTCCACCTTCGACTCCACCGCCAAAGGCAATATCGGCCCCGTCGCCGAGGCCCTGATGGCCGAACTCGCCACGCCCCAGACCATCTACTGCCCCGCCTTCCCGGAAAACGGCCGCGCCGTCTTCATGGGCCACCTCTTCGTCGGCCGAGACCTCCTCTCCGACAGCCCCATGAAGGACCACCCCCTCACCCCCATGCGCGATTCCAGCCTTGTCCGCCTGCTCCAGCCACAGGTTCAGGGACGCGTCGGCCTGATCGACCGCCTCACCGTCGCCCGCGGCCCCGACGCCATCCGCGACGCCCTTGCCCGGCTCTCCAGCGACGGCATCGCCCACGTCGTCATCGACGCCGTCGCCGACGAAGACCTCGCCACCATCGCCGCCGCCACCACCCACCTGCCCCTCATCACCGGCGGCTCGGCCCTGGCCCAGCCCCTGCCCGGCCTGATGGCCCAAACCAGCCAGACCGCCCCTTTCACCCCACCCGCCACCGCGCCCGAAACCCTCATCCTTTCCGGCAGTTGCTCGGCCATGACCAACCGTCAGGTCGCCGCCTACCGTGCCACGGGCGCGCCATGCCACCAGCTCGACCCGCTCACCCTTGCCGAACATGGCCCGCAGCCCGCAATCGACTGGCTCACCCGGCAAGACCTCCGGCACGCCCCCCTGATCTACGCCACCGCCAACCCGCAAGACGTGGAAAAGGCCCAGCAAAAACTCGGCAAGGACCGCGCCGGCCAGATCGTCGAAGACACGCTCGCCACCTGCGCCACCGCCGCAAGCGACGCGGGTGCAGGGCGTTTCATAGTCGCCGGCGGCGAAACCTCCGGCGCGGTCACACAGGCCCTCGGCATCACCCGCCTCGATGTCGGCCGCGAAATCGCCCCCGGCGTCCCGTGGTGCTTCGCCGAAACCGGCGGCCACCCCGCCGCCCTCGCCCTCAAATCTGGCAATTTCGGCACCGAGACCTTCTTCACCGACGCCCTCACCGCGCTTGGAAAACCATGACCGAGGAAACCCGCCTCCGCGAACAGATCTGCCTGCTGGCCAAGTCCCTCTTCGACCGTGGCCTCACCCACGGCTCCACCGGCAACATCTCCGCCCGCACCCCCGATGGCGGCCTGCTCGTCTCGCCCACCGGCACCTCCTTCGGCCGCCTCGACCCCGGCCGCCTCTCCCGCTTCGACGCCCACGGCACCCTGATCGACGGCGACGCGCCCACCAAGGAAATGCCCCTCCACACCGCCTTCTACGACACACGCGCCACCGCCGGCGCCGTCGTGCACCTGCATTCCACCCATTCCGTCGCGCTCTCGATGCTGCCCGACACCGACCCCGACGATTTCCTGCCGCCGATGACCCCCTACGCCATCATGAAGCTGGGCAAGGTCCGGCTCCTGCCCTTCTTCCTGCCCGGCGATCCGGCCATGGGCGAGGCGGTGCGCGGTCTGGCGGGCAAACGCTCGGCGGTCATGCTTGCCAATCACGGCCCCGTGGTCGCGGCAAAGGATGTCGACGCCGCCTGCAATGCCATCGAGGAGCTGGAGGAGACCGCAAAGCTCGCCCTCCTGCTGCGCGGCATGGAGACGCGGATGCTGACCCCGGAACAGGTGCAAAACGTGGTCATGACCTTCGACGTGGAGTGGGACGATTGAAGTTCTCCGCCAACCTCGGATTCCTCTGGAATGACAGGCCCTTGCCCGATGCCATTCGCGCGGCCGCCGCCGCCGGGTTCGACGCGGTCGAATGTCACTGGCCCTACGACACGCCCGCCGCCGAAGTCGCCGCCGCCCTGACCGAAACGGGCCTGCCCATGCTGGGCCTCAACACACGCCGCGGAAACCCCGAGGCTGGCGAAAACGGCCTCGCCGCCCTGCCGGGGCGCGAACCCGACGCCCGCGCCGCCATCGACGAGGCCATCGCCTATGCCGCCGCCATCGGCGCCGGCAACGTGCATGTGATGGCCGGTTTTGCCTCCGGCGACGCCGCCCGCTCCGCCTTCACCGAGAACCTCCGCCACGCCTGCACCGCCGCCGCCCCGTACGGCATCACCATCCTGATCGAGCCGCTCAACCACTATGACGCACCGGGCTATTTCCTGACCACCACCGGTCAGGCCGTCGACATCATCGACACCGTCCGCGCCGTTAACCTCAAGCTGATGTTCGATTGCTACCACGTCCAACTCATGGAAGGCGACCTGACCCATCGCCTGCAAACCCTCCTGCCCCATATCGGCCATATCCAGTTCGCCTCCGCCCCCGACCGCGGCCCGCCCGACAGCGGAGAACTGAACTTCGTTTACCTTTTCGAAACCATTTCCCGGCTCGGCTGGCACGCGCCCCTGGGCGCTGAATACAAGCCCCAAGGCCCCACCGACGCCACCCTCCACTGGCTCGAAGCCCATCGCCGGGGCCAATCATGACCCGGCGCATCGAGACCGACTACCTGATCGAAACGCCGATCGACCCCGAACAGGCCGCCGCCGCGATGGCGGGCGAGCAAAGCTCCGGCACCTTCGTCAAGGTCCCCGGCGAAACCCCCGACCTGCACGAGCGCGCCGCCGCCCGCGTCGAAAGCCTCCAGATCGTCGAGCATGTCGCCACCCCCTCCCTCCCCGGCGGCCTGACCGGCGACACCTACCACCGCGCCCGCGTCACCCTCTCATGGCCCGTCGAAACCCTCGGCCCCGACCTGCTCACCCTCATGGCCACCGTCGCCGGCAACCTCTTCGAATTACGCCAGTTTTCAGGCCTGCGCCTCCTCGACCTGCGCCTGCCCGACAGCTTCGCCACAGCCTGTCCCGGCCCGCAATTCGGCATCCCCGGCACACGCGCGCTGGCCGGGGTCGCGACCGGTCCGCTCATCGGCACTATCGTCAAACCCTCCGTGGGGCTGACCGCCCACGACACCGCCACCCTCACCGACACGCTGGCCCGCGCCGGCATCGACTTCATCAAGGATGACGAGCTTCAGGCCAACGGCCCCGCCTGCCCGTTCGAGGACCGCGCCCGCGCCGTCATGCGGGTGATCAACAACCACGCCCAGCGCACCGGCAAGAAGGTCATGTACGCCTTCAACCTCACCGGCGAGGTCGACGACATGCGCCGCCGCCACGACCTCGTCCGCGACCTCGGCGGCACCTGCGTGATGGCCAGCCTCAATTCGGTCGGCCTGTCCGGAATGCTTGCGCTCTCCCGCCATACCGAACTGCCCATCCACGCCCACCGCAACGGCTGGGGCTATCTCAGCCGCGCGCCCATGCTGGGCTGGGATTACCCGGCATGGTCCAAACTCTGGCGCCTCGCAGGGGCCGACCACATGCATGTGAACGGCCTGAAAAACAAGTTCAGCGAGCCCGATGACAGCGTCATCGCCTCCGCCAGATCCCTGCTCACGCCGATCTCCGCCGACAAGCCCTGCATCCCGATGCCGGTCTTCTCCTCCGGCCAATCCGCGGTGCAGCCCGAGGAAACCTATCGCCGCCTCGGCAATGCCGACTGCATCTATGCCGCCGGCGGCGGGATCATGGCGCACCCGGACGGGCCCGCCGCCGGCGTGTCCTCCCTGCGCGAGGCATGGGAGGCCGCGATGGCCGGCATCCCGGCCAGCGAACACGCCCGCACCCACCCCCCCCTCGGCCGGGGGCGCAAGGCCAGCGGCGGATGAGCCCACAGCCCCAAGCCCCCCTCGTCGGCTGGTACGGCGACGATTTCACCGGCTCGGCCGCCACGATGGAGGTACTGGCCTTCTCCGGCATCCCGGCGGTGCTCTTCCTCGACATCCCCACGCCCGACCAACGCGCCGCCTTCCCCGGCTCGAGCGCCATCGGCATCGCCTCCACCGCCCGCAGCCACGGGCCCGACTGGATGGACCGCCACCTGCCCCAGGCCTTCGAGTTCCTCAAGCAAACCGGCGCAGGCGTCGTCCACTACAAGACCTGCTCCACCCTCGACAGCGCCCCGCATGTGGGCTCGATCGGCAAGGCCATCGACCTCGGCCTGCCCCTCTTCGGCGGCTGGGCGCCCTGCCTGCTCGCCGCCCCCGCCCTGCGCCGCTACCAAGCATTCGGCCACCTCTTCGCCGGGGCGCCCGATGGTGTGTTCCGCCTCGACCGGCACCCGGTCATGTCGCGCCACCCGGTCACGCCGATGGACGAATCCGACGTGGCCCGCCACCTCTCCCGCCAGACCGACCGCCCCTTCGGCCTGATCGATCTCGAAGACCTCGCGCACGACCCCGACGCCGCCCTCTCCCGCGAACGCGAGCGGGGCGCCGAGGTGATCTGCCTCGACGCCATGCGCGACGACGACATGGCCCGCTGCGGCGCACTCATCTGGCAGGGCCGCGACGGCCCCCGCTTCGCCATAGGCTCCCAAGGCGTGGAATATGCGCTCGTGGCCCATTGGCGCGCCTCCGGCGCCTTGCCATGGCAAGAGACACAGGCAAGCGCCGGGCCGGTCGACCGGATGCTGGCGGTTTCCGGCTCCGTCTCGCCGGTGACGGCAACCCAGATCGACTGGGCCGAACAGAACGGCTTCGCCCCCATCGCCCTCGACGCCGCGGCCATCGTCCGCAACGATCCCTCCGCCGAAGACCACGCCTTCTCCGCCGCTCTCGCCGCCCTCCGGCAAGGCCGCGACCCCATCATCCACACCGCCCGCGGCCCAGACGACCCCGCCGTCGCGCAGATGCGCATAGCCGTCAGCGAAACCGGCCTCCCCATGGACGAGGCCAACGCCCGCCTCGGCGCGACCCTCGGCCGCCTCCTCGCCCGGCTCCTCAAGGAAACCGGCCTGCGCCGCGCCGTCATCTCCGGCGGCGACACCTCCGGCCATGCCACCCGCCAGCTCGGCCTTTACGCCTTCACCGCGCTCGCCCCCACCATCCCCGGCGCGGCCCTTCTGCGGGCCCATTCCCAAGACCCCGCCCTCACCGGCCTGCAACTGGCGCTCAAGGGCGGCCAGATGGGCAGCCCCGACTATTTCGGCTGGATCAAACGCGGCGGTGGCCTCACGCAACCACTTGAAAGGACACACACATGACCAAGGTAGCCCTGCTCGGCGCCGGCGGAAAAATGGGCGTCAGGCTCGCCACGAACCTCCGCGACTCCCGTTTCGACGTCGACCCCGTCGAAATCTCCGAAGACGGCCGCGCCCGCCTCAAATCCGAAACCGGCCTCGACGCCGTGGATCAGGAGGCTGCGCTCGCCGAGGCGGATGTCGTGCTGATGGCGGTCCCCGACCGCCTGATCGGCAAGATCGCCCATGCCTTCATCGACAAGGTCCGCCCCGGCACCGCCATCATCGTCCTCGATGCCGCCGCCCCCTATGCCGGCGAAATGCCCCAGCGCGACGACGTCACCTATTTCTGCACCCATCCCTGCCACCCGCATGTCCTCGAAGTGCAGGACAGCGCCGAGGCCCAGAGGGACTATTTCGGCGGCATCGCCGCCCCGCAGGGCATCGTCTGCGCCCTGATCCAGGGACCCGAGGAGCACTACGCCCTCTGCGAGGAGATCGCCAAGGTGATCTATTCCCCCGTCGCCCGCTCCCACCGCTGCACGCTGGAAAACATCGCCGTGCTGGAACCGGCGCTCTCGGAAACCGTCGCCGCCACCCTCTGCCTCGCCCTGCGCGACGCGGCCGACCGCGCCGTCGCCATGGGCGTGCCCGAGGCCGCGGCCCATGATTTCGTGCTGGGCCACCTCAAGATCGAACTGGCCATCGCCTTCGGCATCTTCCCCGAAGGCAAGTTCTCCGATGGCGCGCTGATGGCCATCGACAAGGCCAAGACCGTCATTTTCAAGGAGAACTGGCTCGACGAGGTCTTCAGCCTCGACGCCGTCAAGAAATCCGTCGAGGAGATCTGCGCCGGATAACCGCCGCACCCCCGCCGCCAACCATCAAGGAGACATCATGACCGCCACGCTCGTCATCGGACCCTACAGCGACACCGACACCACCGCCCTCAAGGCGGACTTCTCGCCCGTCATCCTCGACAGCGCCGCCGACCTTTCCACGCTCGACGACGCCACCCGCAACGCCGTCACAGCCCTTGCCTACAAGGGCCATCACGCCTTCGGCGCGGCCGAGATGGACCAACTGCCCAACCTGAAAATCATCGCCAATTACGGCGTCGGCTACGACGCCATCGACGTGGCCGCCGCCGACGCGCGCGGCATCAAGGTGACCAACACCCCCGACGTGCTGAACGACGACGTGGCCGACCTAGCCGTCGCCATGCTGCTGATGCAGGTCCGCGAGATGGAACAGGCCAGCAACTGGGCCCGCTCCGGCAACTGGAAATCCAAAGGCGAATACCGGCTCAACCGCAAGCTCTCCGGCGGCCGCGCCGGCATCGTCGGCCTCGGCCGCATCGGGCACGAGATCGCCGACCGGCTCGCCGCCTTCAAGATGGACATCCACTACTACGCCCGCTCCGAAAAGGAGACGCCGGGCTGGACCTATCACGCAGATCCGGTCTCGCTGGCCGAGGCGGTCGATTACCTCGTGATCGCCATCGTCGGGGGGCCGGATACCGAGAAATTCGTCTCGAAAAAGGTGATCGACGCGCTCGGCCCCCGCGGCGTGGTGGTCAACATCTCCCGCGGCACCACGGTGGACGAGGCCGCGCTGCTCGACGCGCTGGAAGCGGGCCGCATCGCCGGTGCCGGGCTTGACGTGTTCCTCGGCGAGCCGGATATCGACCCGCGCTTCTACGCGCTCGACAACGTGGTCATCCAGCCGCATCAGGGCTCCGGCACGGTCGAAACCCGCGCCGCGATGGGCCAACTCCAACGCGACAACATCGCCGCGTTTCATGCCGGTCAGCCCCTGCTGACCGCCGTCAACTGAGGGGGGACGACCATGAAGCCGAACCGTTTCAAACGCGCCATCGCCGAAGGCCGCCCGCAGATCGGCATCTGGAGCATGATGCGCGAGCCGATGGTGACCGAAATGCTGGGCCAGCTCGGGTATGACTGGATCCTGCTCGATTGCGAGCACACGCCCAATGACGAGCCCGGCGTCATGGCCATGCTGCAGGCCCTTTCCGCCTGCGAGACAGAGCCGATGGTCCGCCCAAGCTGCCTCAACGTGGCCGAGATCAAGCGCCTGCTCGACGTGGGCGCGCGCAACATCCTCGTGCCCTACGTGCAGACGGTGGAAGAGGCCGAACTCGCCGCCGCCGCCGTCGCCTACCCGCCCGAGGGCATCCGCGGCGTCAGCAGCGTGTCGCGCGCCACGGGCTTTGGTGCCGAGCCGGAGTATTTCACCAAGGCGCGCGAGGAGATCTGTCTGATCCTCCAGATCGAAACCCGCGAGGCGCTCGACCGGCTGGAGGAGATCGCCGCCGTGCCGGGCATCGACGGGCTCTTCATCGGCCCGGCCGACCTTGCCGCCAGCCTCGGCCACCCGGGCAACCCGAAACACCCCGAGGTCCACGCCGCCATCACCGACGGCATCGCCCGCATCCGCGCCGCGGGCAAACCGGCGGGCTTCCTGTCGCCCGACCAGGGGCTGCTGGAGGACGTGGTCAAGGCCGGCTGCACCTTCACCGCCGTCGATATCGACCTGCCCCTGCTGCGCCGGGGCGCGCTGGCCCGGCTGGAGGCGTGCAAGCACTTCAAGGGCTAGGGCCACGCCGCATTTTCAGAACGTTCGGGCAAGAAAATTCGAATTTTCTTGCCCGTTTTCTTCGGCGATAACAGACCCTGCCGCTACGTGGCCGGTTTGTCGTCCTCGAGGTAATACCGCACGTTATCCTCGAAACTCTCATCCGCCGACAGCCCCAGCTTCAGCGCCTTCTCGGGCCGAAGGTCGAACCGCCAGCCCTTCACGATGGCCTGTATATCCGGCTGCGCCTCCCATTTGATCCGCGTCGCCGGCTCCGGCCCCGCCACCGCCGTCATCGCCTCGATCATCTGCCCGATCGTCCACATCCGCCCCGGCATCATCATACAGCGGTTCTGGCCCAGATCGGCCTCCTCGATCTCGGCCCCCCGGATCAGGTTCTCCACGCATTTCCGCGGGCTCAGGTAGTAATGCGGGAAATCCTCGTCGACCGGACAAACCGCCTCCTGCCCGTTCAGCGGCTCGCGCAGGATCGACGACATGAAGCTCGACGCCGCCCGGTTCGGCTTGCCCGGCCGGACAGAGATCGTCGGCAAGCGAAAGCCGCGCCCGTCGACGAACCCCTTGCGCGAATAGTCGTTCAGCAACAACTCCCCCATCGCTTTCTGCGCGCCATAGGAGGTTTGCGGATTGAGGAAACTGTGATCCGTGATCGGGTCCGGCACCTCGCCACCATAGACGGCAATCGACGAGGTAAAGACCACGACCGGCTTCGTGCCCAGAGCCCGCGCCTGCTGCAACACGTTGAGCGTGCCCATCAGGTTGATCGTGAGGCCCGCATCGAAATCTTCCTCCGCGTGGGCCGACACGATGGCGGCCAGCAGGTAGATCACGTCGTGATCGCTGGTGACACACTCCGCCACCGACGCGGGATCGGCGATGTTGCAGGCCACCGTCTCCACCGGCACCGGCCCGCCCTCAATCGGCGCCGGGTCGGCGATATCGGCCAGCGTGATCCTTTTGATCGCCTGCCCGCGCAGCTCGCCCTTCGCGGCCAGCGCCCGGCCCAGCTTCTGGCCGACGACCCCGCCGCCCCCGATGATCAGGATGTTCATGTCTCTCCTCCTTCGAATATCTGCGGCACCAGCGCGCCGCGGTGCTGAATGACCTTCGCGGCAAGGTCCATCGCCCCGCGCGCCGCGTCATCCACCGGTTGATCCATTGCCATTCCGGCAAGAAATGCCGCCCCGAAACTGTCTCCCGCGGCGGTCGTGTCGACCACACTCTCGAACTGCGCGGCCATCAGGTTGCGCGTGCCGCCGGCATCCCATAGCGTCAGGTCGCCCCCGCCGTTCTTCACGGCCACGATCCTCGCCCCGCACGCACGATAGCGCGCCACGGTCTCCTCCGGTGACGTATCCCCAAACGCACGCGTCTCCTCGTCGAAGGACGGCAGCACCACGTCGGCTACCCACGCGCCCATCGTCAGCCCCTCGCGCATGGCCTCCGGCGTTTCCCACAACCGCTCTCGCAGGTTGGTATCGAACGCCACCAAGGCGCCTTCGCCCCTTGCCCGCCCCAAGGCATCGCACAGCGCCCGCCGCGCATCGGGCGACAGGATCGCCAGGGTAATGCCCGAGAAATAGAGGATGTCCCGCCCCTTGAGCGCCTCTCCCAGCCACGCCGGATCATCCGCCAACGCCCGCGCCGCCGACTGGCTGCGCCAATAGGAAAAGCTGCGCTCGCCATCCTCGAGGCTGATCATGTAAAGCCCGACCGTGCGATCCTCGAGCCGCCGCAGGGCCGAGGTGTCGATCCCCTCCCCCTCCATGAATCCGCACATCTCCGCCGAAACCGCGTCGGTGCCGATGCAGCTGCCATAGCCCACCGTCCACTCCGCCGGCAAAAGCTGCCGCGCATACCACGCCGTGTTGAACGTATCCCCGGCAAACCCGCGCCGGTACAGCCCGCCGCCCGCATCGGCCATCTCGACCATGCATTCCCCGATCGACAGGAACGACCGGCTCACAGGATCACCCGATGCTCTTGCTGGCCCGCCACATCGACACGAAGGCAATATGTCCGCCCGTCATGCCGGGTGGTCACGGTCTGCTCGAGGCTGGCACTGGTCACGAACAGCGTCTGCAGATCGTCCCCGCCAAAGGCCGGGCAGGTCGTCCGCTCCGCAGGAAAGGCAATGCTCCGCAACGCCCGACCGTCCGGGCCAAAGACCGACACCTTCCCGTGCCGGAACTGCGCACACCACAGGTTACCCTGCACATCCACCACCGCCCCGTCAGGCCGGTACCGATCGCCGGGCAGATGGAGGAACAGCTCCGGCTCCCCCTCGGGCCAGCCCTCGCCATCCAGCGCCTGCCGCCAGACCTTGCCCGTCGGCGTATCGGCAAGATAGGCAAACCGCCCGTCCGGCGTGAAACACATGGCGTTGGGTATCGACCACGGCGCGTATAGCCGCCGCAGCTCGCCCCGGTAATACCGATAGATCGCCCCCGCGCCGGGCTCCTTCGTCTTGCCCATCGTCCCGATCCAGAACCCGCCATACGGATCGGCCCGGCCATCGTTCGACCGTGTCGCCGGGTTGTCCGCCTCCAGTTCACAGACCGTCTCCCGCGCTCCCGTCTCAAAGTTGAAATCGATCAACGCCGTCTCCGACGCCAGCAGCAGTCGCGCATCGTCCACCCAACCGGCGGCCGAGACATGCTCGTCGAACTGCCACATCCGCCGACCCTCGCCCGTGCGCGTATAGAGCCGGTGCCCGTCGATATCGAACCAGAAGAACTGTTCCCGCACCGGATGCCAGAGCGGCCCCTCCCCCAGCAGGCAGTTCGTGTCGTCAAACACCTCCGGCGCGGTCACAAAAGCCCCCTTTGCACAAGGTTCCGCATCAGGGCGGAGGTGCCGAACACCCATGCCGGGCACTCGGTCGACAGCCGCACAGTGTTGCTCAACGCCCCCAGCGCCGGCTCGCTGATCGTCACCACGTCACCGCCGTGATGGGTAAACCCCTGCCCGGGCGCGTCCCTGTCCTTGACCGGCGCGAACATCGTCCCGAGAAACAGCAGGAAGCCGTCCGGATACTGGTGATGCGCCCCGATGGTCTGGGCGACGATTTCCGCAGGGTCACGGCTGATCTTGGTCATCGAGGAATGGCCTTCCAGCACGAACCCGTCCTCCCCCTCGACCCGCATCGTCAACTCGGCCCGGCGCACATCCGCCATCCCGTACCCCTCGTCGAACAGCCGCAGGAACGGCCCGAGCGAACAGGAGGCATTGTTGTCCTTCGCCTTGCCCAGCAGCAGCGCCGAGCGCCCCTCGACATCGCGCAAGTTGACGTCGTTGCCCAGCGTCGCGCCAACCACCGCGCCGCGCGAATTCACCGCCAGCACCACCTCCGGCTCGGGGTTGTTCCAGTTCGACACCGGGTGCAGCCCCACCGCCGCCCCGCTGCCGACCGAGGCCATGGGCTGGCACTTGGTGAAGACCTCCGCATCCGGCCCGATACCGACCTCTAGATATTGCGACCACAGCCCCTCCTCCTGCAGCACGGCCTTGACCTGCATCGCCTGCTCCGACCCCGGTTCGATCCCCGACAGGCTGTCGCCGATCACCGACTTGACCCTTTCCCGGATCGCCTCGGCCCGGTCGGCATCGCCCGCCGCCTTCTCCTCGATCACCCGCTCGACCATGCTCTCGGCGAAGGTCACCCCGGCAGCCTGGATCGCCTGCAGGTCCGGCGGGGCGAGCAACCGCAGCTCATCGGCCCCCGCGCCCTCAACCGAGCCCGCCTCGAGCTCCGCCAGCGAACACACCGCCTCGCCCTGCGCGCCACGGGCCGTGGCGGCGGGGTCATCCGCCTCCAGCAGCGCCTGCATCGTCGGGATCGCGCGGCTGGTTATGTCGATCACCTCACCGCCGTCGAGCCGCACCACCGCCGGCCCGATCCCCGGCCGCCAGATACGCCCGACCAGTGTCGCCTTGCTGTCTTCAGGAACCATGCGAAACCTCCTGGTTGCCCGGCGGCAAAAGCTTGCCGGGATTGAGAATGTTGTTGGGGTCGAACCCCGCTTTCACCGCGCGCATATAGGCCATCGCAGCCCCGTGTTCTGCGCCCATGAATTTCTGCTTGCCCAGCCCGATGCCATGCTCGCCGCTGACCGTCCCGCCGAGGTGCAGCGCGGTTTCGGCCAACGCCTGCGTGAACTCCTCGGCCCGCGCCATTTCGTCGGCATTTTCCGGATCGACGCTCAGGCCCGCGTGAAAATTCCCGTCTCCCACATGCCCGACGATGGTCGCGGTCAGTCCGAGGCGTTTGGCCTCCCGCTGCGCCTGCAACACCGCCTCCGCCAGATGCGAGATCGGCACGCAGACATCCGTGGGCCAGATATGCCCGCCCTTGCCAAAGGCGGCAGAGGCGTAATGCGCCTTGTGCCGCATCTCCCACAGGGCATTTCGCTCCTCGGTGCTGTCGGCGGTCGTCCAGCCGTCGGCCCCGAACTCGGCGGCAATTGCGCCAAAGGCGTCGCGCTGCTCGGCCACTGCCGCCGGCGAGCCGTGAAACTCCAAAAACAGGTGCGGCTCTTCCGGCAGGTCGGCGCTTGAATACAGGTTGAACCCCTTCACCATCATTTCGTCCAGCAACTCGATCCGCGCCATCGGCAGGCCCGACTGAATCGTCAGGATCACGCAGTTCACCGCGTCCCCGACCGACGGAAACCGGCAGGTCGCCGCTGACACCGCCTCGGGGATGCCCTGCAGCCGCAGGGTCAATTCGGTGATGATCCCCAGCGTGCCTTCGGAGCCCACCAGCAGATGCGTCAGATCATACCCGGTCGAGCTTTTCCTGGCCCGGCTGCCGGTGCGGATCACCGTGCCGTCCGCCATCACCGCCTCCAGCGCGAGGATATTCTCGCGCATCGTGCCATAGCGCACCGCCGTGGTCCCGCTCGCCCGCGTCGCCGCCATGCCGCCGATGCTGGCATCCGCGCCGGGATCGACCGGAAAGAACAGGCCCGTCGCCCGCAACTCCTCATTCAGCCGCTTGCGGGTGATGCCGGGCTGTACAACGGCGTTGAGGTCTTCCGCATTGACCGTCAGCACGCCGCTCATCCGCCCCATGTCGAGGCTGATGCCCCCCTGGACCGCCAGATGCTGCCCTTCGAGGCTACTCGCTGCGCCATAGGCCGTCACCGGCACGCCATGCCGGTTGCAGAGCCGCAGGATGGCGGAAACCTCCTCCGTACTCTCCGGATAGGCCACCGCATCGGGCGGGGTGACCGGGTAATAGGTCTCGTTCTGGCCGTGCAGGGTGCGATCGGCCTCCGACGTGACAAGCCGGTCGCCCAGCACCGCCTGCAACTCCGGCAGGACCGTGTCCATGGGCGTCATTTCCCCCATTTCAGCACCAACGGATCGAGCGGCCGCAACAACTCCATCAGCATCGCCCGGGTATCGGGATGCAAGGGCGGGATCGGATGGCGGCAGAATTCCGAGGCGATCACGCCCCCCTCAACCATCGCCGCCTTGGCCGAGCGGAACCCGCATTGCCGGTTCTCGTGGTTCACGGCGGGCAGAACCTTTGCATACCCGTCAATCGCCGCCTGCCGTTTCCCGATAAGAAAGTCGCGCACCACCGGCCCGATCAGGTCGGGGATCATCGCGCTGGTCATCGTGCCCGTCGCCCCCGCATCCAGATCGGCCAGCAGCGTGATCGCCTCCTCCCCGTCGAACGGCCCCTCGATGGCCTCGCCCCCCTCGGCGATCAGCGTACGCAGCTTGGCCGCCGCCTGAGGGCATTCGATCTTGAACAGCTTCAGCATCTCGATCTCCCGCGCCATCCGCACCAACAGCGGCACCGGAAGGTCGACGCCAGACAATGGCGCATCCTGTAGCATGATCGGAATGCCCACTTCGCCCACGGCGCGGAACTGCTCGAACGTCTGCTCCGCCGTGCCCTTCAGGAGCGCCCCGTGATAGGGCGGCATCATCATGACGATATCGGCGCCCAGATCCTTGGCAAACCGCGCCCGTTCCACCACGATGGGCGTCGCGAAATGGCTGATTGTCACGATCACCGGCACCCGCCCCGCCACATGCTCCAGCGACAGCCGCGTCAGCGTCTCCCGCTCCTCGTCGGAAATCAGGAACTGTTCCGAAAAGTTGGCGAGGATGCAGATACCATCGACCCCCTGATCGATCATGCAGTCCAGCACCCGTTTCATCCCCTCGGCATCGACCTGCCCATCGGGATGAAACGGCGTCGGCGCGACCGGCCAGATGCCGGAATAGGTAGCGTGGGTCATTCGGTCTCCTCCATGACTTTCACCCCGCCCCGCGCGAGGCCGACCACAGCGCAAGCGCCACGACCCCCAGCATCGACAGCGCCATCAGCACGTTGATCGCCCGCTGGGTACGGTCCGAAAGGTTGAGCCGGTGCAGCGACACCCCCGCCCAGAGCCATGCGAGGTGAATGGGTATCCAGATGATATTCATGATCAGCGCCTTGCTGATCATCTCGAACAGGAACGCGTCGGGCGCGTAATCGAACCCGGTGATCAGCGAGGTGTTCACCGCATAGGCCTTGGGGTTGATCGCCTGCAGCATCAGCCCGCCCACCACGCCGGGGGGCGATTTCGCCTCCATGAACGCCACCTTCGCCCCGGCGAAGGCGATGCGCCCGGCAAGATACAGCAGGTAGGCCACCGACGCGAACATCAGCACATTGCGCAGCCACGGCACCGACAGGATCACCGCCGCCAGCCCCGTCATCACCGCCAGCATCACGAGGTTGGTGCCGATGAAGAGGCCCAGCACGTAGCGCAGCGAGGCGTTGAACCCGTATGCCGCGCCGAATCCGGCCGTCGTCATCACCCCGGGTCCCGGTGTGATGATCAGGAAGAAGACGGCGGCGGCAAAGGTCAGCATTGGGTGAAATCCAGTTGCACCTTCATCGACTGCGCCCGGTCCGACGCGATGGCAAAGGCCGCCTCGAACTCGGCCAGCGGAAAGCTGTGAGTGACCAGCGGCGTCACGTCGATAAGCCCTTTCCGCATCAGGTCCACCGCCACCGCGAATTCCTCATGAAAACGAAACGAGCCGGTGAGCGACAGCTCCTTCGCGGTGATCTGCATCATCGGCAGCCGCATGTCGCCGGACAGCCCCAACTGCACCACTTGCCCCCGCGGCCTGAGCGCAGCGATCCCTCCCGCCAGCGCGGCCTCGGCCCCGGAGCATTCGAACAGCACGTCGAGATGGCCCTTGCCCTTGGCATAGGGCGCCAACGCCTCGGGGTCGGCAAGGGTATCCAGTGTCACATCCGCCCCCGCCGCCCGCGCAAAGGCCAACCCGTTTTCGGCCACATCCGTGGCAATGATCTCCGCCGCGCCGGCCCGCCGCGCGGCAAGGATGACCAGCACCCCGATCGGCCCGCAACCCGTCACCAGAACCCGGCGACCCAGCATCTCACCGGCACGCCGCACCGCGTGCAACGCCACCGACAGCGGTTCGGCCATCGCCGCTTCGGCCGGTTGCAGGCCATGGGCGGGCACGCATTGCGCCGCCTCGGCCACCAACACCTCCCGGAATGCCCCCTGCACATGCGGGAACGGCATCGCCGAGCCGTAAAACCGCATGTTCAGGCAATGGTTCGGCAGCCCCCGCAGGCATTCGCCGCAACTGCCGCAGGGCCGCGAGGGCGACACGGCCACCAGATCGCCGACCTCCACCCCCTCGGCCCCTTCACCCAGCGCCTCGACGACCCCAGCAACCTCGTGCCCGAGGATCATCGGCTCGCGCAGACGCACCGCGCCGAAACCGCCGTGATTGAAATAATGCAGGTCTGATCCGCAAATGCCCCCGCGACTCATCCGAACCCTCACCTGACCCGGTTCCGGATCGGCCACGTCACACGCTTCAAGGCGCAGGTCTTTGGCCGCATGGGCATAGAGCGCTGTCATCGCAGACCATCCTCCCGGGGTTCCGCTTGCATCGTTATAAAAATGGTATACCATTTGTTCAAGGCGCGTTCGAGCGGGAATGCGAATTTCCCCTCCGGGCGCCGCAGGGAGGATGAATGCAGCTGTTCGATCTGACGGGCCGCACGGCCCTCATTACCGGGTCTTCCATGGGCATCGGTTTCGCCCTTGCGCGCGGGCTGGCACAGGCCGGGGCGCGACTGGTGCTGAACGCCCGCAACGCCGACCGGCTGAACGAGGCGGCAGAGAAACTGCGCGCCGGGGGCGCCGAGGTCGACACCCTGCCCTTCGACGTGACCGACGCCTCCGCCGCGCGTGACGCCATCGACGGCTACGAAGCGGATACCGGCCCGATCCACATCCTCGTCAACAACGCCGGCATGCAGCACCGCACCCCGCTGGAAGATTTCCCGCCCGAAGAGTTCGACCGCCTGATGCGCACCAACGTGAACTCGGTCTTCTACGTGGGTCAGGCCGCCGCCCGCCACATGATCCCCCGCAAATCCGGCAGGATCATCAACATCGCCAGCGTCCAAAGCCTGCTCGCCCGCCCCGGCATCGCGCCCTACACCTCGTCCAAGGGGGCGGTCACCAACCTGACCAAGGGCATGGCGACCGACTGGGCCGGGCACGGGCTCAACTGCAACGCCATCGCGCCGGGCTATTTCGACACGCCGCTGAACGCCGCCCTCGTGGCCGACCCGGATTTCACCACATGGCTCGAGAAACGCACCCCGGCGGGCCGCTGGGGAAAGGTCGAGGAGCTGGTCGGCGCCTGCATCTTCCTCGCCTCCGACGCGGCGAGCTTCGTCAACGGCCACACTTTGTTCGTCGACGGCGGCATCACGGCCAGCCTTTAAGGGAGTAGAGACATGAGCGACAAACCCGTCATCGGTTTCATCGGCGTAGGCCTGATGGGCCACGGCATGGCCAGCAATATCCTGAAAGGCGGCTACGCGCTCTGGATCAAGGGAAACAAGAACCGAGAGCCCGTCGAAAGCCTTCTGGGCAAGGGCGCCAAGGAAGCGTCGAGCCCGAAGGAAATGGCCCAGAACTGCGACATCATCCATATCTGCCTGTCCAACTCGCCGCAGGTCGAGGCGGTGATCCGCGGCCCCGACGGCATCCTTGCCGGGGCGCGCGAGGGGCTGATCGTGATCGACACCACCACCGCCGACCCGGTCTCGACCATGGCGCTGGCCGCCGAGATGGCCGAACAGGGCGTGAAAATGGTCGACGCCCCCCTTGGCCGCACGCCCAAGGAGGCCGAGGAAGGCAAGCTCGACGCCATGGTCGGCTGCGACGAGGCGGATTTCGCCACCGTCTCGCCGGTCATCGACTGCTGGGCCGGCACCATCACCCGAATCGGTCCCACCGGCTCGGGCCACAAGATGAAGCTGTTGATGAACTTCCTCGGTGCGGCCTATGCGGCGCTCTATTCCGAGACCGCCGCGCTCGGCGCCAAGGTCGGCATCTCGCCCCACACCTTCCGCGAGGTGATCGGCCCCAGCCGCCTCGGCAGCGGCTTCTTCGGCACCTTCATGACCTATGTCTGCGAGCGCGACCGCGACGCCCACAAATTCACCATCGCCAACATGTCCAAGGACATCCGCTACGTGAACGCCATGGCCACCGACGCGGGCATCATGAACGTGATGGCCGCTGCCGCGAAGCAGTATTTCACCCATGCCGAGGCCGTGGGCGGCGGACAGGATTACGTGCCGATGCTGTCGGATCACGTGGGCCGGCTGAACGGGCTCGACATGGCCGCGGAAGTGAAGAAGGGCCGCTGAGAGAGGGCCGGGAGATGCTGAGCCAAGCGCAAAGAGACTTCTACGCCGAGAACGGTTACCTGATGATCGAGAACGCGGTCACGCCCGACCAGCTCGACCGCCTCCGCACCATCACCGCCGGGCTGATCGACGCCTCCCGCAGTGTCAGCGAGAGCGACGATGTCTACGACCTCGACAAGGGCCACAGCCCCGACAGCCCGCGCCTGACCCGGATCAAGATCCCCCACAAGCAGGACCCGTATTTCTGGGAGGTGCTGCAAAACTCGGTCATGACGCAGGTGCTCAACGACCTGCTCGGCCCCGACACCACGATCCTGACCTCCAAGCTCAACACCAAGGCGCCCGGCGGCGGGCGCGCGGTGGAATGGCATCAGGACTGGGCCTTCTACCCGCACACCAACGACAACCTGCTCGCCTTCGGCCTGATGCTGGAAGACGTGGACGAGGCCAACGGCCCCCTGATGGTCATCCCCGGCACCCATCGCGGCCCGGTGCTCGACCACACGTCCAACGGTGTGTTCGCCGGGGCCATAAACCCCGACGACCCGGCCTTCGACCGCGACAGGATCGTCACCCTCACCGGCAAGGCCGGCAGCATGACGGTGCATCACGCCCGCCTCCTGCACGGCTCCGCCCCGAACAGGAGCGACCGCGCGCGGATGATCCTGTTCTACGAATGCGCCAGCGCCGACGCATGGCCGATCCTCGGCTCAAATTCCTATTTCCACGCCCTCGGCCAGCGAAAGTTCTGGGACGACCTGCAGGACCGCACGATCACCGGCACGCCCTGCCTGACACCTCGGCTGGAACAGGTGCCGGTCACCATGCCCCTGCCCCCGGCCCCGGATACCGGCTCGATCTTCCGCACACAGGAATCGGCCGGCGCGCGCAGCGCCTTTGCCGAGGAATGACAGTCCGCGCCCCCTTCGGTTAATTGCCCCTCCGGCCAGAATGGCCGATAGTCTGGCGCGCCAGCCTCGACTCATCGGAGCGATCATTGCCAGCAACGCCCCCGTCGGACCCCAATGCCGTAAAGGTCGAACATGTCTAGACGTCTTGTTCTGCATGCCGGCATGTTCAAGACCGGCAGTTCATCCATCCAGTCCTTTCTGGCCGGCGCCAACCTGACGAACGCGACCTGTTTCAGCTGGAACGACCCCAATCATTCGGCCCTGTTCGTCCTGCTCTTCACCCGCCAGCCGGAGACCGACTGGATATTCCGCCAGCGCGGTCTTTCGGCAGAAGACCTGTCGGACAGGCGATTGCAGGCTAGCCGGGAACTGACCCGCCAGATCGAAGCATCCCGCCATGACATGTTCGTGTTTTCGGCCGAGCGACTCTACCGGTCCCGCCGCGCAGATCTGACCGCCTGTAGGGACTTTTTCGACCGGTATTTTCCGGAGATCCGTGTGCATTGCTATGTCCGCGACCCGATGGGCTATGCCGCAAGCATGCTGCAACAGAACCTGAAAACCGGCAACGTGCCGAGACCCCGCGCCCTTCTGCCCAAGTTCCGGCAACATGTCGGCAACCTCGACTATGTGTTCGGGCCCGACAACGTGATGACGCGTCTCTACAGCGATCCCGGTCGCCCAAGCCGGAACATCGTCGCGGATTTCTGCGACTGGACGGGTCTGGACACGGCTTCGGACACCAATGTCGTGACCAACACCTCGATGTCGGCCGAAGCCACTGCGCTGCTGTACCTTTTTCGCAAGTTTTCCGGTTTCGCAGAGTCTTCGGACAGGGCCGTCGCGGCAAACAGCAGGATGGTCAGGGCGCTCATGACCCTTCCGGGACAGCGGATGGCTCTGACGCCCGACTTCTTCGGCGACGAGGCGGCCGAGATTGCGGATGATCAGCACTGGATGGAGGCGCGGATGAACGACAGGTTTCAAACCGCCCCTCGCGACGCGAGCGAAACCGTGACCTTCACCGGTTTCGACGCCCTCGAGGCGTTCGGTCGCGAGGTTTTCCTCCGACAAACCGGCAGACCCTTCGACAAAGATGAATGGCAGGGCAATGCCGCGGCCCCCGAACGCTTCGCTGCATCGGTGACCGGCGCGTCGCCGTGGCGCTCGGCGCTGAGCTCTCTCATTTCATCCCTGCAGGGCGGAAAACGGGGCTGAACCGCCTAATCCTCGATCACCGCACGGCCATCGGCAATCATCTCCCCGATCGCCGCCATCTCGCAAAACCCGTCCCGCACCTTCGCCTCCAGCGCCTCTTCCATCTCCCGCACCCGGGCCAGCCGCTCGATCACCCTGTCGATCTCGGCCAGCGGCACGACCACCACGCCGTTGCGGTCGGCCACGATCAGGTCGCCGCTCTCCACCCGCACGCCGCCGATCACGGCGCCGAATCCGGCCCTTGCAGGCCCCTTGGAATAGGGCGAATTGGGGCTCAGGCCGGTACACCATGCGGGCAGCCCGACCTCGACGATCCCCTCATAGTCGCGCATCTCGCCATCGGTCACGAACCCGGCCGCCCCCTTGTTCTTCATCATCCCGCAGAACTGGTCGCCCGCGGCGGAACAGTTCCGGTGCCCGTGCACAGCCGCCACGACGATGTCGCCCGGCTCGAGAATATGCAGCGCGCCCATTGTCGCAAGGATTTCCGCAGGCCCGTTATCTGCCACCAGCGCAGGACCGACGGCACGACAGTCGATATCCCGCCCGCCGCCGATGGGCTGAATGGCGGAACTCAAAGCCCCCTGCCCGCCCATCGCGTCACAGACGAACCCGGTCGGCACGCCCCTGAAAGCGTCGATCTGCGCGCGCGAGGGGCGCGGGAAACTCCGGCGCAGGGTCAGAACGGGGGGTTCTTCGATCATTATGGGTCTCCGCTTTTCAGCCTGTGGCGCGCAGCCGCACGAACACAGGTCACCTCACCGCCGAACCGTTTCCGGCACGACGTCGGGCATTTCCGGCAAACCGACGCCACAAGACGAAAGATTCCGCCGGATGCCTTTCAAATCAGGGCGCTTTGCCCTTGCATTTGGTATACCAAATGGGAATGCTGTCACAAGAGGTGTGTTCGCCCGACGCCAGCGAACACGGACTTTGGGAGATTGGCTCGATGTCTGACACACGCGCGAACAAGCAATTCCGGTCGCAGGAATGGTTCGACAACCCGAACAACCCCGGCATGACCGCGCTCTATCTCGAACGCTACCAGAATCAGGAATACACCCGCGAGGAGCTTCAGTCCGGCAAGCCTGTCATCGGCATCGCCCAGACCGGCTCCGACCTTGCGCCCTGCAACAAGATTCACGTCTTCCTGATGGACCGGATCAAGGCCGGCATCCGCGAGGCGGGCGGCATCCCGATGGAGTTTCCCGTCCACCCGATTCAGGAAACTGGCAAGCGGCCCACCGCCGCGCTCGACCGGAACCTGCAATATCTCAGCCTCGTCGAGGTGCTCCACGGCTACCCGATCGACGGCGTCGTGCTGACCACCGGCTGCGACAAGACCACGCCCGCCATGCTGATGGGCGCGGCCACGGTCGACCTGCCGGCCATCGCCCTGAACGGGGGGCCGATGCTGGATGGCTGGTGGAAGGGCAAGCGCGCGGGCTCGGGCATGATCGTCTGGGAAAGCCGCCGCCTGCTGGCCGCGGGCGAAATCGACTATGACGAGTTCATGAGCCGCGTCTGCTCGGCCGCGCCCAGCCTCGGGCACTGCAACACCATGGGCACTGCCAGCACGATGAACGCGATGGCCGAGGCATTGGGCATGACCCTCACTGGCAATTCTGCCATCCCGGCGCCCTTTCGGGAACGGATGGCCATGGCCTACGAGACCGGCAAGCGCATCGTCGGGATGGTCTACGACGACCTCAAGCCCTCCGATATCCTGACGCGCGAGGCCTTCGAGAACGCGATCGTCGTCAACGCCGCCATCGGCGGTTCGACCAACGCCCCGCCCCACCTTCAGGCCGTCGCCCGCCATATCGGCGTCGAGCTTGACGTGAAGGACTGGGAGAAAATCGGCTTCGACGTGCCGCTGATGGTCAACATGCAGCCGGCCGGCGAATTCCTCGGCGAAAGCTTCTTCCGCGCCGGTGGCGTGCCGGCAGTGATGGCCGAACTCAAGCGCGCAGGCCGCATCCACGACGGCGTGATGACGGCGACGGGGCAGACCATGGGCTCGAACCTTGCCGGGCTGGAAAGCGAGGATACCAGCGTCATCACCACCTACGATGCCCCCCTGCGCAAGAACGCGGGCTTCAAGGTGCTGACCGGCAACCTGTTCGATTCCGCCCTGATGAAAACCAGCGTGATCTCCGACGACTTCCGCAAGCGCTTCCTGTCCGAACCCGGCAACGAGAACGTGTTCGAGGCCCGCGCCGTGGTGTTCGAGGGGCCCGAGGATTACCACGACCGCATCAACGAGGCCGAGCTTGGCATCGACGAGCGCACCGTTCTCTTCATCCGCGGCGTCGGGTGCGTGGGCTATCCGGGCTCGGCCGAGGTGGTGAACATGCAACCGCCCGATCACATCATCCGGCAGGGCATCAATCACCTGCCCACCGTGGGCGACGGACGCCAGTCCGGCACCTCCGAAAGCCCGTCTATTCTCAATGCCTCACCCGAAAGCGTGGTTGGCGGCGGGTTGGCCTACCTTAAGACCGGCGACATGGTGCGGCTCGACCTCAACGCCTCGCGCATGGATGCGCTGGTGGACGAGGCCGAATGGCAATCCCGCATCGACGCATGGCAGGCCCCCGAAATCAAAAGCCAGACCCCGTGGCAGGAGATTTACCGCACCCATGTCGGTCAGCTTGCCAATGGCGGCTGCCTCGAGCTGGCCACCGCCTACCAGAAGGTCGGCCGTGACCTGCCAAGGGACAACCACTAGAACACGCGGCAGGGTGGCCCGACCGCCCGGCCCAACGGGAGGAACGCCATGTCCAGAACCATCATCATCACCGGCGGCGGCGGCGGCGTGGGCCGCGCCACCGCCCATGCCTTCCTCGACGCGGGCTGGCGCGTCGGGCTGGTCGGCCGTCGCGCCGAGGCGCTGGAGGAAACGGCCAACGGGCACGAGAACGCCCTCACCCTGCCCTGCGACGTCACCGACGAGGCGCAGGTCGAGGCCGCCTTTGACCGCGCGGCACAGGACTGGGGCCGCCTCGACGCCATCTTCAACAATGCCGGCATCGGCCGCCCCGGCGCGCCGATCGACGAAATCCCGGTCGAGGAATTCCGCCAGCTTATCGACATCAACGTGACCGGCAGCTTCATCTGCGCCCGCGCCGCCTTTGCCATCATGCGCCGGCAGGACCCGCAGGGCGGCCGCATCATCAACAACGGCTCGGTCTCGGCCTATGTCCCGCGCTGGGGCTCGTCGCCCTACACCGCCTCGAAACACGCCATCACCGGCCTGACCCGGTCGATCAGCCTCGATGGCCGCCCCTTCAACATCGCCTGTGGCCAGATCGACATCGGCAATGCGCTGACCGACATGGCCGCCAAGATGACCCAGGGCGTACCGCAGGCCGACGGCTCCATCGCGATCGAACCGGTGATGGACGTGGCGCAAGTGGCCAGTTCCGTCCTGCATATGGCCAGCTTGCCGCTTGACGCCAATGTCCAGTTCATGACCGTGATGGCCACCAACATGCCTTACATCGGACGGGGGTAACCCATGCCAAAGACCGACCGCCTGCTCATGACCGGCGCCGCCGGCATCATCGGCCAGCAGATCCGCGAAGGGTTGGCCGCGTATGCCAAGACCGTGCGCCTCTCCGACATGGTGGACCTTGGCGAACCGGCCGCGCAGGAGGAAATCGCCCCCTGTGACCTGACCGATGCCGACGCCGTCCGCGAAACGGTGAAGGGCTGCGACGCCATCCTGCATTTCGGCGGCGTCTCGACCGAGAACCGCGCCGACCTCATCCACCGTGCCAATATCGACGGCACTTATCACCTCTACGAAGCGGCAAGAAAGGAAGGCGCAAAGCGCATCCTTTTCGCAAGCTCCAACCACGTGATCGGCTTTCATTCCCGCGAAACCCGCCTCACCGCCTCCTCCCCGATCCGCCCCGACAGCAATTACGGCGTGTCCAAGGCCTATGGCGAGGCGCTGGCGCGGATGTACTGGGACAAGTACGGCATCGAGACGCTCATCCTGCGCATCGGCTCCTGCTTTCCCGAACCCAAGGACCGCCGGATGCTGGCGACTTGGATGTCGTCCGCCGACATGCTGCGCCTGATCGGCGTGATGCTGGAGGTGCCCCGGCTGGGTTGTCCCATCGTCTATGGCGTCTCGGACAATGACGAAAGCTGGTGGGACAATTCAGAAACCGCCTATCTCGGCTGGCAGCCCAAGGACAGCTCGGCACAGTTCGCCCATCTCTTCGCCGACGCCCCGGTTCAGGATCCGAATGACCCCGAGGTGATCTATCAGGGCGGCAAGTTCGCCAAGGCGGGGCATTTCGAAGACTGACCCAGATTTCCGGTTTCAAGGCCAACGGCCTTGTTTTGCAGGAAAACCGGCGTCGGTATCACGTCGGTATTTTATCGGTATTGCGTCGGTGTCGATGTCGGCGGGCGCGGTGCGCGCGTCTCGCGCTCAAGGCACCCGCGATGTCTTGCGCAGCATCACCGCCTTCTGCCGCTCCCGGTGCCAGATATAGAGACCGGCGCCGATGATGATGACGCCGCCCCCCAGCGTCCAGACCGTGGGCCAAGTGGCGAACACCAAGATCCCCGCCACCGCCGCCAGAAAGATCTGGCTATAGACCATCGGCGCGAGGATCGAGGCATCGGCCCAGCGATGCGCCGTGGTGGCAAGGATATGCCCGGTCATCCCGAACCCGCCGATCAGGAACATCACCAGCCATTCCGTGCGGCCCTCGGGCCAGACCCAGACCGACACCGCGAACGGCGCCAGCACGACCGAGGCGATCCCCGCCGACCAGACCTGCTGCGTCGCGTTGGTCTCCACCCCCGCCAGCATCCGGGTCATGATGAAATAGAGCGAGGCGATCACCAGTGCCGCCAGAGAAAACAGCATCGCCGGATCAAACTCCGCCCCCCATGGCCGCATCACCACCAGCACGCCCACGAACCCGGTACAGACCGCCGCGATCCGCCGCAGGCCCACCTTCTCGCCAAGGATCGGAATCGCCAGCAGCGTCACCACGATGGGCCCCGCGAACATGATCGTCGTGGTCACCGTGATCGGCAGCGATTGCAGCGCGAAGAAATTGCACACGGTCGAGCCGAACAGAAAGCTCGAGCGCAGCAACTGCCTGAACGGCGCCCGCGACCGGAACGCCGACAGCCCCTCCTGTGGCAGGTAGATCAGCGTCGCATAGACGAAATGGCCGCAATACCGTGCAAAGACCACCTGCAACACCGGCATCCCCGCCAGCGTCAGCCACTTGGCGGAACTGTCGATACAGGTGAAGAAGACCACGGCAAAGAACATGGTCAGCACGCCGGCGGCGGTGCGCTCTTCCCTTGGCTGCGGCAGGCTCACATCGTCGTCCGCTGACAGGTCACATCGTCATCCCGCCGTCGATGGCCACGCATTGCCCGGTCATGTAGCGCGTCTCGTCGCTGGCCAGATAGACCACCAGATCGGCGATCTCGTCGGCCTCGCCCAGCCGGCCCATCGGCTGGCGGGCCACAAAGGCCTTCATCGCCGCGTCGTAATCGCCCGTGTCCTTCAACCGCTGCTGAAGCGACGGGCTGTCGACCGTGCCGGGCGCGATGCAGTTACAGCGGATGCCCTGCGTGATGTAATCCGCCGCGACCTGCTTGGTCAGCCCGATCGTGGCCCCCTTGGACGTGCCATAGATGAACCGGTTCGGCAGGCCCCGCAGGCTGGAACAGACCGAGGCGATGTTGACGATCGCCCCCGCGCCGCGCTCCAGCATGCCCGGCACCGCCGCCTGGATCGCGTGAAAGTGCGCCCGCACGTTGAGGTTCATGGCAAGGTCGAACTCCTCGTCCGTGGCATCGAGCACCGTGCCCGAATGCACCACGCCCGAGCAGTTGACGAGGATATCCGGCGCCGCCGTGCTCACCGCCTTGATCAGCGCCGCCTTGTCCAGCGCATCGAGCGCGAAGCTCTCGGCCACGTCCAGACCCGCCAACAGATCACCGTTCAGGTCGGTCGCGATCACATGCGCCCCTTCGCGGGCCATCGCCGCGGCGCTGGCCCGCCCGATGCCCTGCCCGGCGGCGGTGACGAAGGCGCGCTTGCCCTTCAGCCTCATGATCGTCCGCTCCCCAGATGTTTTGCCAGCCAGTCCACCATTTCCGGCACCATGATCCCGCCATCGCCGCCATCGCGCGCCTCGCGCAGCGTGGCGTCGGCGGCGGTCGACATGCGGCTTTCCAGCCCCAGATCCGCCGTCATCTGCCGGTAATAGCCCACATCCTTGGCGCCGTTTGCAACCGAAAAGGCAAGGTCGATCTGCCCGTCCACGGCGTAATTGCGGATGAACTCCATCATCCCCGACTTGAGCGGCCCGGCCGACATCACGCCATACAACGCCTCCCGCTCGATCCCGGCCGCGTCCGCCGCGGCAAAGGCCTCGGACATGGCGGTGGCCGTCGTCATGGCAAAGAAGTTGTTGATCAGCTTGATCGTATGCCCGTTGCCCAGCTTGCCGAGGTGAAAGACGTTCTCGCCCAGCACATCCAGCACCGGCTTGACGCGGCCATACGCGGCCTCGTCGCCCGCGCACATGATGTTCAGCAAACCGTCCTTGGCATGCGCCGGTGTCCGGCCCAGCGGCGCGTCGAGATAGACCGCGCCCTTTTCGGCCAGATCGGCCCCGATCTTGAGCGTCGAGGAGGGCAGCGAGGTGCCGAAATCGATCACCACCTGGCCGTCCTTCGCACCGGCCAGCACGCCGTCCGCGCCATGGATGCGTGCCTCGACCTGTTCCGAGGTGCCGACGCAGAGCATCACGATATCGCAGCCCTCGGCCATCTCGCGGGCCGAGCCTGCCTCTTTCCCGCCGCGCGCCACGGCCTCCTCGATGCCGCTCCGGTCGCGATTGCCCAGCACGGACACGTCATATCCCGCGTCCTGCAGGCACCCCACCATGGCCCGGCCCATAAGCCCCAGCCCAATGAATCCGATCGTCGGTTTGCTCATCTCAAACTCCCTTTACCGGCGCCGCCCGAAACCGGGGCGGCGCGCCCTACATCACCGCGCCGATCTGCCACGGCACGAATTCATGATCGCCCAGACCCTGCGCCTCGGATTTCGTCACCTCGCCCGAGGCCAGCCGCAGCCACGCCTCGTAGATCTCGCGCCCGACCTCCTCGATGCTGGCGCCCTCGGTCAGGATGCGGCCCGCGTTCACGTCCATATCCTCGGTCATGCGCTCGTACATCTGGCTGTTGGTCGCCACCTTCAGCGTCGGCGCGGGCTTGGAGCCAAAGGCCGAGCCGCGCCCGGTGGTGAACACCACGAGGTTGCAGCCGCTGGCGATCTGGCCCGTCACGCTGGCCGGGTCATAGCCGGGGCTGTCCATGAAGGTGAAGCCCTTCGCCGTCACCGGCTCGGCATATTTGTAGACGCCCGTCAGGGGCGTCGTGCCCCCCTTGGCCGCCGCGCCCAGCGATTTCTCGAGGATCGTGGTCAGCCCGCCCTTCTTGTTGCCGGGGCTGGGGTTGTTGTCCATGCTGCCATGGTTGCGGGCGGTGTAATCCTCCCACCAGCGGATGAGGCCGACCAGCTTTTCGCCCACCTCGCGGCTGGCCGCCCTTGCCGTCAGCAGATGCTCGGCCCCGTAGATCTCGGGCGTCTCGGCCAGCACGCCGGTGCCGCCCTGCGCCACCAGTAGGTCACAGGCATGGCCCACCGCCGGGTTCGCGGTGATCCCCGACCACGCGTCCGATCCGCCGCATTGCAGCGCCACCATCAGTTCCGAGGCCGGGCACGGCTCGCGCTCGGCCTCGTTCACCAAGGGCAGCATCGCCTCGATCTTGCGGATGCCGGCCTCGACGGTCTTGCGTATGCCGCCCACATCCTGAATGTTCATCGTCTGGAAGAGCGGCCCCGGCGTCAGGCCGAACGCCTCGACCAGCCAGTCGATCTGGTTGGTCTCGCAGCCCAGCCCGGCCATCAGCACAGCGCCCACATTGGGGTTGCGGGCATAGCCCCACATGACCCGCTGCAAGGCCTCGAACCCCTCGCCCGACGCGGCCATGCCACATCCGGTGCCATGCACGAAGGCCGCCACGCCATCGACATTGGGATAGGCCGCCAGCCGCTCGGGCGTGAAGTGGTCGGCGATCATCCGCGCCGCTGTGGCCGAGCAGTTCACCGAAGTCAGCACCGCGATGTAGTTCCGCGTGCCGACCCGGCCCGAGGCCCGGCGATACCCCATGAAGGTGTCGACCGCGGCCGCCGGCGTGACGAGCTGCAAGTTGGTCGAGAACTCATAGGCCGTATCGACGTTGCGAAATTCGAGGTTATGCGTGTGCACATGCGCCCCCTCGGCGATATCGACCGAGGCATAGCCGATCACCTGCGCGTATTTCCGCACCGCCTCGCCCCTTGCGATGGGCCGGGTGGCCAGCTTGTGCCCGCGCGCGATTAGTTCGGCCGCGCCCTCTTCCCCCGGGGCAAGCTGGGTGATTGCGGTGGCCACGTTATCGGCGTCGGACAGTCGAACGGTCTTCATCTGGTACCTCACGCGCAGGCCGGGCTGTCGGAGCGCCAGCGATGGATCGGAATATGTGCCTGTCCCGCAAGCCGGGCGCGGGCCGCCTCCCACATGCCGCGCCACGCGCGCCAGTCGCTAAGTTCCGTCTCCGGCTCGGCCTGCGACCGCGCGACGAACTCCGGAAAATGCGCCCGCCCGGTGGGCTGGCCGGTCACGCTGTAACGGATGTCGAAGGACCAGCGGAACCGGTCCGACAGGTTGTCGAGCGAGGCATGCGGCGTCAGCGGATGAAAGATCACCGCGCCGCCGGCCTTCACCGGAAGCGGCTGCGCCTTTGACAGATCGAGCGCGCCGTCGGCAATCGCCGTCTGCGTCTTGGGGCAATGGGGATACATTTGCGGCTTGCCGGGGATCGCTTGCAGACAGCCGTTTTCCACCGTCGCATCGGTGATCGCCAGCCAGACCGTGACCATCCGCGTCGCGTCGCCCTCCTCATGGGCGACAGCGCGGTCCTGGTGCCAGTCGGTGCCGCCCACATGCGCCCTTGTCTCGTCGGAATGCAGGTCCCCCACCGGGGGCTTCAGGCGCACATGCTGGATCGGGTTCGAGGTGATCTCGGGCCCGATCAGGCTCTCGACGAGATCCAGAAGCCGCGCACAGGTGATCATGTCGAACACTGCCGGGCCGAAATGAAACGGCGTCTCGGGCGTGATCGCATCGCCGGGCAGCGAGATGTCCATCGGCTGGAACCAGTCGCAGCCGGCCTTGTAGCTGGTCAGCAGCTTGTTCTGGAAATCCCGCCCTTCCGGCGCCGGGACACGCCCCTCGCGATGCCAGCCTTCATACAAGGCATCCAGCAGCCCCGCATATTCCGTCCGCACCGATTCCAGAACCTCCGGCGGCAGCACGTCGGGCACCACGATCACCCCTTCGCGGTGAAACGCATCTATCTGGGATTGTTCGAGCATGGCGCCTCCGCGCGCGGGTCAGGACGGGGAAAAGGGGGCGGTTTACCCGCCCCCTTCGGGAGTCATCAGGCGGACCGCCCTACAGGAACATCGTCACGATGGGCGGCCAGATCAGCAGCACCGACAGCGCCAGAAGCTGCAGCACGATGAACGGCAGGAACCCCCGGAAGATCGCCGTCAGCGAGATATGCGGCGGCGCCACCGACTTGAGGTAGAACGCGGCCGGCCCGAAGGGCGGCGACAGGAAGCTGACCTGCATGTTCATACAGAACACCACGCCGAACCAGATCGCCACCTGACGCGAATCCAGCTCGCCGAAGATCCCGATCTCCTCGACCGGCAGTTTCAGCACGATCGGCAGGAAGACCGGCATGATCAGCAGCACGATGCCGATCCAGTCCATGAACATGCCCATGATCAGAAAGATCACCATCATCACCAGAATGATGCCCATGGTCGGCAGCTCGGCCGCGACGATCATGTTGGCCACATAGGTCGGCCCGCCCGCCAGCGTATAGGCGGCCGCCAGCGAAGCCGCGCCGATGGTGACCCAGATGATCGTGCCGGTCGATCTCAGCGTCCGCATCAGGCTGTCCCAGACGATATCGAAGGTCATCTCGCGCCGCACCAGCCCGATCACGAACACGGCGACAACGCCCATCCCGGCGGCCTCGGTGATGCCGGTGATGCCCATGTAGATCGAGCCCAGAACCACCCCGATGACGATGACCGGCGCGATCAGGCCCTTGCCCATCTGCCAGCCTTCCTCGGCCCGCTCGCGGCCGACCACGAACAGGATCAGCCCGGCGGCAATGGCGAAGGCGCCGATGAGATAGGGAATGTCCGACACCATCCCCAGCGCGATGGGCTCCAGCCCCTCCTGCACCTGGTTGTCGCCGGTGATCGTGAAGAACAGCGCCCGCAACAGCAGGACCCCGGTGATCCACAGCGCAAAGCGCGACAGGAACCCGACAAAGCGCAGGAACTTCTCCATGCCCTTGGGTGCCGTCGGATCCTCCTCGGGCAGCGGCGCCAGCGACGGATTCAGGTTGGTGCGCACGATGATGTAGATGATGAAGAACGACGCCAGCATGAAGCCGGGCAGGAACGACGCGGTGAACAGCGCCTTGATCGACGTCTCGGTCACCAGACCGTAGAAGATCAGCACGATCGACGGCGGGATCATCGTGCCCAGCGAGCCCGAGGCACAGATCGTCCCGATGGCGAGATTCTGGTTATAGCCCAGCCGCAGCATCTGCGGCAGCGCGATCAGCCCCAGAAGCACCACCTCGCCGCCGATGATCCCCGACATGGCCGCCATGATCACCGCCATGATCGAGGTCACGATGGCGATCCCGCCCCGCGTCCGCGACAGCCACTGGTTCAGCGCGTCGTACATGTCCTTGGCGATGCCCGACCGCTCGAGCAGGGAAGCCATGAAGATGAACAGCGGCACCGATATCAGCACGTAATTCGTCATCTGCCGATAAACGGCCTGCGCCAGTACCGACATGGGCCCGCTGCCGAACCGGCCGAACGACACTTCGGGGCCGAATTTCATGACGATCACCGCCACCGCAAGGAAGGCCGATGCAAAGCCGAGCGGCATACCGATCGCCAGCAGGGCGAACATGCCGAGCAACAGGAAGATCGACAGGGTGGCGATATCGTCCACCTTCATCCATGCGAACAGCTCGAGGAATTCCATTTACTTCTTCTCCAGCGTTTCGCGGATGTGCTTGATCTCGGTCTCGTCGATCTCGTCGAGCGGCGAGTGATGCTCGGGCGTCTTGTTCCAGTCGGCGATGAGGTTCGACACCGCCTGTATCGCCACCAGCACGATGATGATCAGAACCGCCGGCTTGATGGTTCCGGGTATCGGCGGATCCCACGCCGTGCCGAACGTCTCCATCCGCAGAAAGCGGCGCTGCGCATCGGCGTAGTTGCCCCAGACAAGGGCAAAGGTGAAGCCCACGATCAGCAGCACCGACAGCACGTCCGACGTCTTCTGCGCCCAGCGGGGCATGATGTCATAGATCACGTAGATGCGGATATGGCTGCGCTGCTGCATGGCGTATTGCCCCGCGAACAGGAACACCAAGGCCGCGATCCACAGCGAAAGCTCGTTGGCCCAGAGCGTCGGGCGCGAGAACACATAGCGCGACACCACCTCGTAGAACATCACGAGGACGATCAGCGCCGTCATGATCATCGCCATCCTTGACGTGATCAGCGACACGATATCGAAAAATCCGCCCGGCCGGTTTTCGAGCACGCCGTGGAAATCGGAGAGGTAAAGCGCCGTGAACAGGGTCGCGCCGGTGATTGACAGCAGCATCGCCCAGACAAGCGGGCGGCCCTGCGGCCGGATCATCTCGTGCATCCCGAGCGCCGTTTCGGATATCAGGGCGTTCCCGACCAGCCAGAGGTAGAGCAGCAAGAACATGCCTGTGAATACCAGCATGGCAATCCGAACCGGCTGCCGCATTGGTCCGAGCCAGAGGCTTTCCTTCTCCATGCTCGTTCTCCCCCGTCATTCTGTGATGATTTTTTGATCGAACCGGTCGGATGCGCCCGCCGCGGGGCGCATCCGTCGTTTCGGGCCTCACCGGCCCTGTCTCGGCCTCAGTCGATCAGGCCAAGCTGCTTGAGATAGGTCTTGTGGCTTTCAAGGATCGCCCCGGCCTCCGGAGAGCGCGAGCCCCAGTCTTCCCATGCGGTCTGGGCCGCCTCGCGGAAGGCCGCGCGGTCCTCTTCCGACCAGTCATGCAGCGTCACGCCCTGTTCGCGCAGCTCCGCCGCGGCGGCGGCATTGTTCTTGCCGTTGGACAGCGCGATCTGGAACGACACTTTCTGCCACGCGGTGTCGATGATCCGGCGCTGCTGATCGGTCAGGCCGTTCCACACGTCGAGGTTACAGGCAAGGTGGTCCGACGGCATCGAGTGGAAGCCCGGATAGGTTGCGTGCTTGACGATGTCATAGAGGCCGAGGCCCACGTTGTTGTAGAGACCCGAGGCATCCGCCCCGTCGATGATCCCGGTTTCCAGCGCGGTGAAGATCTCTGTGAAGTCCATCACGATGGGCGAGGCGCCGAGCGTTTCGAAAATCTCGGTTTCCATGCCCGGAGGCGAGCGGAATTTCCAGCCCTTCACATCGTCCATGCCGGCAATGGGCTTGGACGATGACAGCGATTCCTGCCCGTAGATCGACCAGCCGATCAGCTGCATGTTCTGCGCGTTGTAAAGCTCCTGCGCGGCATCATAGCCGCCGCCGTAATACAGCCACGAATATTGCTGCCACGGGGTCTCGTACCCGCCCATGATGTCGCCCACGAACTGAAAGGCCGGGTTCTTGCCGGTCTGGTAGGCGCCGCCGGTGGCGTCGCAATCGAGGATGCCGTTGATCGCGGCGTCAAATGTCTCGGTCGTGGCGACGACCGAGGACGAATAGAACATCTCGACCGTGATATCCCCGCCCGACATGACCTGAACGTCATCCGCCCACTCCGCGATTTGTTTGCCGGTCGGATGCTCTGTGGCATAGTGCGTCTGCACCCGCAGCGTGATTGGCTCGGCCATTGCGGATGCCGCCGTCAGCGCCGCCGCGCCGGCCGTCATCATAAGATTCGTGAGTTTCATTTTGTCTCCTCCCTTGGCGGCGACTTTGCCCCGCCTGTTTCGCTGCCGCTCATCCTCCATCGCGCGGCCAAAGATGGTATACCATCTTCGGTGACGGTAACGAATGGAGTGTCGATAATCAACAATTTTGGTATACCAAATTGGCCAAAGCCGGTGTCCGCCGATCGGGGTGGGCCCCTATGCCGGCCCACCCTTTATCGCCTCGGAAAAACGGCTTTGCCCGGCCTCAGTCGATCAGGCCAAGCTGCTTGAGATAGGTCTTGTGGCTTTCGAGAATTGCCGCCGCTTCCGGTGACCGCGACCCCCACTCTTCCCACGATTCCTGCGCCGCCTCGCGGAAGGCCGCGCGGTCCTCTTCCGACCAGTCATGCAGCGTCACGCCCTGCTCGCGCAGTTCCGACGCGGCGGCCGAGTTGTTCTTGCCGTTCGACAGCGCGATCTGGAACGACACCTTCTGCCACGCGGTGTCGATGATCCGGCGCTGCTGATCGGTCAGACCGTTCCACACGTCAAGATTGCACGTCAGGTGATCCGACGGCATCGAGTGGAAGCCCGGATAGGTGGCATGTTTCACGATGTCGTAGAGGCCGAGACCCACGTTGTTATAAAGGCCCGAGGCATCGGCCCCGTCGATGATCCCGGTTTCGAGCGCGGTGAAAATCTCGGTGAAGTCCATCACGATGGGCGAGGCGCCGAGTTTCTCGAAGATCTCGGTTTCCATTCCCGGGGGCGAGCGGAATTTCCAGCCCTTCACATCGTCCATGCCGGCAATGGGCTTGGACGATGACAACGATTCCTGCCCGTAGATCGACCAGCCGATCAGCTGCATGTTCTGCGCGTTGTAAAGCTCCTGCGCCGCATCATAACCGCCGCCGTAATACAGCCACGAATATTGCTGCCACGGGGTCTCGTAGCCGCCCATGATGTCGCCCACGAACTGAAAGGCCGGGTTCTTGCCGGTCTGGTAGGCGCCGCTCGTCGCGTCGCAATCGAGAATACCGTTGATGGCGGCATCGAAGGTTTCCGTCGTGGCCACGACCGAGGACGAATAGAACAACTCGACGGTAATCTCGCCGCCCGACATGACATTGATATCATCGGCCCACTCGGCCAGTTGCTTGCCGGTCGGGTGCTCGGTGGCATAGTGCGTCTGCACCCGCAGCGTGACCGGCTCGGCCATCGCCGATGCGGCCATCAGCGCCGCCGCGCCGGCCGTCGTCAGAAAACTCGTGGTGTTCATTATTTTCTCCTCCCTAGGCGATGCTTCGGCAGCACCGATTTCATCGTGCGCATCGTTCGGCGCACAGTTCCAGATGGTATACCATCTATCCGGAGGCTACCGACTGCTCCCTCGACAATCAACTGAATTTGGTATACCAAAATCGTCAAAGTGATTGAATAGACCCCCCTTGGGCTTACGTTCCAAGGGGTTACAAGACTTTTGTGACAGATCAGGGTGGAGGGCCGGTATGGCCGAAGGAATTCTGGCAGAACAGATCGCCAATCAGCTGCGGCGCGATATTCTGCGCGGCAAGCTGGCGCCCGGCGCCTCGATCAAGGAACGCGACAACGCCGCGGAACTGGGGGTAAGCCGCACGCCCATGCGCGAAGCGATTCGCATCCTTGCCCAGGATGGCCTTGTCATCCTCCGCCCCGCCCGCAGCCCGATCGTCGCCCAGTTGACCCTGGAAGAAGTGGAAGACAATATCGAGGTGCTCTCCTCGCTCGAAATGCTGTCCGGCGAACTTGCCGTGGAGCGCGCCAGCGACGACCAGATCCGCGCCATAGTGGAAAGCCAGAGCCGCATGGAACAGGCCTATGACGAGCTCGACATGGTCGACGTGTTCGAGCTCGACATGGAGTTTCACAAAGCCATCGTGCGCGCCGCCAACAACCGGGTGCTCGCCGAAACCCACGGCGCCATCCTCGCCCGCCTCTGGCGCGCGCGCTACCTGTCGGCGAGCCGCAAACGTTCGCGCGACCGGGTGCTCGAACAGCACAACGCCATCGCCACGGGCCTGTGCAACCGCGATATCGAGATGGTCAAGCGCCACCTGCATAGCCACCTCGAACACCTCGTGATAAACGTGCGCGACTACTTCGAACACGGGCAGGAAAACCTTCCCCCCGAACCCGACAACACACCGGCCGCCTGAGCGGCGGCCAGCAGCGCGAGGGATAGCAACACAATGAAACTACTGCGTTTTGGCCCGCAGGGGCAGGAAAAGCCGGGCATTCTGGACAGCGACGGACAGGTCCGCGACCTCTCGGGCAAGGCCGGGGATTTCGTGGGCTCCGGCGTTTCCCTCGAAACGCTCGACGCGATCCGCGCGCTCGACCTGAACAGCCTGCCGGTCGTCGAAAACCCCGGCCGCACCGGCGCCTGCCTCGGCTCCGTGCCGAACTTTTTCTGCATCGGCCTGAACTATGCCAAGCACGCCGCCGAAACCGGCGCCCAGCCGCCGAAAGAGCCGATCATCTTCTCCAAGGCCAGCTCCGCCCTCTCCGGTCCGAACGACCCGGTGATCATCCCCCGAAATTCGCTCAAGGGCGACTGGGAGGTCGAACTGGGCGTCGTCATCGGGCGCGAGACGCTCTACGTGAGCGAGGCCGACGCGCTTTCCCACGTGGCCGGCTATTGCGTCATCAACGACGTCTCGGAACGCGAGTTTCAGGCCGAGCGCGGCGGCCAGTGGATCAAGGGCAAATCCGCCCCCACCTTTGGCCCCACCGGCCCGTGGCTCGTCACCGCCGACGAGGTGCCCGACCCGCAAAAGCTCGACCTCAGCCTCTCGCTCAACGGCGAGGTGGTCCAGGACTCCAACACCGACGACATGATCTTCGGCGTGGCCGAGATCATCTCGTATATGAGCCAGTTCATGAAGCTCCAGCCCGGCGACATCATCGCCACCGGCACCCCCTCGGGCGTCGGCCTCGGGATGAAACCGCCGCGGTTCCTCAAACCCGGCGACGTGATGGAACTCACCGTCGAGGGCCTCGGCACCCAGCGACAGGAGACGGTCGCCGCCGACTGAGCCGGAGCGCACCATGCCCCGCACCCCGAACCTCAACGGGTTCCTCTATTTCGAAACCGTCGCGCGGCGTGGCACCATCACCCGCGCGGCCGAGGAGCTGTCGGTCTCGCCCTCGGCGGTCAGCCAGCAGATAAAGCTGCTTGAACAACAGCTTGGCGTCAGGCTGTTCCGCCGCGAGGGCCGACTGCTCAGCCTGACGCTCGAGGGCGAACAACTTTTCCAGACCTCGGCCACCGCCCTCAGGATGCTGCGCGACGCCCGCCGCCACCTCGGCAAGACGCGCGAGACCTACCGGCTCAACCTGCGCGTCTCGCCCAGTTTCGGCGTCCGCTGGCTCGGCCCGCGCCTGTCGGAATTCGTGGCCCGCTACCCCGACTGGGATTTGCGTGCCGACGCCGCGCCCGACCCCACCGATTTCGACCGCGAGGTGATGGATCTCGACATCCGCTACGGCACTGGCCAATGGGCTGGCTACCACGCTCAGGCCGTCGTGCAGGACCACGTCCTGCCGCTTTGCAGCCCGGATTACCTCGCCAGCCTCGGAGAGCACGGCGCGCCCGGCGAATTGTTCGACAAGGCCCGCCTGATCGACAGCGCGCGGGCCCTCTGCCAGTGGGATTTCTGGCTGATGCATACCGGCGTCGAGACCGAGGCCAACCGCAAGACCATCCTGATGGACCGCTCCTCGATGGCCCTGCAACTGGCGCTCAATGGCTCGGGCATCGTGCTGGAATCGCTGGCGCTGGCCCTGCCCGAACTGGCCGAGGGGCGGCTGGTGCCGGTTACCCCCTCCCTGCCCGTGCTGCGCTTTCCCGCCTACTGGGCGATTTGCCCGGCCCGCAACCTCAACCGCCGGGCGGTGCGGCGCTTTCTCGGCTGGCTCGACGAACAGGTCAGCGCACATGAAACCGAGCTTCACGAGGTGCTCGACAGGCTGGGCCTTTTCATCGAGGACGTTTCGCTCGAGGCGGAACGGCCCTCGGGCCGCATCGGGCAAACCTGAAGGTCACCTCCCGACCCGTCCGGTCACCCCACCCGCGTCAGTGGATGAGCGACCCGCCGTTCACGTCCACTTCCGAGCCGGTGACATAGGCCGACAGTTCCGAGGCGAGGAACAGCGCACAGCCTGCCACGTCCGACGCCTCCCCCGTCCGGCCCATCGGGATACCGGCGAGGATCTGTTCCTTCATCTCGGGCGTCAGCTTGCCTTGCGTGATATCGGTGGCGATGAAGCCGGGGCAGATCGCGTTCGCGCGGATCCCGTCTGGCGCCAGTTCCCGCGCCATCGCCTTGGTCAGCCCCAGAACCCCGGCCTTGGCGGCCGAGTAATGCGGCCCGCCGAAAATCCCCCCGCCCCGCTGCGCCGACACCGACGACATGTTGACCAGCTTGCCCGATTTCCGCCCCCGCATATGCGGGATCACCGCCTGACTCATGTGCAGCGTGCCCAGAAGGTTCACGTCGAGCACGGCGTCGTAATTCTCGTGCCGGATATCCATGATCTTGAGCGGCTGGGTGATGCCCGCGTTGTTGACCACGATGTCGATATGGCCGAACGCCTCGATCACCGTCGCCGCCGCCGCGTCGCAATCGGCCCGGCGGGTCACGTCGCAGGCCAGCCCGATATGCCCCTCGCCCAACTCGGCCGCCGCCTCCTCCGCCTGCCCGAGATCCAGATCGAGGATCGCCACCTGACAGCCATGCTCGGCAAACAGCCGCGCCGTGGCCCGGCCCAGCCCCCGAGGGCTGGCCGCGCCGGTGATGATGGCAGTCTGTCCGTCGAGAAGTCCCATCTGTCGCTCCTGTCCTGCGGCCACTGGCCGGTCAGCTTTCATGCACCTGCTTGCCGGTCAGCGCCGCATAGGCCCGCACCACCTTGCTGTCATCCTCGGCCCCGTGCCCCAGCCCCGAGGCGCCGAGGAACATCTGGTGCGCGGCCGCCGCCAGAGGCAGCGGCACGGCATTCTCCTTGCCCGTCTGCAGCACCAGACCGACATCCTTGACGAAGATATCCACCGACGAGGTACAGGCCGGGTCGGCCTGCATCATCCGCGGCCCGCGATCCTCCAGCATCCAGCTCTGCCCCGCCGAGCCGGTGACGATCTCGAACAGTTTCTGCGGGTCGCACCCCGCCTTTGCCCCCAGCGCCAGCAACTCGGCGGCGGCGGCCAGATGCACGCCCGCCGCCAGTTGGTGGACCACCTTGTAGGTCGCCCCCATCCCCGGCGCGTCGCCCAGCCGGTGCACCGTCTTCGCCACCGCCTCCAGTACCGCTTCGGCACGGGCAAAAGCCGCCTCCGACCCCGAGGCCATCACCGTCAGCGCCCCGGCCTCGGCCCCCTTCATGCCACCCGATACCGGCGCATCGAGCATCAGGTGCCCGCCCTCCTCCAGCGCCGCAGCCAGCGCCCGTGCATCCGACGGCGCCACCGTCGAGCACAGCATCACCACCGCCCCGGGATCGAGCGCCGCCGCCGCGCCCCCGGCGCCGAACAGCACATCCTGCGCCTGCGCCGGCGTCTGCACCATCACCAGCAACAGGTCGCAACCCTCCGCCGCCTCGGCCACGCTCGCCGAGGGCGTCCCGCCGCCCTCGGTGAACCGCGCCACCGCCGCTTCGGACATATCGAACCCCTTCAGGCCGATCCCCGCCTTCAGGATATTCCGGGCCATCCCCTGCCCCATGTTCCCCAACCCGACAATCGCAATGCCCGCCATGTTCAGCCCTCCAGCCATGTCTTGACGCGTTCGGTGATCCGATCCACCGACAACCCGTACTGGTCATGCAGTGTCGGCAACGCGCCCGCGTCCAGATATTCGTCCGGCAGCGCGATCTGGCGGAAGGGGACATGCACCCCCGCCCGCATCAGCGCGCCCGCCACCGCCTCGCCCAGCCCGCCGGTCACGGAATGGTTCTCGGCCGTTACCACCAGCCGGCCGCCCTTGCCCGCCTCGGCGGCGATGGTCTCGGCATCCAGCGGCTTGATCGTCGGCGAATGCAGCACCGCACAGGACACCCCGTCGCGCGCCAGCGCCTCGGCCGCGTCCAGCACCCGCATCGTCATGAAGCCCGACGAGATGAACAGCACGTCCGAGCCGTCGCGAATGGTCTTGGCCTTGCCCAGTTCGAACGTGTACCCGTACCGCCCCAACACATCCGGCACCTTGCCCCGCAAAAGCCGCATGTAGACCGGGCCGGGCGTGTCCGCGATGGCCCGCGTCGCCTGATCGATCTCGACCGCGTCGCAGGGGTCGATCACCGTCAGGTTCGGCATGCCTCGCATGATCGCCAGATCCTCCGTCGCCTGATGCGACGGGCCATAGCCCGTCGTCAGCCCCGGCAGCGCGCAGCAGATCTTGACCGGCAGGTTTTCCTCGGCAATCGCCATGGCGATGAAATCATAGGCCCGGCGCGAGGCGAAGACGGCATAGGTCGTGGCAAAGGGCGTGAAGCCTTCCCGCGCCAACCCCGCCGCCGCCGACATCAACACCGCCTCGGCCATGCCCATCTGGTAGAACCGGTCGGGATGCGCGTTGGCGAACACGTGCAGGTCGGTATATTTCGACAGGTCCGCCGACAGCCCCACGATATCCTCGCGGGTCTTGGCCAGATCGACCAGCGCGTGCCCGAACGGGGCCGATACCGCCTCCCGCCCCTCCGCATCGAGCGAGGCGATCATCGCCGAAGTGGCCTGCTTCTCCCCCTCGGGCGCCGACCGGGGGGTGTATTTCGACTTGCGGCGGGAATGGGCGGGTATGGTCACAGCGGCTTCCCCTCGTCCAGTACGGCCAGCGCCTTGGCCCATTCATCGGCCTCGACCCGGATGAAATGGTTCGACTCGCGTTCTTCGAGAAACGGCACGCCCTTGCACATCTTCGTATTGCAGATGATCACCCGCGGCTTTGCCTCCGGATGGTTGCGCGCCTTGTCGAACGCCTCGACCAGCGCCTCCAGATCGTTGCCGTCCACCTCCTGCGCGTACCAGCCGAACGCGGCCCATTTCGGCGCCTCGGCGCCCACGGCCAGCGCCTCCCGCGTCGGGCCGTCCGCCTGCTGGTTGTTGAAATCGACGATGGCGATCAGGTTGTCGAGCTTCCACTGCACCGCCGACATCACCGCCTCCCATGTCGAACCCTCGCCCAGCTCGCCATCCGACAGCATGTTATAGACGAAGGCCGCGTTCTTCTTTCGCTTCAGCCCCAGCGCCGCGCCCACGGCAATCCCCAGCCCGTGGCCCAGCGACCCGCCCGTGATCTCCATCCCCGGCGTATAGGCGGCCATGCCCGACATCGGCATCCGGCTGTCATCCATCCCGTAGGTCGGAATTTCCTCCTCCGGCAGGATCCCGGCCTCGATCATCGCGGCGTAAAGCGCGATGGCGTAATGCCCGATCGACAGGTAGAACCGGTCGCGCCCCTCCCATTCCGGGTCATCGGCGCGATAGGTCATGGCGTGGAAATAAGCGGTCGCCAAAACATCGGCGACGCCCAGCGCCTGACCGATATAGCCCTGCCCCTGCACCTCGCCCATCAGCAGCGCATTGCGCCGGATGGCCCATGCCCGCCGGGGCAGGCTGACGTTGGAACCGGATGTCTCGCTTCGGGTCTGCACGCGGCCGCTCCTCCCATGACGCCTGAGCCGGATGTCCGCAAAAAGCCCCGGCGCGCGCCATCTGGCAAGCGAGGTTTGGTTAAGGATTGTGAAGCAGAACTTAAAATTCGCATTCGAAATAATGATGGATTGGCATTTCCGCCCTTGTCTATGGTCCGACCCAACCGCACGGAAAAAGGACACCGGCCATGAACCTCTCCGGCATGCTCGCCGCCCGCGCCGCCGAGGGCAAACCCGTCCGCATCGGCCTGATCGGCGCGGGCAAGTTCGGCTCGATGATCCTTGCGCAGGCCAAGCATATCGACGGCTACCACGTGGTCGGCATCGCCGATCTCGATATCGGGAAAGCGCGCGAGTCGCTCGCCCGCGTTCACTGGGACGAGGCGCAATACGCCGCCCCCTCCCTCGCCGACGCCTACGACAGCGGCGCCACCCACCTCACCGACGATGCCGCGAAACTGTTCGACTTTGAGGGCATCGAGGTGGTGATCGAGGCCACCGGCCACCCCCTCGCCGGCATCCGCCACGCGCTCGCCGCGATCGAGGCGGGCAAGCATGTCATCATGGTCAACGTCGAGGCAGACGTACTTTGCGGCCCGCTGCTTGCCGAAAAGGCCCGCGCGGCGGGCGTGGTCTATTCCATGGCCTATGGCGACCAGCCCGCCGCGATCTGCGAACTGGTCGACTGGGTCCATGCGAGCGGCTTCGAACTGGTCGCCGCCGGCAAGGGCATGAACTTTGCCCCGCCCTACCGCTATTCCACTCCCGACACGGTCTGGGACTTCTTCGGCTGGTCCGAGGAAGAGGTGGCGGCGGGCGACTTCAACCCGAAAATGTACAACTCCTTCACCGATGGCACCAAGGCGGCGATCGAGATGGCCGCCGTCGCCAACGCCACCGGGCTCGACTGTCCCGATGACGGGCTGGCCTTCCATCCCGCCGGGCTTCAGGATCTCGCCACCGTCTTCAAACCGACAAGCGACGGCGGGCAGCTTGCAAAGCCCGGCCTCGTCGATATCGCCGCCAGCCGCGAACCCGACGGGCGCGTGGTGCTCAACAACATCCAGTGGGGCATGTTCGTCACCTTCCGCGCGCCCGACGAATATACCCGCGCCTGCATCCGGCAATACGGCCTGCTGACCGATGCGTCGGGCTGGTACGGCTCGATGTGGCGGCCCTTTCACCTGATCGGGCTGGAAACCTCGGTCTCCGTTCTCTCCGCCGTCCTGCGGGGCGAGGCCACCGGCAGTTCCACCCGCTACCGCGCCGATGCCGTCGCCACCGCCAAGGGCGATTTCGACGCGGGCGACATGCTTGACGGCGAAGGCGGCTACAAGGTCTGGGCCAAGGCCATCCCCGCCCGTCTCTCGGCCGCGCAGGAGGCCCTGCCCATCGGGCTCGCCCATCACATCAAGCTGAAACGCGCCGTGAAACGCGATCAGGTCATCACGCTCGCCGACGTGGAGATCACCGACGACCTCGATATCTTCGCCATGCACAAGGACCAGAAACGCCTGCTGGAGGGCTGAGCCCCATGCCCCACGATCTCGACACCGCGCTGGCCGGTATCTCGGGCATCCTCGTCACCCCATATGACGACGCGGGCGAGATTGCCCCGGCCCGCCTTGCCCCCATCCTCGACCGGGCTCTCGCCGCCGGCGTCCACATGCCCGTCGTCAACGGCAATACCGGCGAGTTCTACGCGCTGACCACCGACGAGGCCTGCACCATGGTCCGCGAGGTCGCGGCCCGTCTCGACAACCGTGCCCCGCTCCTCGCCGGGGTCGGGCGCGGGATCCGCGACGCCTGCCGCCTCGCCCGTGCCTCGGCCGAGGCGGGCGCGGCGGCCCTGATGATCCACCAGCCCCCCGACCCGTTCGTCAGCCCGCGCGGCACGGTCGAGTACGTCAAGGCCGTGATCGACGCGGGCGGCGGCCTGCCGGTCATGCTCTACCTGCGCAACGATGCCATGGGCACGCAGGCCATCGCCGAGCTCTGCGCCCTGCCCGGCGTCAAGGGCGTCAAATGGGCCACCCCCAACCCCCTGAAACTCGCCGCCGCCATCGCCGCCTGCGACCCCGGCATCACCTGGGTCTGCGGCCTTGCGGAAGTCTGGGCGCCGCCGCTCTACGCCGTGGGCGCGCGCGGTTTCACCTCGGGGCTGATCAACGTCTGGCCCGAGCGCTCCGTCGCCATCCACGCCGCGCTGGCCTCCGGCGATTTGGCCCGCGCCAACCAGCTCATCGCCGGCATGCGCCGCTTCGAGGAGATCCGCGCCGAGGAACTGAACGGCACCAACGTCACCGCCGTGAAAGCCGCCCTGCTCGCGCAAGGCCACGATTGCGGCGCCTCGCGCCCGCCTTCCGCGTGGCCGCTGACCGGATCGCAGCAGGCCCGCCTCGACGACTTCCTCACCACCAACAACCTCGCCTGACACACCGCCCGGCCCCGACCTCGGCGCCATTCCGCCCAAGCGATCTGACATTCCCGCAACACTTTCCCGGCACCCCTGAAACACCCCGTTGCCGCAACGGGTGAGTCGCCCGTAAGCAGATCTCTGTTGCCAATGCTCAGCATGAGAAAGGGACAACCCATGTCGAGCGCTCTTATCCTTGTCGGACTTGTTGCCGTCGGTGGCCTGCTGCTGGCCCTCGTGCGTACGGTCAAATGACCGCCCGCACCCGCCGGCCGCACGCCTCCTGACGCCGCCACCGGCCCACCCGGAAAACAGACCCCCTCTGACGCGCGAGCGACCGCGCCGCCTTTACGCCTTTGCCAGAAACGCAAGGACCACGAGGTCGGCCGCGGCCCCGCTCAGCGCCATGGGAATGTCATGCATGATCGACAGCCGCGTCAGCGCCTGAAGATCGACGTCGCCGCCATGCGGCGCCATCGGATCGGCAAAGAACACCACCGCGTCCAGCTCGCCATTGGCCACCCGCGCACCCAACTGCTGATCGCCCCCCATCGAGCCGCGCTGCAGCCGCTGGATATGCAATTCCGGGCAGATCTCGGCCAGCATCGTCCCCGTACCCCCGGTACAGATCAGCCGATGCCCCGCCAGCGCCGCCCGATGCCTGAGCACCCACGCCCGCAAATGCGCCTTGCGCGCATCATGCGCCACCAGCGCGAATTTCCGCGGCGCCGTTGACCGCGCCTGCGCCCTTGCGGTGATCGACAGGATCGCGCGCACCTGCTCGACGAAATTCTCGCCCGCCCGGAACGCGCCCGCAAAGGCCGCCGTGCCCACCGTGAACCCCGCCGCGCCCGCCTCGGCCACCGCCCCGATCCGCGCCTCGCTGTCGATGCTGCCCGCCACGATCACCGGCTTGGTGACCGCCTGCGCCACCTGCCCCATCAGCCCCGGCACATCGCCATCGAAGCGATAGGCCAACAGGTCCAGCCCGTGCACATGCTCCAGATCGGCCAGCGCCCGGGCCGAGGCCACGATCTCCTCCGCCGGCCCTTCCAGCACGCTGGGATGGCCGGTGATCCGCCCCGGAAACGGGTAATACCTGAGCGGATGATCCCGGATCACCTCCGTCACGGCAGCCGCCCGCGTGCCCCCAAGCAGGCAATCCACGTCCAGCTCCACCGCCGCCCGGGCCGAGTTGAGCTCGCTCTCCTCGTCAAGGCTGACCACCTCGAGGTAGGACCGCCCGCCGGCCCGCCGGATGGTCCGCGCCAGCCCGCGCAATTCCTCGAACGGCAGGCCCACATCCTTGAACCCGATATGCCGCGCCCCGCCCTCCAGCGCCTGCTCCAGCCGCTCTGCCGCGTCGGGAATCGTCCGGTCATTCTCGGTCAGCATGAGGATGAAGTTGAACGCCATCGGTCAAACCCTTTCCGAAGTGATTGGCGCCGCGCCGGTCCAGCGCGCCGCCCCCTCAACAATAGCAAGATGATCCCGGCCCCGCGACACCTCCGCCAGCGCCGCCACATGCCCCAGCGCCCGCCCCACCGGCAGACCGGCGGCAACCAGCGCCGCGAATACATCGCCGATCCCGTGCGGCACCTCCGGCACCCGACCGGTGCGATACAGGTCCGCCCCGTCCGCCGTCACCGACAAAACCCCCGTCTCCGCCGCTCCCAGCGGCGGCGAAGTCACATGCACCACCGGCACGCCCAGCGCCCTTGCCGCCTCCGCCGCCCCGGCCACATCCGCGCAATCCCGCCCCGTCAGCCAGCCCAGCTCGAACCGGTTCGGCGTCACCACATCCGCCAGCGGCACCAGCCGGTCCCTGACCGCCACCGCCACTTCGTCCTTCACATAAAGCCCCTTCGGATCATCCCCGAGGATCGGATCGACCACCACCCGCACCCCCGGTGCGATCGCCCTCATCCGCGTCACCAATTGCTCCGCCACATCCACATGGCCCACGCTTGGCATATACCCGATCAGCACCGCCGCGTGCCCGGCCAGCCAGCCATTCGCCTCCAGCGCCCCGATCATCTCCCCGATCCGCCCCGGATCACAGGCCGCCCCGGCCACATGCGGCCATGCCGGGTGGTTCGACAGCACCGTCGTCGGCACCCCCGTCACCTCGACCCCCAGCAACTGGCACGCCGGCTGCCCCGCCGACAGCCCCACATGCCCCATCGCCACGACGCTCGACAGGATCAGCACGCGCGCCATCTCAGAACGCCCCCATGCTCAGCCCCGCCGCCAGCGCCTGCCCAAGGTCGCGGCATTTGGCCAGCTCCTCCTCGGCAATGGTCTTCTCGGCCAGTATCTCCTCGGGCGTCTGCGCATGGGTGCACACGATCAGCGGCTCCTGTACCTCCCGCAGCCGCCAGCCCTGCGCGATCCGCGCGATCTGGCGCACCGCGTTGGAGCCATCGGACCCGGCACAGACCATCTGCGCATAAGGTTTTGCCTCGATCTGGCCCAGCACCGGGTAATAGCAGCGGTCGAAGAAATCCTTCATCACCCCGGCAATCGCGGCAAGGTTCTCTGGCGCGCAGAAGATATACCCCTCCGCCCGCAACAGGTCGTCCGGCCCGGCCTCCGCCGCCGGTTTCAACACCGTCGGCGCCTCGCCTTCGGCGGCCGCCGCCGCGGCCTCCGCCATCTGCCGGCTGCCCCCGGTCTTGGAGTGGTAAACGATCAGAAGTTCTGTCATGCCGCAAACCTAGCGCCCCCGCGCCCGGCTGACCATATCGCTCAGCAGGCTTGCCCGGCGCGATGCGCGCGGTTAAAACATTCACAACACCGAATATAAACGGGAGGAGACATCATGACCACCAGACGCCAATTCCTCAACGGGCTGGGCACAGCGGCCATGGCCACCGGGCTTTCCGGCCTCTCCACCCGTGTCATCGCCGCCGGCACCGGCCGCGAGATCATCACCGCCAGCGACGGCCACCTCGTCCTGCCCGGCGATTTCGTCTTCGACGGCATGCCCGAGGAAAAGCTCGCCCCGATCCTCGACCGCCACGACATCTCCCGCGACGAGATCAGCCAGCCCTGCAACGTCACCCTCCTGCGCGACGGCGACCGGCTCATCCTGTTCGACGCCGGCGCGGGCCCCCTCTTCATGCCCACCGCCGGCGATCTGGCCATGACGCTCGACAAGCTCGGCCTCGCCCCCGAAAACATCACCGACATCGTCTTCACCCATGGCCACCCCGATCACCTCTGGGGCGTGCTCGACGATTTCGACGAGTTGCTCTTTCCCGACGCCGCCTTCCATTTCGGTCAGGCGGAGTGGGATTACTGGTCGGACCCCGACACCGTGAACACCATCGGCGAGGCGCGTGCCGCCTTCGCCGTGGGCGCCCAGCGCCGGCTCGATGCCATTGCCGAAAAGACCACGTTCTTCTCCGATGGCGACGAGGTTCTCCCCGGCATCATGGCCCATGCCACCCCCGGCCACACGCCGGGCCACATGTCCTTCGAGATCGCCACCGGCGGCGACCCGGTGCTGGTGGCGGGCGATGCCGTCACCAACGCGCATGTGAATTTCGAACGGCCCGGCTGGCCCAGCGGCTCCGACCAGAACCCCGAGCGCGGCGCCGAAACCCGCGCCCGCCTGCTCGACAAGGCCGCCGCCGACAACATGCGCCTCGTAGGCTTTCACCTGCCCGGCGGCGGCATCGGCCGGGTCGAGCGCACGGATGGCGCCTACCGCTTCAAGGAGGAGGCGGCATGAGGTTCCCGGCGCTCGCCGCCGCCCTCCTCCTCGCTACAGCCGCCCCGGCCAGCGAGCGGATCGCCGACAAGTATCCCGGCTCGATGCTCTACGACACCCCGGTCGAGGTCATCCCCGGTGTCTGGTCCGCCATCGGCGCCACCGCCCCGCCCACCTACGAGAACTCGGGCCACAACAACAACCTCAGCTTCATCGTCACCGGCGACGGCGTGGTCGTGGTCAATAGCGGCGCGGCCTATGGCCTCGCCCGCGCGCTCCATGACGAGATCAAGCGCATCACCGACCAGCCCGTAAAGCTCGTCTTCAACGAGAACGGGCAAGGTCACGCCATGCTCGGCAACGCCTACTGGGCCGAACAGGGCGTGCCCATCATCGCCCACCAAGACGCCGCGCACGAAATCGAGGAATACGGCGGCACCGTGCTCGAGGGCATGAAGCGCTACAACCGCGACAAGGCCGAAAGCACCTCCGTGCAGGGCCCCTCCGAGACCTTTTCCGACGAATATATCGTCGAGATGGGCGATTTCCGCATCGAGGCCCGCTATCTCGGCCCCGCCCACAGCCCCGGCGACATCATCGTCTGGCTGCCGGATCAAAGCCTCGTCATCTCCGGCGACATGGCCTTCCACGAACGGCTCCTGCCGATCTTCCAGCACACCTATACCGCCGACTGGCTGGACACGTGGGACACCGCGTTCGAACCGCTCGGCGCCACCTACGTGATCCCCGGCCACGGCCACCCGACCAACATGGCGCAGGTCCGCCGCTACACCCGCAACTACCTCGTCTACCTGCGCGAAAGAATACGCGAGCATATCGACGCGGGCGGCGACCTGTCCGACGCCTATTACGTCGACCAATCCCCTTACGCCCATCTCGACACGTTCGAGGAACTGGCCACGAAAAACGCCGGGCGTGTCTACGAGCAGATGGAATGGGAATGACGCGCCGCGCCTATTCCAGCGCCTCCTGCACGATCTCCTCGAGGAAGGTCTGCACCTCCTGCATCTCGCCCTCGGGGAAAGTGCGATAGCCGATCTGCACCTCGCCGCCCCGGTCGATCACGAAGATGCCATAGGGGCAATGCGCGATATTCAGCGGATCGGCCTCCATCATCTTCCGCGACAGGGTGGCCGAACAGAACTGCATCACCACCGCCCCGTCATACAGAACGACATCGCTGCCCACATCCTCCCGCGTCCGCGCCAGCATGTCGCCCACATCGCTCACGTGATCCACGACCAGCCCCTGCCCGATGATCGCGTTTTCCAGCGCGAAGGTGGCATCCTCATAGCTGCCCTCGAAATCATGCACCCTCACCTCTTCCGCCAAAGCGGCAAAAGGCGCCACGAAAAGCGCAAGCGCTGCGATCAGATATCTCATGCCACGTCCTTTCATCCCGTCCGGCGGTCCGGCCAACCATGCCAGACCCGACCCGCTCATACCAGCCGGGCCCGCCTCGGGCCCTTGCACGGCCCCGGCTTCTTCTTGGCCCAAATATCCCCGCCGGAGGCTCCCGCCGGCGCGTCCCGGATCCACCGGCGCAAACCGGTCACCACCGCCCGCGCCCATCATTCGAACGTCGCGAGATACGCCGCGATCGCCGCCCGGTCCTCTTCCGATTTCAGCCCGGCAAAGGCCATCTTCGTTCCCTTCAGGAACGCCCGCGGCTTGGCAAGGAACGCCGCCAAAGCCTCCTCGGTCCACACGAGCCCGTCCTCCGCCGCCTTCTCCAGCGGTTTGGAATACCGGAACCCCTCGACCGCCCCGGCGGCCCGGCCCAGCACCCCGTTCAGATGCGGCCCGACCCGGTTCTTCGCGCCCTCGCCCACCTGGTGACAGGCCTTGCACTTGCGAAACACCCTCTCTCCCTCGGCCACCAGTTCCGGATCAGGTGCGGCCGTCTCCTCCGCCGCCGCCTCGATGACCTCCTCCACCGCGGAAGTCTCGCCCTTGTCCCCGCCCTCATCCTCGGGCGTCACGTCCAGCACACGGGCGCGCATGGTGATCTCGACGCCCTCCTTGCAGGCCTCCATGCAGGGCTCCTGCCGCCAGAAATGCGCCTCCGCCTCCTCCCGGTCATCCACGATGAACCCGTCGGCATTGGGCATCGCCACGTCGAGGAAATTTTCCTCCGACAGCACGAAATCCTCCTCCACGAGGTAGTTGGAATAAAGGATATAGGCGGTGATCGCATAGACCTCGTCATGCGTCAGGCTCTGCGCATTGCCGAACGGCATCGAGCGGTGGACGTAATCCCACACGGTCGACAGGTAGGGCCAGTATGACCCCACCGTCTTTACCGGGTCCTTGTCGGCCAGCGTGTCCTCTCCCCCGGCCAGCTCCGGCCAGTTGCCCACGCCCTCCGCGAATTCGCCATGGCAGGACGCACACCGGGCCGAGAACAGCCGCTCGCCATCCTTCACCGAGCCCTCGCCCGCAGGCAGCCCGGTGCCATCGGGATGCACATCCAGATCCCACGCGGCAATCTCCTCGGGCAGTGCCGGGCGGCCCAGATCGTACTGCCCGGCCAGCGCAGGCCCGGCCAGCCCCAGGCACAGGCCCAGGGCCACCCCGTCACGATACCTCGACATTCTCCGCCTCCCCGCTCTCGCGCACCCACCAAGTCTGGATGCCGTTATTGTGGTAGATCGAGTTCTCGCCCCGCACCTCGCGCAGCGCTGCCTTGGTGGGCTGGACATAGCCGGTCTCGTCCATCGCCCGCGACTGCAGCAGCATCTCTGCCCCGTCCCACTCGGTATCGAGGTAGAACCGTGTCAGCGCCCTGCGCTCGCCGGGCCGTGCCAGACGCGCCGTCTCCCACGTCCGGCCGCCGTCTTTTGACACGTCGACCCGCGTGATCGCCCCGCGCCCCGACCATGCCAGCCCGGTGATCACCATCGCCCCCGGCCCGTGGGTGACAGGCGATTGCGGGCTCGGCGACGTCACCACCGATTTCGCGTCCATCTCCCATGTCCATTTCCGGCTCGTGCCATCGGCCAGCGTATCGGTGTACTTGCTCGTTTCCTCGCGGCTTTCGACCGGGCGCTCCATCACCTCGACCCGGCGCAGCCACTTGATCCAGAGGTTCCCCTCCCAGCCCGGCACCACCAGCCGGACGGGATAGCCATGCTCCTTGCGCAGCGCCTCGCCATTGGCCTTGAACGCCACGAGCACGTCGTCCAGCGCCTTTTCCATCGGAATCGACCGGCCATTCGACGACGCGTCGGCGCCCTCGACATAGACCCACTTGCCGGCGGTGTCGTACCCCGCCTCTTCCAGCAGGGTGCGCAGCGGCACCCCGGTATATTCCATGTTGTGGATCATCCCGTGCGTGAACTGCGCGCCATTGAGCTGCGCACCCGCCCATTCCATGCCGGAATTCGCCGCACATTCGCAGAAATAGACGTGGTTCTCGCGCGGGAAGCGCGTCAGATCCTCGTAGGTGAAGACCAGCGGCGTTCCGACCATGCCGTTGATCATCAGCCGGTAATCTTCCTTGCGAAGCTCGATCGCGCCCGAATGGTGCCGCTCGAAGGCACAGCCCTGCGGCGTGATCGTGCCGTCCAGCGCATGGATCGGCGTAAAGTTGATCGAACTGATCGTATCGGCGGTCAGCCATTCCACGTTGCGCCGGATCACGTCATCCTCGAACCGGATCGGCAGGCCATAGGGCGTCGCATCCACCCCCTCGCCAAGCCCGGCGGCCCAGTCCTGCACCTCGGTGATCAGCGGATCGGGCGCGCCGGCCCTTGCCGCCCCGGCCCCGGCCGCCACCGCCGCCGCCGCGCTCCCGCCAAGGAACGCGCGGCGCGAGGTGGGTTTCCTGAACTGGCTCTCCGACATGGCTCGCCCTCCTTTACTCGCCCTCGACCCCCGTCACGGTCACGTCGTCATTCCCGCTCACAGTGACAGTGCCCAGCTTGCGGATATGGCTTTCCACCACATCCCAGATCGGCGGCCCCTCCGTGCCCTCGTTGACACTGGCCCAGCCAGCCACGACATAGCTCCGCCCCGGGTCGATCGCCTCGCCGCTCTTCAGCAGGGTCATGTCGGAAATCCGCTCGCCCTGCGGCTTGGATACGTCGATCCGATAGCCCAGACCGCCGGTGCGCACCATGTCGCCGCCCTGCTGGTAATAGGGGTTGGGGTTGAAGATGTTGTCGGCCACGTCCTCGAGCACGATCTTCAGGAATTCCCCTGTCATTTCCGTGCGATAGGCATTCGGATAGCTCATCGAGGTGACGCTCCAGATATCCTCCCGCGTGATGGCGTCACCGGGGATCAGGCTGGGCCCCCAGCGCACGCCGGGCGACAGCGCGATCTCCGCCTCCCGCTCCGAGAGAAGCGCGTCGCAGATCAGGTCGTCCCACGTTCCGTTGAAATTGCCCCGGCGGTAGAGCAGGCTGTCGGTCTGGCCGATCACCTCGCCCATCTCGGCCTCATAGGGCGCGCGCTGCGCGTCGATCAGCGCGGTCATCTCCGCATCCGGTGCGATCACGTCCGAGAAGACCGGGATCAGCTTGTGCCGGAAGCCCATCATCCGCCCGTCGCGCACGTCGAGATCGACGCGGCTCACGAACTTGCCGTTCGACCCGCTCGCCACGATCATCGTCTCGCCCACCAGCACCGGCTCGGGGATGGCATCATGGGTGTGGCCCGAGAGGATCACGTCGATGCCCTCCACCACCGTCGCCATCTGCTTGTCCACGTCGAACCCGTTATGGCTCAGCAGCACGACCAGCTCGGCCCCCTGCCCGCGCACCTCGTCGACCATCTCCTGCATGCGCTGGTCGCGGATGCCAAAGCTGAAATCCGGAAACAGCCAGCCGGGATTGGCGATCGGCAGATAGGGAAAGGCCTGTCCGATCACGGCAATCTTGGTGCCGCCGCGCTCGAAGAATTCATACGGTGCGAATTCCTCCGACGGCTCGTCCCACTCGGCGTCGAAGATATTCTGCCCCAGCGCCGCAAAGGGCAGCCCCTCGACCAGTTCGCGCACCCGGTCCTGACCCAGCGTGAATTCCCAGTGAAAGGTCATCGCATCGGGTTTGAGCGCGTTCATCACGTTGACCATGTCCTGCCCTTGCGTGTGATAGCAGGTGTAGGAGCCGTGCCACGTATCGCCCCCGTCCAGCAGGATCGCGTCGGGCCGGTCGGCGCGGATGGCGTTCACCACCGTCGCCACCCGATCCATCCCGCCCATCCGCCCATAGGTCTTGGCCAGCGCCGTGAAATCGTCATAGGTCAGCGCGTAATGCGCGGGGCTGCCATCCTTGATGCCGTACATCTTTCGAAACGCGGCTCCGGTGATATGCGGCACCTCCCCCTTGTTCGCGCCGACCCCGATATTCACCTCCGGCTCGCGGAAATAGACGGGCTTGAGCTGGGCATGGATGTCGGTCACGTGGATAAGGCTCACATTGCCGAACGTGTCGAACTGCAAAAGCTCGTCCTGCGTGAGCGCCTGCTGCGCGGCCAGCTTGGCCCAGTTGCCGAACCCGCTGGCCCCCACCAGCGCCGAGGCGGCCATGCCGACCTGAAGGAAATCGCGGCGTGAAATCATGTTATGAGCATCCTGACCCGCCTTGACATCCGGAATATTGAATGTGTTCATACAAGGAAAACCCCGCACCGCGCGCGCGATGCGGGGCCATCCGGTTAGTTACGAACCGACGGTGCCTCGACCGACAGGCCGTTGCCGCGGCTCGCGACATACAGTTCCAGCGCCACGAATTCGGGGCTGCCGGGCTTGTAGGTTTCGGCGCGGGTGTCGCGCACGCAGCCCTTGAACCGCGCATGCGCCGTGTTCAGCTTGGCGTTCTTCAGCCGGTAGACCGGAAAGCCGTTGATCTGCCCCTGACTCAGGTGGTCGGCGCGGATCATGTTGCCATAGTTGTTCTCGTGGCAATTCGCACAGCTCAGCTCAAGCTGCCCGGTGCGGGTATAGTACAGCTCCTTACCCGTCTCCCACGTGCTCTGGGCCGGGCCGTCGATGGCCACGTCCACCGGCATCCCCCGCGACTGAACCGAGATCAGCGCCTCCATGTTGGCCATCTCGCCGCTGGTGTAACCGTAAGGCTCTGCGCCCATCTGGTCTTCGCGGCAGGCGTTGATCTGCTGGGCCAGCGTGCGCACTTCCCCGGCCTCCTCGTTCCACTTCGGGTATACGGCGCGCACGCCCGTCATGCTGTCTTCCGGGGCGTCGTGGCAGCTTGCACAGGATTTCTCGGCGCTGCCCTCGACCGTGTCCCACTGTTCCATGCCGATATCGGCGAACACCATGCCGGAATTGTCGAAATCGTCCATTTGCAGCGCCTGCGTCTCGTCCGACCGGAAATGCCAGCCCGAGATGATCTCGCTGATGCCGGTCTCCTCCATATGGGCGGGCGCCTCGGTCTTGGTCACCATCTCGATCTCGCCGTTGACCACCAGCGTGTCGTCATCCGGTCCGGCCAGCGCCAGCCCCGGCGCGACAAGCAGCGCGGCGGCGGCGGTGAGTGCTTTGAGTTTCATCTAATCCTATCCTCCCTGGCGTGGTTCCGCGCCCTCTTTGCCGGGGCACGGAACTGGCTTGCAGACCCTCAGCCGACCTCGATCGCCTTGGTTTCCTCGTAGACCGAGCCGTCATCGTCGTTCCAGACGAACTTGAACTCGCCGGCCTCGGGGACCTTGGCGTCGAACTCGAAATACGGGTTGGTCGAGATCGCCGGCTCCATCACCACGTCGATCACCGTCTCGCCGTTAAAGGTACAGGTGAAGTGGTTGATGATCGAACGCGGGATCTTGTTGCCGTCGCTGTCCTTGCGCTGACCCGATTCCATCTTGTGGCTGATCAGGGTCTTGATGGTGATCACCTCCCCGGCCGAGGCCGACGAGGGAACTTTCACGCGGGGGCGTACACCTTTTGCCATCTGTCTTGTCTCCTCTTGCCTCAGCCGCCGCAGCCGCCGATGGTGACCTTCACGGTCTTGGTGGACTTGGCAAAGCTGCCATCGGCCAGTTTCGCCACCGCGATCACGTCCTGCGTGGTGGCAAGGCGGATGCGGGTCTTGGCGCGGGTGGCCCCGGCCAGCGGGCCAAAGTTGAACGTCGCCACCGGCGGAAGCGGGTTGCCCGCCGCCAGCACCATGATCGCGCTCGCGCCCTCGGCGCTCACCTCGATCGGCACCGTGTTGCCGTTCTCGGCGATCTCGGGCGCGTCGAGCTCGACACCGCCCTCGGCCACATCGGCCCCGCCGGTGAACTCGGCGATCAGCTCGTCGGTCGTGGCCGCCATCGCCGGCATCGGCAGCGCGGCCACGGCGGCGGCGGCCGCCCCGATGACCAGCGTTTCGCGTCTCGTGAATTCCATTGTCATCTCCTCTGGGTGTCTCCTGCGCAAGGCGTCACTCTTCCTTCTGGGTCATCAGGAAGGCCACGACATCCTCGATCTGTTGGGCGCTCAGCAGGGGCGGAAGCGGCTCTTCGCCCGCCTTGCCGGTAAAGCCGTTGCCGGGGCGGATAAAGCCGGTGCTCTTGTAATAGGCGGGCATCATCGATTCCGGGAACGTCTTCTTGGCGTTGCTCACGATCCCGCGCAGCTCGGCCTCGGACCAGCGGTCGCCCGCCCCGTCCAGCATCGGGCCGATCTCGCCGTGAAACGGCGCATCGTTCAGCGCGCTGATCTGGTGGCAGGCAACGCAATTGCCCATCGACCTTGCCTTCATCACCTCGGCGCCGTTCTCGGCGTCGCCCGCCGTTCCGGTCAGCGAGGCCTCGACCTCGCCGTATTCGCCAAAGCTCAATTCATCAGGAGCCACGTCTTCGGCTGCCGCGCAGACCGCCGTCATCAGAACGGCCGCGCAAGTTGCTGTGAGTGTCCGCATGTGTCCTCCCGTTACACATTCATGTTTTTATATACCATAGCGTGGCAGGCCGCGCCCCGGCAAGAATAAATTCGAATTCTTGAATTTGACGCGACTCCATCTCCGGCTCAGTCTCCCAGGTCGACGTCCCGCTCGCGAACCATCCGCGCGTGGTAGCGCTGAAAATCCTCGGCGTTCCCGCCCTCATACCGTTTTTCGTTGACCCAGGTCAGAAGGTCAAGCGTGGTGCCCGCCTCGAACGCGCCCGGCATCACCGCCACGGCGGCCTGCGCGGCGGTCTGGCCGTCCTCCACCTCCTCGGGCATGAACAGGATCGAGGGCGTGAACATCACCCCCCATTTCCGCGCCGCATCCCGTTCCGAGATCAGCTCGCCGTCGAAATCCGTCACTTCCGTCGCCCCGTACAGGTCCATCTGGATGACGAAGTAATTGGCCTCGATGTAATCCTCGATCACCTCCATCGGAAAGACGTTCTCGTGCATCCGCGTGCAATAGATACAGCCGCGCTGCTCGAACAGGATCATCAGCCGCTTGCCCTCGTCATTGGCCTCGGCCAGATCCTCGCCCAGATCCTTGAACGTGTCCCGCATCCAGTCGGTCTTGTGCAGCCCGTCATCGCCCAGCTCGGCGGCATAGGCCGGAAGGGCCAGCATCAGGGCGGCCATCATACTCAGCAGGCGTGTCATCATCTCTCCTCCGTCAGATATTCTGAAAGGCCGGAAAGGCCTCCAGCATCCATTGCGCGATATAGTTGACACTATCCGTCGCGATCAGAACCGCAAACACGATCAACAGCAACCCCATCGCCTTTTCCACCTTGGGCAGGTGCCGCCGGAACCGCGCGGCAAAGCGCAGAAACGGCCCGATGAACAGCGCCGCGATCATGAAAGGCGTCGTCATCGCCAGCCCGAAGACCAGCAGCAGAACCAGCCCCCGCAGCGCCGTGGCCTCCGTCGAGGCGGTGAACACCACCGCCGTCAGCACGCCCCCCACGCAGGGCGTCCACCCGGCGGCAAAGGCGAACCCCACCACATAGGCGCCCGTCACCGACATCTTCTGCGTCGATCCGGCCTCCATCTGGAACACCCGGTTCAGGAAACCGATCCGCAGCACGCCCAGAAAATGCAGCCCCAGCACGAATACGATCAGCGCCGCCACCAGCCGGAATTCCGTCTGCACCGACCGGAACGCCTGGCTCAGGCCAAAGGCCGCGGCCCCCAGCAGCACGAACACCGTGATGATCCCGGCCGAGAACATCACCGACGCCCAGAAGGCCCGCCGCCGCACGCCCGGCGACAGCTCGCCCTCGCCGCTGATCTCCTGCATCGAGGCGCCGGCCATGTAGCTCAGGTAAAACGGCACGATCGGCAGCACGCAGGGCGAGAAGAAAACGATCAGCCCGCCAAGAAAGGCGCCAATCAACGAAACATCCAGCATAATTCACGCCTGTCATTCTTGATCGCGGTTCATATTCAAACTATTTGATATGTCGCGACCCCGTCAACCGGAGCCTTCATGCCCTTTCGTCTTGCCTTTGTCACGGCCCTCCTTCTGGCCGCCGTCACCGCGCTGCCCTCACGCGCGGCCGAACTGGTCATGGTCGAACGGCCCGGCTGCCACTGGTGCCAGCTCTGGCACGAGGAGATCGGCGCGAGCTACGCCAAGACCGAAGAAGCCCGCCGCGCGCCCCTCCGCCGCGTCCGCATCGGCGATCTGCCACCCGACATCGACTTCGCCACCACCCCCGTCTTCACCCCCACCTTCGTGCTCGTGGAGGACGGCGCCGAACTCGGCCGGATCGAGGGCTACCCGGGCGCGCATTTCTTCTGGCCGATGCTGACGCAACTGCTCGACGCCCACCCGGACGCCACCGGGGGCGGCTCATGATCCCCGGCCTGACAACCGAAGCCCCGGACTCGCCAGCCTCGCAGGCCGAGCTCGACCGCATCGCGCAGAACGCCACCGACGCGGCCGCCTTTCTCAAGGCGATCAGCCACGAGGGCCGGCTGATGATCCTCTGCCACCTCGCCACCGGCGAGAAATCGGTGACCGAGCTGGAACGGCTCCTCTCCGCCCGTCAGGCCGCCGTCTCGCAACAGCTCTCCCGCCTGCGCTCGGAGGGGCTCGTCGCCCCGCGCCGCGAGGGCAAGACCATCTACTACCGTTTGACAGACGCCCGCGCGATCCGAATACTCGACACCGTCCACGACCTGTTCTGCCGCACGGGCTGAGGTCCGGACACCGGGAGGAGAAAAACGTGTTCGACGGCATGTCCGATGCGGCGCTGATGGCCCTTGCGGGGCTCTTCGGCGGCGCCTTGCTGGGGCTCGCGGCCCGGCTCGGGCGCTTCTGCACCCTCGGCGCGATCGAGGATGTCCTCTATCAGCAAAGCGCCCTGCGCCTGCGCATGTGGGTGCTCGCCATCGGCATCGCGATCACCGGCGTCCACCTCCTCGCGGGGATGGGCGCCATCGACCTTGCCGAAACCCTCTACCTCTCCTCGCCATGGTCGCCCGTGGCCAGCATCCTCGGCGGGCTCCTTTTCGGTTACGGCATGTCCATCGCCGGCTATTGCGGCTTCGGCGCGCTGGCCCGCACCGGCGGCGGCGATTTCCGCGCCTTCGTCATCGTGCTGGTCATGGGCATCTCGGCCTATGTCATGCTGTCGGGCCCTCTCGCCTCGGCGCGCGTGGCGCTGATCCAGACCACCGAGGTCGACCTCGGAACCCTCTCCATCGCCGGCGTCATCGGCCAGATCGCCGGCGGCGGCCCTGTCGGCCCCGGCCTCATTGCCGGCCTCGCCATTACCGCCGCCGCGCTGGCCTCACGGGACGCTCTCTCCAGACCCGCCCCGCTCCTCTGGGGCGTGATCGTGGGCCTTGCCATCGTCTCCGGCTGGTGGGGCACGTCGGCCATCGTCCACAGCCATCTCAGCGCCCTACCCGTGGTCTCGCACACCTACTCGGCCCCCTTGGGCGAATCCCTCCTCTACGTCATGACCTCCAGCGGCGGCGGGCTCAGCTTCGGCGTGGGCTCGGTCGCGGGCGTGCTCGGCGGCGCCTTTGCAGGCAGCCTGATCAAGGGTCATTTCCGCTGGGAGGCCTGCGAGGACCCCCGCGAACTCCGCCGTCAGGTGGCAGGCGCGGTGCTGATGGGTTTCGGCTCGGTGCTGGCCTTCGGCTGTACCATCGGGCAAGGGCTCTCGGCCTTCTCGGTGCTGGCCTTCTCGGCCCCCGTCACCTTCGCCGCAATTTTCATCGGTGCGGCCATCGGCCTGCGCCAGCTCATCACCGGCTTCGCGATTTCCTGAAAAACCGTTTACGCACCTGATCTTGCGGGGCTAGTGTCGATGCTGACAGGCGCAACAACTCGACGGCATCATGACCACCCCGGATATCCTGATCTTCTCCGATCTCGACGGCACCCTGCTGGGGCATGACGACTATTCATGGGCCCCCGCCAAACCCGCCCTCGACGCGCTGAAGGCGCGCGGCTGCGGTGTCGTCCTCGCCAGCAGCAAGACGGCGGCCGAAATCGCGCCCCTGCGCGCCGAAATGGGGCTCGGTGACTGGCCCGCCATCGTCGAGAACGGCAGCGGCCTTCTGAAACCGGGCGACGCCACCGGCAGCGACACCGACGAGACGCCCTACCGCGACCTCCGCGCCCGCCTCGCCACCCTGCCCCCGGGCTTCCGCGGCTTCGGCGACATGGGAGAGGCCGAAGTGGCCGAGATCACCGGCCTGCCCGCCCCCGCCGCCGCCCTCGCCCGCGAGCGCCGCTTCTCCGAACCGGGCCTCTGGACGGGAACCGACGCGGGCCTTGAGCGTTTCCTCCAAGCCGCAGCCGCGGCCGGCCTCTCCGCCCGGCGCGGCGGCCGTTTCCTGACCCTATCTTTCGGAGGCACCAAGGCGGGACGCATGGACGAGATCATCGACACCTACCGCCCCCGCCATACCGTCGCCCTCGGCGATGCCCCGAACGATACCGAGATGCTGCAGCGCGCCGATCGCGGCGTCATCATCCGCAACGACGCCGCCCCGCCCCTGCCGCCCCTCGCGGGCGAGGCCGACGGCCGCATAAGCCGCACGACCGAGCAAGGCCCGGCCGGCTGGTGCCACGCCGTCCTTGCGCTTGTGCAGGAACTCGGGCGCAAAGAAACACACCACTGAAGACAGGCCAGGGCATGAGCGATTTTCACCAGAACGGCAATATCACGACCCTCCACAACCTGCGCACCCGCAGCCTCGACGACCTCGAATACGAGCTTCAGGCCTTTGGCGAATCCCGCCGCATCACGCTGGTCCTGCCTTGCCTCTATTCCGAGCTCGAAGGCCCGGCGATGCCCAACATCCTCAACGAGCTCAAGACGGTGCCCTACCTGCACCGCATCGTCGTCGGGCTCGATCAGGCCGACGAGGCCCAGTTCCGCCACGCCCGCGACTTCTTTGCCGAACTCCCCCAGACCCATACGGTGCTCTGGAACGAAAGCCCCCGGATGCTGGCCTTGGGCGACCGCCTGAAGGAACACGGCCTCTACCCGCAGGAGCCGGGCAAGGGCAAGAATGTCTGGACCTGCATGGGCTATCTCATCGCCTGCGCCGACAGCTCGGTCATGGCCATTCATGACTGCGATATCCTCACCTATAACCGCTCGATGCTGGCCTCGCTGGTTTATCCGGTGGCGAACCCCACCTTTCCCTACCAGATGGCCAAGGGTTACTACCCGCGTATCGGCGAGGGGAAACTGAACGGGCGCGTGACGCGCCTGCTGGTTAGCCCGCTGCTCATCGCATTGAAGAAGGTGGTGGGCGACCGCGACTACCTCGATTACCTGCGCAGCTTTCGCTACCCGCTCTCGGGCGAGTTCGCAATGCGCACCCAGACGATGCCCGACCTGCGCATCCCCTCCGACTGGGGGCTCGAAATCGGCGTTCTTTCCGAAGCATGGCGCAACCTCGCCCCGCAATCAGTCTGTCAGGTCGAGATTTCCGACGCCTATGACCACAAGCATCAGGATCTGTCCGAGGAAGACGCCAGCAAGGGCCTCAGCCGCATGTCCACCGACATCTGCAAGGCGATCTTCCGCAAGCTCGCCTCTGACGGAACGGTGTTTACCCCCAACCTCTTCCGCACGCTCAAGGCCACCTATTACCGGCAGGCGCTCGACCTTCTGGAAAGCTATTACAACGACGCCAAGATGAACGGCCTCCGCGTCGACCGCCACAAGGAGGAGAAATCGGTCGAGCTCTTCGCCGAGAACATCATCCGCGCCGGTCAGATTTTTCTCGAGAACCCCAACGAAAGCCCCTTCATCCCCACGTGGAACCGCGTCCACGCCGCCGACCCGGCCTTCCTGCGCGACCTCAAGCAGGCCGCCAACGAGGACGCTCTCGAATACGCCTGAGGGGGGCAAGAAAACGGGGTTTTCTTGCCGGAATTTTTGAAAAATTCCGGTTTGGATATTTATACCAAGAAGAAGCAGCGGTGGCGCGCATCAGCCGCGATTGGAGATCCAGCGGCACTGGTAGGGGGCGAATACGATGTCGTCGCCCTCGATCACGATATCCTCGCCCGTCAGCAGGTCGACCCAGCGCTCGCCCTCGATCATGTTGAACGCATAGGGGCTCACCCGCACCTCGTCGGCGCTGACATTGTGGATGGCAAAGATCGACTGGTGCCGGTCGAGGCTCTGCCGCCAAACGCCGAAGAGCCGCTCGTCGAGCGCCAGCGTGAACTGCGTCGCGTTGGGGTGAAACGCCTTCTGCTTTGCCCTCAGCCTGAGGCGCTCGGCCATGCCGGCCATCACGCGGGCCTGATCCGAGCCCTCGTCGCCCAGCTTTTCCAGCAGGTCGGGGTAATGCCACCGGTGCCGGTTGATCGCCCGGTTCATGCCCCGCCGCGCCACCGCGTCGTGATCGTTGGGCGTGGCCAGCAGCGCGTGGATATAGAAGGCCGGGATGCCCTCCAGCGACATCACGATGGTCTGCGAACACAGGAAACGCGCGTGGTGATGCGCGTCCTCGCCATGAAACGTCTGCCGAACCGCGTCGAACAGTGAACAGTTCAGCTCATAAGGCGCCTCGCGCCCGTCGGGCAGGGTGCGCATCGACACGAGGCCCCCGGCAGCCGTCACCGCCTCGATCATCCGCGCCTGTTCCTCGGGCGGCAGCACGCCCTCGGCGGGGCGCATTCCGATCCCGTCATGGCTGGCGGTGAAGTTGAGATAGGCACAGCCCAGCTGCGCCGGCGGCATCGCCGATTGCCAGCGGTGCAGGTATCTCGCCGTCCCCGACTGCACCGCGTGCAGGATCAGCGGCGGCAGCGGAAAGTTGTAGACCGCATGCGCCTCGTTCCGGTTGCCAAAATAGCTCAGGTTCTCGGTGCGCGGCACGTTGGTTTCGGTCAGCAGAACCACCGTTTCGGTCGCGTAGTCGCAGAGCAGCCGCATGAGCTGTACGATGGCGTGGGTCTGCGGCAGGTGGATGCAGGGCGTGCCCGGCTCCTTCCACAGAAAGGCCACCGCATCCAGCCGCAAAATCCGCACGCCGCGGTCGATATGCATCCGGATGATCCGCAGCATCTCGAGCAGCACTTCGGGGTTGGTGAAATCGAGGTCGACCTGATCATGGCTGAAGGTGCACCAGACATGGCGCGTGCCGTCCCGCGTTTCCACCTCGCGCAGCAGCGGCGTCGTGCGCGGGCGCACCACCTGGCTCAGATCATCCTCGGGGTCGCCCTCGTAGAAGAACCGGTCATAGGGCTCCCGACCCTGCATGTAATCGTGAAACCACGCGCCCTGGCTCGAGACATGGTTCAGCACCAGATCGGACATCAGGTGAAACCGCCCCGCGATGCGGGTGATGTCCGACCAGTCGCCCAGCTGCGGGTTCACGGTACGGTAATCGGTCACCGCGAACCCGTCATCGGAACTGAACGGGAAAAACGGCAGGATATGCACGCCGTTGATCACGCCCTGCATCCGCTCGGTCAGGAAATCCTCGAGCAAGTCCAGCGGCTTGTGAGAGCCGTCGACGATCGAGTTGCCATAGGTGATCAGCACCGCGTCCTGCTCCGACCAGAGCCGGTTCGACGGCGCCCTCGACCGCTTGCGCCGGTGCGACGCCTCGGGCCAGAACGCCTCGCAGATCTGGCCGCAGATGGCCTTTTGATCGGCCTCGGGATAGATCCGGCCGACCAGAGCGCGCAGCCGCGCGTCGAATGGGTTGGGTCTGCTGGGCACGTGCCCGCTTGCCTCCTGCCTGTGCCGCGCCCGCAGGGCGCATCGGTTAAGGCTTGTTTTTCAGGGTTTTAACCGCCTTGTCAAACAACCGGTGCCGCAAAACGCGCGATGCCGCCGCCCCGACCCCCGCTTGGCCCGAAGATTGGGCACATGCCGCGATCAGGCGAATATCTGGTCGGCATGTTCGGCCAGATAGATCCGCAGCCATGGCGTGAACAACTCCGGCCGCTCGCGCGTTTGCGCCGTCAGATCGTTCATCGCGACCCAGTCGACCTCCATCACCTCCGCCGGGTTCGGCACCGGCACCGGCCTCTCCGCCACCCGCGCCACGAAGATATCGACCCGCTCATGCTCGATCAGCCCGCCACCCACATCGGCCCGGTACGTCACCCGGTCGCGATGCGTCAGGTCGAGCCCTTCCAGCCCCAGCTCCTGCCGCAGCCGCCGATGAGCACAGGCCTCCGCCCCCTCATCCCAATGCGGATGGGTGCAGCAGGTATTCGCCCAAAGCCCCGGCGTGTGGTACTTTCCCAGCGCCCGCCGCTGGATCAGCACCTGATCGCCGCACAGCACGAAGACCGACACCGCCTTGTGCATGAGCCCCCGGCGATGCGCCTCTAGCTTCTCCACCGGCACAAGCTCCCCCTCCACCCAGGTGGGGATCATGTCGGCCGTCACTGTCTCTGGTCCGGTCATGGCGGCTGTCATCGTCCTGCACTCCGTTTCCGCCGCCATGTAATGCCCATCCCGCCCGGATGCCAGCACCTGCGACACCCCGTTCCGTTGACTTGCCCGCGCCCGCCGCAAACTATCCCGACATCATCTCAGGAGATACCCCGATGAAACAAACGATTGCAGCCCTCACCGCCACGATCGCCCTCGCCCTGCCCGCCATGGCCGACGAAACCGGCGACCCGGCAGCGGGGGAAAAGGCCTTTCGCCAGTGCAAGGCCTGTCACACCATCGCCTCGGCCGAGGAGACCATCCTCCGTGGCGGCCGCACCGGGCCCAACCTCTATGGCCTGCCGGGCCGCGTCGCGGGCTCGGTCGAGGAGTTCCGTTACTCCGACCTCCTCGCCACCGCCGGAGAGCAGGGCGTGACATGGGACGAGGACAGCTTCACCGGCTACGTACAGGATCCGACCGCGTGGCTCACCGAGACCACCGGCGAAAGCGGGCGTGGCAAGATGACCTTCAAGGTCCGCAAGGCCGAAGACGCGAAAGACCTCTGGGCCTACCTCGTCTCGGTCAGCCCCGCCGACGGCGAAAACTGACCCGAAACCCGTCAGGCACGAGGCGCGCCGCCCGCCGGCGCCCCTCAGCCTGACCACGCCTGAAACCCCACCGCGCCGCCATAGATCGACAGCATCAGCACGCTTTCCCAGCCGATGCCCCCCGGCCCCTGCTTTTCCCGCACGATCAGGCCCAAGAGCAGCACCGCCGTCATCGCCTGCCCCACGACCAGCCAGAACAGATCCCCCGACCCGATCGCATGGTAAAGCGAGCCCTCGCGATACCCGAAATCCGACAGCGTCAGGAACAGCACGTCGAAACTGTTGCCGCCGATGATCCCGCCCACGGCAAGCTGCAGCGCCCCCCGCCGCACCGCCGCCAGCGTCGTCACAAGCTCCGGCAGCGAGGTCACCACCGCCGTCATCAGCGCGCCGACCAAGGCCGCCGACAGATCCAACCGGTCGGTGATCTGCGTCGCCGACTGGGCAATCACCCAGCCCGCGACCCCCAGCACCAGCATCATCGCCACGAAGGCGGCGATCTGCCGCGACGGGCGCTCCTTTGACGTGGTCTCCTTGTCGGGTGTGTCGTGGCGGGTCTCCTTGGTGTCCACCGCCTCCCACATCGGGTTTTCCTTCATGTCCGCCGTGCGGTAGGCGCCCAACAGGTAGATCACCAACAGCACGACCGACGCCGGATGCACCGACCAGAACGACATATCCGGCGTCAGCACCGCCCCCAGCGGCACCACCAGCATCAGCGACAACAGAGCCGCCTGAAAGACGTTCGTCACATCCGCCGCCGAATGCTCGAGATTGGCCTTCCGGTACACCGTGTCGGCCAGAGCGAGAAACGCCGTCTGTGCCGCGATCCCGCCGATCCCGTTGGAAAACGCCAGCCCCGCACGCCCGTCCAGCGCGGCGGTCAGCGAAACCACCGTTCCCGAAAGCGAGGTCGCCGCCCCCAGCAGAAGGCCCCCCGTCACCGCCTCGCCCAGCCCGGTGCTGTCGGCGATCCGGTCGGCCAGCCCGGCCATCTTCGTGCCAAGCACCAGCACGACGAACGCCGCCAATGCGAAGGCGCCGACGACCAGCGGCAGCGACAGGCTTTCGAACATGAAAGAAGACCCCCAAACCCGTGTTGCGATGCTACCCCAACGCAGGAAGCGCACGCGCGTTCCGGCCAGCCCGTCGGCTCTTGCCACTTGACGGGAAATCCGGACAACGCCGCCGCCCGGCCGGACCGCTTCCCGCTTCCCAAGCCCCGGCCGCTTCGTTATGCAGGCCCCGCAACCGGCCCGCCCGCCCTGTAATCAAGACGAAGGCCCTCCATGCCCGACCCGTATGGTCCCGACACCCTCGACTTCATCCCCTATGACGGCGCCTGTGGCGACTTCCTGATCACCACCAGAGATTCCGAGGCCCTCCGCGCCCGGCTCTCCGCCCTCGGCGCCGAGGCGATGGTTCGCAACGGGCACACCGTCTACACTTGGAACCTGCCGCGCGGCCAGCACATCCTTTCGGGCACCGGCATCTTCGACGGCAAATTCGCCATCGGTCCCGCCGTGCTCGACCGCTTCCCCGAAGAACCCGGCGTCGGCATGTTCAACCTGCTCAGCTTCTGGCCCGACAGGACGACCGTGCGCAGCGATATCTGCGCCCATCATTCGCTCTATTACGGCGCGGGCATCGTCACCAACCGGCTGCACCTCGCGGCCATCGCCGTGGGCCGGCTCGACACCGCCGGCGCCTTCGCCAACGCCGCCTTCAACTCGGTGATCTGCCACCAGCTTTCCACCATCGCCACGCCGGTCGAGGGGGTCAACGTCCTCTTGGGCGGCGAAGAGGTCGAGATCACCGACACCGTCACCGCACGCCAGCGCGACGAGGTCTTTCCCGGCCCGCCCACCGACGACAAGGGCAACGCCCAGACCCTCACCCCCGACGAATACCACGCCCTCGTCGAAAAAGGCGCCGAAGAGATCATCGCCAACGTGCAGGCCATCCTCGATTCCGGCCGCCCGGTGGTGTGCGACATCTCCGGCGGGCGCGACAGCCGCATCGTGCTGGCCGCCGTGGTGGCGCTGGGCCGGATGAAGGACGTGGTCTTCAACACCAAGGTCACCCCCAACAAGCTGGGCGATATCGACGTCGAGATCGCCACCGGCCTCGTCAAGGAATTCGGCGGCAACTATCACCCCGCCCCCGAAACCATCGGCTGGGACGTGGGCACGCCACGGGACCGCCTCCTCAAGCGCCGCAGCCATTTCTTCGGCACCTATCACTTCTTCCCCAAATCCCAGCTCAACAGCGTCCACGCCATCGGCGCGGTCAAGGGCGTACGCATGCTGGGCGGCGCGGGCGAGATCTACCGCGACGTCTTCCAGAAATTCCTGCAGGTCACCGACCGCCGCCAGCCCTACGACCCCGACACGCTCGGCCGTCACCTGATGGAGCGCGAGGCATGGGACACCGTCCCCGACATCATGATGAGGTCGATGCCGCTCTACACCCGGACCTTCGATCACCTGCCGGGCGTCACCCTCAGCCAGAAGGTCGACAGCCACTATTTCTTCTTCCGCAACAGCTATCACTACGGCATCAAGATGCCCAAGATCGGCAATACCGAGGATATCAACCCCGGCGTCTCGGTCTCGCTCCTCAAGGCCGCCCGCGGCCTGCCGCCCGAGGTCAAGGCGACCGGCCGCGTCGTCTTCGACATCACCCGCGCGCTGTGTGAAAAGCTGGCCTATGTCCAGTATGACAAGCCGTGGCAGGTCGATTTCACCCAGTCCGACTACCACCGCCCCTCGAAATATGACGGGCAGGTATTCGAACTGCCGGCCGCCCCCGAACTGCTGCAACAGCGGGCCGAGGCGGCGCATTTTGCCGTCAAACGTCCGCAGCCCCCGAATATCGACTTCAAGGCGATCTGCTGGGACATGTTCTCCGGGAATTTCGACCGCCTCCGCGCGCAGGACTCCGAGCTTTCGGTCTATGCCTCCGACAAGCTTTACGAGCTGGGCAAGCGGGCGTGGGACGAAATGGATGGCAACAAGGCCGGCATCAACCGCACCGGCTCCTTCGCCTCGCGGATGCAGGCTTTCAACGACTTCCTGACCGTCATCAAAGATTGACCGGCCCCGAAATCTTCAAAAGATTTCGACCCGTTTTCTTTTAAAGAAAACGGCCCCTTACCGCACCAATCGCCCTTTCATCGACGCCTCCGGAAAGCACGTCGCCGCCTGCCCGGCCTGCTCCTGCCACCGCCCGATCGACCGCCGCGTCTTGAACCCCGCCAGCCCATCGACCCCGCCGACATCATGGCCCCTTTCCACCAGCGCCGCCTGCATCGCCGCCACGTCCGAGCGTTTCAGGCCGCCGACCCGGCCCCAGTCGCCCCGGAAATCCCCGATCCCGTACTGGATCCGGTCGCCCACATGCCCCACGAAGAGCGCGTAAAGATCGCTCTCGTTATACTTCTTCAGCACGTAGAAATTCGGCGTCGCGATGAACGCGGGCCCTTTCCGCCCGGCGGGCATCATCAAATAGCCCTCGCCGCGCAATTCATGCTCCGGAAACGGCCGCCCCGACACGCGCGTGACGCCCATCTCGACCCACTCGGAAATCGGCCGGCCCTGATCGGGCCCTTCCAGCGTGCAGGACACCGCCTCCGGCACCCGCACCTCGAAGCCCCAGTCGCGCCCCGGAACCCAGCCGAACTGCTCCAGATACACCGCGATCGAGGCGATCGTATCCGCCTCCGACCCCCAGATATCCGCCTTGCCGTCGCCATCGCCATCGGTGGCGAATTGCAAATACCGCGACGGCATGAACTGCGGCTGGCCCAGCGCCCCGGCCCAGCTGCTCTTCAGCCCCGAGCCCGGCGCATGGCCCGCCTCGGCAATCTGTAGCGCGGCGATCAGCTCGTCGGTGAAATACGCCGCCCGCGTGCTCATGAACCCTTTCGTGCCCAGCACCTCGAACGCGTCATACCGGATCGCCACGCGCCCATACCCGCTCTCGCGCCCCCAGACGGCCAGCACGATCCGCCCCGGTACGCCCGTCGCCGCCTCCGCCGCGGCCAGCGCTCCGGCATGGCGCCGCGCCATCACCCGCCCGACTTCGGCCGCGCCCTCCACCTTGCCGCGCCCGAAATAGCTCGCCGGCACGCCGAACTCGGCCTGATACTGCGCCTCAGGCGTGCGCGCCGGGGCGCCCGGCGGCACCAGATCCGGCAGGTCCCAGTCCAGCGTCACCCCCCGGAACGCCGCCTCGAACGTCGCCCGCGACACGCCCTCCGCCTTCGCCCGCGGCCACACCTCCTGTTCCAGCCACTGCCGGTACTGCGTCTCGACGGCAGCCCGGTCCACGGCCCCGGCCGCCAGCGGCAGCCCGGCCAGCACCATCAGCAACACAAACACACGCAGGATCATCGGCACGATCTCCTTTCCGAAACGGCGGGGCGCATCCCTGCTCCCCCTTCACATATGCCGCGTCACGCCCCCGTCGACCCGCAGCGACTGGCCGGTGATGAAACCGCTGTCCTCGCTCAGCAGGAACGCCGCCGCCTTGGCCTGCTCCTCGGCCCGGCCCAGCCGCCCCAGCGCCGACATCTCGGCAAACTTCTGCGGCAGGTCGAGACTGTCGGTAAACCCCGGCAAAAGACAGTTGAACCGGATATTTGCCGGCCCGTACCGGTCGGAATATAGCTTGGCAAAAGACGAAACCCCCACCCGGTAGACGCTCGACGTGGGAAAGGTCAGGCTCGGCTCGAAGGCCGAGAACGTGGTGATCGCCACGATCGACCCGCCCCCCTGCGCCTCCATCACCGGGGTTACCAGCTTGGCCATCCGGATCACCGGCTTCAGCACCATCTCGTTGGCCCGGTCCCAGTCCTCCTCGGAAATCTCCAAAAGATCGCCCTTCGGCGGCCCGCCCACGTGAATCAGCAGCGCGTCGATCCGCCCGTATGTCTCCATCGCAAGGTCGAACAGCCCTCGCGTATCCCCGGCCACCTCCGCCTTGCCGCGCCGTGCCACGCCGCCCAGCTCCGCCGCCAGCGCCTCGCAGCTCTCCGACGGCGACATCAGCGCCAGCTTGTATCCCCGCCCGTGCATCTCCCGCGCCGTGGCGGCGCCCATGCCGCGCCCCCCGCCGATGATCACGCATACCTTTTCCGCCATTGCTCCGTCCCTCTCCGATTCCAGCTGCCCCGCACGCTACCAGACCGCGCGCCCGTCGCCAGAGCCCTTGCCGCCCCCGGCCACACCCCCGAATTGGAAAAAAACCTTTACCAATTCAGGTGAAGCTTTAGTTTGGGTCTCGCGGCACTGCTGCGGCCGGCGTCTGGGAGGGCGCTTTGCGCGGCGTGCCGGATAACAGGGAGGATACAAATGACACACGACAAGACGATTTCACGTCGCGCCGCGCTGACCGGGCTTGCGACAGCGGGCGCGGCGGGGCTCTCCGCCCCGGCCATCGCCACGGCACAGGGCGCCGGCACCACCTGGAAGATCCAGACATCGTGGCCCGGCGGCATCGGCCTGCAGATCTTCAAGGACTGGGCCGCCTCGATCGAAGAGAAAACCGGCGGCGAACTGGCTTTCGAGCCCTTCGGCGCCAATGACGTCGTGGGCGACTTCCAGCTCTTCGACGCGGTCAAGAACGGCGTGCTCGACGCGGTGAACCCCTTCACGATCTACGCCCAGGGGATCATCCCGGCGGCCATGTTCCTGACCAGCTACCCGATGGGCCTGCGCAACCCGCACGAATTCGACGTGTTCTACTACGGCCTCGGCGGGCTCGAGATCGCCCGCGAACTCTACGCCCAGCAGAACATGCATTTCGTCGGCCCCATCCACAACGGGCCCAACATCATCCACTCCAAGGTGCCGATCCGCTCGGTCGATGACTTCTCGGGCCGCAAGATGCGCGCGCCCGGCGGCATGGTGGCCGAACTCTTCTCGGCCCTCGGCGCGAAAACCACGCTCCTGCCCGGCTCGGAAATCTTCCCGGCGCTGGAAAAAGGCACCATCGACGTGGCCGACTACGTGGGCCCGGCGGTGAACTATGCCTTGGGCTTCAGCCAGGTGACCGATTACATCTCCATGGGCCCGCCGGGCTTCATGTCGGTCTATCAGCCGGTCGACATCATGGACCTCACCGTCGGCATGGACAGCTGGAACGCCCTTTCCGACGAGATGAAGCAATTCGTCGAGATGGAGGTGCATGCCTATTCCGACGCGCACCATGCCGCCATCCAGAAGGCCGACCAGGAAGCCTGGGCCAAGTTCGAGGCCGACGGCACAGAGGTCACCCGCCTCAGCCAGACCGATGTCGAGATCATGACCGAGGTCGCCGTGCCGATCTGGTACAAATACGCCAACCGCGACAAGAACGCGGCGCGCGTCTTCAAGATCCAGCTCGACTACATGATGTCCGGCTCCCTCGGCTACGTCACCCCCGAGATGGTCGAAGGTCAGGAGCTCGATCTCTGATCGACGGTCGCTGACCTGACAGAAACCGGGCCTCCGCCACGGCGCGGGGGCCCGACACGCGCGCACAAGCGGAAAGACAATGCCCAGCATAGATTTCATTCTGCCGCACTGGCTGTACTGGGGGGGGCTTATCGTGTTCCCGCTGGTCGCCATGGTGATGGCCCGGCGTACGCGGACACGGGGCTATTCCGTGCCCATCGCCTACATGATCCTTTTCACCGGCGGGCTGCTCGGCCTGCACCGGCTCTACCTCCGCAACCTGTGGGGGCTGGTGTTCCTGCCGATCTTCTTCGCCATCCTCGTCTTCAACGCCCAAGGCCGCGACGCACGCGAGGTGGTCAGCCAGACCGCCAACGAGGTCGCCAGCGCCCAGCGCATCGTCGACCGGCTGGAACCCAAGGTCACCGGCGCCGACGACCGCATCGCCAAGCTTCAGGCCGAACTCGAAGAGGCCGAGGAAGGCACCTTCGCCCAGATCCGCGCCGAGAAGGAGCTGGAAAAGGCGCAGGAATCCAAAGGCCCCGACGCCGAGCGCTTCGCGGCCGCCCAAGCCGACCTCGAAGCCGCCGGCCCCGCGCTCGACAACGCCCGCGCGGCCCGCCAGCAATGGTCCGACTTCTCCTTCTACGCGCTCATGCTGCTCTGCGCGCTCATCGCCCTCGACGCGCTGCTGATCCCCGGCATGGTCCGCAAGGCACAGGCCCGCGCCGATGCCGAGCCCAAACGCGTCGACCCGGCCGAGGCCGCGCTCCAGAACATCGAGCAGGAGGAGGAAAAGAAAGACCACGACCATATCGGCGCCGGCTGGACCGGGGCGATCGACCGGCTTTCCTTCTTCGCCGGAGAATTCGTCTCCTACTGGGCGGTCATCGCGGTCTTCGCCTATTACTTCGAGGTGGTCGCGCGTTATGTCTTCAACTCGCCCACCATCTGGGTGCACGAGGGCATGTTCCTGATGTTCGGGATGCAATACCTCATCGCCGGCGCCTATGCCGCGATGACCGACGCGCATGTGAAGGTCGACGTGTTCTACGCCGAATGGTCGCCGCTGCGCAAAGCGGTGGTCGATCTCTTCACCTCGATCTTCTTCTTCATCTTCGCGGGCACCCTGCTGGTCACCGGCTGGATCTTCGCGATGGACGCGACCGTCGTGAACGAGATTTCCTTCTCGGAATGGACCATCGCCTACTGGCCCTTCAAATGGGCCATCGTCGTGGGCGCGGTGCTCTTGATCCTGCAAGGGATCGCCAAGCTCGCCCGCGATGTCGAAATCGTTCGTCAAAACATGAAGGCGGGGTAAGCCATGGGTATCGAAATCGACATTGCATGGCTGACGCTGCTGATGTTCGGCAGCCTCATCGTGCTCCTGATGGCCGGCCTGCCGCTGGCCTTCGTGACCGGCGGCCTGGCCTGCGTGTTCCTCTTCATCCTCGGTGACGAGCGCACGCTCAACATCGTGCCCTCGCGCATCTTCCCGCTGATGACCAACTACCAGCTCTCGGCCATCCCGCTTTTCATATTCCTGGCGGCGATGCTGGAAAGGGCGGGCATCATCAACGAGATGTTCGACGTCATCTACAAGCTCTTGGGCGGCGTGAAGGGCGGGCTCGCGGCCGCCACGATCATCGCCTCCACGATCCTTGCGGCCATGGTGGGCGTGATCGGCGCGGCGGTGGTGACCATGGGCATCATCGCGCTCCCGGCCATGCTCAAGCGCCACTACGACCCCAAGATCGCCATGGGCTCGATCATGGCGGGCGGCACGCTGGGCATCCTGATCCCGCCCTCGATCCTCGCCATCATCTACGCGGTGGTGGCCGAGCAATCGGTGGGCGAGCTCTTCATCGGCGCGGTGCTGCCCGGCCTGATGCTCTCGGGCTTCTACATCCTCTACGTTGTCGTGATGTGCTACGTGAACCCGGAAAAAGGCCCGCCCATCCCGGTCGAGGAACGCGTCAGCAATGCCGAGAAGGTCCGCCTGCTGGGCAACATGGCGGCGCCCATCACCCTGATCGCCGTCGTGCTCGGCGTCATCTTCACCGGCGTCGCCACCCCCGTCGAAGCGGCCGGCATCGGCACCTTCGGCGCCTTCATCGTCGCCGCCATCCACCAAAAGCTCACATGGGCCACCGTGCGCGAGGCCTGCCTCACCACGCTCAAGGCCTCGGCCATGGTCATCTGGATCATGTTCGGCGCAACCATCTTCGTCGGGCTCTACGTCCTCGAGGGCGGCCAGCAATTCGTCGAGGACACCATGACCGGCCTCGGGCTGGGGCCGTGGGGCATCCTGATCCTGATGCAGATCATCCTGATCATGCTGGGCATGTTCCTAGACTGGGTCGGCATCCTGCTTCTGGCGGTGCCGATCTTCGTGCCCATCGTCAAGGCGCTGGGGGCACAGGCCTTTGGCCTCGGCTCGGAAAGCGACCTCGTGCTGTGGTTCGGCGTGCTCTACCTCGTCAACATGCAGATGAGCTTCCTGTCGCCACCCTTCGGCTACGCGCTGTTCTACCTGCGCGGCGTGGCCCCGCCGGAAATCCCGATGGGCGATATCTTCCGCTCGGCCCTGCCCTTCCTGTTCCTGCAGGTGGTCGGGCTGACGGCCTGCATGCTGTTTCCGCAGATCATCACCTGGCTGCCAAGCCTGGTCTACGGATAGCACGGGCTGGAGGCACGACAAGACAGGGCCGTCACATGCCTGGCGGCCCTCTCCTGTTCTGCGGGTGAGAAGCCGCGCATCGCTGGGCCGTGGTACGGCGAACCAACGATGGTAGCAGCCGCTTTATCCCAGCCAAGCACATCCATCATGCGAGCGTGCCACTCCATTTGCCAAATCGCCGTGCCGTCGGGACGGCCCAGCGATGCGCGGCGGGCTAACGCCCTTTGTTCCGCGCAAGGCGCCCCTACGCACCCCCACCCCGCCGCAGCCGCCGCTCGCGAACAACGATCATCAGCCCCCCGAACACGATCAAAAGCGCCCCCGGCATCAGCGTATCAAACGGCGCCTCGTCGAAAACCACCCACCCGAGGACAAAGGCGATGGGAATCCCGAAATAGCTGAACGGCGCAAGGTTGCTGGGCTCCGTCATCCGGAACGAGATCACGAGACACAGCACCGCCGATCCCCCGAACAGCCCCATCAACAGGATCATCCCCGCATCCTGAACGCTCGCCACCGGGGAAAACCCGCCCAACGCAAGGGCCAGCCCCACCGATCCCACCGCCGCCGCCCCCGAGGAATAGAGGTTGAAAAGCGGCGTCGGCACCCCCTCGTCGACCAGCCGCGCACTCACCCCGGTAAAGGCATAAAGCGCCGAGGCCCCGAACGGCAGCAGCATGGCCCACGCAAACTCCGCCGTGCCCGGCCGCATGATCAGCACCACGCCCACGAACCCGATCGCCACCGCCAGCCAGCGGATGGCCCCCACCCGCTCGCCCAGAAGCGGCACCGCCAGCGCGGTGGTGAAAAGCGCGGTCGTGTAGGAAATCGTCGTCGCCGTGGCAAAGGCCATCAGCCCCAGCGACATGTAGAACAAAAGCTGCGCCAGCGTCACCGCCAGCCCCCGGCCCAGCGCCAGCCGCCATTGCCGCATCCTGAGGCTCCGATCCCCGCGCCGCCACGCCGCCGTCATCCAAAGCGCCAAGGCGCTCGGCACCAGCCCGAAAAGGTTGCGATAAGCCGACAGCTCCGCCGCGCCATAGCGCACCGACAGCCCCTTGATGATCAGCCCCATCAGGTCGAACAGAACAAGCGCCACGATGCTGATCAGAATGCCCAGAACGGCATTGTCGGTCCTGCCCGTCATCCCGGCCCTCACACACCACCCAAGGCCAAGGAGAATGCGTCCCGCATCAACGGCTAGCCGGCTCGAACTCCGGCGGAACCAAGCGTGGACCCGGATAGTTCGAATGAATGCGCCACAACCCGTCGCTGTCGCGCTCGAGCGGCCGGCGCGCACTGCCAGGACGGTTCCCCTCGCCAAGCGCCAGCACTATATCCGACATGACCGCCGGGTTTTCACGAAAATAAGCATGGCCGGGCCGATTGCCCGCGTTCTCAACCTGTATGAAATAGACCAGACGGTCCCTCTGCAACGACCGGAGCTGCTCTCGTGAGATATCCATCGGGTCAAGGGCGCCAAACCTCGGCGCTTTCGTCAACAACGAAGACAGCCGAAGCGCGCCGTCCCTCGGATTGACGTAAAAATTCATCTGCTCGAAGGCCTCTTCGACACGTTCCGCGGCAAGGCGCATCCGCACCACCCCGGTGTCCAGATCCGCCGCGGCAAACACGAGAACCCTTGTCTTCATCTCTCGGCGGGGATGACGGCCCGCGGCCCGATGTTCTATCACCATTTCGCGCAATGCCATCGCGGTCAGGGCCGTCCCTCTGGAATGCGCCACGATGTCGATCTCGGACACCTCCGGCACGTCCGCCAGCAATTTCAACGTCTCCTTCAGGTGATACACGCTGAACTCGCCGGATTCCCGATCGCTGAAATATCCCAGTATGCCCCCGTTGCCCGCCGGCCAGCTATAGGCGACAGGCGTCACATCCCGACCGAGAAAGTGCCAGATATTGGCCAGCGTCGTCATGCTGTTTTCGAAACTGTAATTGACGCCGTGCACGAAGATCAGCACCCGGTCATTGCCAGTGCGGCGTATCTCCTGCCCGACCATGGCTTTGAAAGCGCTGCCCTGACGCCGGTATTGTTCCAGCTCCGGCTCGCGAAAAACGATCTCGTCGCCTTGCTGTCTGACCGGAAGCGGGACATTCGAGAACCTGAGGAGCTCCGTGGCCTCCTGCACATTCAACCGTATGTCCGGGCATTCCACTTCAAGGGTACACCGCTCCAGAACGTCCCAAGAGGCGTCTCCGAACGCGATCTGCGCACGTCCCAGCGCCATCGAGTCCGATCTGTCGTTGCCATATGCCGCCGCGCCCTGCTTCCCCGGCATGGCCGCACGGTCGGTTACATACAAAAGCCGCGGTGCCGCCGACTCGGCCCGCGGATCAATGCGCGGAATTTCCAGCGCCGACTCGGCCCGGTAAAGGTTCGGTCGCTCCGCCAGATTGTCCCTCTCGACGGCGCAGCTCGACAGCAACCACACCAAAACCAGCCAACAAGAGGTCTTTCGGTTTATCAACGACTTACCTTCCCATGCCCATTCAACGCGCATTCGACGCGATGGAAACACCCCGGTCCCCGCCGCCAAGTATCGATCCCGCCTGCGGCCAGTCACGCAAGAATGGCACAGGCCTTATCCATACAACTTTTTCGCGACGAGGCAATTTCGGCGGCATGAAACTTTCGATGACCGGCCCAGCGGAGGCGGGGCCAGCCCAAGAACGGGCAAAAGCCGGAGCCTGCGGCGGACTGGGCGCGCCCTTCCCTGCGTGAACACCGGGGCGCAAACGCCCTCGAGAATGGCCCAAAAAGCCATCCGAGTGCTCGATTTTTCTGGATATCTGGTGCGGTCGAGAAGACTCGAACTTCCACGGGTGTTACCCCACAGCGACCTCAACGCTGCGCGTCTACCAATTCCGCCACGACCGCACGTGATCAGGTAGGTGCGCGGCGTATACGCAATTGCCAGCGCCTTGTGAAGAGGAAAATTCCGCCTTTTTCACCCCCCGGAGAGTCGGAGACGCGGCACGGGGTTTCCCCCATGCCGCGCATCGCCCGTGCCCTCCGCAGGACCGCTAGCATAACGCCCCGCGGTACACAGGCTACAGCCGGGTTACACAGGAGCGCCCTCCCGGCTGTGATCCTTTACTCCGACAGCGTGAACACCGGCATCGAAGAGCCCGTGTCCGACGCCGGCACCGGCATCGCCACATCGCCGCCCGCCAGCCCGAGCGCCGCCTTGCGCAGCACCTCGACCCGCTCGGCCTGGCTCGGGGCAAAGACCGGGGCCGCCCCGCCATCCAGCGACGAGATCGCCACCTCGTACCATGCCAGCGCCATGTCGGCATTGTCATCCGTGCCGAACCCGCCGTGCAGGTGATGGCCCACCAGCTCGGCATAGGGCCGCTCGCCCAGCGCCGTCAGCAACAGCGCCCCGCCCAGCGCTGCCGGCATCTTGTCGGCCTGATAGCCGCTCGCCATGCAGATCTGCGCGGTGGTCCGAAGCTGCTCCGGCGTCATGCCGCTGTTCAGCACCAGCCCGCTCACATCGTTCAGAACCGCCTTGGGCGGCTTCGACCCGAGCGCGCCGATATAGCCCGCCATGCTCTGCCCGAAGGCGTCGCATTGCTGCTCGATCGCGGCCTGGCTTGCGCCCTGGACCGAGGCCATGATGTCCTCGCCCCGGGCCACGGCATAGGTCCGCGTCAGGCAAAGCTGCTCGCTCAGCGCGAAATCGGCGTTGCTGACATCCGACACCGTGGTGAACCCGCCATTGGCGCTGGTCAGAAGGTTGACCTTGCTGCAATGGCTCGACAGCGATTTCTGTTTCGGCGCGGTGTTGAACACCGGCAGGGTCAGGCCGGCGGTGGCGCCGGTTTCCGGCTCCTCGGCCTTGGCCATCATCGTGTTGGCCTCGGGCTGCGCCGCGGGCACCGCCTTCACTTGGCAGGTGCCGCCGATACAGTCGAAACTGTCGGGCTTGGGAGCGTGCAGCAACATGTCGTTGCGCCGATACCCGTCCGAGGTCGAGGCGAAGACCATGGTCTTGCACTGCGATGCGTTGCACCAGAAGCTGCTGCCGGCCAGCGCCGTGTCGATGATGTAATCGGTGTTGCCGTCGCCGTTCAGATCCGCCAGCTGGATAAAGCCCGAGCGCTGCAGTAGCTGCTCGGCCGAGGGGTCGGAACTGTCCGCGACCTCGTCCACCGCCTCCGACACCGCCATCGGCAGCCCGGCATAGCCGGTGGTCCGCGTGCCGGTCGTCCCGTCACGCTGCGCGATCAAAAGCGCCCGCGCGCCCTCGTTCGACTTGGCGATGATCTGGTTGACCTCCGCTCCGCCCGCAACCCCCCGGTGATAGGCGCCCAGCAGCATCGTCTTCTCATATGCCGAAAGCTGCCCCGTCGCCGGATACCCCATATACCCCTGATAGCGCGAGACCGCCGCCCGCGACTGTCCGCCCAGAACACCATCCGCCACCCCGGCATTAAAGCCGAAATAGTTGAGAGAGGTCTGGATCTCCCGCGCCTCCTGCCGCTGCGCCGAGGTGGCGCGGGGCTGCACGTAGACCGTGCGCGAGCGCGTCGTGCGCTTCTGGCGCTGCTGGTTGGCGATGCCGCTGCCGATCGCGCCGCCGATCAGCCCGCCGACAAGCCCGCCGACGAACTCGTCACCGGCATGGGCGCGCCCGACCGGCACCATCAGCATGGCGGTCATCACCGCCGCGCCCGTGATCCTCTTGAAAGCCATTGTAATTATCCCTCCAGGTTCGAAAATTCCTTGATGCCGGCCATGCTAGCACGGGCTTTCGCGAATCTGTCACGCTTTTTTACGCGCCAATTTGCACTTTTGCCTCAATGCGATACTCCGTTTACCAAGGGCATCCGCCGGCGAATCGCCGGCCACAGCACAGGGGCTGGCCACATCGTGGTGAACTGGATCACCTCCCCCGGCCTGACCGGATATGACCTCGCCTGCCGCGAAATGGAGGCGCGCGCCGCCGCCATTGCCGAGGGCCGCGCCGACGAGGCGGTCTGGCTGGTCGAGCATCCGCCGCTTTACACCGCGGGCCCCTCCGCCAACCCCGCGGACCTGCGCGCGCCCGACCGCTTCCCGGTCCACCCGACCCGCCGGGGCGGGCAATACACCTATCACGGCCCCGGCCAGCGCGTGGTCTATGTCATGCTGAATGTCGGCCGCCGCGGCCGCGACCTGCGCCGCTTCGTCGAACAGCTCGAAACCTGGGTCATCGCCACGCTCGACCAGTTCAACGTGAAGGGCGAAATCCGCCCCGGCCGGGTCGGCGTCTGGGTCACGCGCGACGACAGGCCGTTGACCCCCACGGGCGAGAAACCCGAAGACAAGATCGCCGCCATCGGCATCAAGATGCACAGATGGGTCAGCTTCCACGGCATCTCGATCAATGTCGAACCCGATCTCGAGCATTTCTCGGGCATCGTCCCCTGCGGCATCGCCGAACACGGCGTCACCTCGCTGGTCGATCTCGGCCTGCCGGTCGAGATGGGCGATGTCGACACGGCGCTGAAGACGACCTTCCCCACCATCTTCCCCGCGCTCGAACACGCCTGAGCCCGGCCAGCGCCGCTCTCCTACCGTACCCCCTGCCCGGCGCCGCGCCAGAGTGCGGCTTTGGTCCGGGCAAGGCCTGCATCACGCCCAAAGGTCATGCCCCACGGCCTGCGGTGCCGCCACGGCCACCACGCCGCTCCGCAAAACCACCCCCCAAAAAAGAACCGACCCTTCCGCACATCTGTGCGAAAGGGCCGGCAACCTTGAAAAGCGACGGATCAGTCGGGCGTTAGCCGCCCATCCCCTTCGGATCCGCCATGGGGAATGCCTCGGTCACGTTCATGCCGGGTGAACCCGTGCAATCTTCGACGACCTGAACGTACACGTCCGGTGCGCCGGTGGCCTCGTCACGGGCTTGCTCGCGGCCGCCATTGGTGCTCTCGTCCTGCTTGGTCGAGACACCTTCGGCCGAAGAATCCGTCATATCGCCCCGCGCCATTTCGCGCGCTTCCATGCGGCCTGCGTCAAGCCCCATGACATAGCCCTGCTGGCTGTCGGCGCTCATCGCGGTGAATTCCTCGCAGGTCATCGCATTCGCGGGAAGACCGATCATCAGCGCAACGGTTGCTGCGGCGCCGGCCTTGGTAACTGTGTTCCAATGTCTCATAGTAACTCCTCTCGTTTTATCATCTGAAGCGACAACGTCGCCCGACCGGGTTTGTTCCGGCCCACGATCCCTGACCTGTTTCGCTCGTTTCTGAAAACAAACGAAAATCGCCGCTTGCCCCCGCCGCCTCACCGCTTCGTGTCCAGCGCACAAATCCGCGTGATCACGGGGAACCCCGCAGGCGGGGGTGCGACAATATTCATTGATGCATGTCAAACTCATGCATTGCCCCTGTGACGGATGCATTCTAAAACCTGCAACAATTGCCGGTGCGTGACTCGACCGGTGACGCGCCACAGTAAGATGCAGCAGGAGGCAGCCAATGGCAGATGCGGCCATTCACGGCGACGGCC
>JAVJTX010000094.1:0-59152 GCA_040220035.1 Roseovarius sp. | reverse complement strand
CGTTCCACAAGGGCCTCAAGGGCCGCACCTTCATTTCGGTCACGCCAGTGGCGGAGGCCGCAGAGTAAGCCGACCGAAAAGGTGTAATGAGAACATCGGGGGATCGGCAAGGGCCGGTCCCCTTTCTCGTTCGAGGATTGCCGCCCACTGCCAGTCAATCCCCGGTTCGGGTCCGGCCACGGGCCCCGCGTTTGGGAGGAAAACGCAATGAAACTGGAGACGATCGACACGCAACCCACCATCGCGGCCGGCCGGTTCGACCTGCGCCCGCCGCGCGCCTCGGATGCCGGGCTTCTGGCCCATTTCGCCGGTGACGAACGGGTGGCACGCAACACGTCCAGCATTCCGCACCCGCTGCCCCCCGGCACGGTCGAGGCGTTCCTGACCCGTGTCACCGCCCCCGACCGGACCGAGACGGCATGGATCATCGACGGCTCGCGTGACGGCGGGTCCGAAGTGATGGGCGCCATCGGCATGAAACGCGTCGATGAGGGCCAGTGCGAGATCGGCTACTGGGTGGCGCACGCCTTCTGGAACACCGGCGTCGCCTCGGAAGCGGTGGGCGCGATCGTCGCCGCCAACCCCTGCAAATGCCGCACGATCTTTGCCTCGGTCTTTCAGGACAACCCGGTCTCCGCCCGCGTCGTCACCAATCACGGCTTCAGCTATCTGGGCGATGCCGAAACATTCTCCGTGGCCCGCAACGCCAAGGTCCCCACATGGACCTACAGCCGTAAAATGGATTGAGCCGGCCCGGACCTTTGCCTAAAGGATGACAGCATGAAGTTCCTCGATCTCGCAAAGGTCTATATCCGGTCCGGTTCGGGCGGCGGTGGCTGTATCAGCTTCCGGCGGGAGAAGTACATCGAATATGGCGGCCCCGATGGGGGCGATGGCGGCAAGGGCGGCTCGGTCTGGGTCGAGGCGGTCGAGGGGCTGAACACCCTTATCGATTTCCGCTACCAGCAGCATTTCTTTGCCGATAACGGCCAGCCCGGCATGGGCCGCCAGCGCACCGGCAAGGATGGCGAGGATATCCTCCTGCGCGTCCCCGTCGGCACCGAGATCCTCGACGAGGATCAGGAGACGGTGATCGCCGACATGACCGAGGTGGGCCAGCGCGTCGAACTGGCCCATGGCGGCAATGGCGGCTGGGGCAACCTGCGGTTCAAGACCTCCACCAATCAGGCGCCGCGCCGGTCCAACCCCGGTCAGGACGGGGTCGAGCGGACGCTCTGGCTGCGCCTGAAACTGATCGCCGATGTGGGGCTCGTGGGCCTGCCCAACGCGGGCAAATCCACCTTCCTCGCCGCCACCTCCAACGCGCGGCCCAAGATCGCCGATTACCCGTTCACCACACTGCACCCCAATCTCGGCGTGGTCGAGGTGGACGGGGTCGAATTCGTGGTGGCCGACATTCCGGGCCTCATTGACGGCGCGCATGAGGGGCGCGGCCTTGGTGACCTGTTTCTCGGCCATGTCGAGCGCTGCGCGGTGCTGCTGCACCTGATCGACGGCACTTCCGGCACGCTGGTCGAGGATTATCACACCATTATCAACGAGTTGGAGGCCTATGGCAGCGCGCTGGCCGACAAGCCGCGCGTGACGGTGCTCAACAAGGTCGACGCGCTCGATGACGAGGAACGGGCCTTTCTGCGCGACGAATTGACGGCAGGTGGCGCGGAGAACGTGATGCTGATGTCGGGCGTCTCGCGCGAAGGGGTGACGGAGGTGCTGCGCGCGCTCAGGGCGCAGATCGACGATGGCCGCCTGCGCGAGAAGACCAAGGACGAAGAGCCCGAGCCGTGGCAACCCTGAGCGAGGCCAAGCGCATTGTCGTCAAGATCGGTTCGGCCCTGCTGGTGGACCGGGGCACCGGGCAGTTGCGCGCCGACTGGCTCAAGGCGCTGGTGGCCGACGTGGCCCGCATAAGGGCGCGCGGCACGGATGTGATTCTCGTCTCCTCGGGCTCCATCGCGCTGGGGCGCGGCGCGCTTGGCCTGCCCATGACCGAACTCACGCTGGAGCAATCCCAGGCCGCCGCCGCCGTGGGCCAGATCCAGCTGGCCCATGCCTATGACCGGGCGCTCTCGGAACACGGCCTGCGCGCCGCACAGGTGCTGGTGACGCTCGAGGACAGCACCGACCGCCGCCGCTATCTCAATTCCCGCGCCACTCTGGAACAGCTGCTGTCGCTGGGCGCCGTGCCCATCGTCAACGAGAACGACACCGTCGCCACCGACGAGATCCGCTATGGCGACAATGACCGCATGGCCGCGCAGGTGGCGGTGACAGCGGGCGCCGATCAGCTCATCCTGCTCAGCGATGTCGACGGGTTCTATTCCGGCAACCCGACGCTCGACCCGACGGCCACGCGGTTCGACGTGATCGACCGGATCACGCCCGAGATCGAGGCGATGGCGGGCGATGCCGGATCGGGGCTCAGCAAGGGCGGCATGAAGACCAAGCTGATGGCCGCCCGCACCGCGACAGCGGCGGGCTGCGACATGGCAATCACCGAAGGTTCGGTCCTCAACCCCTTGTCAGCGCTGGAAAAAGGCGCGCCCGCCACTTGGTTCATCGCCCAAGGCGACCCGCACCAGAAGCGCAAGGCATGGATCGCCGCGATGAAGCCCAGGGGCCGCATCACCGTCGATGACGGCGCGGCACTGGCCCTTCAGGGCGGCAGCAGCCTCTTGCCCGCCGGCGTCACAGCCGTGACCGGCAATTTCGGGCGCGGCGACCCGGTCGAGGTGGCCGATGTCACGGGCCGCACGCTGGGACAGGGCCTGACCCGCTACGACGCGCAGGATGCCGCGCTGATCAAGGGCCTGAAAACCAGCGATATCGAGCCACGGCTCGGCTACCCGGCACGCGGGCCGCTCATCCACCGCGACGATATGGCGTTCTGACCGCCTTTGATGCTACGCTCCCGCCGACCCGCGAAGGACCGCTGACCATGAAAGACCTCGACAACATCCCCGCCCTGATGGCCGAGATCGGCGACCGCGCCAAATCCGCCGCCGCGCAACTGGCCACCGCCAAGCCCGAGACCAAGCAAAAGGCGCTGGAAGCTGCTGCCGACGCGCTCTGGGCCGCCCGGGCCGAGGTGATCGCCGCCAATGGGCAAGACCTCGATTATGGCCGGGACAAGGGCCTGTCCGAGGCGATGATAGACCGGCTCCTGCTCAACGAGGACCGGGTGAAATCCATGTGCGACGGCCTGCGCGCCGTGGCCGCACAGGACGATCCGGTGGGCGAGGTGCTGGCGGAATGGGATATGCCCTCGGGCCTGCATATCCGCCGTGTGCGCACGCCGCTGGGCGTGATCGGCGTGATCTACGAAAGCCGCCCCAACGTGACCGCCGACGCCGGCGCGCTCTGCCTGAAATCGGGCAATGCCGTTATTTTGCGGGGCGGCTCGGAAAGTTTCCATTCCTCGGCGGCGATCCATGCGGCGCTGGTAGACGGCCTCCGCGCGGCGGGGCTCCCCGAGGACGCGATCCAGCTTGTGCCCACCCGCGACCGCGCGGCGGTAAAGGAGATGCTGACCATGACCGGCACGATCGACGTGATCGTGCCCCGTGGCGGCAAGGGCCTTGTGGGCCTGGTGCAACGCGAGGCGCGCGTGCCGGTCTTCGCCCATCTCGAGGGGATCGTGCATATCTATATCGACAAGGATGCCGACCCCGAAAAGGCGCTGCGCGTGGTGATGAACGCCAAGACACGGCGCACCGGCATCTGCGGTGCGGCGGAATGCCTGCTCATTCACCGCAAGGTCGCCGACACGATCGGACAGGGGCTGATCCGGGCGCTGATCGACGCGGGCGTCGAGGTCCGGGCCGATGCCGCGTTGCAGGTCATCGCCGGCACCCATTCCGCCAGCGACGACGACTGGGGCCGCGAATATCTCGACAGCATCATCGCCGCGAAGATGGTCGAGGATATCGACGGCGCCATCGCCCATATCCGGCAGTACCATTCCCAGCATACCGACTGCATCATTACCGAGGATGACACGGCGGCGGGCCGGTTCTTCGCCGAGCTCGACAGCGCCATCCTGATGCGAAACGCCTCGACCCAGTTCGCCGATGGGGGCGAGTTCGGAATGGGCGCCGAGATCGGTATCGCGACGGGCAAGATGCATGCGCGTGGCCCGGTTGGGGCGGCGCAGCTTACCAGCTTCAAATACCTTGTCGAAGGCGACGGGACGACGCGCGCCTAGAAACTGATTTCCACCACCTTATCAGTGGCTTGGAAGTTGATATTCGCGCTGTTTTCGCCAAGCACATGCGGCAGCAGCAGGAACTGGACCGCGGCCGGCGGCACGGCTTCGGGGCCCGGCGCACCGTTCAGCAGGTCCCACAGCGCCGGATCGGGCGCCAGCCGCTCGGCCTCGGCCCGAAGGTGCCAGCGCGCGCCCTCGCGGCTCACCACGATCCGTCCGCCCGCGACCAGCGCCTGTTCGACACACATCAGCGCCAGCAGCGCGGCCTTGACCCCGGGCCGCGAAAAATCTCCGCTGGCCTGCCAGTCGATCTCGATCCGCCCGGCCTCGTAAACGGCGGCAAGGATGTCGGCCACCGCCTGTCCGGAAATCGCCTGTTCCGGCTCGGCATCGCCAAAGGCCAGCCGGAAATACTGAATCCGGGCCGAGGCATGGCCCGCGCTTTCGGCCACCAGCGAAAATTCCGGGCTTTTCGGCAGGCCCGACAGTTCGAGCAATTCCAGCCCGTTGGCCACGGCGCCCACCGGGCTGATCAGGTCGTGGCAGATGCGAGACCCTATGAGAGAGGCGATCTTGTCGCTAGGATGGGGCAAATGGGTCCTCCACGAATGGCTGAAAGTCACATGTCAGATCTTAACAGTTTCCTGGAACCCGGCATGCTCGTCGAGCATCCGCAACAGCCCGACTGGGGCACCGGGCAGGTGCAGTCGAATATCGGCGGCCGGATAACCGTGAATTTCCAGGAAGTCGGCAAGGTCGTGATCGATGGCTCCCGTGTCGAATTGATCCCTGTGATCAAAACATGAAGGTAGTTACGGAAAAGTTAAGCCACCCGAAAGGGCCGATCGGCGCCGGCCTGTCAAGTGCCGTTGCGTTCGTGGCCTGCGCGCCATAGAACCGCGGCGAACGGAGGCGCGAGGGCAGCGATGGGCGGGAGCGAGGAACAGTTCAGCGTCAGGCTGGTGGGCTCGGAGGACGATCTGAGGGCCGCGCAGCGTCTGCGCTACGAGGTTTTCGTCGAGGAACTGGGCGGCGACGGGCCGCTGGTCGACCATGACGCGCGGCTGGAGCGGGACCGGTTCGATCCCTATTTCGACCATATCATCCTGACCGATGACGCGCGCGGCGGTGACGTGGTGGGCGTCTACCGGGTGCTGCGCGACGATCAGGCGCGGGAGGTCGGACAGTTCTATTCCGAGGACGAGTACGACCTGACGCCGCTGAAACAGAGCGGCCGGCGGCTGATGGAACTGGGCCGCTCCTGCCTTGCGCCGCCCTATCGCGGCGGGGCGGCGATGTACCACCTCTGGAACGGGCTCGCCCGCTACATCACTGAAAACGAGATAGAAATCCTGTTCGGAACGGCCAGTTTTCACGGCACCGACATCGACAGGCTGGCGCAGCCGCTGTCGCTCCTGCACCACCGGCATCTGGCGCCCGAGGCGCTTCGGGTGCGCACGCAGGCGGCGCATTACCAGTCGATGAACCTGTTGCCCGAGGACCGGATCGACCGGCGCGGGGCGATGCTGCAGGTCCCCGCACTGATCAAGGCCTATCTGCGGCTGGGCGGCTACGTGGGCGACGGGGCGTTTATCGACCATGCGTTCAACACCACCGATATCTGTCTTGTGATGGATACGGAGCGGTTGAGCTCAACACAGAAAAACATTTATTCAAAGGGCATTACGGCGTGACTTTCACGTGGTCTCCCGAGGAGCCGGCACCGCCGCACAGGATCACGGCGGCGGGGTGGCTTCGGGCGGCGCTCAGGGGGATGGCGCTGGTGGCGATCCTGCTTTTGGGCGTGGTGGCGATGATGGCGCTGCGGCTGGTGGAGCGGCCGCTGCACGGGATGCACCGGCCATGGACGCCCTTCATCACGCAGGCGGTGTGCCGGACCGCGTTTTTCGTACTGGGCATGCGCCACGAGACGGTGGGCGAGCGCATGGCGGAACGCGGCGCGGTGGTGGCCAACCATGCGTCTTGGCTCGATATTTTCTCGCTCAACGCGCGCAAGCGGGTCTATTTCGTCTCCAAGGCCGAGGTGGCGGGCTGGCCGGGGATCGGCTTCCTTGCCAAGATCACCGGGACGGTGTTCATCGCCCGCGATCCGAGGGAGGCCAAGGCGCAGCAGCAGGTCTTTGAGGAGCGGCTGCTGGCGGGGCATAAGCTGCTCTTTTTTCCGGAAGGCACCTCGACCGACGGTTTCCGGGTTTTGCCATTCAAATCAACGCTGTTTCAGGCGTTCTTCAACGACGCTCTGCGGAACGAGATGCATATCCAGCCGGTGACGGTGATATACACCGCACCCGACGGCGAAGACCCCCGGTTTTACGGCTGGTGGGGGGATATGGAATTCGGCCCGCACGCGCTCAAACTGCTGGCGGCCCGGCGGAATGGGGGCGTGAAGATCGTCTACCATGCCCCTGTAAAGGTTGACGATTTTTCCAGTCGGAAGGCGCTGGCGGCGCATGTCGAAGGGGTCGTGCGCTTGGGCATGCCGACAGACCGGCAGGTGGCGGGCGGCGAGAGGCGGCCAACCCGTTGAATGCGCTGGAAACCCAACGTCGGTATAACGTCGGTGCCAGGAACCGGTGGCACAGCCTGCTCAACCGTCGCCCATCGCCGCGATCAGCCGGCCGAGTTCGGCGGCGGGGTCTTCGGCGTCCCAGATTTCGGCGCCGATGCCGAAGAAATCGGTCACCGGGGCGAGCGAGCGGATCAACTCGGCGTCGAGCGCGCCCTCGGCCACGACCGGCACCTCGATCATCTGCGACCACCAGTCGAACACCTCGTGTTCCGCGCGGGTGCCGTCGCCCAGCACGGTATCGCCCACCGGGCCGAAGCTGACGTAATCGGCACCCGCTTCGCCCGCGCTCATCCCGTCATGGCGCGAGCCGCCACAGAAGGCGCCCACCACCGCATCGGCGCCCAGCGCCTTGCGCGCGGCGCGAATCTGGCGCGCGCCGTCGGTCAGGTGCACCCCGTCGAGGCCCAGCCGTTCGGCGAGGATGAAATGGGTGTTGATGACGATGGCGATGTCGCGCTGATGGGCCACCTCGCGGCAGGCATCGGCGGCATGGGAGAGCTGGGTCTCGTCATGGGTCGACAGCGCCAGCCGGATGCACGCCACCTCCTGCGCGTCGAGCACGCGGGCGAGGGTGTCGGGAAACCGGCTGAGTTCGATCTCGGGCGGGGTGATGAGATAGATCTGCGGCTGCTCGGGCTCGGCCATGGGGCGCTCCTCTTGGTGCTTATCGGGGGTGCTATAGCTTGGAAAAACCGGTGCGTCCATGGCGGTTGGCATGGCGAGGGCCGCGAGGGCGGGACGCCTCCGGCGGAGCGTTTCACTCGCGAACGGGCGCAGGCCCGCGCCAGAAAGGAGCAGGGACAGCACTCCGGGATGGTGCAGGGGGATCCGGTTGGCTTTTCTGCCGCTTTCATTGCCTTTGGTGCGGGATTTTCCGGCGACGGGGCCCGAACGCTGCGGGAAGGGCTTGATCCGGACGACGCGGCGCGCAAGGGTGCGGAGACCGGCAGGGCCGGGTGGCAATTTCCGCCGAGGGCTCCGCGCCGGTGCCCCTGACATATTGAGACATTCAAAGAGGTTTTCGATGAAGTGCATCCGTTCGACCGCCGTGGCGGCCTGTCTTGCCTGTGGCCTTTCCCTTGCCTCCGTTCCCGCCGCCGCACAGGAGGCGGTGCCCTATGCGGCGCCCGATGGCTGGGAGATCAGCCAGCTGCGGCAGGGCGAACAGGTCGCGGCCTGCGAGGCGTTGCGGATCACCGGGTCGGAGGAGGGGCTGTTCTTTCGCCACGCCCCGGCCGAGACGGTGATCGGTTTCAGCAGCTTGGCCTCGGCGGCCTCGCCCTATGCGTTCGATGTCGAGATGTGGTTCGACGGCGATCGCGGCGCAGCGCGGAGCTATGCCATGCAGCCGATAAGCGACCATAACGGCTTTGTCTGGCGCGGGCTGGTCCTGTCGAATGCCGAGCCGTGGGGCGAGCTGGACCTCTTCGCCGATGCCGCGACGGTGCATTTCGCCTATGACACCGGCACCGGTCCGACCGAGGTGACGTTCCCGCTGACCGGGTCAAGCCGGGCGGCAGAGGCCACCTATGCCTGCGTCCAGACCACCGCCTCGGCGGCCACCGCGCCGGCCCCCGCACCAAAGGTGATCCGCGGGAGCTGCAAGCTGGTGGTCGAGGGGCAGGTCTATGTCGACATGGCGTCGGATTGTCCGATCTGGCTGGCGGGGGACGGCACGGGAAGCTTCTGGATCAACACCGACCGCGAGCATCACCTTGGCGACTATTTCGCGCAGGTCGAGCCGGACGGGCGGGGCGGGGCCGCGGCGTGGTGGAACGGCAGTGCCGGAGCGCGCCATGCCCAGGGCTTTCTGGGCGACGATTTCCGGCTGGGCAGCGGCGGGTGCTGGTTGAACGCCAAGGCCATGGTCTGCGCGGCGAAGTGATCCGGCCCGCCTTGGGCGCAGGGGGGCTTTTCAGCGGCCGGGGCCTCGCTTAAGAGGCGGGCGGTGAAGGAGACTGCCCATGCCGACCGAGACCCAACAGCCGGCCTTCGTGCTGGTGCGCCCGCAGATGGGCGAGAATATCGGCGCCGCCGCCCGCGCGATGTGGAATTTCGGCCTCGACCGGATGCGCATCGTCGCGCCGCGCGACGGCTGGCCCAATTCCAAGGCCGTCGCCATGGCGAGCGGCGCCGGAAGGCTGCTCGACGAGGCGGTGCTGTCGGATGATCTGCCCGACGCGCTGGCGGATTGCCATTACGTGTTCGCCACCACCGCCCGGGTGCGGGGGCTGACCAAGCCGGTCTATGCGCCCGAGCGGGCGATGCAGCTGGCCGCCGAGAAGATCGCGGGCGGCGAGAAGGTGGCGGTGCTCTTCGGCCCCGAACGGGCCGGCCTCGAAAACGAGGACGTGGCGCGCGCCAATGCCATCATCTCCGTGCCGGTGAACCCCGAATTTGCCAGCCTCAACCTTGCGCAATGCGTGCTGCTGAGTGCCTATGAATGGCGCCGGGCCACCGGCGCCGTCGAGATGGAGCGCACCGATCTGGCCGGCGCCGACTGGGCCAGCCAGCTCGAGGTCGAAAAGCTGGCCGATCATTACGAAGAGCGCATGGAGCAGGCCGGGTTCTTCTTTCCCGAGCACAAGCGCGAGGGCATGAAGCTCAACCTGCGCAACATGTGGAGCCGGATGCCGCTCACGGGCGCCGATGTGCGGATGCTGCACGGGGTGCTGCGGCAGATGGTCCGCTGGAAGGACCGGGCCGAGTGAGCTTGAAGCGGGTGCGTGGCGGCACTACCCTCCGCCAGAGCAACGGAAAGGGCCGGGGATGAGCGGCAAGCGCAGCATTTTCGAAGAGGTGGGCGAGAGCGAGCCCCGGCGCGAGACGCCGAAGGGCGGCATGATCGACAAGGGCCGGCGCGGGGCGCGTGGCGCGGTGCGGGCGTGGCTGGTGGTGCTTTTCGCGCTGGTGGTGGTGATGATCGCCGTGGGCGGGCTGACGCGGCTGACCGATAGCGGGCTCAGCATCACCGAGTGGAACGTGGTCAAGGGCGCGCTGCCGCCCACCGATCAGGCCGCGTGGCAGGCGGAGTTCGAGAAATATCAGGCCATCCCCGAATACCAGTTGCAGAACAAGGGCATGAGCCTTGAGGAATTCAAGACGATCTACTGGTGGGAATGGGGCCATCGGCAGCTTGGCCGGGTCATCGGCCTTGTCTGGGCGCTGGGGTTCTTCGGCTTTCTGCTGACGCGAAAGATCCCGCCGGGCTGGACCGGGCGTTTGCTGGGCCTCGGCGTGCTGGGCGGGGCGCAGGGGGCGATCGGCTGGTGGATGGTGTCCTCGGGCCTGACGGGGCAGATGCTGGATGTGGCGAGCTATCGGCTGGCGGTGCATCTGGGGCTGGCCTTCGTCATTCTCGGGTTCATCGCGTGGTATGTCTTCTGCCTCGGCCGCGAGGAGCGGGAATTGATGCAGGCCCGCCGGGGGCGGGAGGCGAAACTCTTCAGCCTGTCGACCGGCTGGATGCATTTCGCCTTTCTGCAAATACTCATTGGCGCCTTGGTGGCGGGGATCGATGCGGGGCGGACGTTCACCGACTGGCCGCTGATGGCCGGGGGTTTCCTGCCCGTCGATTTCTGGATGCCCGAGCTGGGCTGGCGCAACCTGTTCGAGAACCCGGGCTTCGTACAGTTCACCCACCGCATGGCGGGCTACCTCTTGTTGGCCTTTTCGATCATGGTCTGGCTCAAGGGCCGGCGCAGCGCCAACACGGCGACGCGCGCGGCCTTTACCGGCGCTTTCATTGCGCTGTGCGCGCAGGTGGTGATGGGCATCGCCACCGTGCTCTACGCGGCCCCGTGGCAGGTGGCGATCGTCCACCAGCTTCTGGCCGTCGCTGTCTGGGTGCTGATCATCCGGGCGCGGTTTTACAGCCAGTATCCGCTGGCGCAATCGGTCAGGGGGTAGGGCGATGACAGCCTATGACGCGTTGATGGCGCATGAGCGCGAGACACAGGCGCTGGCACAGGTGGCCGGGCGGCTGTCCTGGGACCAGGAGACGGTGATGCCCCGCGGCGCGGCCGAGCAGCGGTCGGAGGAATCGGGCGCGATGGAGGCGGTGCTGCATGCCCGCCGGACCGATCCGCGCGTGGGCGACTGGCTGGCGGCGGCAGAGGCGGAAGCGGCGGATGATGTCGCCGCCGCACAGCTGCGGCAGATCAGGCGGGCCCATGACCGGGCGCGCAAGGTGCCCGCCGATCTCGCCACGGCGCTGGCAAGGCTGACCAGCCGGTCGCAGGGCATCTGGGCCGCGGCGCGAGCGGCGGATGATTTCGCGGCCTTCGCGCCGACGCTCGAGGAGGTCGTCCGCCTCAGGCGCGAGGAGGCGGCGGCGCTGGCCGAGAGCGGCACGCTCTACGACGCGCTGCTTGATGATTACGAGCCGGGCGCCACCGCGACCATGCTGGAGACCATGTTCGAGGAGATGCGGCCCGGGCTTGTCCAGCTGCGCAAGCGCGCGCTCGATGGCGCGGCGGCGGAGGGGGTCACCGGCACCTTCCCGGCCGATACGCAGATGGCCTTCGCCCGCGAGCTGGCGGCGCGGTTCGGCTATGACGGCACGCGCGGGCGGCTCGACCTTGCCGTGCATCCCTTCTCCTCCGGCTCGGGCGACGACGTGCGCATCACCACCCGCACGGCGGCCGACGACCCGTTCAACTGCATCTATTCCACCATCCACGAAACCGGGCATGCCTGTTACGAACAGGGCATCGACCCGGCCTTCCGGCTGACGCCGCTGGGGCAGGGCGTGTCGATGGGCGTGCATGAAAGCCAGAGCCGCATCTACGAAAACCAGCTTGGCCGCTCGCCCGCCTTCTGCCGCTGGCTATACGGCGAGATGCGGGCGCGGTTCGGCGATATCGGCGTGGCGGACGAGGCGGCCTTCTACCGCGCCGTCAACCGGGTGCATCGCGGCTATATCCGTACCGAGGCGGACGAGGTGCAGTATAACCTGCACATCATGCTGCGCTTTGACCTCGAACGCGCGCTGGTGGCGGGCGACCTGGCCGTGCGCGACCTCGAAGCGGCATGGAACGACCGGTTCGAGACCGATTTCGGCTACAAGGTCGACCGCGCCTCGAACGGCGTCCTGCAGGATGTGCACTGGTCGGTGGGGCTCTTCGGCTATTTCCCCACCTACAGCCTTGGCAATGTCTATGCCGGCTGCCTCCATAAGGCGCTGCGCGAGGCGGTGCCGGATATCGACAGCCACCTCGAACGCGGCGATCCGGGCCCGGCGGTGGCGTGGCTGCACGAGAACGTGCAGCGCCATGGCGGGCTCTATCGCCCGCGCGAGGTGATCACCCGCGCCTGTGGCGGAGAGGAGCCCTCGGCGGGGCCGTTGATGGGCTATCTCGCGGACAAGTTCTGCGGGTTGTATCCGGGTTAGATTGGGGGCCAGCCCCCAAGCCCCCGGGATATTTTTGGCCAGAAGAAGCAGGGCGTTGCGCGGCATTCCTTAGGTAAAGAAGCCCCGGCGCGGGGGGGATCTGCGCCGGGGCCGGAATGGTGCCTGTGAAGGGAGGGAGGGGTCAGGCGACCATCGTCTCGACAACCTCGCCAAAGGAGGAGGGCGTGGGGACAATGGTCACGCCGGCCTCCTTGAGGATGTCGACTTTCTCCTGTGCCGATTCGCCGAAGGCCGAGACGATGGCGCCGGCATGGCCCATGCGGCGGCCCTTGGGCGCCGAGAGGCCGGCGATATAGGCCGCGACCGGCTTGGTCATGTGGTCGCGGATATATTCTGCCGCCTCGGCCTCCTGCGGGCCGCCGATCTCACCCACGAGAACCACGGCGTCGGTTTCGGCATCGTTTTCAAAGAGTTCGAGGATGTCCTTGAAGCTCGACCCGTTGATCGGATCGCCGCCGATCCCGATCGAGGAGGAGACGCCGATGCCGCGCTCCGACATCTGGCTGGCCGCCTCGTAGCCCAGCGTGCCCGACCGGCCGACGATGCCCACGCGCCCCGGCTTGTAGATATGCGGCGGCATGAGCCCGGCAAAGGCTTGGCCCGGCGTGATGATGCCCGCGCAGTTCGGCCCGATCAGGCGCATCCGCCGGTCTTCCTTGTAACGGCGCATGTAGCGTTTCACCTGGATCATGTCCTGTGCCGGGATGCCGTCGGCGATGCAGACACAGGTGCGGATGCCCGCATCCGCCGCCTCCATGATCGAATCGGCGGCAAAGGGCGGGGGCACGAAGCTGACGACCAGATCGGCGCCGGTTTCCGCCACCGCCCCCTTGACCGTGTTGAAGACCGGCAGGTCGAGATGGGTGGTGCCGCCCTTGCCCGGCGTCACGCCGCCCACCACATTGGTGCCGTGCCGGATCATGTCCTGCGCGTGAAAGCTGCCGATCCGGCCGGTGATGCCGGTGACCAGAACGCGGGTGGTGCTGTCGATCAGAATGGCCATCACGAGGCCTCCTTCATATGGGCCGCCTTCCACTCTCCGACGACCTTTCTGGCCGCTTCCTCGAGCGTGCTGGCGGTGGTGATGTTGAGGCCGCTATCGGCCAGAAGCTTGCGGCCTTCCTCGACATTGGTGCCCGACAGGCGCACGACGAGCGGCATTTGCAGGTCGAGCTCTTTCACTGCGCGGATGACGCCCTCGGCGATCCAGTCGCAGCGGTTGATGCCGGCGAAGATGTTGACGAGGATGCCCTCGACATTGCGGTCATTGAGCACCGCCTTGAAGGACATCAGCACCCGTTCCGGGCTGGCCCCGCCGCCCACATCGAGGAAGTTGGCAGGCTCGCCGCCCGCCATCTTGATCATGTCGAGCGTCGCCATGGCGAGGCCCGCGCCATTGACGATACAGCCGATCTTGCCCTCGAGGCCGATATAGCTGAGGCCACGGTCGCCGGCATAGGTCTCGCGCGGGTCTTCCTGGCTCTTGTCGCGCAGTTCCGAGATATCGGGGTGGCGAAAGAGCGCGTTGTCGTCAAAGGCGAGCTTGGCATCCAGCGCCACGATCTCGTTGCCCCGGGTCACCACCAGCGGGTTGATCTCGACCATGTTGGCATCGGTTTCGCTCATCAGGCGATAACAGCCGATGATCGTCTTGACCGCCGCCGGAATGAGCGCCGGGTCGAGCCCGAGCTGAAAGGCGATCTCGCGCGCCTGGAAATTCTGCATGCCGACGGCGGGGTCGACCACGGAGCGGATGATGGAATCGGGCTCGTTGGCCGAGATTTCCTCGATCTCCATGCCGCCCTGGGCCGAGGCCACGACGACCACGCGCTCGAGCTTGCGGTCCATCACGAAGCCGAGGTAGATCTCCTGCGCGATGTTGGTCGCCTCCTCGATATAGAGCCGGTTCACCAGCTTGCCCTGCGGCCCGGTCTGGTGGGTCACCAGACGGCGGCCCAGCATCCACGAGGCGGCGTCGGCCACCTCCTCCTCGCTGGCACAGATCCGCACGCCGCCCGCCTTGCCGCGCGCGCCGGAATGGATCTGGGCCTTGACGACCCATTTGTCGCCCGACAGCTCCGAGCAGCGATAGACGGCCTGTTCCGGCGAATAGGCGATGCCGCCGCGCGGGGTGCTGACACCGAAGCGGCGCAGCATCTCCTTGGCCTGGTATTCGTGAATGTCCATGGGGTGACCTCCTTGCTATGCCTTGGCTGCGATGGCGTCTGCGACGGTGATGACGTTGTTGGCCATCCGCTCGCTGGCCGCGTCGATCATCTTGCCGTCCAGCGCGGCGGCGCCCTTGCCCTGAGCGGCGGCGGTCTTCAACTCCTCGATGATGCGGCGGGCCTTGGTGACCTCGGGCTCAGGCGGCGAGAAGACATCGTTGGCGAGGCTCACCTGGCTGGGATGGATGGCCCATTTGCCCTCGATCCCCAGCGCGGCGGCACGCCGGGCCGAGGCGATATAGGCCTCGGGGTCCGAGAAATCGCCGAACGGCCCGTCGATGGCGCGCAGCCCATAGGCGCGGCAGGCCACGGTCATGCGCGACAGGGCGAAATGCCACTGATCGCCGGGGTAGTCGGGGTTGAGCCCGCCGATCACCACGGTGCGCGCGCGGGTCGAGGCGGCATAGTCCGCCACCCCGAAATGCATCGCCTCCAGCCGTCCCGGCGCGGCGGCGATGGCCTCGACATTGGCCATGCCCAGCGAGGTTTCGATCAGCGCCTCGAGGCCGATCTGATGGGGAAAGCCCATCGCCTCCTCGATCTGGCTCAGCAGGGTCTCGACGGTATAGAGATCGGCCGGCACGCCGACCTTGGGCACCAGAACGGTGTCGAGATGCTGGCCCGCCTGTTCGACGATCTCGACCACGTCGCGATACATGTAATGGGTGTCGAGCCCGTTGATGCGGATCGACATGGTCTTGCCCTTGGCCTTCCAGTCGATATCGTTGAGCGCCTGGATGATGTTGGCGCGGGCCTTGACCTTGTCGGGGGGCGCCACGGCATCCTCGAGGTCGAGGAAGATATAGTCGACCTCCGACTCGGCGGCCTTGTCGATCATCGACGGGTTCGAGCCCGGCACGGCCAGTTCCGACCGTTGCAGGCGCTGCTTCTTGAGCGGGTGGAGGGTGTAGCTCATGGGGTGTCCTTTCCTCGGGGGGACGGGGCGTGTCCGTTCCCTCCGGTTGTCGCGCGGCGGGGGCGCGCGCGATACTTCCCTGCGGGTAAGAATGGCGGCGCGGGGAGGGGCGCGGGGCCTGAACGGGTAGGGCGGGGCTACCCGGGGCGGGGCTGACGGGATGCTATGGGATGCACTCGCTGCGGCGCAGAGAAGCGCAAGGAAAACAGATGTTTGCCATCGGAAACTCGTGTCGCGACGCCATCTGCCAGAACCCGGAATTTGCGCATCTTCCGGCCCCGGGAAATGCGCATTTCCCGAGGGCACTTTCCGCGTGGAAAGTCCCTACAGGATCACGCGGATCGGTTCCTGATTGCAAAAGATGACCATCTGGCCGGCATTCTCAATCGCGTGATAGCCGCGCCGCGCAAGCTCCGCCTCGAACCGGTTGCGGCCGATATAGTGGTCGATATCGCGGAGCTGCCGGCGAATGACGCGCCCCTCGCGCGCCGCGCGGGAGGAAAACAGCTTGCCCAGCCATTGCTCGGGCGTGATCGGGCCATGATCTCTCATCCCCCGATCATTTTCCATTTGTCGTTAACAGCGGGTTTACGTCACCAAATCGCCCGGCCTGTCGCCCGCGAGAGCCGCCTTGAGATTGTCGATCGCCCGGTGGCCCATGGCCGCGCGGGTGGCATCGGTGGCAGAGCCCAGATGCGGCGCCAGCACGATGTTGTCATGCTCGAGGAACCGCGCATCGAGCGCCGGTTCGCCCATGTAGACATCAAGCCCCGCCGCCGCCAGCTTGCCGGAATCCAGCGCGGCGAACAGCGCGTCCTCGTCCACCACGTCGCCGCGCGCGGTGTTCACCAGGATCGCGCCGGGTTTCATCGCCGCGAAGACCGGCGCATCGATCAGCTTGAAGGTCTCCGCCCCGCCCGGACAGTGGAGCGACAGGATATCCGCCTCCGCCGCCACTTCCGCGATGGAGCCGAGCTGTTCCGCCTGGCCGTTCGCCGCCCGGATCTCGTCGGGCACGTCCCAGGCATCCTGGAACACCACGCGCATGCCGAACCCGCCATGCGCCCGGCGTGCCATGGCCTGACCGATCCGGCCGAAGCCGATGATCCCGAGCGTCGCGCCGCTGACCTTCTTGCCGATCATGTGGGTGGGCCGCCAGCCCTCCCAGCCGCCCGCCCGCGTCTCGCGCTCGCCCTCGCCGATGCGGCGGGCGGCGGCCAGCAACAGGCCCATGGCCAGATCGGCGGTGCAATCGGTCAGCACATCGGGCGTGTTCGTCACCGCGATGCCATTGGCGCGGGCGGCGTCGATATCGATATGGTTGAACCCCACGCCGTAATTCGCCATCACCCGAACCTTGCCCTTTGCCGCCGCGTAAAAGTCCGGCGGAATGCGGTCCGAAACGGTGGGCAGGATGGCGTCATAGCGCTCCGCCGCCGCCATCCATTCCTCTTGGCTCATGGGCCTGTCCGGGTGGCGCAGGGTGACCGTGCCAATCCGCTCGGCCACCAGCCGCTCCTCCGCCGCCCGGGGCCAGGCGCGGGTGACGAGGATGCTCCGCTCCGCCATGGCTCATGCGGCCTTCGCGGGGAGGGCTACCGCCGCCGGGGTGGTCTCGCGGAAATGGGCCTGCGCGGCAGCGACGCCCGCGCCCGGCACGATCTGCGCGCCCGCATCGACCAGCGCCATCTCGGCCGCCGAGATCGCCCCGCACAGCATCACCGGGTTGAGTGACCCCAGATGCCCGATGCGGAACGCCCGGCCCATCAGCTTGTTGAGCCCCGAGCCCAGCGAGGTCTGGTATTTGTAATACGCCCCCGAAATCACGTCGCGCGCATCCACCCCGTCGGGCGTGAGAATCGCCGTCACCGTGTCGGAGTGCCATTCCGGCCCGTGCGCCACCAGTTCGCACCCGTCCCATGCCGCCACGGCGGCGCGCACCCCGCCGGCCAGCCGGTGATGCCGCGCCCAGACGCTTTCCATCCCCGCCTCCAGCAACAGGTCCAGCGAACAGCGCAGCCCCCGCAAAAGCGGGGTGGCGGGCGTGTAGGGGAAATAGCCGGTGTCATTGAGCTTGATCATGTCCTCGAAGCTGAAATAACACCGCGCCATGCCGGCATTGCCAATGGCCCGGTTCGCCTCCAGCGCCTTGTCCGAGACGCCGAGAATGCCCAGCCCGGCGGGCAGCATGAAGCCTTTCTGCGAGCCCGAGACGGCAAGGTCGACGCCCCATTTCTCCATCTCGAACTCGATCGAGGCGATGGAACTGACCCCGTCGACGAACAGCATCGCCGGGTGATCGCACGCATGGAGCGCCTTGCGCACGCCCGCGATGTCGGAGGTGACGCCCGTCGCCGTCTCGTTCTGGGTGGCAAAGACCGCCTTGATCTCGTGGCCCGTGTCGGCCTCGAGACGGCGCGCATAGGCCTCCACCGGCACGCCCTTGCCCCAGTCGACCTCGCACAGCTCCACATCGAGGCCGAGGCGTTCGGCCATGTCCACCCACAACAGCGAGAACTGCCCGAACCGCGACATCAGAACCTTGTCACCGGGGCGCAGCGTGTTCTGGATGGCGCTTTCCCACGCGCCCGTGCCGGAGGAGGGGAAGACGAACACCCGGCCGCCCTCCATCCGGTAGACCTTCTTGAGATCCGCCAGCAGGCCGGTCACGAAACCGGGAAAATCGGGGGCGCGCATGTCTTCCATGGGCAGGTTCATGGCCTGCCGCACGGGCTCGGGTACATTGGTGGGGCCGGGAATGAAAAGGTGCTGATAGCCGTTCATCGGGGGTCTCCTCGTCTCGATTGCCCCTTGTATCGGCGCTCTCGCCCGCTCGGGTAACGCCCAAGGGGATACCCCGTGCGGGCCGGTGGCGGAGGCCGGCCACCGAACGGGTAGGCGCGGCCCACCCTATCGGGTGAAACCGGCGCACGGAACACCACGGCATACGCTTGCATACTGATTTTTCGTTTGATTTCATCGGTTTCCGGCGTCGAAGTGTCGCAAATCACGGCCTCGGGCGGGGGGCGGTGTGATGTATGCTTGACCGATGACCCACGCGCAGGACCACGCCCCGATGACCGCTGACACCATGGCAGAGCGCCCGCAGGTGATCGTCGCCGACCGGCAGCTCATCGTCTGTCAGGGCATCGGCTCGCTCGTGGCGCAGATCCCCGAAGTGCGGCTCGGCCCCTTCGCCACCGACAAGGCGGGGCTCAAGCAATTGCTGTCGAAAACCCAAGGGCCCGCGATCCTGATCCTCGGCGTGCGCCTGTCGGATGGCGACCTGACCTCGGTGCTCGACACGGTGCGCAACGCCTACCCGCAGGTGATGATCGTGGTCGTGGCCGAGGATACCGAGTTCGCCTTTATCCGCACCGCCATCAAGTCGGGCGCCAACTCGGTCTGCATGATGGGCCAGATCCTGACCAGCCTGCCGCGCATCCTCGGCAAGCTGGTCGAAGGCCATTCCATCGTGCCCACAGACATCCTGCGCCGGCTGACCTCGGAGAATGCCGACAGCCTGTCGCGGCGCGAGCACGAGATCCTCGCGCTGCTGGTGGACGGGCTGACCAATTTCCAGATCTCGGCGCGGCTGGGCCTGTCGGAGAACACGGTGAAATATTACCTCAAGGCGATCTACCAGAAGCTCGACGTGAATTCCCGCGGTTCGGCCATCGCCAAATACGTGGCGGGGAATTACTGAGCCATCCGGCGGCGGCGCGGGCGGCGGGCCGGGGATTTGAGTATTTTTGGAAAGATGAAAGGGCAGGGCGCGCGCCCCCGCGGCGTTTTGCGAATTGGCGATCGGGGCGGGCGAAACTGTGCTACGCTGGCGCGCAAGGATATTGTTCGGAGTGATTGCCATGCGCCTTTTCCTGATCGCCTGCTGTGCCCTGCTGTGGTGCGCCGTGCCGGCCCGGGCCGACCTGACCTTCTGCAATGACAGCGGCGGACGGGCCGTGGTGGCCATCGGCTACAAGGGGGCCGAGGGCTGGACCTCGGAAGGCTGGTGGGAGGTGACGGCGGGCGAATGCGCCACCGTGGTGCCGGGCCCGCTGCCGCTGTCGCATTACTACTGGCGCGGCTCCACCGGGGAGGAGGATTTCCCGGCGCAGGATTATTATTTCTGCACCAGCGAGGGGGCCTTTACCATCGTCGGCGACACCGATTGCGAGGCGCGCGGCCATGTGCGCGAACGTTTCAGCGAGATCGCCGTCGGCGGCCGGGCCGACGTGACCGTGCGGATAACAGGCGCGGCGGCGCCGGCGCCGGTGGCCGATCCCGGCCCCGGGCCAGAGCCACAACCGGCCGGCGAGGGGGTCGAGCTCGGCGCGGTCCAGCAGTTGCTGCAGGGGGTCTGGCATGATGTGGGCGACGATTCCTTCGTCATGATCATCCGCGAGAACCGGATCGAGGATCGCTTTATCGGCATCAAGGCCGGCGAGGGGACGTTCGAGCTGGCCCCCACCTGTGACGGGGCCGACGGGGCAGGGCCGGTGATGCTGGTCTCCTATCCCGATGTGCAGCTTCTGTGCTGGATCATCCTGAAGCTTGACGAGGCGGAGCTGCGCTACCTGCCCGCCAACCGCGACAAGCCCGTCCGGATGCGCCGGGGCGTCTGACCTCGACGCAGGGTCATGCGGATGTGATGGAAACAAAAGCCGGGCCATGCGTTGCCCCCATGAACACTCCGATGGATGTGAATGGAGGAATTCATGACGAGCACGCTGAAAACAATCAACCCGGCGACCGAAGAGAAGATCGACACCTACACCACCATGAGCGACGAGGAGATGCGCGCCGCCATCGACCTGTGCCATGGCGCCTTCGACAAATGGAAGCTCGTGTCGCTCGAGGACCGGGCCAAGACGATCAAAGCCATCGGGCAGGCGCTGCGCGACAACAAGGAAGAGTTCGCGCAGCTCATGACCCGCGAGGTCGGCAAGCTGATCGGCGACAGCCGCGACGAGATCGAGCTTTGCGCGGCGATCTGCGACTTCACCGCTGAAAATGGCCCCAAGGAGCTGGCCGACGAGGAGCGCGACATCCCCGGCGGCACCGGCATCGTGACCTATGCGCCGGTGGGCGTGATCTATGGCATCCAGCCGTGGAACTTCCCCTGCTATCAGGCGGTGCGCTATGCCGTGGCCAACCTGATGGCCGGCAATGGCGTGATGCTGAAACATGCCGAAAACTGCACCGGCAGCGGCCTGTTCCTGCGCGACGTGATGAAAAAGGCGGGCCTGCCCGAGCACCTGTTCACCATCCTGCTGATCGACCATGATCAGTCGGACAAGGTCATCGCCCACAAACACGTGCGCGGCGTGACCCTGACGGGCAGCGACGGCGCCGGGCGGATCGTGGCCGAACAGGCCGCGAAACACCTCAAGAAGACGGTGCTGGAGCTGGGCTCGAACGACGCCTACGTGGTGCTCGACGACGCCGATCTCGACCTCGCGGTCAAGACCTGCGTGGCCGGCCGCATCTACAATAACGGCGAGACCTGCGTCGCCGCCAAGCGCTTCATCGTGACCGAGAAGAACTACGACGCCTTCGTCGAGCAGTTTACCGAGCAGATGAAGGCCATCTCCACCGGCGCGCCGACTGACGAGGATACCAAGCTGGGCCCGATGGCCCGCATCGACCTGCGCGACACATTGGCCGAGCAGGTGCAGGAAAGCGTGGCCCATGGCGCCCGCGTGCTCTGCGGCGGCGAGGTGCCGTCGGGCAAGGGGGCTTATTACCCCGCCACCGTGCTGGTCGACGTGAAACCCGGTCAGCCCGCCTATGATGACGAGCTCTTCGGTCCAGTCGCCTCGATCATCAAGGCCAAGGATGACGAGGACGCGATGCGCATCGCCAATGACAGCCGCTACGGCCTCGGCGGCGGTATCTTCTCGAAGGACACCAAGCGCGCGCGGGAACTGGCGTCGAAGCATTTCGACACCGGCATGGTCTGTATCAACAAGTACAACCTTGCCATTCCCAACATGCCTTTCGGCGGCGTCAAGGACTCGGGCTATGGCCGCGAGCATGGCGGCTTCGGCATGAAGGAGTTCGTGAACGCCAAGTCGCTTTACATGGCGGCCTAAGCCTTCCGGGGGCGGTCAGGCCGCGACAAGCTGGCCGCCCTCGACCCGCAACACCCGGTCGGCATCCTTGATGGTCTGCGGCCGGTGCGCGATCACCAGTGAGGTGCGCCCCTCGGACAGCCGGTTGAGCGCGATCTGGATGCGCTTTTCCGTCTCCAGATCCAGCGCCGATGTCGCCTCGTCGAGGATCAGGATCGGCGGATCCTTCAGGAAGGTCCGCGCAATCGCCACCCGCTGTTTCTGCCCGCCCGACAGCGCCACGCCGCGCTCGCCCACCACGGTATCGAGCCCCAGTGGCAGGTTGGCGACAAGCTCGCTCAACTGCGCCTGCTCCAGCGCCTCTAGAATCTCTGCCTCGCTGGCGCCCAGCCGGCCATAGGCCACGTTTTCCCGCAGTGTGCCGCCGAACAGGAACACATCCTGGCTCACCACGCCGATCTGGCGGCGCAGGCTGGCGAGCGTGATGTCGCGGATATCCACCCCGTCGATCAGGATGCGCCCGCCCTGCGGGTCGTAAAATCGCGGCACCAGCGACACCAGCGTCGACTTGCCCGCGCCCGACTGCCCGACGATGGCGATGGTCTCGCCCGCCTTCACGGAAATCGAGATGTCGTCCAGCACCGGCATGGCCGGGTCATAGCTGAACGAGACGTTCTCGATGGCGATCTCGCCGCGAAAGGCCGGGGCCTCCTGCGCGCCGGGGGCCTCGGCCACGTCGGGCTTGAGCGCCATCAACTCGCGGTAACGTTTGAACCCGGCCAGCCCGCGCGGGTAAAGCTCCATCACCGCCGCGATCTTGTCGAGCGGGCGAAAGAACACGCCCACCAGCAACAGGAAGGCCACGAAACCGCCGATGCTGAGGTCGCCCTGCGCCACGAACAGCGCGCCGGCCACGAGGATCGCCACCTGCACCAGCCGCATCCCCATGTAGTTCAGCGTGGTCGACGCCGCCATCAGCCGATAGGCATCGAGCTTGGTGCGCCGGTAATTGGCGTTGTCCTGCGCGAACAGGTCCTTTTCATGCGCCTCGTTGGCGAAGGACTGCACCACCCGGATGCCGCCCACATTCTCCTCCAGCCGGACGTTGAAATTCGCCACGCTGCGATAGATCTGCTGCCATGTCTGCGTCAGCCGCCGGCCATAGACCGCCACCAGCACCACGCAGGCCGGGAAAATCACCGCCGTGATCAGGCCCAGTTCGACATTGATGAACATCATCAGGATAAAGGCCCCGACAAAGGTCATCAGCGCCACGAACAGGTCTTCGGGCCCGTGATGCGCGACCTCGCCGATCTCCTCGAGGTCGCGGGTCACCCGCGCCACCAGCGTGCCGGTGCGCTGCCGATCGTAAAAGGCAAAGGACAGCCGCTGAAGCTGGTCGAACGCCTTGCGCCGCATCTCGGTCTCGATATTGATGCCCAGCATGTGGCCCCAGTAGGTAACCACCGCCATCAGCCCGGCATTGAACACATAGACCACCAACAGCCCGGCGGCGGCGAGGATGATCAACGGCAGGTCGCCGCTGGGCAACAGCGTGTCGATGTAGAACTTGATGGCGATCGGAAAGGCCAGCTCCAGCAGGCCGGAGGCGATGGCACAGCCGAAATCCAGCAGGAACAGGCCGCGCCATGGGCGGTAGTAGGACAGGAAGTGTCTGAGCATCCGTCTTGGCCCGCGCTGATCCCGAAGGGTGGTGATGTGGCTGGCGTCCGCGTCTGGCGCGGGCCGGCTGGCTGAGCGGCGTGATAATCGCTGACGGCGCAATGGGCAATCCCCGCCGCTTGAAGGATCGGCCCCTTTGGTTGACACCGCCCCGCCACGGGGTACAACCCCTGTCAGCCAGCGATTTCGCCCAGCCACCAGATGCACAGGCGGAATGGCATGAGTTTTCACCCAAGGATGTATGCGGCTGTTCAGGGATTTCAGCCGCTGGGCGAGTTGAAAAGCCTCGCGCTCGACCGGATGGTCGTGGATTACTGGCGCGTCGAGGGCCGCGCCGGGGCAGGGGGGCGCTATGCCTCGATCCATCCCCGGTTCGTGCTGATCCTCGACGATGGCCGCCTGTCACTGTCGCGCGCGCGGGGCGCGGCTGTGGAACCGGCGGCGGGCTTCTATATTCCCGCCGGGCTGGAAATCTGGGGCAGCTTGGAGGAGGCGGGCGAACTGCGCCATGTCGACATCCACCTGCCGCTGTCCCGCCTGCGCGACCTGACAGAGCCCGGCACGCCGCTCGACCGTCCGGTGATCCTGCCCGATCTCGGCCCGCTGGCGCCGCTGGCGGGGCTCTTGCGCGATGCATGTGCGGCCGTGAAGCCTTCGGCCCCGCGCGGCGAGGCGCTGGCCCGTGCGGCGGTGACAGAGATGTTCCACTTGGGCCGCGCCGGACAGCTTGGCGGCGATGACACATGGCTCGACACCCTGCGCGCCCATGTACTCGAACGCATGGCCCACCGCATCGCCATCGACGACCTCGCCGCCGCCGCCGGCCTCTCGCGCACCCATTTCAACCGCAGCTTCCGCCGCGCCACCGGACAGTCGCCCTATCGCTGGGTGCTGGGGCTGAAACTCGGCTATGCCAAACGCCTGCTGGTCCATGGCGTGCCCTGCGCCGAGGTGGCACAGGTGACGGGCTTTGCCGATCAGGCCCATTTTTCGCGCAGTTTCCGCGCCGAAACCGGCGATGCGCCGGCAAACTGGGCCCGGTCTCAGGCGGCAGGGCCGAATGGTCCGATTGTTCAAGACAATCCATCCCGATAGTTTTTATCAGGAACCCGGATCGCCAGCTGTCAGACCCTCCCTTGCCGGGCAAAGCCAGCCGCGAAATGACTTTCAGAGGGACGCCGCCATGGCCAACACCATCACCCGTGCCCGCGGGGCCGCCCGACTGGGCGCCCTCGGGCTTCTGCTGCTCACCACCGCCACCGCCGCCCATGCCCAGGCGGAGGACGAGAATTTCGACCTCGGCACGCTCACCCTGCGCAATCAGGAAGACGCCACAGGCCCGGTCGGCGCCGACACCAACCCGCCCACCGTCACCGGCACCAAGGCCCCCGTCACCGTCAGCGAGGTGCCGCAATCGGTCTCGGTGCTGGGCCGTGAAAAGATCGAACGCTTCGGCGCCAGCCGCGTCAGCGAGGCCCTGCGCTATACCGCCGGCGTCACCACCGACGTGTTCGGCGATGACGACGATTACGACTGGCTCCGCATCCGCGGATTTCAGGCCGACCAGACCGGCATCTACCTCGACAACGCCCAGAACCTCTCCTTCGCCTTCGGCTCGTTCTTCATCGACCCCTACACGATCGAACGGATCGAGGTGCTGCGCGGGCCGTCCTCGGCGCTCTACGGCGGCTCGAACCCCGGCGGCATCGTCAACTATGTCTCGAAACGCCCCGGCGGGCGCATCCGCGAACTCACCCTCGGGGCCAACGACGCCACCGGCGCCTATCTCGAATTCGACCTTGGTGACGATATCGGCGACAACCGCGCCTACCGCCTGACCGGGCGGCTGGAAGGCGGCGACAAGTACGACGCCTTTAACGAGGGCCTGCGCGGCACCTTCGCGCCCTCCTACCGTTTCACCACCGATGGCGGAACCGAGGTCACGCTGCTGGCTAATATCCACATCGCCGACGAGAAACACAACGGCAGCACCTTTCTGCCCTATGCGGGCACCGTGACGCCGACTCCGCAATTCGGCTATATCGACCCCGACGCCAACTTCTCCGACCCCAATTGGGACAAGTATGAACGCCGGCAGGCCTCGGTCTCGGCCATCGTCGAGCGCGAGCTTTCCAACGGCTTCACCTTCACCGGCATCGGCCGGCTGGGCTATGCCGACGTGCATGAACGCTACTACTACCCGTTCGGCTATGCCGGCTTCTCGCCCACGCCGACCGATCCGCAGGGCACGCTCAGCCTGATCGCCTTCGAACATGACACGCAAGTGGCCACCGCCCAGACCGACCTGCGCTATTACGGCACCGTCTCGACCGGGGCGGTCGATCACGACCTGCTCTTCGGCCTCGACGCCCGCTATTACGAGATCGACGAGATGCAGGCCTCGGGCTCGGGCTCCAATCAGGTGATCGGGCCGCGCCCGCCCGGCATCCCGGTGATGGGCGCCCCCTATCAGGACGCCACGACCAAGCAGCGGCAGGTCGGTCTCTATTTCCAGGATCAGATGCGCTGGGGCGGCGGCTGGATCGCCACGGTCAACCTGCGCCACGATATCGTCAAGACCAGCCAGAACGGCACCAACGCCTTCAGCCGGGACGACAGCGAAACATCGTGGCGCGCGGCGCTGGCCTATGAAACCGCCTCGGGTTTCACGCCCTATGTCACCTATTCCACCTTCTTCAACCCGCTGATCACCTCGCCCGCCAATGGCGTGACCAAGCCCGAAACCGGCGATCAGGTCGAGCTGGGCTTCAAATGGGCGCCCGAGGGCGGGAATTTCTCGCTCACCGGCGCGGCCTTCGAGATCAACCGTGAAAACGTGGTCGTCGGCGTCTTCCCGGTCTTCAGCCAGCTGGGCGAGGTCCGCTCGCGCGGGGTGGAACTGGAAGGCGAGTATGATTTCGGCAACGGGCTCTACCTTCAGGCCTCGGCCACATGGCTCGACGCCGAGGTGCGCCGCGACAGCAACGCCGCGCTCATCGGCACGACGCCCACGCTGATCCCGGAAACCGAGCTGTCGCTCTTGGGCACCTACGCCTTCTCCGGCGCCTTGCAGGGTCTGGAACTGGGGGCGGGCGTGCGCCATCGCGGCGAGAGCTTCGCCGATGCAGCCAACACCCTGACGGTGCCCGACTCCACGATCTACGACCTCTATGCCAGCTATGCCTTCAACAACGGGCTGGAGGCGAACCTGTCGGTGACCAACGTGGCCGACGATCGTTATGTGACGGGGTGTCAGACCGTCTATGTCTGCTCCTACGGCTCGGGGCGCGAGGTGAACTTCTCGGTGACCTCGCGGTTCTGAGAGGGCCATGCGACGGTCAAAGGGGCGCGGTCCGCAATGGGCCGCGCCTTTTCCGTTGGTGGCGAAGCGCCGCGCGGAACAAGGGCGAAGCCCGCCGCGCATCGCTGGGCCGTCCCGACGGCACGGCGATTTGGCAGTTGGAGTGTCACGCACAGAGGCCAGATGGATTTGGCAGGCATAAATTGCCCATAACCACCGTCGGCTCGCCGCACCACGGCCCAACGATGCGCGTCTCCTCGAGGTTGGGTGAGAAAACGCCGTTGCGCGCCCCACAACATCTCGCGTGTTGCGCCCTGAACGCCACATGAACCCACCACCTCACAGACCCGAAAACCGACGCGATACCGACGTAATACCGACGTGATACCGACGTCGAAATCCCTTCAAAACAACGCCGTTAACCTTCGAATCGCATTTCACGCCGTCCAATAGGCCGACAGGTACATCTCCTGCCGCCCAAGCCCCGCGTCCTCCCGGAAATACCGCCGCGCCGACCGAACCACCCCGGCCTCGCCCGCGAACCAGACAAACCGGCTCTCCTCCGGCCCCGGCAGGTCTGCGGCCAGCATACACTCCAGCAGCGGCCTATCCCCGCCCTGCCTCAGCCACGTCACCCGCATCCCCTCCGGCAGGGTCAGCGGGCAGCGATCCGCCGGGTCCGCGACCTCGATGAACACCTCGCCCCGCCGGTCTTGCGGCGCCTCTTCCAGAATGCGCCGGATGGCCGGAATGGCGGTTTCATCTCCGCCCATAAGCATATGATCGGATTGCGGAAAATCTCCTCCGCCAGGCCCCATCACACCCACAACATCGCCCGGTTTCGCAGCCCTTGCCCAGCCGGTCGCCCGACCGCCCGCATGTTCGAACACGTCAAAGCTGAACCACCCCTCAACGGCATCCAACTCGACAAACGTATAGGCCGCCCGGTGCAGCGCCTCGGCCCCCGAAGGCCAGACCGTGCGGCCCTTCTCGTTGACCTCCGGCCAGCGCGGCGTCGGCCCCGGCGGCAGCAGCAGCGAAAAATGCATGCCCCCCGACAACAGGTCGAAGACCCTCTCGCAACTCATTGTCACCCTTAGGAAATTCTTCGACACCCGCCGCACATTCCGTACCTCGACCAGATGAAAATTCGGCGGCCGCACATTCCGCGCCATTTCCCCCGTCCATTCCAGCCCGGCACAGGCCTCAGGGCTGATCTGGTCAAGTACCACCAACACCCCCTCACGGGCTTGGTGAAGCTGCGCCGAATTGCCCGCCTGGATGTCGAGCGAAAAGCCCGCGACATCAAGCGAAAGCTCCACATAAGCCTCGGAAAACATGGCCGAAAGCGCGCTATCCCCCAGCTCGATCGGCAGGTCATAGGCGCGCAGATACCCCGCCGTCTGACGCAAAAGCCCTTCGGGCGGGGCGCCGTCGAAACGGGCGCGGCTGCGATGCGTGTCACTCATGCGGAAACCTTCCTGTCGGCTGTGTCGAGGGGCACGACCATCGGCGTGCCGGTCACCGGATCGGGCATCACCTGTGCCTGCAGGCCGAACGCCTCCAACAGGTTGGCCGGGGTCAACACCGCCTCGGGCGCCCCGGCGGCCACCAGCCCGCCATTCGCCAGTAAAACAAGGTGATCCGAGTAGCGCGCCGCAAGGTTGAGATCGTGCAGGACACTGACCACGGCAGTTCCCGACTGCCGGTTCAGCCGCCGCAAAAGGCCCAGCACCTCCATCTGGTGGGTGAGGTCGAGATAGGTGGTCGGCTCGTCCAAAAGCAGCCACCGCGTCCCCTGCGCCAGCACCAGCGCCAGCCACGCCCGCTGCCGCTGCCCGCCCGACAGCTCTGCCAGATCACGTTTCGCCAGTTCCGCCATCCCGACCGCCGCCAGCGCCCCGGCACAGGCGGCACGATCCTCCTCCCGCCAAGGGCTGAGCAGCCCGCGCCACGGCAACCGGCCCCTGCGCACAAGGTCGGCCACGCGAATGCCCTCTGGCGCGCGCGGCGATTGCGGCAGGATCGCCAGCCGCCGCGCCAAGGCCCGTGGGGCAAGCTCGCCCATGTCCTCTCCATCAAGCGTGATACGGCCCGCATTCACTGGAAGAATGCGCGCCAAAGCCTTGAGAAGCGTGGATTTTCCACAGCCGTTGGGCCCGATAATCGCGGTGACCTTGTCGCCCGGAAGCGACAGGTCGAGTGCCTCGATCACGGGGCGGCCGTCATAGGACAGCGTCAGCGCGCTCGCCTCCAGCATCACAGGTCTCCCTTGTCCATTTCGCGCGACAGGCGCCACAGCAGGTAAGGCGCCCCCAGCAGGCCCGTCGCCACCCCCACGGGCAGTTGCAGCCCCGGCAGGGCCGAACGCGCCAGCAGGTCCGCCAACACCACGATCAAAGCCCCCGCAGCCGCGCCCGCGGCCATCCGCGCGGCCGGGCTCCGCGCCCCGGTCATACGCGCCCCGAACGGCCCGGCCATCAGCGCCACGAACGGCACCGGCCCCGCCACCGCCACGCCCGCCGCGGCCAGCAGCACGCCAATGCCCGAAATACGCCACCGCGCCGGTTCCGCCCGAACCCCAAGCCCGGTGGCCAGCTCGCCCCCCAGCTCCATCGCCATCAGCGCCCGCGCCTGCGAAAAAGCCAATATTGTCAGTGCCATGCCAGCCCCCCAGACCTGCGCCGCATGGCCCCAATTGCGCGCGGCCAGCGATCCGGTCAGCCAGCGCTGTGCCTCCGCCGCCGCCGTTCCGGGCAGGAGCGTCATCAGGAAGGTGGCCAGCGCCGTCGCGGTGAACCCGGTGCCCAACCCCACGAGGATGATGGTCAGGGCCGGTGTTCCACTCCCCCGGCGATAGGCCAGCGCACCGACGATCACCGCCACCGCCAGCCCGCCCAATGCCGCCAGCACCGGCGCCGGCAGGGCGATGCCAAAGGCGATGCCGGCGATAAGGGCAAGGCCCGCACCGGCGTTGAAGCCAAGCAGGTCGGGCGCGGCCAGAGGGTTGCGGAAAAGCGTCTGGAAGATGGTTCCGGACAGGCCCAGCACCGCCCCGACCCCCAGCGCGGTCGCCACGCGCGGCCCCCGGATCGTGTCGAGGATCAGGGCCCCGGGTCCGTCGCCTGTCACCAGCCCCTGCCAGAGGATCGCGGGCGGTGCATCTATCTGCCCGCGCAGCAGCGCCGCGACGGTTGCCAGCGCCAGCAACAGGACCAGAAGTGCAACGCCCCTCATGCCATCGCCCCGGGGCGAAGGCGCCGCGCGATCCAGACGAAAACCGGCCCGCCCAGCAGCGCCACCATGATGCCCGCGCGCACCTCGCCCGGCGCAAGCAGGACCCGGCCCGCCACGTCCGCCAGCGTCAGGATCAGCGCGCCGAGCGCGGCGGAAACGCCAAGCTGTGCCCGGAGGGACGCGCCGGAGAGGGGGCGCGCAAGGTGGGGCGCCATCAGCCCGAGAAAGGCGATGGGGCCAGCGATGGCCACCGCCGCGCCAGTGGTCAGCGTCACCGCCAGAAGCCCGCCCGCCTGTACCCGCGCGGGCCGTGTGCCAAGGCCCCGGGCCACGTCGGCGCCCATCGACACCGCCTCGATCAGCGGCGCGATCAGCAGCGCCAGCGCGCCGCCTGCAAGCGCGAGCAGCGCCATTTCCGCGACCGGGCGATAGACCGCCTCGGTCAGCGACCCGGCCACCCAAAAGCGCAGGATATCGAGCGATTCCTGCCGCATCAGCACCATGCCCGCGACCAACGACAGCAACAGCGCGTTCAGCGCCGCCCCCGCCAGCGTCAGCCGCACCGGCCCCGCATCGCCCCGCAGCCCGCCGCCAAGGGCAAAGACCGCGACCGAGGCCAGCGCCGCGCCGGGAAAGGCAAAGAGCGCGATGGCGTCCTGATCGGCGCGCCCGAACAGGGCCGCGCCCAGCAGCAGGGCAAAGGCTGCGCCCGCGTTGATCCCAAGGATGCCGGGATCGGCCAGCGGGTTGCGGGTCAGGGTCTGCATCACCGTCCCGGCCACCCCCAGCGCCGCCCCGGCGATGAGCCCCGCCACCAGCCGGGGCAGGCGGATCGCCATCAGCGTCACATGCGCCGGGTCATACGGGTCATAGGCTGTCAGTGCGGCGAGGTAATCCCCGGCGGCAAGCGCGCGCGGGCCGGTGGTCAGCGACAGCGCGGCGGCCAGCACCAGCAGCAGCGCGAGAAGGGCGGCCTGCCTCATGGCACAAGCCCCGCCGCGCGGGCCGAGGGGACCACGGTCTCGGGCGTGCCGTCGAGCGCGGCGGTGATCTCGGACTCGAGCCGGTCGAGGGCGAAGGGCAGGGAAAGGACGCTGCCGAAGGAGAGGGCGGCGGCGGTGACCTCGTCGGCGAAGACCTCGCGCCCTTCGCGATGCGCCTGAAGAGTGCGGCGCATGGGCAGGCCGGCGATGGCCGCAGCCCCGCTGAAGGAGGAGATCCAGACCAGCAGATCGGCATCGAGCGGCGAGAGATCCTCGGGCGAGAGCGTGGTGTAGAACCCGTCGATCGCCGCAAGGTCCTGCAGGGCCGGGGGCAGGGTGAAGCCCAGCCCGGCGAAGACCTGCGCGCGGGCATCACCGGGCATGAAGGCGCCGGTCTGGCCGCCGTTCTGCCACGCCGCGACCGCCGTGGCGCCCTGCCAGCCGGGGTGGCGGGCCCGCGCGGCGGCAAACCCGTTCTCGACCCCGGCGATCAGGCGTTCGGCGCGACCGGTTTGCCCGATAGCGCGGGCGATGCGGCGCGTGTCGGCTTGCCACGGCGTGCCGAAGGCGGGCTGGCCGGGCTCCTGCATCAGCACCGGCGCGATGCGCGACAAAAGCTCGTATTCCGCGCGCGATATGCCCGAGCCGATGCCGACGATCAGGTCCGGCGCACTCCCCGCCACCAGTTCCATCGAGACCTCGCCCGTCAGAACGGCGGGCGCGGCGCCCCCCAGCCTGTCCTCGGCCCATGGCCAGACGGCATGGGGCCGCGCCCCGAACCACTCGCGCACCGCCAGCGGGACGACGCCGAGCGCCAGCAGCGGATCCTGCGTGGTATAGCCCAGCGACACGACGCGGCTGGCGGGGCGGTCGAGCACCGTCTCGCCCCATGGCCCGGCAAAGCGGAGCGGCTCGGCCGCGCGCAGGATCGCCGGCGCGCCCAGCAGGGCACAGCCGCCCGCCAATCGCAGAACCTGCCGCCTTGTGCGGGCCGAGACGGCGCGGGCACGTATGTCATCTGGGGTGGTCATGGCATTCGGGTGATCGGCAACGCTGTGGTTTTTCAGGGCAATGGCGCGCATGGCGTCAATGCGGACGGAAAGGTGCAGCGGGGTTTCGGGAGTGAACCAGATGCCTAGTCGTCACCAATGCCGCGCACCTTATCGCCCGTGCCCGGGCGGTTCAAGGCCGCGCGGAGCCTCGGGCGGCCCTTCCGGCCGATGACGACGATTCCCCCTTTTCCCCCGCCACGATCCGCGCTACCAGATCCCTGCTTCGGTCCGAACGGTGCGCCGTTCGGTGAAAAGGGAATACGGTGAGGTGTAGCCATCAGGCGCCAATTCCGTGACTGCCCCCGCAACTGTAGGCGGCGAGCGAAGCCGGACAATGTCACTGCTGCGCGTGAGCGCGGTGGGAAGACCCGGCCTAGCGATGACCCGCAAGTCAGGAGACCTGCCGAAGTGATCACCCTGTCCGTGCGCGGGGCGCGCAAGGACCACGGAGCTTTCCGTAGAGGTGACGTTTCACCGTCTGCGGGGGCCATTCCTCCGAGACCAATCAAGTCGAAATGCACCGTCAAACCGGTGCAATCCGGAGGGAACGACATGACACGCCACGCGCGTCCCGGCCTGCTGGCCACCACCATTCTTGCCACCTGTTTCACCACCCCGGCCGTCGCCGAAGAATTCCATGACCTCGGCACGCTGGTCATCTCCGGCGGGCTGACCCCCGTGGAGGCCCGCGAATACGGCCGGGCGGCGACCGTTCTGACCGAGGAAGAGATCGAGGAAAGCGGCGCGCAATACGTGGCCGACGCGCTGCGCTCGCTGCCCGGCGTGGCGGTGTCGCGCACCGGCGGGCTCGGCGGGCTGACGCAGGTGCGCCTGCGCGGGCACGAGGGCAATCATACGCTGGTGCTGATCGACGGGGTCGAGGTGGCCGCGCCGGACCGGGGCGAGTATGATTTCGGCGGGCTGCTGGCGGCGGATATCGCGCGGATCGAGGTGATCCGCGGCCCGCAATCGGCACTTTACGGCTCGAACGCCATCGGCGGGGTGATCTCGATCACCACCAAACGCCCGACGCAAGCCGGCATCAGCGGCGAGGTTGGGTTCGAAGTGGGCTCGGACGGGACATATGAAGGGCGGATGGCCGTGCGCCAGCGCTCGGAACGGGGCGAGCTGAGCTTCTCGGCCGCGCGGCGCGAGACCGGCGGCTACGACATTTCCGGGACGCCCGGCGGCGAGGAGGATGGCGACCTGAACCGGACCTACAACCTGACGGGCCGGTTCTTCGTCAACGACCAGCTGACCCTTGGCGGCACGCTGCGCCATGTCGACCGGGTGGCCGATCTCGACAGTTCCGTCTTCGGTGCGCCTTCGCGCGCGGGGCTGGTGGTCGACGACGCCTCGAACTCCGAGGCGCAGGAGACGTTCGGCTCGGTCTTTGCCGAGTTGGAGACGTTCGGCGGGCGGGTCCGGAACCGGCTCGACCTGTCCTTCGCCCATATCGACCGGCAGGGCCGCAACGGCATGGGCGTGCAGGATCAGGACAACACCGGCACCCGCGCCAAGCTCAGCTACAAGGGCACGGTGGCGCTCGATTCCGGTGACGTGGACACGGCCGATCACACCCTGACCTTCGCCGCCGAGTGGGAATACCTGACCTACAAGGGCAATCAGGCCTTCTTTGGCCCCGGCGAGCTGATCAAGCGGACGCGCGAACAGACGGCGCTGGTGCTCGAATACCAGGGCAGGCTTGGCAACGGCTTCGACGTGCAGGCCAGCCTCCGCCACGATTTCAACGACAGTTTCGAGGATTTCACCACCTACGCGGTCGGCGCCTCCTACACACTGCCAAACCAGATGACGCGCCTTCACGCCTCCTATGGCACGGGCGTGCAGAACCCCACGCTGATCGAACAGTTCGGTTTCTTCGCCGATTTCCGGGGCAACCCCAATCTTCAGCCGGAACAGAGCGAAGGCTGGGATATCGGCATCGAGCAGCAATTCCTCGGCGGGCGCGGGATCGTCGACGTCACCTATTTCGACGACGAGCTGACTGACGAGATCACTTCGGTCTTCGATCCTGGAACCGGGTTTTCCACCCCGATCAACCAGATCGGCCGAAGCGATCGGAAAGGGGTGGAGGTTTCGGCCGATCTTTCGGTCACCGACCGGTTCGACGTCGGGCTGAGCTATACCTGGCTCGACGCGTCGAACCCCAACGGCACGGTCGAGGTGCGGCGGCCCGAGCATGAGGCGCTGTTGCAGCTGGGCTACCGGATGCCCAATGACCGCACCCGGTTCAATGTCGATGTGCGCCACGTGGCGGGCAATTTCGACACCGATTTCACCGCTGCCTCGATGGGCGCCGGCACGGTGCGCCTGTCGGATTACACACTGGTCGATCTTCGCATGAGCCATGACGTGACCGACACGGTCCGGCTGACCGCCGGCATTCACAACCTGACCGATGAGCGTTACGAGGAACTCGACGGGTTTGCGACACAGGGGCGCACGGTGTTCTTTGGCGCGACGAGCAAGTTCTGAGGTGACGGGCGCGGGCTGGATAAACCGGCTGGGCGCCCTTGCACTGGCGGTCATCACCGCCGGGGCAGGGGTGGCGCAGCAGGGGGCGCCGGCCCGCGTGGTGTCGATGAACCTTTGCACCGACCAGCTGGCGATGATGCTGGCGGGCGAGGGGCAGCTTCATTCGGTAAGCTATATCGCCACGGACCGGAGGGCCTCGGCCATGGCGGACGAGGCGGAGAATTACGTCATCAATCACGGGCTGGCGGAGAAGATCTATCTCATGCAGCCCGATCTCGTGGTCGCCGGGCAGTTTTCCTCGCAGGCGACGACGGCGATGCTCAAGCGGCTGGGCGTCCCGGTGGTGGTGTTTCCCGGCTCATCCTCGCTCGAGGATGTGCGCGACCGGATCACCTTGATGGGCGAGGTGCTGCACCGGGAGGAGGCCGCGGCGCGCATGCTCGAGGAATACGACACGCGCCTCGCGGCCCTGCGGGCGGAGATCAGGGAACGACCGTCAGCGGTGCTCTACTATGCCAATGGCTACACCTCGGGCGAGAACACGCTGGCGGGGCAGATCCTGATGGCCGCCGGGTTCGACAACGCGGCGGTTGAGGCGGGCTATGGCTGGGGCTTGAAGCTTCCGGTGGCGGGGCTGGCGATGACCGTTCCGGACGCGGTGATCACCGCGCGGCCCTATCCCGGAAGCTCGCGGTCGGAAGAGGTGATGGATCATCCCGCCGTGCGCGCGTTCCGCGAGGCGCGGGTCGGGGCGACCATGACCGATCATGACTGGGTTTGCGGCACGCCCTACGTGCTGCGCGCGATCGAGGGGCTGGGCGCGGCACGGCGCGAGATCACCGGGGCGGCGGAATGAGCCGGGTGATGATCCCCCTCGGGCTGCTGGTGGCGGCATTGATGCTGGCCTCGCTACTGATCGGGCCGGCGGGCGTGGGCGCGGGCGAAAGCCTGGCGGCGTTGATTGGCGGTGATGGCGGGCCGCTGACGCTGGTGATGCGAGAGATCCGGCTGCCGCGGATGATCCTTGCGGTGATGATCGGCGGCTCGCTGGGGCTGGCCGGGGCGGCGATGCAGGGCTACCTGCGCAACCCGCTGGCCGAGCCGGGGCTGATCGGCGTGTCCGGCTCGGCCGCGCTGGGGGCGGTGCTGGCGATCCAGACGGGGCTGGCGGCGGTCTTCATGCCTGTCCTGCCGCTGATGGCGCTTGCCGGGGCGTTGGGGGGCGTCACGCTGGTGATGCTGCTGGCGGGGCCGCGCGGCGGGTCGCTGACGCTGATCCTTGCGGGTATCGCGGTGTCGGCGCTGGCGGGTGCGCTCACCTCGCTGGTGCTGAACCTGTCGCCCAACCCGTTCGCGGCCAACGAGATCGTGTTCTGGATGATGGGCTCGCTGGCCGACCGGTCGTTGACACATGTCTGGCTGGCGCTGCCCTTCATGGCCGTGGGTGTGGCGATCCTTGCCTCGCTGGGCCGGGGGCTGGACGCGCTGACGCTGGGCGAGGACGCGGCGGAGGCGATGGGCGTGCGGCTGACGCGGCTGCGCCTGCAACTGGTGCTAGGCACGGCCTGCGTGGTGGGGGCGGGCACGGCGGTGGCGGGCGCCATCGGCTTTGTCGGGCTGGTGGTGCCGCATATCCTGCGCCCTCTGGTGGGCGCGCGGCCCTCGCGGCTTTTGTGGGCCTCGGCGATGGGCGGGGCGGCGATGGTGCTGGCGGCGGATATCGCCGTGCGCGTCATCCTGCCGTCGCGCGACCTCAAGCTGGGCGTGCTGACCGCGCTGGTGGGCGCGCCGCTCTTCCTGCACCTGATCCTCAAACTGCGGCAGGAGCGGATATGAGCCTGCTGACACTCTCCGACCTCTCGGTTTCCCTGCGCGGGCGGGACGTGTTCCGCGACGTGTCGCTATCCATCGGCGAAGGCGAGTTGGTGGGGCTGATCGGGCCGAATGGCGCGGGCAAGACCACGCTGATGCGCGCCGCGCTGGGGCTGTTGCCCTTCACCGGAACCAGTTCGCTCGCCGGGCTGTCGCCCTCCGAACGGGCCCGGCAGGTAGCGTGGATGCCGCAATCGCGCGAGATCGCCTGGCCGGTGAGCGTCGAGGACGTGGTGATGCTGGGGCGGATGCCGCACATGACCGGGCGCCGCCCCTCCGAGGCCGACCGCGCGCGCACCGAGGCGGCGCTGGACTGGATGGAGCTGACCGGCATGCGCCATCGCGCCGCCACGCGCCTCTCCGGCGGCGAGCAGGCCCGCGTGCTGATCGCCCGGGCGCTGGCGCAGGACACGCCGCTTCTGATGGCCGATGAGCCGGTGGCCGGGCTCGACCCGGCGCATCAGATTTCCACCATGCAGACCTTTGGCAATCTGGCGCAATCGGGCAAGTCGGTGCTGGTCTCGCTGCACGATCTCAGCCTTGCGGCCCGCCAATGCACCCGGATCGTCATGCTGGGCGAGGGCAGGGTGGTCGCCGATGGCCCGCCGGCCGAGGTGCTGACGCCAGAGCGGCTGGCGCATGTCTTCCACATCACCGCATGGTACCGCGATACCGAGGACGGGCCGATCTATCAGCCGCTGGAGGTGATCCGATGAGCGCCGTGACGCTCGACCGCCCGTGGCTCGAGTTTGACCTAGGCCAGGAGATGCAGGTGCTGAGCTGGGCCGTGCATCGCCCCGGGCTGGTGCAGGCGCGGCGGATCCTGTGGCGCGAGGTGCGCAATGCCGACCTGCCGGAAGAGCTGGATGTCGAGACGTGGCTTGAGGGGGAGCTGGCGGCACGGGGAGCGTCCGATGCCGTCACCTTCCTGACCTCGCGCGATATCCGCCATTTCACCCGCGCCACCGCCACGGCGGGCGCGACCGAGGCGCAGGCGGTGGCCACCGTGGGCCTGTCAAACGCCGAGCGGGTCGGCCACCGGATCGACCGCGCCGGACAGGAGTGGGGCACCATCAACGTGGCCCTGCGGCTCAATCGCGGCCTGACCGAACCGGCGCTGCTCGAGGCGATGAGCATCGCCGTGCAGGCCCGCACCGCGGCGGTGATGGAGGCCGACATGCCCCTCGGTCCCGGCCGGGCCACGGGCACCGGCACCGACTGCGTGGCAATCGCGGCCTATCCGGGCGATCAGCGCTATGCCGGGCTGCACACCGAAATTGGCGAGGCCACGGGCCGCGCGGTCCATACCGCCGTGCTGGAGGGCGCGCGCCACTGGCTGGCGACACGAGGGGAGATGAGCAATTCAATATCTTGAGGACGTCCTGCGCCGCGGGCTGAACGATCCCGATGCGGGCTGGAACATGGGCTCCTTCGGCGCGATTGCCGAGTTTCACCATGTCGCCGGCGACGCCGCGCCACCAAGGGCCCGGACGCTGGAACAGGGCACGACCCGCGGCGCCATCCGCATCGACCGGCTCGATGGTGTGCGCCCGGTGGCCTACGAAACGCTGAGCCCGAAGACCCATCGCTGGACCCAAGGCCTCGCCCTGTGCCTGCCCGAGGCGGAGGCCGCGATGCACCGCCGCGATGTTCTGACCGAGCTTGGCCCCGACGCGGGCGCCATCCGGACCGAGGACCGCGAGGCCGTGCTCTTTGACATGGGGCTGGCCCAGCCGCAGGTGGATTTCTGCATCCGCACCGCCGACAAGGCGCTTCTGCAAGTCTTGCGCGCCCATGCCGGGCGGTCGCTGTTCGAGGCCGACAATCCCGCCATGCCCGCCATCCTGAAGGCCCATCCGCATCGCGTCGCGCTGACCCGTCTGGGGCGGGTCGAGGTCTACCAGATGATTGGCGGACCGGATACCGGCGGCACCTCTCCGGAAGGGCCGCACACCCATGTCCTACCCAAGCTTTTGCGCGCCGGGCGGACACATTCGGCCAATACGCCCATCCCCGAGGGCTGGGTGCCCTGCGCGGGGTTCCACCCGAAAAGCCCCGTCATGGGCCGGCTGGGCGAGGACAAGAGTTTCGACGAGCCCGCTTTTGTGGCGTTCCAGGCGTTGCTCGCCCTGTGGGGGCCTGAAGATTACACCGCCCAGAAAACGCGGGTCTGGCAGGCGCTGGATGCCGGCGCCCCGCCCGACGAGTGGCAGGAGCCCGGGGCCCGGCTTGCCCGCGCCGGTCTGCGCAACGCGATCCGGCAATGGCGGCGGCGGCATGGTGACAGCGATCTTGTCGCCGCATGGTTCCAAAGCTTCGACCGGGGCGAGGGCGAGGCCGACCCCGAGAACCCCGGCCACTGATCCGCGCCCAATCGCCCCGGCAGCCCGGCATGGCCCGTTTCCGATATGACACAGCCGGGTTTTGCCGGGCTGGGCGTATTGACATAGTAAATTAGTCGGGTAACAGGCATGAAACTGTAAAAAACAGTCTTAGCAGCCAGAACGCCCTCATTCGTCGCGTTTCAGCCAATCGGGAAACACGACGAACACGAGGGTAGCGATGAAACATTTCGGATGGATTCTGTCTGGCGCGGTCGCGGCCGCCGGAACGGCACAGCTACAGGCACAGGAGGCGGACCCGCTCTTCCTTGGCACGCTGCGGATTGAATCGAGCAAGGCGCAGGCGCTGCTGGGCAACGAGGAGATCGACGAGCAAGACCTCGAGAACCGCAACGCCTCGACCACCAAGGATGTGTTCGCCGGGGAATCCTCGATCGTGGCCAGCGGCGGGGCGGCGATTGCCCAGAAGGTCTTTGTCAACGGGATCGAGGAAAGCCTGCTGTCGATCACCATCGACGGCGCGCGTCAGAACAAGTCGGCCTTTCACCACACCGGCAACGTGCTGCTCGACCCCGCGCTGCTCAAGCGCGTCGAGGTCAGCGAGGGGATCGCGCCGGCCGATGCCGGCCCCGGCGCGCTTGCCGGGCGCATCGCGTATGAGACCAAGGATGCCAAGGATCTTCTGGAAGAGGGGGACAATTTCGGCGGCATGGCCTCGGCCACGATCGGCTCGAACGAGGACAGCGGGCGGGGCACGCTGACGCTCTTCGGCCGGCAGGGCGGGTTCGAATGGCTGCTGAGCGCCACGCGCCACAAGAGCGGCGATTACGATGACGGCTCGGGCAACCGCGTGCCGGGCACCGAGGCGGACCTGACCGACTATATCCTCAAGCTGGCCTATGAAAGCCGGGGCGGCGAGCGGCTGGAATTCTCCGCCTCGCAGACCGAGGATACCGGCACCCGCGCGGCCCAGGCGGGCCCGGGCGGCATCCTCTTCACCCGGCCCGACTTTGCCGCCGTGGTGGGCCGGCCCAGCGTCTTCGTCGACGCCCTGTCGCGGCGCACCTCCTACACGATGACCTATACCGACGAACAGCCCGAAGGCTGGTTCGACCCGATGATCCAGCTCAGCTACAACGAGCAGGAGATCGACGCCTCGGGCGTCTGGGGGGTGAATGACAGCCTGAGCGGGATCGTCCAGAACGAGTGGGATATCGGCAACGGCACGCTGACCGCGGGGCTCGATTTCTTCCACGAAACCGCGCGGGGCCGGGGCCGCGGGCCGGGACCGTTCGGTAGTTCGGGCAAGGAAGAGTTGACCAATGTGGGGCTTTATGCGCAGGCCCGGCAGGATGTCAGCGACCGGGTTTCGGTCTCCTACGGCGCGCGGATCGACACGCAGGAATTCACCGCGGCGACCGGCCAGACCTTCGACGACACCGACGTCAGCGCCAATGCCTCCGTCGACGTGATCCTCAGCGACCGCTGGACGCTCAACGCGGGGCTTGCGTCGAGCTGGGGCGGCTACGAGTTGGGCGAGGCGGCGCTGATCAATTTCGGCGGGGCGTGGACCTATGCGGGCATCACCACCTCGCGCGCCAATGCCGCGCGGGTGGGTCTGCGCTATGCCAGCGGCCCGTGGGAGGCGAGCGGTGCGCTGTTCTATACCGAGGTCAACGACATCAACGCCGTGGTGCCCACCGGCGGCAACCGCGCCGCGGTGTCCGACCTCGTGTCGCGGGGCTTCGACGGGTCGCTGGGCTATTACGGCAGCCGCGGCTTCTTTCGCGCGAACTATACCTATGCCGATGTCGAGCTGGACAACGCCACCATCGGATCGACCGCCTATTACTTCGGCCGCCCGATGGGCAGCATCGTCGGGCTGGAAGCGGCCTATGATCTCAGCCAGCATTGGCGCCTCGGCGGCACGGCCGAGATCGCCTTCGACAACCATGACACGCCGGTCAAGCTGTCGGGCTACGAGGCGCTTGACCTCTACGCCGCCTACACGCCGAAGATGGCGCCCAATGTCGAGATCCGGCTGGACGTGCGCAATGTGCTCGACGAAACCTATGCCTCACGCAGCTCGGACGGGATCGGCATGGGGAACGTGGTTCCGCTGAATGAGCCGGGCCGCACGTTCGAGTTGACGGCGCGGGTCAAGTTCTAAGGGCCTGCCCTCGAATTAACAGGGAAGGGGCGCGGTTGCTGCGCCCCTTTTGCATTTCGTGGTGTACCTCTCGGCCGAACTCTTTGGGCATGATGCTTTGTCCACGACGGTAAGAAGCCGTGCATCGACGGGGCGTGGTGCGGCGAACCAACGTTGGTGATGGGCAATTTATGCCTGCCAGACACATCCATCATTCGCGCGTCGCACTCCGATTGCCAAATCGCCGTGCCGTCGGTACGGCCCGTCGATGCGCGGCGGGCTTCGCCCTCGATTCCGCGCAGGTGCTTTTTGGATACGTCCATGAATGGGTCGGAGCGGAGATGGTACTTCGAGTCTCTATAACGCTCGACTGCACCACGAAACACAGTGAGTCCCGGTGCGGCGCGTTGCCGAGCCATTAGTCCCGATCAGGCCCGACCCGACATGGCCGCGCTCAGACCGCCTGCCAGTCCATCCTCTCGAAATTCTCGCGGAAAGCGAAGCGTTCGAGGTGGGAATCGATGATATAGCGCGCCACGTTCAGCGCCGCTTCGTCCTCGCCCGTAATCGTCACGGTCAGGTCGTGGTCAGTGGCGTGCAACTCGGCCGGGCCGGGGGGCAGGGCGGCCTTGCCGGTCTCGGCATCATAGTCGACCTCGACCTTGTGGGCGAAGTGCTTGCACAATTGCTGGAGATACTTGCTGGCGTTCTGCGTGGGGAAGACGCCGGTTTCGGCCTTGAGGGTCTCGGTCATTCTCACATTCCTGACTGTTTTGGAAAGAATTAAGCCTTGCGCCCTCCGCTGGCAAGGGCGTATCCAGTGCCCGACCCGCGCCGCCAGCCCTTCGCAAGCCAAGCGCATTCAGAAGTTCGGGAGCGCCCTGCGATGAAATGCTTTCTGGCGGCCGGTCTGGCTGCGTGTCTTTGCGCCTCGGCGCCCGTCTGGGCCCAAGAGGTGACGGTGGAAACCGCGCGCGGCGATGTCGTGCTGCAATCCGAACCGCAAAGCGTGGCGGTGTTCGACATGGCGGCGCTCGATACGCTGGCGGCTCTCGGGGTGCCGGTCGATGGCGCGCCGCGTCCGCTTTACCTGCCGTATCTCGAGGCGGTGGCAGGCGACAGCACCCCGGTCGGCACGCTCTTCGAGCCGGATTTCGAGGCGCTGGCGGTGATGGGCCCCGACCTGATCGTTGCCGGCGGACGCTCTTCGCCGCAGGTCGATGCGCTGTCGCGGATCGCGCCCACCATCGACATGACGATCTGGGGCGCTGACATGGTGGGGCAGGCCAAGGCGCGGTTGACGGCCTATGGCAAGCTGTTCGGCAAGACCGCCGAGGCGGAGGCGCTTCTGACCACGCTCGACGAGCGGCTGTCCACGGCGCGCGAGGTCATCGCGGGCAAGGGCAACGGGCTGATCCTGCTGACCAATGGCGGCAAGATTTCCGCCTATGGCGACGACAGCCGCTACGGCTGGCTGCACAATGCGACCGGCCTGCCGGAGGCCTATCCGGGCGTGGCGGCGGAAACCCATGGCGAGGCGGTCTCGTTCGAGTTTCTGGCCGAGATCGACCCCGATTGGCTTTTGGTGATCGACCGGGGCGCGGCCATCGGCGCCGAGGGCAACTCTGCCGCGGCGACGCTCGACAACCCGCTGGCCAATGGCACCACGGCGGCGAAGGAGGGGCGTATCCTCTACCTCGCTTCTGGCCCGCTCTACATCGCGGGCGGCGGTATTCAGTCGATGCTGGGCACGCTGGACGAGCTGATCGAGGCCTTCGGCGGGGAAGGGTCCGGTTCTTGAAGTCATGGATGGTCTGGACGCTGCTGCTGGGCGGGCTGTCGGCGGTCAGCCTATGCGTCGGCGCCACCTCGATCTTCACGGGCGAGCTTGATGCGGGCTGGATTTTGGCGATCAGCCGCTTTCCCCGCACCGCCGCCGCGCTCTTGACCGGCGTCGGGCTGGCGCTGGCGGGGGTGGTGGTGCAGCAATCGGTGCAAAACCGCATGGTCGAGCCGTCGCTGATCGGCACGCCCGAGGCGGCGATGCTGGGGCTGCTGGGGATCACCCTTCTGGCGCCCGGCGCGGCGATCGTGACCAAGATGTCGGTGGCGGCCGTGGCGGCGCTGGCGGGCATGGGGGTGTTCCTGCTCATCGCCCGTGCCATCCCGCGACATGACCCGATGCTGCTGCCGATCATCGGGCTGATCTATGGCGGCATCCTGTTTTCCTCGGCGATCTGGATCGCGTGGACGGCGGACCTGATGCAGTATCTCGGCACATGGCGGCTGGGCGAGTTCTCGGGCGTCATGCAGGGGCGGTATGAAATGCTCTGGATCATGGCGATCATCGCCGGGCTGCTTTATGCCATCGCCGACCGGATCACGCTTCTGGGCTTTGGCGAGGCGCAGGCGCGCAGCCTCGGGCTGAACTATGGCCAGACGCGGGGGCTCGGGCTGGCGGCGGTGGCGGTGATCACGGCGGTGATCGTGGTGACGGTGGGGTATCTGCCCTTCGTGGGGCTGCTGGCGCCCAATATCGTCTCGCGCTGGCGCGGCGACAACCTGCGGGCCAACCTGCCGGTGGTGGCGGCGCTCGGAGCGGCATCGGTGCTGACGGCGGATATCCTCGGGCGTGTTCTGCGCCCGCCCTACGAGATCCCGGCGGGCACGATCTTCGCCGTCTTCGGCGCCTGTGTCTTCCTGTGGATGCTCAACGCCCGGCAGGCAGGGCGCGCCCATGGCTGACCGACGGGTGCTTGCGCTGACCGGCGTGCTGCTGGCCGCCGCGCTCATGTTCCTGACATGGCACCTGCGCGAGCCGGTGGGCTTCATCCTGTCGCTCAGGGCGACCAAGCTGGCGGCGCTGATCCTCGTGGGCGCGGCCACCGGGGCGGCGACGGTGCTGTTCCAGACGATCGTCGGCAACCGGCTCCTGACCCCCGGGATCGTGGGGTTCGACGCGCTGTTCATCTTCCTGCAGACCATGCTGATCCTGACGCTGGGCGGCGTCGGCTTCACGCAGCTTCACCCCAACCTGACCTTTCTTGGCGAGACGGCGCTGATGGCCGGCGCGGCGCTCCTGCTGTTCCATGTCCTGTTGCGGCGGGGGGCCGAGGATATCGCCCGGATGGTGCTGACCGGCATCGTGCTTGGCCTGCTCCTGCGCGGGCTGTCGGATTTCGCGCAACGTCTGCTCGACCCGTCGGAATTCTCGATCCTGCAATTTGTCACCTTCGCCAGTTTCAACAGCGTCGAGACCGCCAATCTCGGGATCGCCGGGGGTTTGATCGCGCTGGCCATGGCGGGCGCGCTGCGGCTGGCGCCATCGCTCGACGTGGCCGCCCTTGGCCGGCCCGTCGCGCGGGGGCTGGGGCTGGACTATGACCGGGTGGTCATGCAGGCGCTGGCGCTGGTGGCCGTGCTGGTGGCGGCGGCGACCGCGCTGGTCGGGCCGATGACCTTTCTGGGGCTGATCGCCGCCAGCCTCGCCCGCGAGGCGGTGCCGGACAGCCGCCACGCCCTGCTTCTGCCCGCCGCCGCCATCATCGGCGCGATCACCCTCGTCGCCGGGCAGTTCCTCTTCGAACGCCTGCTGGGCCAGCAAGGCGCGCTTGGCGTGGTGGTCGAGTTTCTCGGCGGGCTGCTCTTTCTCGCTCTCGTTCTTGGCCGGAGGCGCCTTTGATCACGGTTTCCCATCTCAGCTACGACGCGGGCAGCACCCGCATCCTGTCGGACGTCTCGGTCGAGATCGCATCAGGCGGCATCACCGCGCTGATCGGACCCAATGGCGCGGGCAAATCGACCCTGCTGCATTGCCTTGCCGGGCTGAACCGCCCGGCGGCGGGTGAGGTGCATGTGGACGGCGCGCCGGTCCTGTCGCTGCCCGACCGCGATCGCGCCCGCGCCGTGGCGCTGCTTCAGCAGTCGCAGACCATCGTGAACCGCCTGTCGGTGCGGGAACTGGTGGGGTTCGGGCGCTGGCCGCACCATCAGGGCCGGCCGGGGCCCGAGGATGCGCGGCTCACGCAAGAGGCGCTCGAGACCTTCGATCTCGACCCCATGGCCGACCGCGCGCTCGACACCCTGTCGGGCGGACAGCGACAGCGGGCGCAGGTGGCGATGGTCTGGGCACAGTCGACGCCGTGGCTGCTGCTCGACGAGCCGCTCAACGCGCTCGATCCGAAATACGCCCGCGACCTGATGCACCGGCTGCACGAGCTGACCCGGCCGGGGCCGGCGGCGCGCTCTGTGGTGGTGGTGCTGCACGATATCAACGCGGCGGCCGCATGGGCCGACCGGGTGATCGCGATGAAGGACGGCAGGCTTCACGCCAGCGGGGACAGCGCCGAGATCCTGACATCGGACGTGCTGGGCGATCTCTACGAGACCCGCTTCGACGTGCTCGACCACGAGGGGCGGCCAGTGGTTGTGTCGCGCTGAGACGCCTTCACTTCGATCGCCGCATCCACAGTTGCGTGACCAGCCAGAGCGCCACGCCGATCCCGATCAGCACCGCCGAGATCATGTATTGCGAGGGGTCGCGCCCCGTCCATGGACCCACGAGGAAGGCACAGCTCAGCGCACCGGCCACCGAGACGTAGGTGGGGCTCTTGAAATGCTCATGCTCGACCTTGTCGCGCCGCAGCACCAGCACCGCCACGTTGACCACCGTGAACACCGCCAGCAGCAGAAGCGCCGTCGTGCCGCCCAGTTCCGGCACCGCACCCACGAAGGTCACCAGCCCCGCCGCGAGGATCGAGGTGAAGATGATCGCGGTGACGGGCGTCTTGCGGCTCCGGTTCACCCGGCCCAGCACCGATGGCAGCACGCCTTCCTCGCTCATGCCATAGACGAGGCGGCTGGCCATCAGCAGGTTGATCAGCGCCGAGTTGCCCACTGCGATCATGGTGATCAGCCCGAAGACCCATGGCGGAAAAGCGGGTGCGCCTCTCTCGACCACCTTCAGAAGCGGCGTGTCCCCCTTGGCCAGTTCCTCGACCGGGACAATGGAAATGGCCACGATCGAGACGACAAGGTAAAGCAGCGCGGCAATCGCCAGCCCGGCGAACAGCACCTTTGGGAAGGTGCGCGACGGGCGCTTCGTCTCTTCGGCCATGTTCACCGAATCCTCGAACCCCACCATGGCAAAGAAGGCCAGCGTCGTGCCCGCGATCACCGGCCAGAATATCCCGTCAGAACTTTCGAACTCGAACGCCTTGCCGATATCCGCCTCGCCCGCGCCAAACACCATGACGCCAATGCCGATGATGATGATCAGGCCGGTCAACTCGATACAGGTGAAGACCGCGTTGAGCAGCACACTCTCGCTGACCCCGCGCAGGTTGATCAGGGCAATGGCGCCGATGAAGGCCAGCCCGATCACCGTCACCGCGACCGACCCGAATTCAAAAGCGAACCCGGTCGAGAAATTCTCGGCAAAGGCCCGCGCCGCCGTGGCCGAGGAGGTCAGGCCCGAAGACATCACCGCGAAGGCCACGAGGAAGGTCACGAAATGGATGCCGAAGGCCTTTTGCGTATAAAGCGCGGCGCCGGCCGCCTTGGGGTACTTGGTGACAAGCTCGAGATAGCTGCAGGCCGTCAACGTGGCGACGGCAAAGGCCACGAGGAACGGCAGCCAGACCATCCCCCCGACTTCCTCGGCCACCTTGCCGGTCAGCGCGTAGATGCCGGTGCCCAGCACGTCGCCCACAATGAAAAGCAGAAGAAGACCCGGGCCGATGGCGCGCTTGAGCTTGGTGTCGCTCCCATCCGAAGGGTCGGAAGGGTCGGAGGGGCTGGTCGAACCGGTCGTCTGGGTCATGGCCGTCGCTCCGATTTCTCTGGGGTCACAGGGTCAACACGCCTGACCCGTGGCAGTTCCCGGATGGCTCACGGAATTGCGATCAGGCGTGGGCGACCGGGGCGGGGATGGCGGCGTTCCGCCGATGGTGGGGGCCGCCTGCCGGGAACGCCGGGCATGACGGGCGCGTTTCCCTGCCCAATCCAGCCCGTGAAAAGGAGAAAGCAGATGATCGAGATCGGCCATGCCCCCGCCAAAAGGCTCGTCACCATCCGTGTCAGCGGCAAACTGACCGCGAAGGAATACGATACCGCGATTCCCGAGATCGAACAGGCGATGGACCAGTCGCGCGGTAAGCTGAACGCCGTGGTCGAGCTGGACGACATGCGCGGCTGGGATATCGCGGCGCTCTGGAAGGACCTCAAGTTCGACGCCCGCCATTTCGACGATTTCCGCCGCATTGCCGTGGTCGGCGGCACCGGCGGCGAGAAGCTGAGCGCCAAGGCCGCCGAGGCGCTGACCAGCGCCGATGTCGAGTTCTTCCTGCGCGATCAGGTGGACAAGGCCGAAGACTGGGCGGCCGCCGACTGAGCGGCCATTTTCAAGGAGACCCGAAATGCCGCATCAACGCCACGACACCGTCACCGCCGGGCGCCAGCCCACCGAGGTGCCCTATCCCAACCCCGGCGAATTGCCCGGCCAGCCCGACGAGGTGCCGCCCGAGCCCCGCGAAGTGCCCGATGAGCCACGCGAGGCGCCGCGCTGGCCCGATGAAACCCCGCCCGAGCCGCGATAGGGGCAGGGGGCGTCACCGGATCAGCCTGTCCCAGTCGCCATAGCTGTCATGCACCGCCCCGCGCGGGATGCTGAGCGCGATCAGCGCCAGCCCTGCCAGTGCCGAGAGCGCGAAGACGCCCCAGCTTGCCTCGACCAGGAAGGGCGCGAAGAGCAGCGCCACGCCGATGATAATGTTGAACACCCGCGCCAGCCTTGCCACCGGGGCCAACGCGGTGACCGCCGCGGTGATCGCCAGCGCGCCGGCCACGTGGAAGGTGCCGACCATCGGGCTCTCCCACGATATGACCAGCGGCAACAGCATCAGCCCGGCGCCTAGCGCGGCACTCGCCGCCAGCGTCCAGGGCAGGGTCATGCCCCCGGTCAGCATGTCGCGGATGATCTCGCGCGGTCCGCGTTCGAAATCCTCGGCCGGGAACCGCGTCGGTCCTTCGTCCGTGTCGCCGGTGAAGAACACTTTCAGCCACGGCTGGCCCGCCTTGTGACGCCGCCGCAGGAATTGATAGGTCGCCACCATCTCGTCGACCGAGAAGGGGATCTGCAACACCATCGCCGCCGCCGCGATCAGGCACAGCGTGCAATAGGTGCCGATCAGGATCGGCTGGATCACGATGAAGAAGATCGACACCGCGCCCAGCGGCACGATCATGATCCCGAACAGCACCGTCAGCCACGGCATCGTCCGCCAGCGCGAGGCCGAGCCGATGGCACCCACAAGGATCTCCAGCCCGTAGGTCAGCGCGCCGATACCGGCATCGGGCACCGGCCACGCCTCCGAGACATCCGAGGTGGTGATCTGTTCCGAGCCGTTCTTGCCCGGCTCGGTCCCGGCAAAGAACGGGTCCCAGACCCCCGGCAGGCTTTCGAGCTGATAGCCCGTCAAATAGCGCGAGATGATCAGGCCGACGACGGCCAGAAAGATCACCGGCAGCCGCTGGAACCAGTCCGAGGGCGAATAGCTCCACCCCGGCGGCACCACCGGGCCCGACTGCGCCGCCGCCGCCGACACGCCCGGCGGCGGGCGGATCGCCACGGCCAGCCCCGCGATCAGCATGCCCACCAGCGTGCCATTGGCATAGGCCGCCGCCGTCGGCGCCCAGAACAGCAGCGGCGCGGCCATCACCCAGACGCCCACGCCCGCCGTCATCCACCGCGCAGGCCAAAGCCGCCACGACATCGACAGGAAGGCAAAGACGATGACCAATGCGCCGGCCACCACGTCGCTGACCGTCATCCACGTATCTTCATAGCCCAACAGCGCCGGCGCGCTCATCAGCCACACGCCAAGCCCGGCATTGATCCAATGCGCCCACAGCCCGTCGCGATGCGCCTCGCGATAGCGCCGCTCGTGGCGGGTGCGCAGCGCTTCGGCGTCGTCACTGCGCTCCTCGGCCGAGCGCAGCCAAGCCGGCGGCTTGATCCCGTTGGCCCGGTACCAGCCCGCCGGATCGTCCTTGAGCGAGGCCACCAACGCCTCCAGCCCGTCGTGAATGCGGTGATCAGGCGACCAGTCCAGCCGCTCGCGCGCCCGGGTGATATCGAGCGCATAATGGTCCGAGGCCATGTCGATCATGAAGGGCCGGATGAACGGCGTCTCGCCCTCGTCGAAAGCATCCGGCACGACCGGCTCGGCCCGTACCTGAAGCTTCGCACCAAGCCGCGCCACCGGTTGCGGCAGCGCGATGGTCTGCCAATTCTCCTCGCCATGGATCAGCCCGCCGATGCGCTGTTGCAGCGCCTCGTAATTCATCACCTCCGGCTCGCCCGCCAGCACCTCCAGCCCCGGCTCAAGCTCGGCCCGCCGGTCGACGGCCCGCTCGAAGAGGTCCAGCATATCCTCCTGATGCAGAAAGGCCTGCCCGGCCGAGGTGTCGCCTGCAAAGACATGCGATTCCATGTCGCGCCCGTAGATCCGGGCGATCTGGTGCGACAGTGTCGGCACGGCGGTCTTGTCGTCGTAAAGCCCGGCCAGACGCAGGAAGAGCACCGGAATATCGCCCGCCTCCTGCCGCAGCACTTGTTCCGTCTCGGCCTTGGATTGCGGATAGGCCCAGCGTGGCCCCATGGGCGCGCTCTCGTCGATCAACTCGCCGGGGCGGGTGGGGGCGTGTACCAGCATGGTACCGGAATAGACGAACTGCTCGACCTCGAAATCCTGCAACCCCCGGATCAGGTTGCGCGTCCCACCCACGTTGACCTTCTCGTAAAGCGGGCTCTCGCGGCCGGAGAAATCGAAATAGGCGGCAAGGTGGATGACAGAGGCGATGGAGCGCCCATGTTCTTCCGCCAGCGTGCGGAAGGCCAGCTCGACCGAGGCCGGGTCGGTCAGGTCACAGCCGATGCACTTGCCCTCGGCGGCCTCCGGCAGGTCGAGCCCGACGACGTTGTACTTGCTGGACAGGCGCTCGCGCAATTGCTGGCCGATCCGTCCCATGGCCCCGGTGATGATGATTGTCGGGCGTTTCTTGGTGCTCACAACCTGCGGCTTTCCTCTGGCTCGCCGGATACGGGCGGGGCGAGACATCCCGGCACCCAACGTAGGCGAGCGCGCAGATGTTCCGGTTTCCACACCGGTTTCCACCCCGGCGAACGGGCGCGCGATCGGCAGATTTCGGCGAAGTCCGCCCGCGCGCCGGAACTTCCGCGCGCCGGGCTTGTTGGAAAGGCATGACGCAGGACACCCCAAACCGCCGCCACCCCGAAACCGAAACCGCCGACAAGACCAACGGCTCCGCGGCGGCCACCCGTCTGCGCGACCACATCGACAGGGGCGGGGCCGCCGACAAGGCCGCGGCCTCCGACCCCGCCGCGGCCCCCCTTGGCACCGACGCCGAGGCCGCGGGCACGCCCCCCACCAACGAGGAGGTGGCCGTGGCCAGCTCGGCCGAGGCCGGGCGCGCCAAACCCGCCGACCACAAACGCGGCCCGGCCGAATTGCAAGGGGCGCGCCTGCGCCCGCGCGTGCTTCTGGCGCTTGTGGCCGGGGCCATCGCCATCATCGCCGTTCTCATCGCCTTCGGAGGGTTTTCATGACGCAGTATTCCGAATACCGGGTTCAGGATCAGCAACCCGGGCTTGAACACGAAATGTCGCCCGCGCCCGACTACATGCCGCGCTATCCCGGCTCGGGCCGGCTCAAGGGGCGGGTCGCCGTGATCACCGGCGGCGATTCCGGGATCGGCCGGGCGACCGCCGTGCTCTTCGCCCGCGAAGGGGCCAAGGTGGCGATCCTCTACCTCGACGAGGAGCGCGACGCCGAGGACACGCTCGAGGCCATCCGCGCCGAAGGGGCCGAGGCAATGGGCATTCGCGGCGACGTGGGCGACCGGCGGTTCTGTTTCGACGCCGTGGCCCAAGTGGCCGGAGAGTGGGGCCGGCTCGACATCCTCGTCAACAATGCCGGCGAACAGCACGGGCAGGAGGAGTTCGAGGACGTCTCGGAAGACCAGATCGAGGCCACGTTCCGCACCAATATCTTCGGCCAGATGTTCATGGTGCAGGCCGCGCTGCCGCATCTCGATGACGGCGGCGCCATCGTCGCCACCACCTCCGTCACCGCCTATCGCGGCGAGGATCTGCTGATCGACTATTCTGCTACCAAGGGCGCGATCCTGTCATTCACCCGGGCGCTGGCGCACAAGCTGGCGCCGCGCGGCATCCGCGTGAACGGGGTGGCGCCGGGGCCGATCTGGACCCCGCTGATCCCCGCCTCCTTTCCGCCGGAAAAGGTGGACGGCTTTGGCGAGGGCAACCCGATGGGCCGCCCCGGCCAGCCCAACGAGGTCGCGCCCTCGATCCTGTTCCTGAGCTGTCACGACAGTTCCTTCATGACCGGCCACGTGCTGCACCCCGATGGCGGCGCGCCCACGGCGGACTAGGCCGATGACACGGCAAGGTCCCGGCCCATGCCAAGGCTGATCCTGATCTCCGGCCCGTCCTGCATCGGGAAAAGCCCGCTGGTAGAGGGGATCGGCACGCTTTGCCCGAAAGTGGCCGAAACGCTGGAGGCCCTCGTCCTTAATACCGACCGCGATCGCCGGCCGGGCGAGGAGGACGGCAAGGATTACCACTTCCGCCCCCGCGAAGAGATCGAGGCGCTGCGCGATGACACGGGCCATGTGGTCGTCAACAACCGGGGCGACCTGCAGGCGCTTGAACTGGCCGCCATCGACCGGATCCACGCCCAGGGCCACCACGCGCTTTACGAGGGCAACCCGCGACTGCCGGCGAAGCTGCGCGAGGCCGGCGTACTGGAAGCCTACGACACGCTTTCGATCTTCCTGTCGCCGCTGTCGCGCGACGAGCTGCGCGCGGCGCAGGAGGCCGGGCTCGACCGCGAGGGGCTGGTGACGGAGATCCAGCGCCGCAAGCTGCTGTACCGCACCACCCGGCAGGAGGGGATGCTCTCTCGCCCCGATCTCGACGATATCGAGACCCGCGCCACAAGCGCCTATGACGAACTGCGCGAGGCTTGGCGCTACGACGCGGTGGTGCCGCTTCATGACGGCGAGGGGGATGACAACTGGTCGCGCTTCGGCATGCCCATTGGCAGCGCCCGGACGGCAATCAAGACGGTGGCCGCCCTGATCGCTGATCAGCCCACCGGGGGCACCGAGTACTGGGAAGCCGACCTGCTGGAATGATGCGTCGATGCTGCTGACCCTTCTCGTCATCGCCGTCGCCCTCTCGCTGTTGCTGGGTGCGGCGTGGGGCTATTGCCTGCCGCTGCCCGAGGCGGTGAAGGGCAACATGCTGGCCTTCGGCGGCGGTGCCTTGCTGAGTTCGCTGGTGCTGGAACTGTTCGTCCCGGCCATGGACAGCGCCGGCGCCGGGCCGGCATCGCTGGCGCTCTTGGCCGGCGCGGCGGGATTTGCCATCGTCGATCATTGGGTCGACGAGATCTGGGGCGGGCAAAGCGGGCTGAGCCTGCTCGCCGCCATTTCCCTCGACGGCGTGCCCGAGAACCTTGCGCTGGGGGTCGATCTGATCGGCTCCGGATTGCGCGAGGTGTCCGCCTTCGCCGCAGCGGTGGTGCTGTCGAACCTGCCCGAAGCCGCGGCCGGCGCCCGCAACATGCGCGACAATGGATGGTCCGGCCGCCGGGTCGCCGTGATCTGGGCGGTGGCCGCGCTGATCCTGTCAGGCGTGACCATCGGTGGCAATCTGCTGTTGCAGGACGCGGGCGAGGGGCCGCTGGGGCTGATCCGGGCGGTGGCGGCAGGCGCCGTCGTGGCGTCGCTGGTGACCGAGCTGTTCCCCCAGGCCCACCGGGAAAGCGACGATTTCACCGGTATCGCCAGCGCCTGCGGCGTGATCTGCGCCGCGCTTCTGAGCCGCGCGGCAGGATGAGCGGGGCAGGGGCGGTGGCAGCCTCCTGCCGACCGTGGGCAGGCCGGTTCGGAACCTTCGTGTCCGGCTACTCGTTTTACCCATCAGCTTCATGCGCCCTGCCGCACTCCGAGAACTGAAAAGGACACAGCTTGAATTTTCCGGATATGGAACGAAGGATCGTCCTGAGTTCCCGCTACATGTCGATTGCCGCCGTCATAGGCTCGCTGGCGGGATCGGTGCTGATGTTCTTCCTCGGGCTCTACAATATCTACCGGGCCTTCGCCGAAGGGCTGCGCGTGCCCGACAAGGAGGAAAACGATACCGCCTTCGGGTCGGAGGCGGTGATCAGCGTCATCGAGGGGCTCGACCGGTTCCTGATCGCCATCGTGTTGCTCTACTTTGCCTATGGCGTCTACTCGCTGTTCCTGCATCCCGAGAGCAGTCAACGTGAACTGGCGCTGCCGGACTGGCTCAAGGTCAAGCAGATCGGACAGTTGAAACAGGTGGTGGCCGAGGTCATCATCGTGGTGCTGTTCGTGCTGTTCCTGCGGGTGGCGCTGCAGGCGTTCCATTCCTCCGACACTGTCTTCGAGTGGAAGCAGTTGGCCACGCTGATGGTACTGCCGATCAGCGTGTTCCTTCTGGCCTGTGCCCTGCGGATGGTACAACTCCATCCCAAGCCCCGGTCCGACCCGCCCGACAGCGACGAGGCCAAACAGCCGCCGGACGGCTGAGCCTGTATCGGAGGGGCGGTACATTGCGCAAAGCGTCCCCCGCGCACCCTTCTCTGCCGGTCACTCAGGAACAATCCCCGCCGGGTTTCGGTTTTCCCCCAGTGCAGCCCCGATGCCCGGACGGCGCCGGCGCTGCCCATCCGAGAAAGGACACCCCACAATGACCCATTCCACCTTGTCAGCCTCACGCCTCCCGCGTGCCCTGTGTGGCGCCGCCGCGACCGCCCTGTGCCTTGGGCTTGCCCCGGCCGCCATCGCCCAGGACAGCGGCGCCGAGCCCGCGACGCAGGAGGTCACGTTCCTCTCCCCCGAGGGTGAAGAGACCGGCACCGCCACGCTGACCGGCACGCCCAACGGCCTGCTGATCGAGCTGAACCTGCAGAACCTTCCGGCCGAGAGCTGGCATGGCTTCCACATCCACGAAGAGGGCACCTGCGATCCCGAAGACGGGTTCAAGTCCGCCGGCGGCCACTACAATGCCGGCGACACCAAGCACGGGTTCCTGCTCGAGGACGGCCCCCATACCGGCGACATGCCGAACCAGTATGTCGCGGCTGATGGCACCCTGAAGGCCCAGGTCCTCAACACCTTCGCCTCGCTCGGCGGCGAGGAAGGCGATGTCTCGGGTCGCGCGCTTGTCATGCATGGCGGGTTCGACGATTACGAGAGCCAATCCTCCGGCGATGCCGGTGAACGCATCGCCTGCGCCGAGATCGAGTGACATGCCGATAGCCGGGCCCGGTTTCCCCAGGCCCGGCCCGCCTGATCGGCAAGACATCCGAACCGCGCTTTGTCAGACCTCGTCCGACATCGGGTCGTTACCTTGCGTTTCCTGTTCCTGTGAAAGAACATCCTCGACTTCGCGCATCAGGGCGTCGCGGCCCGCGCGGTGAGGCTCGTGCTCGGCGTCGGCATGTGGCAGGCTGGTCAGGAGGGATTTGAGATATTGCTGGCGATTGCCTGCGGAATACCCCTCGTCAAGCAGCAGATCGTGCAGTTCCTCGGGTCCGATGAACCCGCCCTCGCCGGTGCGGAACCTGTTGATATCGGGAATGTGTCGCATTGGTGCCCCTCCTGCCCAGCCAACAGCAAAACCCCTCGAAGGTTCCCGCAGCCCGCGCTTCCGTCAGGCCGGTTTTCGCCTGCCGACAAGAGAGGACCCGCTCAGCACTGGGCGGCGCGGTAGAGCGGTTTAACTATTCATCAGGGGCCGGGTCGTGTAGAATGACACACATTGTTCCCATGTCGCATGGTGGCCGCCGGCACGGCCGGTACTTGCCTACTTTCACTCGTCCGGGTTGCGCCCGCCGGCCAGACACCAGATATCCGGGGCAAGATCGAACCTCGAGAAAGGTACCCCCATGGCTGCCCGCAGGGTCCTGATCCTTGAAGACCAGAATGTCGTCGCGCTCGACGTGGCCTCGATGCTGGAAGACAGGGGATATCATCCCGTCATCGTCTGCAATTCCGCCGAGGGCGCCAACCGCGCCATCGACCTCGCCCTGCCAAGTCTCGGAATCGTCGACCTCGGACGACGCGAGCGGCGCCAGCGGATCGCCACCGCGGCGCGATTGGCCAATCGTGCCTGCCCGGTGCTGTTCCTGACCGATGGCGCCAACCCGCTGCATGACCTGCCCGAGACGATGCAGGAATACGACGTGATCGTGAAACCGTTCAGCGACACCTGCGTTCTGCGCACCGTCGAATCCCTCGTTCGTGGCAAGGGGCCGCAGGGCCCGGGCTTACCCGGCGAGGCGGCGGAACTGGCCCGTTCCACCCCCGAAACGCCCGAGGGCCGCCTGTCCTGAGCCAAACGGGGCAGGGGTGACACACCCACGACTTCAGACGTCCGAAAGGCACACACCATGACCGGCGACAGCCAGGATGAGGTCATTTCCTTTCTCGGCGATCCCGCCACCCATGGCGACACGTCCCCCGATCACGTCGAAACCCACGGCGCCCATGTCTTCCTCACCGCCGACACGGCGCTGAAGGTCAAGAAGGCGGTGCATTTCGACTACCTCGACTACACGGCCCTTTCGACCCGCGGGGCCATGCTCCGCCGCGAACTCGAGCTCAACCAGCCGGCCGCGCCGCAGATCTATCGCGATGTCGTCCCTGTCACCCGCGAGGATGACGGCCTCACCCTCGACGGGGGCGGCGAGCCGGTGGAATGGGTCCTCCGGATGCACCGCTTCCCGAAAGAGAACGAGCTTTCCGAGCTAGCCGCGCGCGGCGCGCTCTCCGACGATTTGGCCGACAGGCTCGGGCACGAAATCGCCGCCTATCACGAGGCCGCCCCCCGCCGCGACGGCGACGGCGCCGCCCGCATCGGTGCAATCCTCGAGGAACTGGAGACCGCCTTTGCCGGGATGACGGACACGCTCGGCCCCGACCGGATCACGGAATTCTCCCGCCAAACCCGCGCCGCCTTCGACCGCGCCGCGCCGCTGCTCGACACCCGCGCCGGGGACGGCCACCTGCGGCGCGGCCACGGCGACCTGCACCTGCGTAACCTCGTGCTGATCGACGGCAGGCCGGTTCTTTTCGACGCGCTGGAATTCGACGAGGAACTGGGCACCTGCGACGTACTCTACGACCTCGCCTTTCTGGTGATGGACCTGCTGAACCGCGGCCTCGCCCGGCCCGCGAATATCGTGCTCAACGCATGGCTCTACGCGCAGGAAGGTCGGCAGGATGCCGGGCTGGCCGCGCTGCCGGTCTTCCTCGCGCTGCGGGCGGGGATCCGCGCGATGGTCACGGTCCAGACCGGTGCGGGCGACAGCAACCAGGTCCGGAACGAGGCACGCGCCTATCTCCGAACCGCCCTCGAGGCGCTGCTCAGTCCCGGGCCGCGCCTCGTGGCCGTGGGCGGCCTGTCCGGCACCGGCAAGACGACCCTCGCGCGCCAACTCGCCCCAATGATCGGACGACAGCCCGGCGCGGTTCACCTGCGCAGCGATCTCGAACGCAAGGCGCTGGCCGGTGTGGCACCGGGTGACCGCCTGCCGGCGGACAGCTATACGAGCCAGGCCGCCCGCGCGGTCCATACCCGCCTGACGGACCGTGCCCGCTACCTGCTGGCCACGGGCCAGTCGGTGCTGCTCGACGCCACCTTCCTGTCGCCGGAGGAGCGCCACGAGGCCGCGCATCTGGCGGGCGAACTGGAGGTGCCGTTCACCGGCCTCTGGCTCGAGGCGCCGGTCGAAACCCTCACCCGTCGCGTGACCGCACGGCAGGGCGATGCTTCCGATGCCGACGCCGCCGTGGTCCGTCGCCAGACCGAGAAAGACACCGGCCCGACCGACTGGCACCGGATCGATGCGTCCCGCGGGATCGAGGAGATGGTGGCCGACGCCGAAGGGCTCGGCACGACGCGGCAGGCCTGACCTGATGCGCTTCGCCTCAGGCCCGCTTTCGCGGCATCTTGCTCTCCTCGGCCAGCTTTTGCTGGAGTATCCTGTCGACGAAATTGTGACGGGATCGCGAGAACAACTGGTCGAAGGCCCCCGCCATCATTTCTGGTGGCGAGGGCTCTCTTGTCCGGTAGCCGGTTCAGCCCTTGGCGGGCTTGCCGAAGAACGGCGCCGGGGTCAGGATCGTGTTGACCTGGCTGGCGAGGTTGCCGCTCTCGGCGCTCAGCTTGAGGAATTTCTGCCACTCGGGATCCTCGGCCAGCGCCGCCCGCTTGCGGGCGCGATCTGCGGCATCCTCGTAGGCCCAGATATGGACGTAGGAATTGACGTCGCCGGTTTCCACGGCACCATAGACCACCGGCTCTCCGAGGTGACGGCGTTGGGCTTCCCAGCCGTGCTCTTCGTAGAGCTTCATGTGCTTCTTGATGCGGCCGGGATGGCAGGTGTAGGTGCGATGATCCAATATCATTGCGAAGGGTCCTTTCGTCTGAGGAGTCGGAACAGATCGGCCAGCGAGTAGACGATCATCACCGCGCCCGAGATCGGGATCGCGGCATAGAAAAGTGACGTGGGCAGGCCAAGGATGGGCGTCAGCGCCCGGGCCTTCTGGGTGAGCAGGGCGCCGTGCCATGCCATCACGCAGATGAAACACAGGCCCAGCAGGATGATCAGGATGCGCAGCGCCCGGGCCGGGGCAGGGGACAGCGACTCCACCAGCCAGAGCACCTGGAAATGGCCCTTGTCGCGCCAGAGCGCCGCGGCGCCGACAAAAACCATCCAGGCAAAGAGGCCCTGCACGATCTCGTCGAACCAGGCAAAGCCCGCCAGCTGAAAGGTCCGTGCCACCACGTTCACGAAGAGCAGCACGAAAAGCGCGGCAAGGCAGGCGATGGGCACGGCCCGCAGCACATGGCCGATGATGTGGTCAAGCCGCCTCATTCGCCCAGCACCAGCGTGGGCAGCCATGTCGAGACCGCGGGCACAGAAACCACCAGCAAAAGCACCAGCGCCAGTCCGATCAGGTAGGGGGTGAGCGCACGCGACAGCCGGCCCACCGGCATCTTGGCCACGGCCGAGACGGCGAAGAGCACCATCCCCACCGGCGGCGTCAGCAGCCCCAGCATCGAGCACATGATCATGATCACCCCGAACTGGATCGGATCGACCCCGATCTGCGCCATCACCGGGGCAAACAGCGGCACCGTCAGGACGATCACCGCGATGCCTTCGAGGAACATCCCCAGCACCAGCAGGATCAGCACCACGATGGCAAGGATCACGGCCGGAGAATCCGAGAAGCCGATCATCGAGGAGACCAGCGCATCGGGCACCCGCTGGTGCACCAGCAGCCAGCCAAAGAACCCGGCCGCGGCGATGACGAACATCACGCTGACCGTGCTTTGCAATGTGCTCCAGAAGATGCCGGGCAGCTGGCTCGGCTTGATCTCGCCATAGACCACCATTGACAGGAACATCGCATAGGCGCTGGCGGCGACGCCCGCCTCGGTGGGGGTGAAGAGTCCGCCGAAGATCCCCGCAATGATGATGACAGGCGTGAGCAGCGACAGGGCGGCGCCCTTGAAACTTTGCCATATCTCGCCCCAGTCGATGTGATCGGCGCGCGGCATCTTGTGGCGCAGGGCCATGAACCAGACCGCCGCCATCAGCGCCAGCGCCATCAGCACGCCCGGCACAACGCCCGCAAGGAACAGCTTGGCCACGGAGACGCCGGTGATCGAGGAATAGAGGACAAATGGGATCGACGGCGGAAACACCGGCCCGATGGTCGACGACGCCGCCGTGATCGCGGCGCTGAAATCCGGGTCATAACCCTTGTCGGCCATGGCCTTCAGCTCGACCTGGCCCAGCCCCGCGGCATCGGCCACGGCCGCGCCCGACATGCCGGAAAAAAACAGCGAGGCGAGCACGTTGACCTGACCCAGCCCGCCGCGCACGTGACCAACGCAGGCATTGGCAAAGCGGAAGATGCGGTTGGTGATGCCGCCGGTGTTCATCAGCGTGCCGGCAAGGATGAAGAACGGAATTGCCAGCAGGGTGAACCCGGTGGTGGCCGAGAACATGCGCTGCGGCACCATTGCGAGGATGCGGAAATCGCCCTGAAGCGCATAGAAGCCAACCGCGGTCAGCCCGAGCGAGACGGCAATCGGCACGCCCAGCCCGATCAGCACCAAAAGCGCGCCGAGTATCAGAAATGTTGTCATGGCATGGACCTTCAGGGGCCGCCCGCAAGCCTGTCCTGCGGGCGGCCGCGGTTCATTTCAGGAAGCTCAGGAAGGTCTCCATGTTCTCCTGTCCGGAGTATTCGGCGACACGTTCGCGCGCCGGACCCATCTTGGCGGCGAAGGGTGCGAGATCGGGGCGGGTGACCTTCATGCCGGCCTCTTCCAGCTTGGCGATCTCCTCTTCCTCCTGTGCGATCACCGCGGCGCGCATCATGTCGCCCGCCTTCTTGCTTTCCTCGCGCAGGATGGTCTGCTGCTCTTCGGTC
>JAVJTX010000093.1:0-3421 GCA_040220035.1 Roseovarius sp. | reverse complement strand
CCTCACACGGCTGCGCGACTGTCTCTACACATGAACGAGGACGAGGCGAAACATGGCATACCAGACACGCGGGCGCGACCCGTTGCTTGACAGTTCGATGGCCGAGGCGATCGAGAAGCGCGGCAAGGAACTTGCCGGGCTTGTCCTGCTGGCGATCGGCATGATGGCGACGGCGATGATCCTGTCCTACCATCCCGACGACCCGAGCTGGATGTCGGCCACCGACGCGCCGGTGAAGAACTGGATGGGCCATCTCGGCGCCTCGCTGGCCGCGACCGTCTTCATGGTGATCGGCTGGGGCGCGCTGGGCTTTGCCGTGATGATCTGCGCCTGGGGCCTGCGATTCACCCTCCACCGGGGCGAGGAACGCGCGGTCAGCCGGCTGATCTTCGCACCGATCTGGCTCGCGCTCCTGTCGCTCTTCGCCGCGACGCTGACACCGGGCACAAGCTGGGCCGCCACCCACAGCTTCGGCCTCGGCGGGCTCTTCGGCGATACCGTTCTCGCCACTTTCCTCGGCATCATGCCCTTCGGCGCGGGGTTCAGCCTCAAGCTCCTGTCGCTGATCATGGCCGGCCTTTCCGTGGCCGTGGGCCTCTTCGTGCTGGGCGCCTCGCGCCGTGAACTCCTCCTCGCCGCCCGCTTCCTTCTGGTCGGCGTGATCATGACCTACGTCGCCCTCCGCTCGGCCCTCGGGCGGGGTGCCAGCGGGGCGGCGCACGCCTCGATGGGGCTCAAGTCCGGCGTTCAGGGCCACCTCCAGCGCCGCGCGGAACGCCGCGCCGAGGAAGCCTCCTATGCCGAGGAAGAGGAACGCGCCGCCCGCATCGTGCCGGCCGCCTCCCCGCGCCAGCTGCGCGCCGAGCCGGCCCTTCACGCTGCACCCGCCGCCCGGCGCGCCGCGCCGCAACCCGTGGCGGCCCCGGCCCCGAAACCGGCGGCCCGGCCCGAGCCCGAGAAATCCGGCGGCCTGCTGGCCCGGATGCCCTCGCTCATCCGCCGTCCCGATCCGGAACCCGAGCCCGAGCTGGTCGACCGGTCCTATCGCGGCGAGACGCCCGACACCCCCGGCCCCGACCGCATCCGCGCCAAGATCGCCGACGCCGTCCGCTCGCGCCGCCACCCGGCCGAGGGCGAAATCGCGGCCGCGGAAATCCCCCTCGACAAGCCGCTCACCAAGGGCCGCGGCCGTGGCCCCGATCCGCTGCTGCTCGCGCCGCGCAGCGCGAATTTGCCGCCCGAGCCGCCGCTCACCGCGGCCCAGAAACCTGCGGCCCCGGCCCCCGCGCCGGAGTTCGTCAACGATTTCGCCGCCGGTGCTTCCCACGGCAATTCCTACGACGACGCCTTTGACGACGACGACGATTACAACGTCTATCTCGACGGCGACGACATGCCGGCCGAACCCGTGCTTCAGGCCCGGCCGCGCCTCCCCGCGGCCGAGCCGAAGAAGGTCGTGCAGCACCCGCCGCGCAAGGCCCCGCAACCCTCCGCCCGCGCTCAGGCCGAGGCCCAGCCTGCCCTGCAGTTCGACGAAAAGCCGCAGTTTGACTTCGAACTGCCGGCGCTCAACCTGCTGACCAACCCCGAGCGGATCGAACGCCTCCACCTCAGCGACGAGGCGCTCGAGGAAAACGCCCGGATGCTGGAAAACGTGCTCGACGATTACGGCGTCAAGGGCGAGATCGTCTCGGTCCGCCCCGGTCCCGTCGTCACCATGTACGAGCTGGAACCGGCGCCGGGCCTCAAGGCCTCCCGCGTCATCGGGCTGGCCGACGACATCGCCCGCTCGATGTCGGCGCTCTCGGCCCGCGTCTCCACCGTGCCGGGGCGCAGCGTCATCGGCATCGAACTGCCCAACGACCACCGCGAGATGGTGGTCCTGCGCGAACTCCTCGCCTCCCGCGATTTCGGCGACAGCAACATGCGCCTGCCGCTGGCACTGGGCAAGGATATCGGCGGCGACCCGGTCATCTCCAGCCTCGCCAAGATGCCCCACCTGCTCATCGCCGGCACCACCGGTTCGGGCAAGTCGGTGGCGATCAACACCATGATCCTCAGCCTCCTCTACAAGCTCACGCCAGAGGAATGCCGCCTGATCATGATCGACCCCAAGATGCTGGAACTGTCCGTCTATGACGGCATCCCGCACCTGCTCTCGCCCGTCGTGACCGACCCGAAAAAGGCGGTCGTCGCCCTGAAATGGGTCGTGGCCGAGATGGAGGAACGCTACCGCAAGATGTCCAAGATGGGCGTGCGCAACATCGACGGCTACAACAGCCGCGTCGACGACGCGCTCTCGCGCGGCGAGATGTTCTCGCGCACCGTCCAGACGGGCTTTGACGACGACACCGGCGAACCCGTCTTCGAGACCGACGAATTCGCGCCCGAGAAAATGCCCTTCATCGTCGTCATCGTCGACGAGATGGCCGACCTGATGATGGTCGCTGGCAAGGAAATCGAGGCCTGTATCCAGCGCCTCGCCCAGATGGCCCGTGCCTCCGGCATCCACCTCATCATGGCCACCCAGCGCCCCTCGGTCGATGTCATCACCGGCACGATCAAGGCCAACTTCCCGACCCGGATCTCCTTTCAGGTGACCTCCAAGGTCGACAGCCGCACCATCCTCGGCGAAATGGGCGCCGAACAGCTTCTCGGCATGGGCGACATGCTCTACATGGCCGGCGGCGGCAAGATCACCCGCTGTCACGGCCCGTTCGTCTCGGACGAGGAAGTCGAGGAAGTCGTCAGCCACCTCAAGGCCTATGGCCCCCCCGACTATGTCGGCGGCGTGCAGGACGGCCCCGAGGACGAGAAGGCCAGCGACATCGACGCGGTGCTCGGCCTCAACACCGGCGGCAACACCGATGGCGAAGACGCGCTCTATGATCAGGCCGTCCAGATCGCCATCACCGACCGGAAATGCTCCACCTCCTACATCCAGCGCAAGCTGGCCATCGGCTACAACAAGGCCGCGCGCCTCGTCGAGCAGATGGAGGACGAAGGCGTCGTCAGCCCGGCCAACCATGTCGGCAAGCGCGAAATCCTCGTCCCAGAACAGTAGGGTGGGTGCCAACCCACCGCCCCGAATTCGACCGAAAAGACGAAGCGCCCCGGCCCGGGGCGTTTCACCTTACCCCCCTGCCCCGCAAATTTCCGTGATCGGCATGGTGCAATTCCCCGCACCAGCGCCTAGATAAGCTTCATGACCATGATACGTACCCTCCTAGCCTCGGCCGCCATCTCTCTCGCGGCCCTGCCCGCGGCGGCCGAGAAGCTTTCGCTGGGCGAGATTTCCAGCTACCTGAACAGCTTTCAGGCGGCCCAGGGAAAATTCACCCAGATCAACGAGGATCAGACGATCTCGACCGGCCAGATCTACATCAAGCGCCCCGGCCGGGTGCGCTTCGAATACGATCCG
>JAVJTX010000092.1:0-36250 GCA_040220035.1 Roseovarius sp. | reverse complement strand
TTCGCGCGCAAGTTCTTCTGGTCGGTGATGCTGGTCTTCTCGATCTTCCTTGTGCTGCTGGCGCTGATCGACCTTGTCGACGAGTTGCAGGATTTCCCCAACCTGCCCTTCGGCGACGTGCTGGAGATCGTGCTGCTGAACATGCCCTCGGCGAATTACGAGATCCTGCCGCTGGTGATCGTGCTGTCGACGGTGGGCCTTTACATCCGGCTGGCGCGCTCGTCCGAGCTGGTGGTGGTGCGGGCGACCGGGCGGTCGGCGCTACGCAGCCTTGCCGCGCCGGTGGGGGTGGCGTTGCTGCTGGGGCTGTTGTCGGTGACGATGCTGAACCCGATCGTCGCGGCCTCGGCCAAGCGGTACAACGACCTTGTGAACAGCCACGTGGGCGGCGGCGCGGCAATCATGGTGATCGCGTCCGAAGGCCTGTGGCTGCGGCAGGGCAGCCCCGAGGGGCAGACGGTGATTCATGCCGAGCGGGCCAGTTCCGACCTCACGGTGCTGTTCGACACCACCTTCATCGACTTCGACCCCGACGGCCGGCCCGCCAAGCGGATCATGGCCGAGGCAGCCCGGCTGTCGAATGGCGAGTGGATGCTTTACGATGCCAAGATCTGGGACCTGTCGCGCGGCGACAACCCCGAGGCCGACGCCGAGAGAATCCAGACCCTGCGCCTGTCCTCGGCGCTGACGCAGGACCGGATCATCGACACGTTCGGCAAGCCCGAATACATCCCGATCTGGGACCTGCCCGCCTTCATCGACCAGCTTGACGAGGCCGGGTTCTCGGCCCGCCGGTATGCCATGTGGTTCCAGATGGAGCTGGCCCGGCCGCTGTTCATGATGGCGCTGGTGATGATCTCGGCCGCGTTCACCATGCGGCATGCGCGGCTGTCGAACACGGGCGTCTCGGTGCTGTCGGCGGTGCTGCTGGGATTCGGGCTGCATTACATCCGGAACTTTGCCCAGATATTGGGGGAGAATGGCGAAATCCCCATACTTCTTGCGGCATGGGCGCCCCCTGTGGCGTCAATACTATTGGCGACGGGCATCCTTTTGCATATGGAGGACGGATGAGGGGTGCTGTCGTAATATGTCTTCTGGTGCTGGTGATGGCGCTGGCCGGGCCGGGTGTGGCCACGGCACAGAGCGGCAGCCGGGCAGAAGGACAGACGGCAGGACAGTCAGATGCCCCGCCCCCGCCCGCCGTTCTGGTCGCCGACGATGTCTACATGGAAGGCAACGAGCGGCTGGTCGCCACCGGCAATGTCGAGGCGCTCTATGACGGCACCCGGCTTCAGGCCGAGGGGATCATCTATGACCGCGCCGAGGATATGCTGATCCTGAGCGGGCCGATCGTCATTCACGAGGACGGCGAGTCGATGATCCTTGCCTCGTCGGGGGAGATCGACAAGGAACTGCGCAATGGCATCCTGCGGGGCGCGCGGATCGTGATGGGCGATCACGTGCAGCTTGCCGCGCAGGAGCTGAACCGCTCGGCCGGGCGGTACAACCAGCTCGTGAAGGTCTCGGTCACCTCCTGCCGGGTGTGCGAGACCGGGCGCGCGCCGCTCTGGCAGATCCGGGCGCGGCGGGTGATCCACGATCAGGAGGAAAAGCAGCTCTATTTCGAGGATGCGCAGTTCCGGGTGCTGGACACGCCGATCTTCTACCTGCCGCGGCTGCGCCTGCCGGACCCGTCGCTGGAGCGGGCCACCGGCTTTCTCGTGCCGTCCTTTTACAACTCCTCGCTGCTGGGCACCGGGATCAGGGTGCCGTATTTCATCCGGCTGGGCGATCACAAGGACCTGACGGTCACGCCCTTCCTGACCAGCGAGAGCACGACGCTGGAACTGCGCTATCGGCAGGCCTTTCGCAATGGGCGGATCGAGTTCGAGGGGGCGATTTCCGACGACAATCTCGGCACGCGGAGCCGGCGGGGCTATCTGTTCGGCGAGGGCGAGTTCACGCTGCCGGGCGATTTCATCCTGCGCTTCGATATCGAGACGGTGAACGATGACGCCTACCTGCTGGATTATTCCTATTACGAGAAGGACCGGCTGGACAGCGAGATCGAGATCGAGCGGGCCCGGCGCGACAGCTATGTGCGCGGGGCGGTCACCTATTTCCACAGCCTTCGGGTGGGCGAGCAGAACTCGACCCTGCCGACGCTGGTGACCAATGCCGAATGGGAACGGCGGATGCATCCCAACTGGGCCGGCGGCGGCGAGATCCGGCTGGGAATGCTGGCGCATTCGCATATGCGGTCCTCCGGGCTGATCAGTGACGGGCCCGATATCGACCCCTGGGCCGACGGGCGCGACGTGGGCCGGCTGACGCTGAGCGCCGAGTGGCACCGCAACTGGACCCTGCCGGGCGGTGTGCTGGCCCATGTCAGCACCGGCGTGGCGATTGACCATTTCGAGATCCGGCAGGCCGGGCTGACCAGCCTGTCGAACGCGACCGAGGTGTCGCCCACCGTCGCGGTCGAGCTGCGCTGGCCGCAGAACAACGCCACGGCGGGCCACGCCACCCACGTGATCGAGCCAATCGTGCAGTTCTCGTGGACCGGCGGCGAGAACCCGTTCATCCCCAATGACGAAAGCACGCGGATCGAGTTCGACGAGGGCAACCTGTTCTCGACCTCGCGGTTCACCGCGCCGGACCGGCGCGAGCGCGGCCGGATCGCCGCCTATGGCGTCAGCTGGACACGGTTCGACCCGACCGGCCTTCAGACCTCGTTGGCGATGGGGCAGATCGTGCGCGACGAGATGCAGCTCGAGATGAACGGCCAGGACAGTTTCACCGGTTCCTCGGGTCTCAATGGCAAGGTTTCGGACATGCTGGTGGCCGGGCAGGTCAAGACCGGCAACGGGCTGGTGCTGACGGCACGGGGCCTGTTCGACGACACGTTCAACACCACCAAGGCCGAGGCGCGGGCAAGCTGGCAGAACCAGCTTGCGAGCCTGAGCGCCACCTATATCTGGCTGGGCCGTGACCTGGCGGAGAACCGGCCGACGACGATCTCGGAATGGGCCATCGACGCGTCGTACCGGCTGTCGCGGCACTGGACGGGAAACGCCAACTGGCGCTATGACATTGCCAGCGACGAAAGCGTGCGGGCCGGGCTCGGGCTGACCTATACCAACGAATGCGTCGAGCTTCGCCTTGCGGCGTCGCGGCGCTTTACCTCATCGACGATCCTTGCGCCCTCGACCGATATTAGCTTGACGGTCGGGCTCAGGGGCTTCACCACGAAGACGAGCGACAAAAGCTACGTCAGAACCTGCAACAACTAACCGGAATGGACGTCTCTATGCGAATTGTCTTCAAAGCCACCCTGGCCGCGCTGGCCGTCGCGCTGTTTCAGGCGCCGGCGCCGCAGGCCGCGGCGCAGGGCCTTTTCGAGCCGGTGATCAAGGTCAACGAACAGGCCGTGACCCGGTTCGAGATCGAGCAGCGGGCGCGGATGCTGACGCTGTTCCGCACGCCGGGCGACCCGGTCGAGATCGCGCGGGAGCAACTGGTCGAGGACCGGCTCAAGCTGGGCGCGGCCAAGATCGAGGGCATCCAGGTCACCGAGGAGGTGGTCGACGGGGCGATGGAAGAATTCGCCCAGCGAGGCAACATGTCGGCCAACCAGATGGTGCAGAACCTTGCCGGGGCGGGTGTCGACGAAAGCTCGTTCCGGGCCTTCGTGCGCGCGGGCGTCACATGGCGCGAGGTGGTGCGCGCGAAGTTCGGCAATTCCGTCAATGTCAACGAGGAGGATCTGGAGCGCGCCAAGCTGGCGTTGACCGGCACCTCGGGGGTGACGGTGCTTCTGTCGGAGATCGTGCTGCCGATTCCGCAGGGCGGTGGGCAGGAGGCGATGGCGCGCGCCGAGGAACTCTCGCGCATCCGCAGCCTGTCGGAATTCGCCGCCGCCGCGCGGCGCTATTCGGCGTCACCCTCGGCCGATAGCGGCGGGCAGATGGGCTGGACCTCGGTCGACGAGCTGCCCGAGCCGCTGCGCCCGGTGGTTCTCGCGCTGTCGCCCGGCGAGGTGTCGGCACCGCTGCCGACCGAGCGGGCGATCGTGCTGCTGCAACTGCGCGACATCGCCGAGACCGCCGCGCCAACGCCGCGCTATTCCTCGATCGATTACGCCATGTACTACATCGCCGGCGGGCAGAGCGAGGACGCCCGGCAACGCGCCGCCAATGTCGAGGCCGACGTCGACACCTGTGACGACCTCTACGGCATCGCCAAGGGCCAGCCGCCCGAGGTGCTCGACCGCGAGAAGAAGGCGCCGACCGAGATCCCGCAGGACGTGGCGCGCGAGCTGGCCAATCTCGATCCCGGCGAGGTGTCGACCCGGCTGACCCGATCGAACGGTCAGACGCTGGTCTTCCTGATGCTGTGCGGGCGCACGCCCGTGGTCAATGGCGGCGAGGGCCCCTCGTCGGAACAGCTCACCAACTTCATCCGCAGCCGGCAGCTCGATTCCCTTGCCAATGGCTATCTGGAACAACTGCGCGCCGAGGCCCGGATCGTCGAGTTGAGATGACGGCCCCCATCGCGCTGACCTGTGGCGAGCCGGCCGGGGTGGGCCCGGAACTGGCGGTGCGGGCGTGGGAACGGTTGCAGGGGCGTCTGCCCTTCTTTCTGATCGGCGACCCCGATCACCTGCCCGAAGGCGCCCGCGCGGTCGAGATCGACAGCCCCGAGGGGTGTCGGGCCGCCCTTCCCCGCGGCCTGCCGGTGCTGCCGCACCGGTTCGAGGGCGCGTTGACGCCCGGCACCCCAAACCCTAGCCATGCGCAGGGCGTGATCGACGTGATCGAACGCGCCGTGACGCTGGTGCAGGACGGGTTCGCCGGGGCCGTGTGCACCGCCCCCATCCACAAGAAGGCGCTGCAGGACGGGGCGGGTTTCGCCTATCCGGGCCATACCGAGTATCTGGCCGCGCTGGGAAAGGTCGACCGCGTGGTGATGATGCTGGCGAGCGACGTGCTGCGGGTGGTGCCGACGACGATCCATATCCCGCTGAAGGACGTGCCCGGCGCCCTGACCGCCGATCTGCTGCGCGAGACGCTGAGGATCACCCATGCGGCGCTGGTGCGCGATTTCTCGGTGGCCACGCCGCGGCTGGCGGTGGCGGGGCTCAACCCCCATGCGGGCGAAGGCGGCAAGATGGGGCGCGAGGAGATCGAGCTGATCGCGCCGGTGATCGAGGAATTGCGGGACGAGGGGCTCGACCTTGCCGGGCCGATGTCGGCCGACACGATGTTCCACGCCGCGGCGCGGGCGACCTATGATGCGGCGGTGGCGATGTATCACGATCAGGCGCTCATCCCGATCAAGACGCTGGATTTCGACCGGGGCGTGAACGTGACGCTGGGCCTGCCCTTTGTCCGCACCTCGCCGGATCACGGCACCGCGCTGGACATTGCCGGCAAGGGGGTGGCCAACCCCACATCGACGATCGAGGCGCTGCGGCTGGCCGCGCGCATGGCCGTCGCCCGCGCCGCCGCATGAGCGGGATCGACACCCTGCCGCCGCTGCGCGAGGTGATCGCGGCGCACGGGCTTTCGGCGCGCAAGTCGCTGGGCCAGAACTTCCTTCTCGACCTGAACCTGACCGCCCGGATCGCCCGTGCGGCGGGGGATATCGCGGGCGCGGACGTGCTGGAGATCGGGCCGGGGCCCGGCGGGCTGACCCGTGGCCTGCTGGCCGAGGGCGCGCGCCGGGTGCTGGCGGTGGAGAAGGACAGCCGTTGCATCCCCGCGCTGGAGGAGGTGGCCGCCGCCTATCCCGGCCAGCTGGAGGTGATCGAGGGCGACGCGCTGGAGGTGAACCCGCTGGCGCATCTGACGCCGCCGATCAAGGTGGCCGCCAACCTGCCCTATAATGTCGGGACGGAATTGCTGGTCAGGTGGCTGACGCCAAAGGACTGGCCGCCCTTCTGGGAAAGCCTGACGCTGATGTTCCAGCGCGAGGTGGCCGAGCGGATCGTGGCGCAGCCCGGCGGCAAGGCCTATGGGCGGCTGGCGGTGCTGGCCCAGTGGCGCTGTGACGCGAAGATCGTGATGAGCCTGCCGCCCGGTGCGTTCTCGCCCCCGCCCAAGGTGTCGAGCGCGGTGGTGCATCTGACCGCCCTGCCCGGCCCCCGTTACCCGGCCAATGCGAAGATATTGCAGGACGTGGTGGCCCGCGCCTTCAACCAGCGGCGCAAGATGCTGCGGGCCGCGCTGAAGGGGCTGGGGCCCGATATCGAGGACCGGCTGCTGGCCGCCGGGATCAAGCCCACGGACCGGGCCGAGGTGGTGTCGATCGAGCAATTCTGTGCGCTGGCACGGGGGTTCGAGGGGTAAAGCCCGCCCGCCGCGCGTGTGCCCGAACAAACGAAATAGGCGCCACCCCCCCGGGCAGCGCCTTTCAAATCTCTCAACCCGAAGACAGGCAGATTACTCCGCCGCTTCCTTCGAATCCGGCCCCTTGTCGCCGCTATCGCCACCCTTGTCCGAAGCCTTGGGCTTGGGCGTGCGCGGCTTGCGGGTGCGCTTGGGTTTTTCCTGCGGTTTTTCCTGCGGCGCGTCCTGCTCGGCGCTTGTGTCGCCCGACTTGCTTTCCGGCGTTTCCACCAGCCCGCTATCGGACTCGTCACCCGTGGTTTCCAGCACATCCGAGCGGGATTGCCTCTTCGACTTGCCTTCGCCCTGCGACGGCTGGTCGTTCTGGTGATGCTGCTGCGACGGCTGGTCGTCCTGACCCATATCGCCGCCATTGCCCTCGCGTTCCTGCCGCTTGGTGCGGTCGCGATCGCGCTCGGCCTGGCGTTCGCGGTTTTGGCGTTCCTGCTCTTCGCGCTTGGCGTCCTGCTCCTTCTGGGCCGAGCCCAGAAGCCGCAGGTAATGCTCGGCATGCTGCTGGAAGTTCTCGGCCGCGACGCGGTCGCCCGCCAACTGCGCGTCGCGCGTCAGCTGGTTGTATTTGTCGATGACCTGCTGGGGCGTGCCGCGCACCTTGCCCTCGGGTCCTGAGCTGTCGAAAACCCTGTTGACGACATTGCCCATCGATCTATTGCGGTTCGACTTGTTCCGCGAACGTGACTTGGATGATCTCATTGTTAAGTTGTCAGCCCTATGCTCAAAGCGTCTTTTCGATCCGACTGGCGCCCCTTGCGCCGAAATTTGACCCGGATCCGACATGTTCTGGCTTGATGTCAAGCGGGACCGCCTGTTTCAGGCATCCACCGGCTAGACCCCTTCAGTAAACATGCCTGAAGCCCCGAGACAAGGGCAAAGGCCGAATTTCTGGCCAATTTGCGCGATTTTTAGCGTTCGCGTGTCGCTATGTCACGGGGCCGTGATCGGGCGGGCGGCGCTGACCACCCTGTCGCGCCCGTCGAGATCGGTCATCAGGCGCGGGTTTTCGAAGCCCTCGGCGCGCAGGATGGCCGAGACGTCGGGCCCCTGCCGCCAGCCGATTTCCAGCAGGAGGCGGCCGCCGGGAAGAAGGTGATCCATGGCCCCCGCCGCAATCGCGCGATAGGCGGTCAGGCCGTCCCCCCCGTCGGTCAGGGCGCCGCGCGGCTCGTAGCGCAGCTCGGGCTCCAGCGTGTCCATCTCCCACGCCGCGATATAGGGCGGGTTCGACACGATCAGGTCGAACTGCCCCTCGACGGCGCTGAACCAGTCGGATCGGCGCAGGTCACAGCGGGCCGCAACGCCAAGGCTCTGCGCGTTCTCCCCCGCCACCGCCAACGCCTCGTCAGAGATGTCGGTGCCCGTGCCGGTGGCCTCTGGCCGCGCGGCCAGCAGCGACAGCAGGATACAGCCCGTGCCGGTGCCAAGGTCGAGCACCCGGCTGAACGGCGCGCCCAGCCCCGCCTCGACCAGCATTTCCGTCTCGGGGCGCGGGTCGAGCACGTGGCGGGTGACGCGGAATTCGTGGCGGTAGAAGGCCCGCAGGCCAAGGATATGCGACAGCGGCTCGCGCGCACAGCGGCGGGCGGCCAGCCCGGAGAGCCGGTCTTCGGCGGCGGCGGGCAACGGGTCGGTCTGCATCAGGCTGACCCGGTCTGGCGCCACGCCAAGCGCCGCCGCCATGATCCGCCGCGCCTCGCGCGCCGCGCCGTCGATGCCGGCGGCGGCCAGCCGGCCGCGCAGGTCCGAGAGCCCGTCACCGACGCTGCGGCTCACCCCTCCATCTCCGCCAGCAGGGTGGCCTGCGCATCCGCCGTCAGCGCGTCGGTGATCTCGTCGAGGTCGCCGTTCATGATCTGATCGAGCTTGTAGAGCGTCAGGCCGATCCGGTGGTCGGTCATGCGGCCTTGGGGGAAGTTGTAGGTGCGGATGCGCTCGGAACGGTCGCCCGACCCCACCATCGCCGCCCGCGCCGAGGAACGTTCGTCATGCGCCTTCTGGCGTTCCATGTCGAACAGCCGGGTCTTGAGCACCTGCATGGCGATCTCGCGGTTGCGGTGCTGCGATTTCTCCGAGCTTGTCACGACGATGCCGGTGGGCAGATGGGTGATGCGCACGGCGGAATCGGTTGTGTTGACGTGCTGGCCGCCCGCCCCGCTGGCGCGCATCGTGTCGATGCGCAGCGCGTTGGCGTCGATCTGCACGTCCACATCCTCGGCTTCTGGCAGCACGGCCACGGTCGCGGCGGAGGTATGGATGCGCCCGCCCGATTCCGTCTCCGGCACGCGCTGCACCCGGTGGACGCCGCTTTCATACTTCATCCGGGCGAAAACCCCGTCGCCCTTCACATGGGCCACCAGTTCCTTGATCCCGCCCAGCTCGGTCTGGCTCATCTCGATGATCTCAAAGCTCCAGCCCTTCACCTCCGCATGGCGCTGGTACATGCGCAACAGGTCACCCGCGAAGAGCGCCGCCTCCTCGCCGCCCGTGCCGGGGCGGATTTCGAGAATGACAGAGCGGTTGTCGGCCTCGTCCTTGGGCAGAAGCGCCAGTTGCAGGTTCGCTTCCAGCTCGGGCTTGCGCGCCTCCAGTGTCTCCATCTCCTCGCGCGCCAAATCGCGCATCTCGGGATCGTCGAGCATCGCCTGCGCCCCTTCGAGGTCGTCCAGAACCTGCCGATAGGCGCGGATTTCCTCGACCACGGGGCGCAGCTCGGCATATTCGCGCCCCAGCCGCGCGATATCGCCGCCGCCCTGCGCCATCTTCGCCTCAAGATACTCGAAGCGCTGCGTAATCTCGTTCAGTTTGTCCAGAGGCACCATTGCGCCGGTCTGTCCCATTCCTTTCCGTTGGTCAAGCGCCCAAGCGGTGCTATACTGGGCCGTATGATACGGTACGCCCTTCTTCTCACGCTCCTTGCCGCGCCGGCGCTGGCCGACGGGATGTATAACGGCAAGACGGTGGATTGCTATTGCACCGACAAGACGGGCGGGCGGATCGAGATCGGCGAGATGACCTGCCTGCATGTGGACGGGCGCAGCTTCATGGCGCAATGCCAGATGTCGCTCAACAACCCGATGTGGCGCGAGGTGAGCGAGGGGTGCCTGTCATCCTCCCTCTCGGAACCGGTTCAGCCAGCCATCGACACGCCCGGCGTTGACGCCAAGATCTGACGAGCCAAAGCGCTGGCGGGCATAAAGGCGGATGTCGCCCCCCGCCTGCTGTACCGTGGTGTAATCCGGAAAGCCCATGAGTTTCGAGCGGCTGACATAGGTGATCATCCCGTCCTCGACCGAGCCCGCAAGCACCGTGGTGCGCGCGCTGCCGGCGATGATCCCGTGCAGCCGGGCCAGATCGCCCGCCCCGCCCGGAACAACCCGCATCGCGCCGCTGCTGAAATCACGCTCGGCCACGTCATCGGGCATCCGGTGCCAGCGCTGCGGGTCCGAGGGCGCCAGCCGCACATAGGCCGCCAGCCCCACGGCCAGCACCACCACCACCACGACGACGATCACCGCGATACGCATCGCCCGCCTTTCATCTTTCCAAAAATACTCAAATTCCTAGCCCTTCCGGTGGCGCCAGCCCCAGAGGCTGATGAGGTCCGTCGCCACATGCGCCCCTGCGACCGCCGTCGCCCCGGTCGTGTCATAGGGCGGCGACACTTCGACAACGTCTCCGCCAACCATATTGATCCCGGCGATATCGCGCAGGATGATCGCCGCCTGCACCGAGGTCAGCCCGCCCCAAACCGGCGTGCCTGTGCCCGGCGCGAATGCGGGGTCGAGCCCGTCGATGTCGAAGGACACATAGGTCGGGTGATCGCCGAGGATCGACTTGATCTTCTGCGCCGTGGCGGCGGGCCCCGCCTCGTAGACTTCGCGCGCGTCGATGATGTTGACGCCAAGCGGGTCGGAATTCGAGGTGCGGATGCCCACCTGCACCGAACGCGACGGCTCGATCAGGCCCATCTTCACCGCCTTGTAGAACATGGTGCCGTGGTCGATGCGGTCCATGTCGTCATCGGGCCATGTGTCGGTATGGGCATCGAACTGCAGCAATGACAGCGGCCCATATTTCTCGGCATAGGCCTTGAGGATCGGGAAGGTGATATAGTGATCGCCCCCCAGCGCGATGCTGGGCACGCCCGCCGCAAGGATGGTGCGGATATGCTCGGTCACCGCGTCGGGAAAGTCCTGTATCTTGGCATAGTCAAAGGCCACGTCGCCATAGTCGACGATGGCCAGCTCGCTCATCGCGTCATAGCCCCAGCCATAGGGCGCATCGAAGGCCTGAAGCGTGCTGGCCTCGCGGATGGCGCGGGGGCCGAGGCGCGTGCCGGGGCGGTTGGTCACCGCCTGATCGAAGGGGATGCCGGTCACGGCCACGTCGACGCCGCGCAGGTCCTTGGTATAGGCCCGGCGCAGAAAGGACAGCGCACCGCCAAAGGTGTTTTCATGCGAGAGCCCCTTCAGATCCTCCTGAATGAGCGCGTTGTCGACTTCCTTTTTCGCATCTTCCAGTGCCATGCCGTCATGCCTCCACATCTGCAGGGAACAATTTGATCAAATTGTGCAGCTTCGCGGCTTTGCGTCAAGCCCGATGGTTCAGGCCGCGGGCTGGGCACGCTCCACCAGCCGGGCAAAGAACGACGCCCCCACCGGCGCCACCGCGTCGTTGAAGTCGAATTTCGGGTGATGCAGCCCCGCCGCCTCCCCCTGCCCGAGAAAGAGATAGGCGCCGGGGCGCTGCGCCAGCATGTAGGAGAAATCCTCGGCCCCCATTTCCTTGCGCCGGTCCTCCACCACCACGCCGCCGGTCGCGACCTCGCGGGCGATCCCTGTGGCGAATGCCGTCTGGTCGGGGTGGTTCACGGTCGGGGGATAGCCCACCTCGATATCCAGCGTCGCCGCAACCCCGTAGGAGGCCGCCTGCCCCGCCACGATCTCCTCGAGGCGGCGGTGGACCATGGCCTGCACCTCCGGGTCGAACGTGCGGATGGTGCCGTTGATATAGGCGGTTTCGGGGATGATGTTCTCGGCGCTGCCGGTGTGGATCTGGGTGACCGAGACCACCAGTTCATCAAGCGCATAATGGTTGCGGCTGACGATGGTCTGGATCGCCTGCACGATGCCCACGGCGGCGACCACCGGGTCGCGCGTCTCGTGCGGCATGGCGCCGTGGCCGCCAAGGCCGGTGATGTCGATATGGAAGGTATCGACACCGGCCATGATCGGGCCGGGGCAGGTTTCGAAACTCCCCTCCGCCGCGCCGGGCATGGTGTGCAGCGCATAGACTTCGGAGATGCCGTAGCGCTCCATGATGCCTTCCTCGACCATCACGCGGCCGCCGCCCGGCCCTTCCTCGGCCGGCTGGAAGATCAGCGCGACCTTGCCGGAGAAGTTGCGCGTCTCGGCAAGGTAGCGCGCGGCGCCCAGCAGCATGGTGGTGTGCCCGTCATGGCCGCAGGCATGCATCCGGCCCGGCACGGCGCTGGCATAGTCCAGCCCCGTCGCCTCCATGATCGGCAGCGCGTCCATGTCGGCACGCAACCCGATGGTCGGTCCCGCGCCCCGCCCTTCGATCACCGCGACGACGCCCGAGGTGGCGATGCCCGTCTCGATCTCGGTGATGCCGAACTCGCGCAGCCGGTCCACCACGAAACCGGCGGTTTCATGACACTCGAAGCCCAGCTCGGGGCGGGTGTGCAGGTGCCGCCGCCATGCCGTCATGTCGTCGGCGAACCCCGCGATGCGATTTATCACGGCCATGTCTGGACTCCTTGTGCCTCTGCGGTCACGCTGCATTCAACTGCAAGATTTGAGGGGGTACAATGCCTGACGATCCGCTGATTTTCGACCCCCAAGGGGGGATGCCGCGCCTGATCGAGATCATGCGGCGGTTGCGCGATCCCGACAGCGGCTGCCCGTGGGATATCGAGCAGGATTTCGGCACCATCGCGCCATATACGATCGAGGAAGCCTACGAGGTGGCCGACGCCATCGAGCGAGAGGCATGGGGCGAGCTGAAGGACGAACTGGGCGACCTGCTGTTGCAGGTGGTGTTCCACGCCCAGATCGCACGGGACAAGGGCATGTTCGGGTTCTGCGACGTGGCCGATGCGGTCTCCGACAAGATGGTGGCGCGGCACCCCCATGTCTTCGGCGACGAGAGCCGCGACAAGTCGGCCGAGCAGCAGACCCGCGACTGGGAGACGGTAAAGGCCGCCGAGCGGGCGGCCAAGGCGCAGACCGGCGTACTGGACGGCGTGGCGCTTGGCCTGCCCGCGCTGTTGCGGGCGGTGAAGCTGCAGAAACGGGCGGCACGGGTCGGGTTCGATTGGCCGGATGCGAGCCATGTGCTGGACAAGATCACCGAGGAGGCGGGCGAACTGGTTGAGGCCGCCGAGAGCCTGCCACAGGAGAAGGTGGAGGAGGAGTTCGGCGACCTGCTGTTCGTCATGGCCAACCTCGCGCGGCACATGGGCGTGGAGCCCGAGGCGGCCCTGCGCGGGGCGAACGCCAAGTTCACCCGGCGGTTCGAGCGGATCGAGGCAAGGCTGGCCGAGGACGGCAAGCGGCCCGAGCAGTCGGACCTGCAGGAAATGGACGCGCTGTGGGATCGGGCGAAGGCGGAGGAGAGAGGGAAACCCTGATACTTGTCAGCGTCTTACCCTTGCCCGGAATCAAGCCACGCCAAGGGCGTGGCGCCGGGCAGCGCCCGACCGCCCCCCGGGCGGGCGCTTTCGCAACGGGGCCATGCAGATCCATCGTCGGATGTGGACGGCACCATAAATCAACCATCTTAACCCTCGGTGCGCCCACCCGCGGTCGGGCGCTGCCCGGCTCGCTCAACCTGACGCCCCCGCCTCCACCATCTGCCGGTACAAATGCCACGTCCCGTGCCCCAGCAACGGCAGCACCAGAAACAGCCCCAGGAACCCCGGCAGCATCGCCAGAAAGGTCAGCCCCGCCACGATCACCCCCCAGCCCAGCATCGGAGCGGGAGCCCGTAGCACGCTCTGGAACGAGGTGATCATCGCCGTCACGAAATCCACTTCCCGGTCCAGCAGCAACGGCAGGGAAATCACCGTGATCATGTAGAGCAGAAGCGCGAACGCCGCCCCCACCCCCGTGCCAAAGCCCAGCATCATCAGCCCCTCGCGCGTGAGGTAGATCTCGTAGCTGCTCGACACGTTGGTCATGGTCGAGAACCCGAGGAACAGCGCGAATATCATGTGGGCAAGAAAGAACCAGAACAGGAACATGATCACGATCACCGCGCAGATCGACGGCAGTTGCCGCCGCCTCTGATGCGCGATCACGCCGAAGATCTCCGAGGCCACCAGCGGCGCGCCTTCGCTCAGCCGGTGGCTGACCTCGTAAAGCCCCACCGCCGCGAACGGCCCGATCAGCGGAAAGCCCACGGCCGCGAAGATCAGCCAGTAGCTCTGCCCCGTGACCCATGTAACCCACGCCATGGCCCAGCCGATCGCCACGTAAACACCCGCGAAAACAATGGCATATTCCGGCGCGAGCACCATGTCGCGCCAACCCCGGCGCAGCGCGGCGCCCAGCATCTCGAAACGCGCCGCGCCCAGCGGCGGCACCCCGAGCGGTTTGTCCTGCATGGCCGTCCTCCCTCGTCCCCGGGGCAGGTTAGCCAAGCATGCGGCCCGCAAAAAGATGTAACTTGCGCTCAGCTTAGCAGCGACGGCCGCGCCTCGGGCCAATCGGTCGCCCGGTGATAGGCCTCGGCCACCTCCAGCAGCATGGCATCCGCCCCCGGCGCCCCGATCAGCTGCAACCCCATCGGCAGCCCCGACGCCCCGAACCCCGCTGGCACCGCCACCACCGGCAGCCCCAGCAGGCTGGCCGGGATCACCACCTCCATCCAGCGGTGATACGTTTCCATCGCCACGCCCGAAACCTCCTTCGGCCAGTCGGTATCGGCCATGAAGGGCCAGGCCTGCGCGGTGGGCAGGGCCAGCACGTCATGGGTCTCGAACAGCGCCATCGCCTGCCTGTACCAGTCCGACCGGCGCAGGCTGGCGCGATGCACGTCGAGCGCCGAGAGAGCGCGGCCCTGTTCGACCTCCCAGACCGCCTCGGGCTTGAGCTGCCCGGCGGTGGCCGGGTCGTCGAGCAGCGGGCCGAGATCGGCGGCATTGCCCCATGCGCGCAGCGTGACCCAAGCCTGCCAGAGCGCGTCGCGGTCGAACGGCGCGCCCACGGCATCGACCCGCGCGCCGGCGGCATCCAGCACCCCCAGCGCGCTTTCGCAAAGCGCAAGGATGCCGTCCTCCATCGGCCACGCCCCGCCCCAGTCGCCCAGCCATGCGACGCGGCGGCCCTCTGCCCGTGGCCGGGGCACCCCACAGGGCGCACTATCATGGGTCAGCGGCTGGCCCGGCGCGGCCCCCGCCATCACGTCGAGCTGCAACGCAAGATCAGCGGGGCAGCGCGCCATCGGCCCGCGCGTGGACAGCCGGTGCAGGTAAAGCTCGCCGCCCCCGCCCGCCGGCACGGTGCCCCAGCTTGGCCGCATCCCGTAGACATTGCACCACCCCGCCGGGTTGCGCAGGCTGCCCATCATGTCGGACCCGTCCGCCAGCGTCAGCATCCCCGCCGCCAGGGCCACCGCCGCCCCGCCGGACGAGCCGCCACAACTGCGGTCGAGCGCATAGGGGTTGCGCGTCACGCCATGCACCGGGTTGTAGGTGTGGCTGCCCAGCCCGAATTCCGGCGTGTTGGTCTTGCCGATGATGATCGCCCCGGCGGCGCGCAGCCTTGCCACATGCGGGTCGTCGGCCTCGGCCACCTGCCCCGCGAAGGCGGGTGAGCCCTTGCTGGTGGGCAGGCCCTTGACGTTGGCGAGGTCCTTGATCGCAACGGGCAGACCGTGCAGCGGCCCGCCCGGCCCTGCCTTGTCCGCCGCCCTTGCCTCGGCCAGCAAACCCTCTGCCGCGCGCAGCGAGACGATGGCGTTCACCGCCCCGTTTACCGCGCCGATCCGGTCGAGCGTGGCTTCCATCAGCGCCTCGGCACTCAGCCGGCCTTCGGCGATGGCCTCTGCCTGCGCGCAGGCAGTTCGGGTCATGCTATCATCCATGCCGACAATCTGGCCCGCCGGGCCGGGGCGGTGCAAGGGCGATTTCATGGCCCATACGGGCGCCGCGTCCTCCCCACCTCGAAAGCTTCCGATCCGTGACACCCAGTCCGCGGTCCAGAAAAACCATTACGCCGCAGCGAAGCCCCCCGGCGCCCGGCTTCTTCTGGCCAAAAATATCCTGGGGGGAGCGTTGAAATCCTTCAGGATTTCAACGTGGGGGGCAACGCCCCCTTACTTTTCTTGAATCCGCTGCCGGATCACTCTTCGCCCTGCGCCTCGGCCCGGCTCTTGCCCGACACGTTCATCGCCAGCGTCGCCGCCATGAACTGATCGAGATCGCCGTCGAGCACCCCCTTCGTGTCCGAGGTCTCGACGCTCGTGCGCAGGTCCTTCACCATCTGGTAGGGCTGCAGCACGTAAGACCGGATCTGGTTGCCCCAGCCCGCGTCGCCCTTGGCCTCATGCGCCTCGGCGATGGCCTCGTTCCGCTTGTCCAACTCCAGCTGGTACAGTCGCGATTTCAGCGCCTTCATGGCGATGTCCCGGTTCTGGTGCTGCGACTTTTCCGAGCTTGTCACCACGATGCCGGTGGGAATATGCGTCATCCGCACGGCCGAGTCGGTCTTGTTGACGTGCTGCCCGCCCGCGCCGGACGAGCGGAACGTATCCACCCGCACGTCCGAGGGGTTCACCTCGATCTCGATATTGTCGTCCACCACCGGGTAGACCCAGACCGAGCTGAAGGACGTATGCCGCTTGGCCGCTGAATCGAAGGGCGAGATCCGCACCAGCCGGTGCACGCCCGATTCCGACTTCAGCCAGCCATAGGCGTTATGCCCGGAAATCTTGTAGGCGGCCGACTTGATCCCCGCCTCTTCACCGGGGCTTTCCGATTGAAGCTCGACCGTATAGCCGCGCTTCTCGGCCCAGCGGACATACATCCGCGCCAGCATATTGGCCCAGTCGCAGCTTTCCGTTCCGCCCGCGCCCGCGTTGATCTCGAGGAACGTGTCGTTGCTATCGGCCTCGCCATCCAAGAGCGCCTCCAGCTCCTTGGCGGCGGCCTTCTGCTGCAGCGCCTTGATGGCGCTCTCGGCCTCGCCCACGACCTCGCCATCCTCCTCCATCTCGCCCATCTCAATGAGCTCGATATTGTCCGACAGGTCCTGTTTGATCGTGTCATGCGTCTCGATCGCATCGACCAGCGCCTGCCGGTCGCGCATCAGCTTCTGCGCCTTTGCCGGGTCGTCCCACAGGGTCGGGTCCTCGACGCGGGCGTTGAATTCCTCCAGCCGGTGCCGGGCGGTCTCCCACCCCATCCGCTGGCGCAAAAGCTCCAGCGAGGTCTCGATCTCGGCGACGGCGGTTTCGATTTCAGCGCGCATGCGTCAGGGTCCTCGGTCTGCTCAGATGCGGGTGATACCAAGGGCCAAGGGGTTGGACAAGACGGGTCGGTTCAGCACTGGCGCTGAATCAAGGCGCGCCTTTGGCACGCCGCCGCGCATGGCTGGCCGTCCCCACGGCATCCCGGCCTAAACCGCCAGCTCCGCATAAGACACCATCACATGCTCGCGATACGCCGGCCGCTCCTGCAGTCGCTCGTAATACCGCGCCACGTTCGGCAAGTCCGCCCGCTCGATCCCGATCTCGTAATAGCGGTAGAGCACGTGCCCGAACTGCACATCCGCCAGCGTAAAATCCTCACCCGCCAGATAAGCGCCCTGCCCCAGCCGCGCCTCGGCAATCGCCAGCTTCGCCTCCAGCGCCGCCACCGCCGCCCGGATCGCCGGCCAGTCGCGTTTCGCCTCGGGCGTGCGCACCAACCGCCAGAAGATCGGCACCGTAAAGGCCCCGCCCACGTTGATCTTGGCCCATTCCGCCCATTTGTCGACCTGCGCCCGCCCCGACACGTCCCCGGGCCAGAACGGCGCCTTGCCATAGCGATTGCAGAGATAACGCAGGATCGCCGCCGATTCCCACAAGGGCGCATCGTCGCCATCCTGCAAAACGGGCACCGTGCGGTTGGGGTTCATGGCCCCGAAGGCGTCGGTATCCGTCCCGCCATACCGGTGGCCCACATCATGCCGCCGATATTCCAGCCCCAACTCGGCAATGCCCCACATCACCGCCTGCACGTTCGACGATGTCCTGCGCCCCCAGACCGTCAGCATCGGCCACCCCCCATTCAGGTCAGTAAAGCCCGCCCGAGCTCAGGCTGCCAAAGCTCGCCTTGTCGCCCACGCTGCCGGTGTCGCCATCCGAGGTGGTCACCTCGCGCACCTCTTCCGAGCGATTCTGCTCGTAGATGTCCAGATCGTTGCCCATGGCGAACCCGCCGTCATAGACATAGCCGAACAGCGGCTCCTCGCCGTCGCGGAAATACTCGGCCACCACATGCGCCCCGCCCGCGCCTTCGGGCAGGCGCTCGCCGGTATAGCGGTCGATCTTGATGAAATGCCCGCCCTCGGGCACCTTGAACCTGCCGCCGCCGTATTTCTTGATCGCCTGCGCCATGAACTCCTGAAACACCGGCCCGCACATCGACGAGCCATAGGCGCTCCGGCCAAGGCCGCGCGGCTGGTCAAAGCCGATGTAACAGCCCGCCACGATATTCGAGGTAAAGCCCACGAACCACACGTCGCGCGCGTCGTTGGTGGTGCCGGTCTTGCCGGCCACCGGCACGGGCAGGTTGATTGCGCCCGACGCCGTGCCGCGCTGCACCACGCCCTGCATCATCGAGGTCAGCTGATAGGCGGTCACCGGGTCGATCACCTGATCGCGGTTCGACACGATGCGCGGGCCCCGGTTCCGGGGCACCGACGGGTCGTCGCATTCCACGCAATCCCGCGGGTCGTGCTTGTAGACCGTCTCGCCATACCGGTTCTGCACCCGGTCGACCAACGTCGGCTCCACCCGCTCGCCGCCATTGGCGAACATCGCATAGGCCGAGACCATGCGGTAAAGCGTCGTCTCCTCCGAGCCCAACGAGTTGGCAAGGAAGGTGCCCATCCGGTCATAGACCCCGAACCGCTCGGCATAAGAGGCGATGGTGTCCATCCCCACTTCCTGCGCCAGCCGCACCGTCATCAGGTTCCGCGACATCTCGATACCGGTGCGCAGCGGCGTCGGCCCGTAGAACTGGTTCGACGAGTTGCGCGGCCGCCAGATGCCGCCTGCGGTGTCGATCTCGATCGGCGCGTCGATCACGATGGTGGCGGGCGAATAGCCACTGTCGAGCGCCGCTGCATAGACGAAGGGCTTGAAGGACGAGCCCGGCTGCCGGTCGGCCTGCGTGGCGCGGTTGAACACCGAATCCTGATAGGAAAAGCCCCCCTGCATCGCCAGCACGCGCCCGTTATGCACGTCCATCGCCACGAAACCGCCCTGCACCTCCGGCACCTGCCTGAGCGTCCAGCGGATGAAACTGCCATCGTCGTCGGCGGTCATCCGGCGCACATGCACCACGTCGCCGCGCTTGAACGTCTCCTTGAAGTCGCCCGGCAGCCAGCCGATATCCTTGCGCGGCACCGTCTGAACCTCGGCAATCGCCTCGATGCCGACGGTCATCTCCTGATCGCCCCGCTCCAGCACCACGGCCGGGTACCACTTGCCGTCCAGCTCGATATCGCGCGCCACGTCTGCCGAGGCCAGCGCCTCGCGCCATGCCGCCTCGTCGCCCAGCACATCTTCCGACAGGCTCACGCCCGTCCCGCGCCATTCCTTGCGGTTACGGTCATACTGCTCCAACTGCCGCTGCAGCGCCTGCGCGCCCGCGGTCTGCATCTCCGGATCGATCGTCGCCCGCACGGTCAGCCCGCCGGTAAAGAACTCGCCCTCGCCGAAATTCTGCGACAGCTGGCGGCGGATCTCGTCGGTGAAGTAATCCCGCGGCGGCAGCGTATCGCGCCATTCCGGGAAATCCTCATTCTGCACCGAGCGCAGTTCGGCCGCGATCTCCTCCTCCTTCACCGCCTCGGTAATATAGCCGTTCTCGTGCATTTCCGTCAGCACATAGTTCCGCCGATCGAGCAGCCGGTCCTTGTTATGCACCGGGTGCGTCCGCCCCGGCGCCTGCGGCATCGAGGCAAGGAACGCCGCCTCGTGCGGCTCCAGCTCGCTCAGCGTCTTGTTGAAATAGGTCTGCGCGGCGGCGGTCACCCCATAGGAATTCTGCCCGAGGAAGATCTCGTTGAGAGAGAGCTCGAGGATATCCTCCTTGCTCAGCGTCTCCTCGATCCGCGTGGCAAGGATGATTTCCTTGATCTTGCGCTCGATCCGCCGGTCGCCGGACAAAAGGAAGTTCTTCATCACCTGCTGGGTGATGGTCGAGGCGCCCCGCACCGTCTCGCCGCGGGTCTTCACCGCCTCGACGATGGCCGCCGCGATGCCGCGCGCGTCGTATCCGGCGTGGTTGTAGAAATTCTTGTCCTCGGCGGAAATGAAGGCCTGCTTCACCAGCTCGGGGATTTCCTCGGCCGGGGTGAACAGCCGCCGCTCGCGGGCGAACTCGTCGATGATCCGGCCCTCGCCCGAATAGATCCGGCTGATCGTCGGCGGCGTGTAATTGGCCAGCGATTCGTGGCTGGGCAGGTCCTTACCATAGATATGGAACACCGCCCCGATCGACAGCGCCACCATCACCACGACAAGCGTCGCAAGGCTGAAGATCGTTCCGAACAGGCTGAGGATAGGTCTGAGCACGCGCGGCCCCCGTTTCAAGTTAGGCATTCGTATAAGCGGCGGGCGAAAGCCCGTCAAAACACAATCCGGTCAGGCCCGGCACCCCTCCGCCTATTGGCGGACAAGCTTCGCGGCGGCGGCATCGGCGATCCGCCACGCCTCCAGCGCGTCGCGGATGCCGGCGGCCATGGCCGCGCGCCACACCGGGTCGCGCAGATGCTCCAGGTCGCTCCGGCTCGACAGAAACCCCAGCTCGATCAGGATCGACGGGATATCCGGCGATTTCAGCACCGAGAACCCGGCCGAGCGCAGCGGCCGCGAGTTCAGCTCGATCCCCTGCTCCCGGATCCCCAGCCGCACCGCGCGGGCCAGCTGATCGGCGCGCGGCTGCGTCTCCATCCGCGCAAGGTCCATCAGCACATCGGCCACCACGTCGTCGCTCTCGGTCAGGTCCACGCCCGCCAGTATATTCGCCCGGTTGTGCCGCTCGGCCAGCGCGGCGCTGGCCTTGTCGCTGGCGCTGTCCGACAGGGTATAGACGGTGGCGCCCGTGGCCCGCCCCTCGCTCAGCGCGTCGGCATGCAGCGACACGAACACGTCCGCCCCCAGCTTGTGGGCAATCGCCACCCGCCGCTCGAGCGAGACGAACTTGTCCTCCTCCCGCGTCAGCGCCACATCAAAGCCGCCCGCCCGCAACAGCTCGTCGCGCAGCTCACGGGCGAAACTCAGCATCAGCGTCTTCTCGTCGTCACCGTCATTCTCGGCGCCGGGGTCGATCCCGCCATGGCCGGGGTCCAGCACCACCAGCAGCTTCTCCTCGCCGGTCTGCCGCGCCTGTTTCACCGCCGGCAGGCCGGGCTGGCCGACATCCCAGCCGGGCAGCGGCGCCGCACCGGCCGCGCCGGCAAAATCCTCCTCCGACACCTCGCGCAGCACCACCTCGATCAGCACGCTGCCGCTTGCCGCGTCGATCTTCGCCTCGGTCGTCTTCACCGCGAAAGGCCCGGCCATGTCCACCACCATCCGCGACCAGCCCGGCCGGAACGTGCCCATGCGCACCGCCTTGGCCCCGTCGGCCCAGTCGATCAAGGTCGGGTCCGCCCCACGCCAGTCCACTTCGCGGAAATCCAGCACCAGCCGCGCCGGCTCGTCCAGCGTGAACACCCGGAACGGCACGCCCTGGCTCAGCCCCAGCCGCACCCGCAGCCCGCCCGAGATATCGTCGATACGCGTCTGCGCCATCTCGACCCGCGCCAGCGCGGTCAACTCGCGCCCCTGCGCATGCGCCCCAAGGCCCATCGCGCAGATCACCAGCGCCAGACAAATCCTGATCATCCTGCTCTTCCGCCGTTACCGGTCTTGCTTGGGCCCAGCATACACGAACCAGCGCCCCTTGCCCACCGTCCACGCAACCGCCGGTGCCGAAAAACCCTTATGCCGCACCCTGCCCAAACGCCGACCTATGGGGCCGCCCCCCGCCCCGCTTTCACTTTTGCAAAGTACCCAAAACCCCAACCGCGCACCCAAACGCCTCGCCCGAAAACCGAACGCAACCCCCGCTTCTTCTTGGCAAAAATATCCAAATCCCGACGCCCGCCCCAACTGCAGGCGCCGGCAATCTCAGCGCCCCATGAACGCCTTCAGCCGCCGCAACCCCTCGGCGATATCTTCGGTGCTCCGCGCATAGGAAAACCGCAACGTCCCGCCCCCGCGGACGGGGTCGAAATCCAGCCCCGGCGTCACCGCCACACCCGCCTTTTCCAGTATTTCCTGCGCAAAGGCCCGGCTGTCATCGGTCAGGTGGCTGACATCCGCATAGACATAAAATGCGCCATCGGGCGGCGCGATCCGGTCGAACCCCGCCGCCGGCAGCCCGTCCAGCATCAATTGCCGGTTGACGCGGTAGACATCCATGTTCGCCTCCAACTCCTCGTGGCAGTCCATAGCCGCCAAGGCCGCCACCTGGCTGGCATGGGGCGGGCAGATGAACATGTTCTGCGCCAGCCGCTCGACCACGCGCACATGGTCCTCCGGCACCACCATCCAGCCCACGCGCCAGCCGGTCATCGAGAAATACTTGGAAAACGAGTTGATCACGTAAGCCTCGTCGCTGATCTCCAGCGCGCTCACGGCCTTCGAGTCATATTCGATCCCGTGATAGATCTCGTCGCTGATGAACGCCGCCCCCTGCGCCGCCGCGGCCTCCATGAGCGCGGCCATATCCTCGCGCCCCAGCATGGTGCCCGTGGGGTTGGCCGGGCTCGCCACCATCAGCCCCGACAGATCCAACCCTTCCAGATCCGCCGCCACCGGCTGCAACCTGTTGGCCTCGGACGTTTCGATATCCACCGGCACAAGGTCGAGCGCCCGCAATATCTGCCGGTAGCTGGGATAGCCCGGCGCCCCGATCCCCACCCGCTGGCCGGTGTCAAAGAGCGCCGTGAACGCCAATATGAACGCCCCCGAGGAGCCGGAGGTCACGATCACCCGGTTCGGATCGAGGTCTACCCCGTACCACTCGCCATAAAGCCGTGCGATCCGCGCCCGCAGCGCCGGCAGGCCCAACGCCACGGTATAGCCCATCGCGTCCTCGCCCATCGCCGCCGCCAGCGCCGCGCGCGCGCCCTCGGGCGCCGGCGTGCCGGGCTGGCCCACCTCCATGTGAATGATATGCCGCCCGGCATCTTCGGCCTTGCGGGCGGCTTCCATCACGTCCATCACGATAAAGGGATCGACGCCCGACCGGCTTGAGTTCCGCATGGATTTATCCCTAGACTGCGCCACGTATTCGAGCCTTGGGTTGCACCGGAAAGAGACGCGCCGTCAATGCATCATCTCCGAAATCCGGCCGGGGCCTCTCCGGCAGCCGCCGCACCCGCAAGAGCAAAATGACGAAACACCGATTGACCAGTATGACGGAGACCCGCTTCATGACACGCCCCCTTCTGCCCGCGCTGGCCGCCATGGCCACGCTCGCCCTGCCCGCACAGGCCTTCGACCTCGAGAACATGACCGACGCCGAGCGCGCGGCCTTTGGCACCGAAATCCGCGCCTACCTGCTGGAAAACCCGCAGGTGATCATGGAAGCCGTCGCCGTGCTGGATCAGCGCGAGACCGCGGCGCAGGCCCAATCCGACGTCCAGATGATCGACAACCACGCCGAGGCGATCTTCAACGACGATCACTCCTGGGTCGGCGGCAACCCCGAGGGGGACCTGACGCTGGTCGAATTCATGGATTACCGCTGTGGCTACTGCCGCCGCGCCGCGCCCGATGTCGACGACCTTGTCGAGTTCGACGGCAATATCCGCTTCGTCATCAAGGAATTCCCGATCCTGGGCGAGCAATCCATGATGTCCTCGCGCTTTGCCATCGCCACCAAGCAGATCGCCGGCGACGAGGCCTACAAGGCCACCCATGACGCGCTGATCAGCTTTACGGGCGATATCGACGAAACCTCCCTCACCCGCATGGGCGAGACGCTGGGCCTCGACACCGACGCCATCCTCGCCCACATGGACAGCCCCGACGTGACCGAGGTGATCGCCGAGAACCACCAGCTCGCCAAGTCGCTGGGCATCGCCGGCACGCCCTCCTTCGTGATGGGCGACCAGATGCTGCGCGGCTACGTCCCGCGCGACCAGATGGAAGAGCTCGCCGCCGAGATCCGCGCCGACTCGTGAGGGCTATTGCGGGGGCCGCACGCTCTCGCGAGTTCAGGCTGAAAGTGCCACCCGCCCGGAACAAGGCCGAAGGCCGCCGGGCGAGCGGCTGCCCGTCCCCACGGGCTGGCGCTTTGAAGAGCGCGCATTCCGTCCATATGGAAGATGTACTCGGCACGATAAAGCGCCTGCCACGACCGTAGGTAGCGCCACCCCACGGGCAGCCGCCCGCCCGGCTCAGCGTTACTCCGCCGCCTGAGCCTCCGCCGCGCCGGCCTCGATCTCCGCTGCGCGTTTCTCGACCTCTTCGACGATATGCTCGACCATCTGCTCATTGGTCATCTTGTGGCTGGCCTTGCCCGCCAGATAGACCATCCCCGATCCGGCCCCGCCACCGGTGAACCCCACATCGGTCATCAGCGCCTCGCCCGGCCCGTTCACCACGCAGCCGATGATCGACAGGCTCATCGGCGTCTTGATATGCTCCAGCCGCTCTTCCAGAACCTCGACCGTCTTGATCACGTCGAACCCCTGCCGCGCGCAGGACGGGCAGGAGATGATATTCACCCCCCGATGCCGCAGCCCCAGCGACTTGAGGATCTCATACCCGACCTTCACCTCCTGCACCGGATCGGCCGACAGGCTCACCCGGACGGTGTCGCCAATGCCCATCCACAGCAAATTGCCCAGCCCAATGGCCGACTTGATCGTGCCTGACATCAGCCCGCCCGCCTCGGTGATGCCAAGGTGAATGGGCGCATCCGTCTGCTCGGCCAACATCTGATAGGCGGTCGCGGCCATGAACACGTCGGACGCCTTGCAGCTGATCTTGAACTCGTGAAAATCGTTGTCCTGCAACACCTTGATATGGTCGAGACCGCTCTCCACCATCGCATCCGGGCAGGGCTCGCCATACTTCTCCAGCAGGTGCTTTTCCAGCGACCCGGCATTCACCCCGATCCGCATCGAACAGCCGTGATCCCGCGCCGCCTTGATCACCTCGCGCACCCGATCCTGAGACCCGATATTGCCGGGGTTGATCCGCAGACAGGCCGCGCCCGCCTCGGCGCTCTCGATCCCGCGCTTGTAGTGGAAATGGATATCCGCCACGATCGGCACCGGGCTTTCGCGCACGATCTCCTTCAGCGCCTTCGAGCTCTTCTCGTCCGGCACCGAAACCCGCACGATATCCGCGCCCGCCTCGGCCGCGGCCTGCACCTGGGCCACCGTGGCCTTCACGTTCCACGTGTCGGTATTGGTCATGGTCTGCACGCTGATCGGCGCACCACCCCCCACCGGCACGTTGCCCACCATGATCTGGCGGCTCTCCCGGCGGTGGATATTGCGCCACGGACGAATTTCATTGAGCGACATCAGGTCGGCCCCGCTTGTTCGGATAAAGCTTCAGGTGGAATCATAAGTGCCCGAAGGCACGCTCGCAATGCAGGCAGGCCGGATTATTCCTGCGGCGATACGTCCGGCTGTTCGAGCTGGGCCACATAGCGCGACAGGTCGCGGTCCTCGCTCAGGTCGGCCACCTCGTACCGCTCGGTCAGCCCTTGGGCCGCCAGCGCCAGATCCGACGTGACAGAGCCGTTCGGGCCCACGGGCCCGTAATGCTTGCCCGCCACCTCGAAATAGACCGCGCCAGATTCGCCCACCCGCAGGGTCGGCGGCTCTTCCGTCACCGGCACGCTATAGGTATCGCCGCCGTTCAGGATGCCCTCATAGACCACGCTGCCATCGGCGGCGCGCACCCGCACCCAAGCCGGGCGCACGGCCACCAGCCGCACACCGGGCGGCGGGTCGGCCACGACCTTGGGCGTGTTGGCGCCTATGACGGGCACGGCGTCTTCCACACCTTCCACGGCGCTGGCGATGGCATTCTCGATGGCGTTGCGATCCACCGGGTCCGACTGGCGGTCGGCCTCCGGCAGCTCGGCCACGAAAGTGCCCACATCGGCGGGGTTCAGGGTCGAGATCGGCGCATCGCGGGCGACCATCACCGGCACGTCAAGCGCCTCGGGGCGATAGGGCCGGTCCAGCCCCTCTTCGGCCACCGGAGGCAATACACCCGCGCTGCGCGTCGGGTCCTCACTCTGGGCCGGGGTCTTGACCGCCGCGTCAAGCGGGTCGAGATCGGTCAGCACGTCGGGCGTGTTCTCCACCGGCGCGAATTGCACCCGCTGAATCTCGTTCAGAACACTCCACCCGCCATAGCCGATCCCGGCGATCAGCGCGACCAGCACCAGCGCCGAGCCGATGGCGCCCGGCTCGATCTGGCTGAACATGGTCTCGCGCGCCGGCAGGAACGGTGTCGAGGGTGCAATCAGCGGGTCTTTCGGCGCGGCCTTGCGGCGCGGCGCCTCGTCCACCTTGCGGATGCTCGACGCGCCGGCCGACATGCCATGCGCCACGGAAAACCCGCATTCGGCACAGAACTCGGCAAAAGCCACATCCGGGTCCATACCAAGATAGCGCGCATAGGAGCGCACGTATCCGGGAATGAATCCGGGGGTATCAAAGGCATCGGGATCGGCATTCTCGATCGCGGCAATATAGGAGGCGCGGATGCGGATCTCCCGCTCCACGTCCAGCAGCGATTTGCCAAGGGTCGCCCGTTCGCCGCGCATCTTGTCGCCAAGACGCACGTTATAGGCGTCAAAACCGCGTGGTTTCTCCGCATTCACAAGAGGATCAGCCGTTTTGCTCCGGCGTATGGCCATGCAACCTGCCCCTAACAACCCATTGCCTGTTACCCGAATTGACGATTCGGAACCCGCTCTTTTTGTTTATAACAGGTTACCATAACGCAATATATATTGCACGTATGGCAGCACGTTTCCGCTGTACGGCGCGATATTATGCCGACAGTTCCGCCCGATTTAGGGCACAATGGCTCCACAGCTCGTCCATCGCGCGGATGAGATGGTCCATTTCGTCCGGCCCATGAACCGGCGACGGGGTAAAGCGCAAACGCTCCGTTCCGCGCGGCACGGTGGGGAAGTTGATCGGCTGCACATAGATGCCGTAGCCGTCCAGCAGCATGTCCGACAGCTTCTTGGTGTGCACCGGGTCGCCCACCATGACCGGCACGATGTGGCTGCCGTGATCGATGAGCGGCAGGCCCATCCCCTTCAGCCGCGTCTTGAGGATCTTCGCCCGCTCCTGATGCAGGTCGCGCAACGCCTGATCCCGCTTGAGATGCGCGACAGACGCCGCCGCACCCGCCGCCACCGATGGCGGAAGCGACGTTGTAAAGATGAAGCCCGGCGCATAAGACCTTATGGCATCACACATTTTCGCGCTGGCCGCGATATAGCCCCCCATCACCCCGAACGCCTTGGCCAGCGTCCCGTTGATGATGTCCAGCCGGTGCATCAGCCGGTCACGCTCGGCCACGCCGGCGCCGCGCGGGCCGTACATGCCGACCGCGTGAACCTCGTCGATATAGGTCAGCGCGCCGAACTCGTCGGCCAGATCGCAAATCGCCTCGACCGGCCCGAAATCCCCGTCCATTGAGTAGACGCTCTCGAAGGCGATCACCTTCGGCGCATCCGCATCGTCCGCCTCCAGCAGCTCGCGCAGATGGGCCACGTCATTATGCCGGAAAATCCGCTTCGCGCCGCCATTACGCCGCACCCCCTCGATCATCGAGGCGTGGTTCAGCTCGTCGGAATAGATGATCAGCCCGGGAAACAGCTTCGGCAGGGTCGAAAGCGTGGCATCGTTGGCGATATAGGCGCTGGTGAACAAAAGCGCGGCTTCCTTGCCGTGCAAATCCGCCAGCTCCGCCTCCAGCCGCTTGTGATAGACCGTCGTGCCGGAAATGTTGCGCGTGCCGCCCGACCCGGCGCCGGTGGCGTCCACCGCCTCGTGCATCGCCTCGAGCACGACCGGATGCTGCCCCATGCCAAGGTAATCGTTCCCGCACCAGACCGTGATCGGCGTCTCCGACCCGTCCGGCCGCCGCCATGTGGCATGGGGAAACTGGCCCTGTTTGCGCTCGATATCGATGAAGGTCCGATACCGGCCTTCTTCATGCAGGCGCCCGATCGCCTCGTCCAGCTTGCCCGTATAGTCCACGTCGGATCCCCTCCTTGGCAGTCTTCGCCCCCATCTGAATCCGGTCCGGGGCCGAGGTCGCGCGCCGCACGACATATTCAATATTCTATATGCATGTCCATAAGATGCATATAAGATGGCGCTTTACAGGACAACAGGTAACAAATCGTCACGCCCTCCCGCCTTGACCTATGTCAACCCGCTGGACAGCGCCCCGCGTCCTGATACGGTCCCGCGGATATAGCAGATGATCCGGAGACTTCCATGCCGATTGACGCCGTTCTGACGCGCATTGACGACGATTTGCCCGCCGCCCTCGACCGCCTGATGACGCTGTTGCGCATCCCCTCGATCTCGACCGACCCGGCCTATAAATCCGACTGCCAAAGCGCGGCCGACTGGCTGGTCGCCGACCTGCAAAGCATTGGCATTACGGCGGAAAAGCGCGAAACGCCCGGCCACCCGATGGTCGTGGGCCATGTCGGCGACAGCGGCCCGCACCTGCTTTTCTACGGCCATTACGATGTTCAGCCCGTCGACCCGCTGGAACTGTGGAAGACCGATCCCTTCGCCCCCGAAATTCAGGACACCGACAAGGGCCGCGTCATCCGTGGCCGCGGCGCCTCCGACGACAAGGGCCAGCTGATGACCTTCGTCGAGGCCTGCCGCGCATGGCAGGCGGTCAACGGCACCCTGCCCTGCCGCATCACCTTCTTCTTCGAGGGCGAAGAGGAATCGGGCTCCCCCTCCCTCGTTCCCTTCCTCAAGGAGAACGCGAAAGAGCTTTCCGCCGACATCGCGCTGGTCTGCGACACCTCCATGGTCTCGCCCGGCGTGCCCTCCATCGCCTCGCAACTGCGCGGCATGCTGAAGGACGAATTCACCCTCCACGGGCCGAAAATCGACCTCCATTCCGGCCATTACGGCGGCCCCGGCCTCAACCCCTTGAAGGAAATCGCCCACATCATCGCGTCGTTCCACGACGACACCGGCCGCGTCGCGGTCGAGGGCTTTTATGACGGTGTCGAGGAGGTGCCCGACGAGCTTCTCCGCCAATGGGAAAACTGCGGCTTCGACGAGAAGACCTACCTCAACTCCGTGGGCTACACCCAACCCCACGGCGAACAGGGCTACTCCGCCCTCGTTCAGCAATGGGCGCGCCCGACGCTGGAAATCAACGGCCTCTGGGGCGGCTATCAGGGCGCAGGCTCCAAAACCGTCATCCCGGCCGAGGCGCATTGCAAGCTCACCTGCCGCCTTGTGGGCGAGATGGACCCCGACCATGTCCGCAAAGCCTTGCGCAAACATGTCGAAGACCGCCTGCCCGTGGATGCCACCGTCACGTGGGACAACGATCTCGACGGCTCGCCGGCTTCGGTCATGAATATCGACCGCCCCGAATTCGAACAGGCCCGTCAGGCGCTGTCCGAGGAATGGAACCGCGAGGCCGTCTTCTCCGGCATGGGCGGCTCGATCCCGGTGACCCGCTTCTTCAAGGACGTGCTGGGGCTTGATTCCATGCTCATCGGCTTCGCCCAGGACGACGACGCCATCCACTCGCCCAACGAGAAATACAATGTCGAAAGCTTCCACAAGGGCATCCGAAGCTGGGCGCGCGTGCTCGACAAGCTGGCGGGGTAAGTTGGGCCGATGGTGGGTTTCACCCACCCTACGCAAACCGTAGGGTGGGTGCCAACCCACCGCACAAAAGGAGCCTACCATGACAATCCCCGGCTTCACCGACCACACCGCCACGCTGAACGGCACCCAAATCACATGGTCCGAGGGGGGCCACGGCCCGCCCCTTCTCCTCCTCCACGGCTTCCCGCAAACCCGCGCGCTCTGGTCCCATATCGCCCCGGAACTCGCGCAAACCCACCGCGTCATCTGCCCCGACCTCCGCGGCTATGGCGACAGCGGCAAACCGGCCGAGTTGGCCCAATACAGCTTCCGCGAAATGGCAAACGACCAGATCGCCCTGATGCACCACCTCGGCCACGCCACCTTCGACCTCGCCGGCCACGATCGCGGTGCCCGCGTCGCCCACCGGCTGACGCTGGATCATCCCGACACGGTCACCCGCCTCTGCGTCATGGACATCGTGCCCACCCACACCCTGCTCGAGCACCTCAAACGCGAGGTGGCGCAGGCCTATTACCACTGGTTCTTCCTCGCCCAGCCCGAACCCTTCCCCGAAACCATGATCGGCCACGATCCCGACGCCTATTACCACGCCTGCCTGCTCGGCTGGGGCGGCGCACAGCTTTCCGATTTCGACGCGGATCAACTGGAAGCCTACCGCAAAGCCTGGCGCGACCCCGACACCATCCGCGGCATGTGCAACGACTACCGCACTGCGCTCTCGCATGATTTTCAAGATGATGGGGCGGATCTCGACGCCCGCGTCACCTGCCCCACGCTGGTGCTCTACGGCGCGCAGGGCGCGATGGCGAAAGTCTTTGACGTGCCCGCCACATGGCAGGCGAAATGCACCGCAATGCAGGCCCAAGCCATCCCCGGCGGCCATTTCTTCCCCGACACCAGCCCCTCTGAGACCACCACCGCGCTCACGACATTCTTCGACGCCTGACGCGAGGCAGCCCGTAAGGGCTGACGAGCAAACGCGAATTTCAAGTGAGAAAGTGGCGCGGTTGACGGGGCTCGAACCCGCGACCTCCGGCGTGACAGGCCGGCACTCTAACCAACTGAGCTACAACCGCGTGCCGGGCGGTTTACGCCAGCCCGCCGCCCCCGTCAATTGGGAAATCGCCGGCAACCACAGGTAATGCCCCCGCTTTCCGCACCGACGCGATACCGACAAAATACCGACGTTATACCGACGTGGCAAAACCCGGCAAAAACAGGCCCGTCCGCCGCGAGTCGCCCCGCAGCTTCGAACACCCGAATTTTCCGGAAATTAACCAAATGCAGCGATGGCGCGGTTGACGGGGCTCGAACCCGCGACCTCCGGCGTGACAGGCCGGCACTCTAACCAACTGAGCTACAACCGCCCGCTGCCCGCCCGGTCAGCGCCGGGCGTGTTGCGCTTCTTAGGCCCGTCGCCCGGCCCCGTCAAGCACCCGAAACACCGAAATTCAGGCTTTTCTCCTCACCGGACCGCCCGCTCACACCTCGCGGCCCAGAACCCGCATGATCTGGCCCAGCCGCTGCCGCTGCTCGGGGTCCTCGCAGGCCGTGTACCAATCCTCCAGCAGGGCCAGCTCCTCCGGCCGCAATGCCCCCTCCGGCGCGTCTTCAAGGCTTTTCCGGATGGCCGCCAGCCTGTCCGCCCACGCGCCCCCCTCCGGTACCAATCTCTTCCGCATCAAGTCTCCTCAATGTCGCCGCGACCTCCCGAAAAACCGCCGGTCGCCGTCGTCAGTATCAATCGCGTGCAATGCGTTTCCCGACCCCCGGCTCGGCGCCGGACATCCCCAATGAGCGGCAGCATACAGCATGAAATTCGCGTTTGACCAGCGCGCCGTGACCGGTGCGCCGCCAAGGCACGGACCGGGCCGTTAACCCTCCGGTCACGTTAACCTGCGACGCCCCCCGGACAGGCGGCGCGAGGATCGGGTCATGACAGCAAGACAGGAAAGAATGGTGGGTCGTGAGAGACTCGAACTCCCGACATCTTCGGTGTAAACGAAGCGCTCTACCAACTGAGCTAACGACCCGTGACGCGCCTCATACAAAGACCGGCGCGGGCGCGCAAGTGGCAAGGTGACGATTGACAGCCGCGCCCCCGCGCGCCTTCATGACCGCCATGAGCTTCGACCCCGCCGCGCACTGGACACACCCGCCCCGCCCCTTCGCCGAATTCCGCGTGGGCGAGGTCTTCCGCGCGCCCTCCCGCACCATGACAGAAGGCATCTTCGCCGCCTTTCAGGCCGCCAGCGGCGACAACCACCCGATCCACTACGACCGCGCCTACCTGAACCGCCGCGGCCACCCCGAGCTTTACGCCCACGGCTACCAGACGCTCATTCAGGCCGCCATCGGCGCCGCGCCCCTCGCACACGAGATGGGCGACGCGCTCGTCGGCTTTCTCGAACAGTCCAGCCGCTTCCTCGCCCCCGTCTATTGTGGCGACACGCTCTACCCGGCCTTCGAAATCACCGCCCTCACCCCCGGCACGACGACCGGCGTGATGGAGCTGGCCATCACCATCCATAACCAAGACGGCGTTCTGGTGGTCGAGGGGATGCAGAAATACCTGCTCACGCTCTAGCCGGCGCTACGGTGCCTCCAGCACCGTTTCTTTTCCGTTTTCAATAAGATAGACACAGCCCTGAAGGTTGCTCAACCGGTCCATGCCCGGCACGTCCAGCCCACGGGCCTGCCCCCGCAGCACCTTGCCCAACAGCCCGTGCGACACCACCACGCTGGGGCCCTTCACATCGCCCAGAAACGCCGCCACCCGTGCCTGCAGCGCGTCCAGCCCTTCGCCCCCCGGCGCCCCGGCATAAAGGAACAGGTCGCCCTCGCCCGTCGCCACCTCGGCCCGAAGCCGGCCCTCCCAGTCGCCCGTGGCAATCTCGGCCAGCCGCGGATCGGTCACGAACGCTCGCCCCGCCAGCGCGATCCGCGCCGTCTCCTGCGCACGGCCCAGCGGCGAGGCAAAGCACCCGCCGGCCCCTCGGGCCACCTTTTCCAGAATCTCCGGTAAAATCCGTGCCTGCTGCGCCGCCTGTGCCCGGCCAAGCGCGGTCAGCGGCGAATCCTTGTGCCCCTGAAGCCGCCCTTCGAGGTTCCATTCGGTCTGGCCATGGCGCAAAAACCAGATCGGAGGAAGCTCACGCATCGCGCAACCCGCTGCAAATCATGGGAAAATGGTGGGTGATAAGAGATTCGAACTCCTGACATCTTCGATGTGAACGAAGCGCTCTACCACTGAGCTAATCACCCGCCGCCGCGTCTCTTAGCGTTACTCCACCGGCTCTGCAACCGTCTCGTTCGAATTATCGTCATCCGCCCGGTCATCCGGGTCCAGCGCCGGCCCCGCACTCTTGCTCTGGCGGATGCGGGCCACGGTGATGCGCGCGTTGGCGGTGTCCTTGGTGCGCTGCTGCTTGATCTTGCCGAAGGGCTGCAGGTTGACCTCCCGGCCCTCGGTAATCGCCTCGCCCAGCACGTCGATCATCGCCTCGACCACCGGCTTGGCGAATTTCTTGCGCACGCCCGACCGTTTCACCACCTCGTCGATCAGCTCGCGCTTCTTAAGCTCTTCGCCCCCGGCCTCGGCCAGGATTTCGCTGGCCACGTCTGCCTTGACTGCCGACGCGCTGCCCGGCGCGGGCTTGGTCGCCGCCCTCGCAGGCTTGGCCGATGCGGGCTTCTTCACAGGGGAAGCCTTGGTTGGAGATCCGGTGGGAGACCCGGATTTGCCCGATCCGGTCGTTCTCGCTGCCATGGTGTGCCTCATTTGCTTCAATTATGCGGCAACCCTACCGTTTTTCTTGTCATTTGGCCACCTGCAAGTTGACGTGTGGTAGGTTCGCTTTTTAAATCCGACTAGATGTAGTATTGGGGGAATACCGTGAAAAAGACCTTGGCTGCCGCCGCAATCGCCTCCCTGCTGGTTGCAGGAACCGCCCATGCGGGCTCGCTTTCAGATCCGATCGTCACACCCGACGTGGTCATGGTCGACGCCGTCGACAACTCCTCGAATGTCGAGGGGCTGATCGCGGCCGTGGCGGTGATCGCCATCATCCTCGGCCCGTCGCTCTGACGCGGGTGGCCGCCCTTCGCGGGGCGGCCTGACACCGAAAACCTTTGGCGCGCGGGCCTTCCCCCGCGGGCGTTCCTTGCGTGGCCACAGCCCTTGCTGCGGCCCGGCGATTTAATACTCTCCCGCCTCCAGAAGCCGCAGCCGCGGTTGGTGCCGCGCGCCGTAAAGATACCGCGCCCACAACGCGAAAACCCCCGTCAGCAGCCCCGCCTCGATCTCGATCCGGTCGGTCAGACGGCTGCCCTGTGCGGTCGGCGTCACCGTCAGCCTGTGCCGCCACGCCTTGACCCCTGCCCCCTGCTCCGACGAACGCAGCACCATCCGGCTGTCATCGCATTCCAGCACCTCCATGTGATAGGGCTGTTTCGGCAGCTTGCCGAAAAGCGAAACCATCACCGTCACCTGCTGCCCTTCACGCACCCGCCCCTCCGGCAGGCCCTCGAACGCGACAACCCCCTCCATCACCCGCGCCAGCGCGTCGTAATCGGTGGCCAACGCCCAAAGACGCTCGGGCGAAACGGGGTAATCATGGGTCAGGTGAACGGTCTTCATCGCAAGGCTCCCGGCGGATTCGGGCAACCTCTTAGCATCCCGCCTCCGGCCTGTCGCCCGTCACATCACCCGGCAAGTCCCGAACCCGTAGGGTGGGTGCAAACCCACCACTGAAACGGAAAAGGGCGCCCCGCAGGACGCCCCTTCCAATCTCGTCTGACCCTCAGGATCAGTGCGCCACCGCGCTCGATCCCTCGCCGGATTTCCGCGCAGCCTCGGCCGCGGCGGCCTCTTCGGCGGCCTCGTCCCAGTCAACGGCTTCCGGCTCACCCGTAAGCGCCAGCTTCAGCACGTCGCGCACGTGATCGACGGGCACGATCTTCAGCCCCTCCTTCACGTTGTCCGGGATCTCGGTCAGGTCCTTCTCGTTCTCCCGCGGGATCAGCACGGTCTTGATACCGCCCCGAAGCGCCGCAAGCAGCTTCTCCTTCAACCCGCCGATCGGCAGCGCGTTGCCGCGCAGCGTCACCTCGCCGGTCATGGCGATATCCTTGCGCACCGGGATACCCGTCAGCACCGAGACGATCGAGGTCACCATGGCAAGCCCCGCGCTCGGCCCGTCCTTGGGCGTCGCACCCTCGGGCACGTGCACGTGGATATCCCACTTCTCGAACTGCGGCGGTTTCACCCCGATTTCCGGCGCGATCGACCGCACATAGGAACTGGCCGCGTCGATCGATTCCTTCATCACGTCGCCCAGCGTGCCGGTGGTCTTCATCCGACCCTTGCCCGGCAGGCGCAGCGCCTCGATGTTCAGAAGCTCGCCACCGACGCTGGTATAGGCCAGCCCGGTCACCACGCCGACCTGATCCTTTTCCTCGGCCAGCCCGAACTTGAACTTCTTCACACCAAGGAAGTCGACAAGGTTCTCGCGCGTCACCGTGATCGTCTCATCCTTCTTGCGGATGATCCGCGTCACGGCCTTCCTTGCCACCTTGGCGATCTCACGCTCGAGGTTCCGCACACCGGCCTCCCGCGTGTACAGGCGTACGATGTCGGTCAGCGCCTCGTCGGTCAGCTCGAACTCCTTCTTCTTCAGACCGTGGTTCTTGATCTGCTTCGGAACGAGGTGCTGCTTGGCGATCTCGCGCTTTTCGTCCTCGGTATAGCCCGCCAGCGGGATGATCTCCATCCGGTCCTTCAGCGGCTCGGGCATGTTATAGCTGTTGGCCGTGGTCAGAAACATGACGTTCGACAGGTCGTATTCCACCTCGAGATAGTGGTCCACGAAGGTCGAGTTCTGCTCCGGGTCCAGCACCTCCAGCATCGCACTTGCCGGATCGCCGCGGAAATCCTGCCCCATCTTGTCGATCTCGTCGAGCAGGATGAGCGGATTGGTCGACTTGGCCTTCTTCAGCGCCTGGATGATCTTGCCCGGCATCGAGCCGATATAGGTCCGGCGGTGCCCGCGGATCTCGCTTTCATCGCGCACGCCGCCAAGGCTGATGCGGATGAACTCGCGCCCCGTGGCCTTGGCCACCGACTGACCAAGCGACGTCTTGCCCACGCCCGGAGGGCCGACAAGGCACATGATCGGGCCTTTCAGCTTCTTCGAACGCTGTTGCACCGCAAGATACTCGACGATCCGCTCCTTGACCTTCTCGAGCCCGTGGTGATCGGCGTCGAGAATCTCCTCGGCGCGGCCAAGGTCCTTCTTGACCCGGCTCTTCTTGTTCCACGGAATGCTCAGCATCCAGTCGAGATAGTTGCGCACAACCGTCGCCTCGGCGCTCATCGGGCTCATGTTCTTGAGCTTCTTGAGCTCGGCCTCGGCCTTCTCGCGCGCCTCTTTCGACAGCTTGGTCTCGGCGATCTTCTCTTCCAGCTCGGCAATCTCGCCCTCGCCGTCCTCGCCGTCGCCCAGCTCCTTCTGAATGGCCTTCATTTGCTCATTCAGATAATACTCGCGCTGGGTGCGCTCCATCTGGCTCTTGACGCGGGTCTTGATCTTCTTCTCGACCTGCAGAACGCTCATCTCGCCCTGCATCAGGCCATAGACCTTCTCCAGCCGCTCGCTCACGCTCAGCGTCTCCAGAAGCTCC
>JAVJTX010000091.1:0-17810 GCA_040220035.1 Roseovarius sp. | reverse complement strand
CCGCGTGCTGCTGTCGTCGCTTCAGGGCGCCGCGATCACCTCGGTGCAGATCGACAACGTGCTGCACGAATTCTCGTCGGTCGCCGGTGTGCGCGAAGACGTGACAGATATCGTCCTGAACCTCAAGGGCGTGGCCCTGCGGATGGAAGTGGAAGGGCCCAAGCGCCTGTCGATCTCGGCCAAGGGGCCGGGCGTCGTCACCGCCGGCGACATTTCCGACAGCGCGGGCATCGAGATCCTGAACAAGGATCACGTGATCTGCCACCTCGACGAGGGCGCCGACCTGTTCATGGAACTCACCGTGAACCAGGGCAAGGGCTATGTCGCCGCCGACAAGAACAAGCCGGAAGACGCGCCGATCGGCCTGATCCCGGTCGATGCGATCTACTCGCCGGTCGTCAAGGTCAGCTATGACGTACAGCCCACCCGCGAGGGCCAGGTGCTGGACTATGACAAGCTGACCATGAAGGTCGACACCGACGGCTCCGTCACGCCGGATGACGCGGTGGCCTATGCCGCGCGCATCCTGCAGGATCAGCTGTCGATCTTCGTGAACTTCGAAGAGCCCGAATCCGCCGGTCGTCAGGACGAAGACGACGGGCTGGAGTTCAACCCGCTGCTTCTCAAGAAGGTCGACGAGCTGGAGCTTTCGGTGCGGTCCGCGAACTGCCTGAAGAACGACAACATCGTCTATATCGGCGATCTCATCCAGAAGACCGAAGCCGAGATGCTGCGCACCCCGAACTTCGGCCGCAAGTCGCTGAACGAGATCAAGGAAGTGCTTTCCGGCATGGGCCTGCATCTCGGGATGGATGTCGAGGACTGGCCGCCGGACAATATCGAGGATCTGGCGAAGAAATTCGAAGACCAATTCTGAGCCACGGTGGGTTTCACCCACCCTACGGGAGATCGTAGGGTGGGTGCCGACCCACCGCACCCGGGCGTTCCGCCCCAAGGAGAGCCGGTGACACGCATCGCCGGCCGGACAAAGCAAAACCGCCCGTAGAGGGCAATTAGGAGTAAGAAACATGCGTCACGCAAGAGGCTACCGCCGCCTGAACCGCACCCACGAGCACCGCAAGGCGCTGTGGGCGAACATGGCCGGCTCGCTCATCGAACACGAACAGATCAAGACCACCCTGCCCAAGGCCAAAGAACTGAAGCGGGTGATCGATAAGCTCATCACGCTGGGCAAGCGCGGTGACGTGCATGCGCGCCGTCAGGCCGCCGCACAGCTCAAGCAGGACATCCACGTCGCCAAGCTCTTCGACGTGCTGGGCCCGCGCTACAAGGAGCGCTCGGGCGGCTATGCCCGCGTCCTGAAGGCCGGCTTCCGCTATGGTGACATGGCGCCGATGGCAATCATCGAACTGGTCGACCGCGACCTCGACGCCAAAGGCAAATCCGACAAGGAGCGCGTCGCGCTTGAGGATGCCGACGAAGAATAAGAGACTGCCCCTTTACGGGCCGTTTCAGCCCCCGCCGGACCCTTCGGCGGGGGTTTTTCTTTGCCCGCAATCCTGACGCCGCTGCGTCTTCTGGCCCAAAATATCCCGGGGGGAGCGTTGAAACCCAATGGGTTTCAACGTGGGGGGCTGGCCCCCCGCGCGCTTACCCCACGGCCAAACGCCCCGGCATTTTTCGCGTGACAAGGCCCGCGCGCCCCGCTAGCGTGCCCCCATGACACGCACCTTTGCCGCATTCTGGTATTTTTATGCTCCGAGCCATATGGCGGCGGGAAGGGTCTGCGCGTTCTGACAAAACGTTGACAGTGACACACCAAACCGAACCGCCCTGACCGGCGGTTTTTTCATGTCACCGCCGGGGGCCAGCCCGAAGGACCAAACCCCATGGCGACCACGACCCAGAATATCCGCATCACGACGATGCACGAACTCCTCTCCCCCGCGACGGTGCGCGCGCGGCATCCCGTGAGCGACCCTGCCGCGCAGACCGTGCAGGCGGGCCGCGACGCGGTCCGCGCCATTCTCGACGGGCGCGACGACCGGATTGTTGCGGTGGTCGGGCCCTGCTCGATCCACGATCCCGTGGCGGCGGTGGACTATGCCGGTCGGCTGCTCACCTTGCGGGAAGAGCTGTCGGACGCGGTCGAGATCGTCATGCGCGCCTATTTCGAGAAGCCCCGCACCATCGGCGGCTGGAAGGGGCTGATCAACGATCCGGGCATCGACGGCTCCTTCCGCATCAACGAGGGGATCGAGACGGCGCGCACGTTGCTTCTGCAACTGGGCGAGATGGGGCTGCCGGTGGGGACCGAGTTCCTTGATACCACCGTGCCGCAATACATCGCCGATCTCGTGGCGTGGGGCGCCATCGGGGCACGCACGACCGAAAGCCAGATCCACCGCGAGATGGCCTCGGGGCTCAGCTGCCCGGTGGGGTTCAAGAACGGCACGCGCGGCAATGTGCAGATCGCCATCGACGCCGTGCGCTCGGCCGCGCAGCCGCATCATTTCATGGGGCTGACCGAGGAGGGGCAGGCGGCCATCGTCGGCACGGGTGGCAATACCGATTGCCATGTCATCCTGCGCGGCGGGGGCGGCACGAATTACGATGCCGCCTCGGTCGAGACGGCCTGCGCGAAGATGGCGGAGGACGGGCTGCGCCCGCAGGTGATGATCGACGCCAGTCACGCCAACAGCGGCAAGGACCCCGAGAAACAGCCCGAGGTGCTGCAAGAGATCGGCGCACAGGTGGCGGCGGGCGACAGCCGGATCACCGGCGTGATGGTGGAAAGCCATTTGGTCGCCGGGGCGCAGAAAACGGGGCAGGGGCCGCTGGTCTATGGCCAGTCGATCACCGATGGCTGCCTTGGCTGGGAGGATACGGAAACCGCGCTGCACGGTCTGGCCGATGCCGTGCGCGCGCGGCGGGGCGGGCTGGCCCGCAAGGCGGGCTGAGCCGCCCCATGCCGGGCCCTGCGAAGGGGCCCGGCGACCGCCATGACAGCTTGCATTCCGCCCGCCGGCCCAGCATATCTGAAGGGCAGCCGATGAAGCGGAGGGCAGACATGCGTTGGATACTGGTGATATGTGTCGTCCTCGCCGGCCTGCCCGCCCGGGCCGAGATGCAGGTGCCGACCAGCCAGATCGAGATCCAGACCGGTTTCGTCCCGGTGGTGAAGAAGGTGTCGCCGGCGGTGGTGAACATCTATGCCCGCCGGGTCGTCAACGTCCAAAGCCCGTTTTCCAGCGACCCGTTCTTTCAGGACCTGTTCCGCGATTTCGGCACACCGCGGCAGCGCGTTCAGAATTCTCTGGGCTCGGGCGTGATCCTCGGGAAAGACGGGATCGTGGTGTCGAATTACCACGTGGTGGGCGAGGCTACCGATATCCGCGTCGTGCTCAATGACCGGCGGGAGTTTTCGGCCCGCGTGCTGCTGGCGGACGAGGAGAGCGACCTTGCCATCCTGCAGATGGACGACGCGCAGGACATGCCTGCGCTCACCCTGCGCGACAGCGACACGGTGCAGGTGGGCGAGCTGGTGCTGGCGCTGGGCAACCCGTTCGGGGTGGGTCAGACGGTCAGCAGCGGCATCGTCTCGGGCCTTGCGCGCTCGGGCACGGCCACGGGCAATGCGCGGGGTTATTTCATCCAGACCGACGCGCCGATCAATCCGGGCAATTCGGGCGGGGCGCTGGTCGACGTGAATGGCAGCCTGATCGGCATCAATACCTCGATCCTCAGCCGCTCCGGCGGGTCGAACGGGATCGGCTTTGCCATCCCCTCGCGGCTGGTGTCGCAATTCGTGGCACAGGCGCGCGCCGGCAAGACCCGTTTCGAGCGGCCATGGGCCGGGATGGACGGCCAGCCGGTGACGGCGGACATGGCCGAGGGGCTGGGGCTGGAGGCGCCGGGCGGCGTGGTGATCTCGCAGTTGCATCCGGCCAGCAGTTTCCTCGAGGCGGGCTATCAGCCGGGCGACGTGATCACCGCCGTCGAGGGCCATGCCGTGAACACGCCCGCCGAGATGATTTTCCGCATGTCGGTGACCGGCATCGGCGCCGAGGCGCGGATCGCGCATGTGCGCAATGGCGAGGCGGGCGAGGCGACCGTGCGCCTGATCGCCGCGCCGGATGTGCCGCCGCGCGGGCAGCTGACGACGGGGCGGAACGCCGCCATTCCCGGCATGGGGCTGTCGACGGTGAACCCGGCGGTGATCGGCGAGTATGGCCTGCCGCTGACGGCGCGCGGCGTGGTGGTCGACGACCCCGGCCAAATCGGGCTGCGCGCGGGGCTGCGGGCGGGGGATATCCTGCGCGGGATCAATGACATGGCCGTCGACACCGCCGAAGAGGCCGCGGCGGCGCTGGAGGTGGCGCAGCGGCGTCTGTTCCTCGATGTCCAGCGCGGCACCCAGCGGCTGACCATGCGGTTCCGGCTGTGACCCGATGAGTGATTTGTTCGACACCCAGCCCGCGGCCCTGCCTGACACCGCGCCGCGCCCGCTGGCCGACCGGCTGCGGCCGCGCAAGCTATCCGATGTGATCGGCCAGCAGCAGGTGTTGGGGCCGGAGGGGCCGCTGGGGGTGATGCTGGCGTCGAACAGCCTTGGCTCGCTGGTGTTCTGGGGGCCGCCGGGCGTGGGCAAGACCACGATTGCCCGCCTTCTGGCGGATGAGACCGACCTGCATTTCGTGCAGATCAGCGCGATATTCACCGGCGTGCCGGATTTGCGGCGGGTGTTCGACGAGGCCAAGCACCGGCGCTCGAACGGGCAGGGGACGCTGCTGTTCGTCGACGAGATCCACCGTTTCAACAAGGCCCAGCAGGACAGTTTCCTGCCGCATATGGAGGATGGCACCATCCTCCTCGTCGGCGCCACGACCGAAAATCCCAGCTTCGAGCTCAACGCCGCTTTGCTGAGCCGGGCGCAGGTTTTCGTGCTGGAACGGCTGTCGCTGGCGGATCTGGAATTGCTGACCCAGCGGGCCGAGGCGGAGATCGGCAAGCCGCTGCCGCTGGATGGCCCGGCGCGCGAGGCGCTCTTGGAGATGGCCGATGGCGACGGGCGGGCGCTTTTGAACCTGATCGAGCAGGTGGCGGCGTGGAAGACCGACGGCAAGCTTGACGTGACCGGCCTGACCTCGCGGCTGATGCGGCGGGCGGCGAAGTATGACAAGAGCGGGGATGAGCATTACAACCTGATCTCGGCGCTGCACAAATCGGTGCGCGGGTCCGACCCCGACGCCGCGCTCTACTGGTTCGCGCGGATGCTGGAAGGGGGCGAGGACCCCCGCTATCTGGCGCGGCGGATCACCCGGATGGCGGTGGAGGATATCGGGCTGGCCGATCCGCAGGCCCAGACCCACTGCCTGCACGCATGGGAGGTCTACGAGCGGCTGGGCAGCCCCGAGGGGGAGCTGGCCCTCGCGCAGGCGCTGACCTATATCGCACTGGCGCCCAAGTCGAACGCGGCCTATGCGGCCTACAAGGAAGCCCGGCGGCAGGCGCAGAAGACCGGCAGCCTGTCGCCGCCCAAGCATATCCTGAACGCGCCCACCAAGCTGATGAAGGAGCAGGGCTATGGCAAGGGATACGCCTATGACCATGATGCCGAGGACGGGTTTTCCGGGCAGGATTACTTTCCCGAGGACATGAAGCGCCCGGTGCTCTACCAGCCGGTCGAGCGCGGCTTCGAGCGGGAGTTGAAGAAGCGCGTCGACTATTTCGCCAAGCTGCGGACCAAACGCAACGAGTGAGGTGTTTCGGGGCCGCGGATGCATCCACGGCGTCAGGATATGTCGTTTTTTGACCACCCGGTCAGAACAGGGCCGGGACGGGGCGCAGCAGCCGCAACGTAAGCCGCTTTCACAGCGGGCCCTATCCATGCGGGTTTCTTCAAAAAATCGTGGAAAGACGAACTCCACACTGGAAGACTCGCCGATTTCGTGTTTTGCTATCAATATGTCGCATTCAAGCCGCCCGAAAAACCTCAAGGGAGAGAAGCTTTGACGGTGATGCCGCAATCCTGCGGTCCGTACGACATGTTGAAGAATTCCAGGGAGACAATATGACCAAGAGAACAGATCAATTCATGATTGATCGGCTCGCCGAAGCCGCCCGTCAGGGCAAGATTTCGCGCCGGTCTTTCATGAACTATTCGATGGCCGCCGGCATGAGCGCCACGGCCGCAACCGGACTTTGGACCACCAAGGCCAGCGCCCAGCCCAAGAAGGGCGGCACCTTCAAGGTCGGGATGCATGACGGCAACTCGTCCGACACGCACGACCCCGGCCAGTACGTGTCGCGGCAGCAGATCTACCTTGCCCACCAGTACCGCAGCTACCTGACCCTGATCGAGCCCGATGGCTCTCTCGGCCCGGACCTTGCCAGCGACTGGTCGGCGAACGAGGATGCGTCTGTCTGGACCTGCGAGATCAACCCCGATGCGTCGTACCACAGCGGCAAGCCGGTGATGGCCTCCGACGTGGTCGCCTCGCTCAACCACCACCGCGGCGAGGACAGCACCTCGGCGGCCAAGTCGCTTCTGACATCGGTCACCGACGTGCAGGCCGATGGCGACCACACGGTCGTCGTCTCGCTGGAAAGCGGCATTGCCGACCTGCCGTGGCTGATGACCGACTATCACCTCGCCGTCTGCCCCGCCAACGAGGATGGCAGCATCGACTGGCAGTCGGGCGACGGCTCTGGCCCGTACAAGATCGATCAGGGCGAATGGGGCGTCAGCTGGAAGCTGAGCCGGCATGACGGCTGGCACCTCGAAGGCGCCTATTTCGACAGTGTCGAGATGCTGGTGCTGAACGATCCGAACGCGCGCCAGACCTCGCTGGTCACCGGCGATGTCGACGCGGTGTCGCTGATCGACATCAAGACGTCGTCGCTGCTGGAACGCGACCCGAACATCGAGATCGAGAACGTGCCGTCGGCCGCCGCGATCACCATGCCGATGTTCTGCGACACGGCGCCGTTCGACGATGTCAACGTGCGCAACGCGCTGAAACTGTCGATCGACCGCAACGAGATCATCGAAAAGATCGCCTTTGGCGCGGCCACGATCGGCAACGACTTTCACCATTCCCCGGCCCAGCCCTATTGGCCCGAGGATATCGAACAGCGTGAATACGACCCCGATCAGGCCAAGTCGCTGCTGAAGAAGGCCGGTGCCGAGGACCTGACGGTCAGCATCTCGACCGCCGACAGCCTGTTCTCGGGCGCGGTCGACATGTGCGTTCTGTATGCCGAGCAGGCCAAGCAGGCCGGCATCACCGTCAAGGTCGTGCGTGAGCCGAACGATGGCTACTATTCCGATGTCTGGCTGAAGAAACCGTTCTGCGCGGTGTCATGGGGCGCACGCCCGACGCCCGACGTGATGTACACGCTGGCCTACAAGTCCGACGCCGACTGGAACGAGAGCCGCTGGCAGAACGAGGAGTTCAACGAGCTTCTGCTCAAGGCCAAGTCCGAGCTCGACGACAGCCTGCGCGCCGAGATGTATCACGACATGGCGATCCTCGCGAAAGACGATGGCGGGACGATCATCCCGATGTTCAACAACTTCGTCTATGCGCGCCGCGCCAACGTGAAACGTGGCGACAACCTCGCCGCCAGCTGGGAGCTTGACGGCGCACGCGCCCCGAGCCGCTGGTGGTTCGAAGACTGATACGACACAGGGCCCGGCGCAACACGCGCCGGGCCTGCTCATTCGGTCGCCCGCGCGGCCCAAGACGACAGAAGAAAAGGGGATCACGACCAATACCAGACGACAACCGGAGACTCCGGTCTTCGTGCGGCTTCTGAACGACATGCCCATAGGGCACGGGGGAAGGAACCGGACCAGAAAACCAAGAATAACCCGGCATCGACCGGGACATAGTCCAACAAGACGATACACCAGGGAGAAGACATGACAAAGAAACACGATCAGATGATGATCGACCGGCTCGCGGATGCTGCCCGTGAAGGCAAGATATCGCGCCGCTCGTTCATGAACCATTCGCTGGCCGCGGGCATGACCGCCTCGGCCGCCACCGGCCTCTGGACCACCTCTGCAAAGGCCGAGCCGCAGAGCGGTGGCCATTTCCGCCTCGGGGCGCATGACGGCAACACCTCCGACACGCACGACCCCGGCACCTACCTTTCGTTCTCGATGATCCAGGTCGCGCATACCTTCCGCAGCTACCTGACGCTGATCGAGCCCGACGGGTCGCTCGGGCCGGACGTGGCGACCGAATGGTCGGCCACCGAGGACGCGAAGGAGTGGACCTTCAAGCTGAACGGGAGCGCCACCTTCCACAGCGGCGGCAAGGTCACGGCGAACGACGTGATCGCGTCGATGAACCACCACCGCGGCGAAGACAGCACCTCGGCGGCGACAGCGCTGCTGACCGATGTCGAGGATATCACCGACAATGGCGACGGCTCGATCACCTTCAAGCTGGCCTCGGGCAATGCCGACCTGCCGTGGCTGATGACCGACTATCACCTCGCCATCTGCCCGGCGAACGAGGATGGCTCGATCGACTGGAAATCCGGAGACGGCTGTGGCCCCTACAAGCTGACCAATGCCGAGTTCGGCGTCAGCTACGCGTTCGAGCGGCATGACGGCTGGCACCTCGACGGGGCCTATTTCGACCGCGTCACCATCACCGTGCTGAACGACCCCAACGCGCGCCAGACCGCGCTGGTCACCGGCGACGTGGATGCGGTGACGCAGATCGAGCTGAAAACGCTCTCCCTGCTGCAGCGCGACGCGAATATCGAGATCGATCAGGTCGCCTCGGCGGCGGCGATCACCATGCCGATGTTCTGCGACGTGGCGCCGTTCGACAATGTCGACGTGCGCAACGCGCTGAAACTGTCGATCGACCGGCAGGACATCATCGACAAGATCGTCTTTGGCACCGCGACCATGGGCAACGATTTCCACCATTCGCCGGCCATGCCCTATTGGCCCGAGGATATCGAACAGCGCCCCTATGATCCCGATCAGGCCAAGTCGCTGCTGAAGAAGGCAGGGATGGAAGACCTCACGGTCGAGATCAGCGTCGCCGACTCGGTCTTTTCGGGGTCGGTCGACATGTGCGTTCTCTATGCCGAGCACGCCAAGGCCGCCGGCATCAACATCAAGGTCAAGCGCGAGCCGAACGACGGGTACTATTCCGACGTCTGGCTCAAGAAGCCGTGGTGCTGTGTGCAGTGGGGCGCGCGTCCGACACCGGACGTGATGTACTCGCTGGCCTACAAGGACGACGCGGCCTGGAACGAAAGCCACTGGCAGAACGAGCGGTTCAACGAGCTGCTGCGGATGGCCAAGTCGGAGATCGACGACGCCAAGCGCGCCGAGATGTACCGCGAGATGGCGGTCCTCGCGAAGGACGATGGCGGCACCATCATCCCGTTCTTTCCGGATTTCGTCTATGCCCGCCGCAAGAACGTCAAGCATGGCGAGGATCTTGCACCGAGCTGGCAGATGGACGGCGCCCGCGCCTGCAGCCGCTGGTGGTTCGAAGGCTAGGACACAACCGGCCCCGGCGCGCAGGCGCCGGGGCTTCGCCGTCCGGCCCAAGGCATCACGCCCCGGCCCGGACCCATCGCCTGAGCGGGTCAATCAAATAGTCATACCCAGCCCGCCAAGGCCAAAAAAATCTGTATACCCGGCCACCCGGACAGCCATGAGCGCGGGACCACGGGGCAACAGCAGGAGGGACAGATGGGAGACATTCTTGGGCTCGTTGGAAGACGGCTCGGGCTTGGGCTGATCATTCTACTGGTCATCTCGGTCATTATTTTCTTCATGGTCGAATTGCTGCCGGGCGACATCGCCCAGGCCGTGCTCGGCCAGGGGGCGACAGAGGAAAACCTGCGCGCGCTGCGCAAGGAGATGGGCCTCGATCAGCCGGCGGTCGTGCGATATCTCGACTGGCTCAGCGGGGCCGTCATGTTCGACTTCGGCAACTCGATCGTCACCGGCGAATCCGTTGCCCGCACGATCAGCGACCGGTTCATGAACACGCTGTTCCTTGCGGCCTATGCCGCGGTCATCGCGGTTCCGGTCTCGATCGTTCTCGGCGTGATCGTGGCGCTGCTGCGCAACTCGATCTTCGACCGCGTCGCCAACGTGGTGTCGCTGTCGTTCATCTCGTCGCCGGAGTTCTTCCTCGGCTACATCCTGATCCTCTACTTCGCGGTCACATGGGGCATGTTCCCGGCGATCTCGAGCCTGAGCGAGGGGATGTCCTTCCTGCAACTGCTCGAGCGCACGTTCCTGCCGGCGCTGACGCTGGTGCTGGTGGTGATGGCGCACATGATGCGGATGACGCGGGCGGCGATCATCAACCTGCTGGCCTCTCCCTATATCGAGATGGCCCGCCTCAAGGGCACGCCGCCATGGCGGGTGATCGTCAAGCACGCGCTGCCCAACGCATGGGCGCCGATCATCAACGTGGTCGCGCTGAACCTCGCCTACCTCATTACGGGCGTGGTTCTGGTCGAGGTGGTCTATGTCTACCCCGGCATCGGGCAAGCGCTTGTCGACGCCGTGTCGAAACGCGACTTCCCCGTGGTCCAGGCCTGCTGCCTGATCTTCGCCGCGACCTTCATCCTGCTCAATCTGGCAGCCGATGTCGGCGCAATTCTCACCAACCCGCGCCTGCGGCATCCGAAGTAAGGGAGGCAGTGATATGAGCTGGTTTGTAATCGGATATTACACGCTGCTTCTAGGCGGTTCCTGCCTTGCAGCTTACTTCAACAAGAGATCGGTCTTTCTGCTGCTGTTCTCGCTCACGCTGGTGTCCTTTGTTCTGGGCATCATCGGCGGGACGGGTGCGCTCAGGAGCGTGGCCATCTGCGCAGGCGTTCTCGCGCTGGCGGCGATGGTCTCCTACGCCTTCCGCGAGTTCCTGATCGCACTGGCGTCGGAAGAGATGGCCAAGGAGCTGCGCACCGCGCCGCTGACCGCGGCCTTCGGCATGTTCGTCATCTTCACCTACGCGGTGATGGGCATCTTCGCGCCCCTCATCGCCCCCTATGGCGAAGCACAGGTGATCGCCTCGGCCTTCGCGCCGGCGGATTCGAACATGCTGCTCGGCGCCGATCAGCTGGGCCGCGACATGTTCAGCCGGATCGTCTATGGCACGCGCAACTCGGTCGGTCTGGCCCTGTCGGCGACGCTGGCGGCGTTCTTCTTCGGGGCGCTCGCGGGGCTTCTGGCGGCCACCAAGGGCGGCTGGTTCGATCAGTTCATGGGCCGGCTGGCCGACGTGATCATGTCGATCCCGTCGCTCATCTTCGCGCTTCTGATGCTGTCGATCTTTGGCCCGCAAGTCATCGTGATCATCATCGCCGTGGCCATCATCTACGCGCCGCGCGTCTTCCGCCTGACACGGGCGGTGGCGGGCAACGTCGTGGTGATGGACTATATCGAGGCAGCGCAGCTGCGCGGCGAGGGCATGTGGTACCTCATCCGCAGGGAAATCCTGCCCAACTCGACCGCCCCTCTGGTGGCCGAGTTCGGTCTGGAATTCTGCTTCGTGTTCCTGCTGGTGGCGGGCCTGTCGTTCCTCGGCCTTGGCATCCAGCCGCCCACGGCGGACTGGGGCTCGATGGTGCGTGAGAACGCCACCCTGATCTCGTTCGGAGACATCACCCCGCTCATACCCGCGGCCGCCATCGCGCTGCTGACGGTCGGGGTGAACTTCGTGGTCGACTGGATGTTGTTCCGGTCCTCTGGCCTGAAGGAGAAATAAAAAATGGCGACCAAGTTCAAGGACAGTGATGTCCTGCTCAAGGTGCGAGACCTGAAGATTCAGGGCTACAGCGACGAGCAGTGGATCGACATCATCAAGGGGGTCGACCTGACCCTGCACCGCGGCGAGGTGATGGGCCTGATCGGGGAATCCGGTGCCGGCAAATCCACCATCGGTGCGGCCGCCATGGGCTATGCCCGTGACGGCACGCGCATCTCGGACGGCTCGATCGAGTTCGACGGGATGGAGCTGACCACCGCCAGCGAAAGCGAGAGGCGGGCCCTTCGGGGCTCGCGGATCGCCTATGTCGCGCAATCGGCGGCGGCCTCGTTCAACCCGGCGCACAAGCTGATCGACCAGCACACCGAGGCGCCGGTGCAATACCGCATCAAGAAACGGATGGAGGCGCAGGAGGACGCGGTGGAGCTTTACCGCCGTCTGCGCCTTCCCAACCCCGAGGAGATCGGCTTTCGCTACCCGCACCAGGTGTCGGGCGGTCAGCTTCAGCGGGCGATGACGGCGATGGCCATGTCCTGCCGGCCCGACCTGATCATCTTCGACGAGCCGACCACCGCGCTTGACGTGACCACCCAGATCGAGGTGCTCGCGGCCATCCGCGACATCGTCGATCAGTTCAACACCGCCGCGATCTACATCACCCACGACCTTGCCGTCGTGGCCCAGATGGCCGACACGATCAAGGTGCTGCTGAAGGGCGAGGAGGTCGAGGAGGCGCCGACCAAGGAGATGCTGGACAACCCGAAGGAGGACTATACCAAGTCGCTCTGGGCGGTCCGTAGCTTCAAGCGGGATCAGAAGTACCGGCCCAAGGACGGCACGCCGCTTATCTCGGTGCAGAACATCGATGCTTCCTATACCGGCGGGGCCAAGGTGCTCGACGACGTGTCCTTTGATATCTACGAGGGCATGACCGTGGCGGTCGTGGGCGAATCCGGGTCCGGAAAGTCCACTACGGCGCGGGTGATCACCGGGCTTTTGCCGCCGTCCAAGGGGCAGGTGCTGTTCAAGGGCGAACCGTTCCCGCCCGACTACAAGGACCGCAGCCGTGACCAGCTGCGCCAGTGCCAGATGATCTACCAGATGGCCGACACGGCGCTGAACCCCAAGGTGCGGATCTCCGAGATCATCGGCCGACCGGCGCAGTTCTATTCGGGCCTGTCGGGCGCGGCGCTCAAGAACCGGGTCGACGAATTGCTGGATCTCATCGAGCTCGAGCCGTCGAAATACTACAACCGGTATCCGCCCGAGCTGTCAGGCGGGCAGAAACAGCGGATCGGCATCGCCCGGGCGTTGGCGGCCGAGCCCACCTTCATCATCTGCGACGAGGTGACATCGGCGCTCGACCAGCTTGTGGCCGAAGGCATCCTCAAGCTGCTGGACCGGCTGCAGAACGAGCTGAACCTAGCCTACATGTTCATCACGCATGACCTTGCCACCGTGCGGTCGATCGCCGACGAGGTGGTGGTGATGCAGCACGGCAAGGTGGTCGAGCAGGGGCCCAAGGACGACATGTTCACGCCCCCGCACCATCCCTATACCGACCTGCTGCTCAGCTCGGTTCCCGAGATGGACCCCGATTGGCTCACCACGCTTCTGGAAGAGCGCGGCGTCGACAACGTGGGCGATGCGGCCTCGGCCAGGATCGACCCGGGCGACGAGAAGGTCGAGGGCACCGACACCGAGAAAAGCAGCTAAGCTGACGGTCTGAAACAAGCAAAAACGGCGGAGGGTCAGCCCTCCGCCGTTTCGCGTTCAAATCCGGATTTTCGTGATGTTCAGCCGATGATCCACATGGCAGAGCCCACCATCGATGCGACGATGAGGCCATAGACGATCACGACCGACTGCCATGTTGCGCTGTGCATGCGCAGCTCGCGGTTCAGCTCATCTCGTGTCATTCTCAGCTTCCTTCCCGGAACGGGGGACAGCACGATGCCGTCCGGGGTGTCAAACTACAAACGCCGCGCGGTAAATACCGCCCGGCGCTTTTCGGTTGTGAAGAGCGTGGTACCGGGCGCGAGGAGAGGCGCCCGCCCTGCCTTTATGCGGTGATGGCCATTGCCGAGAGCACCAGCGTACCGACAAGCAGACCGTATACCAGCACAACCGACTGCCAGGTGGCACTATGCATACGAAGTTCGCGGTTAAGTTCATCGCGGGTCATGTCCAGCCTCCTGGGGTCTAGTGTGGGTCAGGTCCGAGTCGCGTTTCGCTGCGGCTCATAGCCCGCATATAAGGCGCAAGCGGATTCGCGCAACAGAAATGAAGATCAAAATCTATGCAATTCGCGCATACCCGCCCAGACCGGCGGTCATGGCTGTGGATAACGCCAAAAAATGCCGTGTTCGCAATGGGTTGCGTTTTTTGTCCCGCCGCTTTACGCGGCGGTCTTCCCGGGCCCCTGTAGCGCCATTACAACAAGGTCCCCCTCGTCTCGGGCCTTCATGGCCAGTGCGGTGGCGTGGGCCGCGGCCGCGGTCGTGTAGTAGGGGATCTTGTCATAGAGCGCAACCGACCGGATCTCGCGGCTGTCCTCGACCGCCTGCGCGCCTTCGGTGGTGTTCATCACCAGCGCGATCTGCCCGTCCTTGAGCATATCGACCACGTCGGGCCGGCCTTCATAGACCTTGTTGACCACCTCGCAGGCGATCTCGTGCTGTTCGAGGAAGGCCGCCGTACCACGGGTCGCCACGATCTCGAACCCCATGTCGACAAGGGTCTGCGCGGTTTCCACCAGAAGCGGGGTCTTGTCGGAATCCTTGATCGAGAAGAACACCTTGCCACTGTCGGGCAGGACCGTGCCCGCACCCATCTGCGCCTTGAGGAAGGCGCGGGGGAAGGACACGTCCCAGCCCATCACCTCGCCGGTCGAGCGCATCTCGGGCCCGAGAATGGTATCGACGCCGGGGAAGCGGGCAAACGGCATCACCGCCTCCTTGACCGAGAACCACGGCATCGCCGGATCGGCCAGCGTCATCTGGTCGGCCATCGGCAGGCTGCCGGGCTTGGTGTCGCGCGGGTAGGGGCCGCGATGGGGGAAGGCATCCAGCGTCTCGCCCGCCATCAGCCGGGCGGCGATGGAGGCGATGGCGCTATCGGTGGCCTTGGCCACGAAGGGCACGGTGCGGCTGGCGCGGGGGTTCACCTCGATCAGGAAGATCTCGCCCTCTTTGACCGCGAACTGTACGTTCATCAGCCCGCGCACGCCCAGCTCCAGCGCCAGCGCCTCGGTCTGTGCCTTGATCTCGTCGATGGTCTCCTGCGCCAGCGAATAGGGCGGTAGCGAGCAGGCAGAATCGCCCGAATGCACGCCCGCCTCCTCGATATGCTGCATGATACCGGCCACATGCACCCGCGTGCCGTCGCACAGCGCATCGACGTCGCATTCGATGGCCCCCGAAAGGTAGCCATCCAGCAGCACCGGGCTCTTGCCCGACACCACGACCGCTTCCTTGATGTAGCGCTCCAGATGGGCCATATCGCGGACGATCTCCATCGCACGGCCGCCCAGCACGTAGGAGGGGCGGATCACCAGCGGGAAGCCGATGCTCTCGGCAATTTCCAGCGCCTGCTGGTCGCTCGAGGCGATCCCGTTCTTCGGCTGCCGCAGCCCCAGCTTGTTGACAAGCGCCTGAAACCGCTCGCGGTCTTCGGCAAGGTCGATGGCGTCGGGCGAGGTGCCGAGGATCGGAATGCCCTCGGCCTCCAGATCATTGGCCAGCTTCAGCGGCGTCTGCCCGCCGAACTGTACGATGACGCCATGCAGCGTGCCGTTATCCTGCTCGACCCGCAGGATTTCCATCACGTGTTCGAAGGTCAGCGGCTCGAAATAGAGGCGATCCGAGGTGTCATAGTCGGTCGACACGGTCTCGGGGTTGCAGTTGATCATGATCGTTTCGTAGCCCACATCGGTCAGCGCGAAACAGGCATGACAGCAGCAGTAATCGAACTCGATCCCCTGCCCGATCCGGTTGGGGCCGCCCCCAAGGATGACCACCTTCTTGCGGTCGGAGGGCCGCGCCTCGCATTCCACCTCGCCCATCATCGGGGCCTCGTAGGTGGAATACATATAGGGCGTCTGCGCCTCGAACTCGGCGGCGCAGGTGTCGATCCGCTTGAAGACGGCGGTGACGTTCAGCTCATGGCGCGCCCGGCGCACCTGACCCTCGGTCCGGCCCGTGAGGGCCGCAAGCCGCGCATCGGTGAAGCCCAGCATCTTGAGCGACCGCAGGCCATCCTCATCGACCGGCAAACCGTCCTTGCGCACCTGCTCCTCGGCCTCGACGATCTCGCGGATGCGGGCCAGGAACCAGGGGTCGTATTTCGTCGCCTGAAAGATCGCGTCATCCGACAGCCCGTGCCGCATCGCCTGGGCTATGGTGCGCATCCGGTCGGGGGTCTGCAGGCTGAGCGCCTTGATCACGGCGGCCTCTTCCGGGGCGCCTTCGATCTCGACCTCGTCAAAGCCCGTAAGGCCCGATTCCATCGACGCCAGCGCCTTTTGCAACGATTCGTGGATCGTCCGGCCGATCGCCATCGCCTCGCCCACCGATTTCATGGCGGTGGTCAGGTAGGGCTGCGAGCCGGGGAATTTCTCGAAGGCGAATTTCCGGATCTTGGTGACCACATAGTCGATCGTCGGCTCAAAGCTGGCGGGCGTGACCTTGGTGATGTCGTTGTCGAGCTCGTCGAGCGTATAGCCCACGGCCAGCTTGGCGGCGATCTTGGCAATCGGGAAACCCGTCGCCTTGGACGCCAGCGCCGAGGACCGGCTGACCCTCGGGTTCATCTCGATCACGACCATCCGCCCGTCATCGGGGTTGATGGCCCATTGCACGTTCGACCCACCGGTCTCGACCCCGATTTCGCGCAGAACGGCAATGCTGCCGTTGCGCATGATCTGGTATTCCTTGTCGGTCAGGGTCAGCGCCGGGGCGACGGTGATGGAATCGCCGGTGTGCACGCCCATCGGATCGACATTCTCGATGGCACAGACGATGATCGCGTTGTCCGCCTTGTCACGGACAACCTCCATCTCGAATTCCTTCCAGCCCAGCAGCGATTCGTCGATCAGGATCTGGCTGACCGGCGAGGCATCGAGCCCCGACTTGCAGTAATATTCATAATCGTCGCGGTTATAGGCCACGCCGCCGCCGGTGCCGCCCAGCGTATAGGCGGGGCGGATGATCGCCGGAAGGCCGACCGTATCCAGCGCCGCCATCGCCTCGTCGAAATTGTTGGCGATCGTCGCGGCGGGGTTCTCGATGCCCAGCCGGTCCATCGCCTCGCGGAACAGCTTGCGGTCCTCGGCCATCTCGATGGCGTCGCGGTTGGCGCCGATCAGCTCCACACCGAACTTGTCCAGAACGCCCATATCGGCAACGGCCAGCGCGGTGTTCAGGCCGGTCTGCCCGCCCATCGTGGGCAACAGCGCGTCGGGGCGTTCCTTTTCGATGATGCGGGCCACAACCTCGGGCGTGATCGGCTCGATATAGGTGGCGTCGGCCAGCCCTGGATCGGTCATGATCGTGGCGGGGTTGGAGTTCACGAGGATCACCCGGTAGCCTTCCTCGCGCAGGGCCTTGCAGGCCTGTGCGCCGGAATAGTCGAACTCGCAGGCCTGCCCGATGATGATGGGGCCGGCGCCGATAATCATGATGGACGAGAGATCGGTTCTCTTCGGCATGGTCGTTCCCCGGGTGTGCGCAAATTGTTGGCGGTTATATCCATCACGCGCCTCTGTGCAAGGGGGATCGCCCAAGCGCACCGAGATGGCCAGTGCGGGGCGACGCGCTTGGGCCCCGCGCGTCCCTGGCGGGGGCGGGGATCAGGTGACACGAGGCGCGCCAGCAAGGGCGTGACGAGGGGCGCTACTCCGCCGCGTGGCGCAGATCGTCCTTCTCGCCCTTCTCGTCTTTTTCGTCCGGGCAATACAGGTAATCCCGCGTCAGCGGCACCGCGTCCTGCTGCTTGGTCAGCTGGAACTGGAACACCACCTGCCGGTTATGCCGAAAGGTCATCTCGCAGGCGATCAGGTAGTACCGCCACATCCGGCAGAAC
>JAVJTX010000090.1:0-39242 GCA_040220035.1 Roseovarius sp. | reverse complement strand
GCCCACGTTGGTCAGCCCGGTCATGAAATACTCGCTCAGCATGTTGTTGAGCACGCCCTTGCCTTCGATCACGTCCTTCTTCTCGGCGTTGAAGGCGGTGGCGTCGTCCTTGAAATACTGCACGATGGTGCCCGGTTCCGGGCCTTCGTACAGGGTTTTCGCCTTGCCTTCGTAGATTTTCTTGCGACGCGCCATGCTGACTCCAAGTATCGCAGGTGCCGGGCGACTCCCCGTCCTGCCTTTGCGCTCTCCATACGGCATGGGACCCTCTGCCGCAAGCCACAGGGAGGGCGGCCCCGTGGTGCCCTGCCCCCTTGCGGAATGTGGCCCCGGCGGGCATATCATGCAACAACCGAAACGCTTTGCCTGGGAGCGGCCACATGACCACATTCGACGATCGCGAAAACGCCTTCGAAAACAAATATGCCCATGACGAGGAGATGAAGTTCAAGGCCGAGATGCGCCGGAACAAGCTGCTGGGTCTCTGGGCAGCGGAACTGCTGGGCAAGACCGGCGAGGATGCCAATGCCTATGCCGTCGAGGTGGTGAAATCGGATTTCGAGGAAGCCGGCCACGAGGACGTGGTGCGCAAGGTCGCGGGCGATCTTGGCGATCTGGCCGATGCCGACACCATTCGCGGCAAGATGGACGAGCTTCTGAAAGTTGCCAAGGACCAGGTGATGAAAGAGGCGTAAGCCCCTGATCTGCAAGCATTCGGGGGCGTTTCCGTTGCTGCGGGAGCGCCCCTTTTCCTTTGCCCGGCTCATGATCATCATGCGCGTTTTGTATTTGCGCGCGGGGCGGGAACGTGACACATGAAATCGCATTCTCTTGACAGGATATCCGATGACCAACGCCCTCTCCCGTATGATGGAAACCCGCGACTGGATTCTGGCCGACGGTGCCACGGGCACGAACCTCTTCAACATGGGGCTGAGCTCCGGCGATGCGCCCGAGATGTGGAACGAGGAGCATCCCGACCGGATCGAAAAGCTCTATTCCATGGCCGTGGATGCGGGCAGCGACCTGTTCCTGACCAACTCCTTCGGCGGCAATGCCTCACGGTTAAAACTGCACGGGGCGGAAAAACGCGCGCGGGAGCTGTCGCGCATCTCGGCCGAGATCGGGCGCGAGGTGGCCGACCGGCGGGATCGTCCGGTGATCGTTGCCGGCTCGGTGGGCCCGACGGGCGAGATCATGGCGCCGATGGGCTCTCTCACCCATGAGCTGGCGGTCGAGATCTTCCACGAGCAGGCCGACGGGCTGAAGGAAGGCGGGGCCGACGTGCTGTGGCTCGAGACGATCTCGGCGCCCGAGGAATACAAGGCCGCGGCCGAGGCCTTCCGGCTGGCCGATATGCCGTGGTGCGGGACGATGAGCTTCGACACGGCCGGCCGCACGATGATGGGCCTGACCTCGGCCGACATGGCCGAGATGGTGGAAAAGCTCGACACGCCGCCGCTGGCCTATGGGGCGAATTGCGGGGTCGGCGCGTCGGACCTGATGCGCACGGTGCTGGGCTTCGTGGCACAGGGCACCGGGCGGCCGATCGTGGCCAAGGGCAATGCGGGCATTCCCAAGTATGTCGATGGCCATATCCATTATGACGGCACGCCGGAGCTTATGGCGGAGTATGCCGTGCTGGCCCGCGACGCGGGTGCCACGATCATCGGGGGCTGCTGTGGCACGATGCCCGAGCACCTGTCGAAGATGCGAGAGGCGCTGGAGACCCGCGAGCGCGGCGAGCGGCCGACGCTCGAGCAGATCACCGGGGCGCTTGGGGCCTTTTCCTCGGCCGTAGACGGCACGGAGGAGGATGCGGATCAGCAACCCTCCCGCCGGGGCCGGGGCGGACGCCGCCGTCGGAGCTGAGGCGGCTCAGAATAGCGCCAGCTGGTCGCCCGCGCGGGGCGGTATCGCGAAGAGATCGGTGCGCAGCGGCGGCAGGCGCTTGTTCAGCCCGAGCCGGGCCGCGGCCAAGCGGAAGCGCGCAGCGATCATCTCGGCATGGGCCCCCTCGCCCCGCATCCGCCGGCCCCATTCCGGATCGTAATCCTTGCCGCCATGCATCCCGCGCACCAGCCCCATGACCCGCGCGGCGCGGTCGGGGAAATGCGTCTCGAGCCATTCGCGGAAGAGCGGTGACACTTCCCGCGGCAGGCGCAGCATGACCCAGCTCGCCGCCTCGGCGCCGGCCTCCTTGCCGGCCTTGAGCAGCGCCTCGATCTCGTGGTCGTTGATGGCGGGCAGGATGGGCGAAGTCATGATCCGGACCGAGATGCCGGCCGCGCTCAGCCGTTCGATGGCCTGCAGGCGGCGGGCGGGCGACGGCGCGCGCGGCTCCATCTTGCGGGACAGGCCGGGATCGAGCGTGGTGACCGACAGCCCCACGCGGACCAGCCCGCGGGCGGCCATGTCAGAGAGGATGTCGATGTCGCGCTCAATCAGCGTGCCCTTGGTCACGATGCCGACGGGATGGTTGAAATCGCTCAGCACCTGAAGGCAGGCGCGCATGATTTCATGTGTCTTTTCAATTGGCTGGTACGGGTCGGTGTTGGTGCCGATGGCGATGGTGGCGGGCTGGTAGCGCTTGCTCGACAATTCCCGCGCCAGCACCTCCGGCGCGTCGGGGCGCGCCACCAGCCGGGTCTCGAAATCGAGCCCCGCCGACAGGCCGAGCCACGCGTGGCTCGGCCGGGCGAAGCAGTAGATGCAGCCATGCTCGCAGCCCCGGTAGGGGTTGATCGAGCGGTCGAACGGCAGGTTGGGCGAGCGGTTGTAGGTGATCATCCGGCGCGGTACTTCGAGGCTGACCTGTGTGCGCAGCGGTGCCTCCTCCTCCGGCTCGCGGTCCCAGCCGTCCTCCTCGTAGACGCGGCCATGCCGCTCGTAGCGGCCGGCGGCGTTGCTTCGGGCGCCGCGGCCGCGGCGCTTGAGTCTGGGATCGACGGTTTCCGACATGGTCTGCTCCATGGCGCATTCATGGAACATTAAGGGAACATTTGCAATAACCCCATGGATCAAGACCGCTTTGCCGTCCCCGCCCCGGCGCGAAATCGCGCGATAAGTCGGAAGCGAAGCGGCCAATGTCGTAATTCGGAAAGTGCGCCTGCGGCAAATTGACGATAGCTTCGCCAGAGTCACACGCGCAGTGCGCAACGAAGTCAGGGAAAATCTCATGTCCGACGAAGAAGACGACATCATCCTTTCGGAACTGGACGACGAGGAACTTGTCCAGCAGATGTTCGACGACCTCTACGACGGTCTCAAGGAGGAGATCGAGGAGGCCGTCAACATTCTTCTCGAGCGTGGCTGGCAGCCTTACCAGATCCTGACCGAGGCGCTGGTCGGCGGCATGACGATCGTCGGCAAGGATTTCCGCGACGGTATCCTGTTCGTTCCCGAGGTGCTTCTGGCGGCCAACGCGATGAAGGGCGGGATGTTTATCCTCAAGCCGCTGCTGGCTGAAACCGGCGCGCCGCGCGTGGGCAAGATGGTGATCGGCACGGTCAAGGGCGACATCCACGACATCGGCAAGAACCTCGTCTCGATGATGATGGAAGGCGCCGGGTTCGAGGTGGTCGATCTCGGGATCAACAACCCGGTCGAGAACTATCTCGAGGCGCTGGAGACCGAACAGCCCGACATCCTTGGCATGTCGGCGCTGCTGACCACCACCATGCCCTACATGAAGGTCGTGATCGACACGATGGTGGAACAGGGCGTGCGCGATGATTACATCGTGCTGGTGGGCGGTGCGCCGCTGAACGAGGAATTCGGCAAGGCGATCGGCGCCGACGCCTATTGCCGTGACGCGGCCGTGGCGGTGGAAACCGCCAAGACCTTCGTCAGCCGCAAGCACAATCAGGGCGCCACGGGCTGAACCGCCTGAACGGTATTCGGAACGGCCCGCCGAATTGTGCGGGCCGTTTCTGTTTGGGGTGATACGATGACCGAGCTGCCGAGCGACACGACCCTGACCGAGACGGGCTTTGCCGAGTCTGCGCGGGGCCGCATCCTGCTGATCGCGTGCGGCGCGCTGGCGCGGGAAATCCTTGCGCTCAAGCGGGCCAATGGCTGGGATCACATGGTGCTGCAATGCCTGCCGGCCAAGTATCACCTCTTCCCCCACAAGATCACGCAAGCCGTCGAGGAGACGGTGCGCGAGAACCGCGACGCCTATGAGGATATCTTTGTCGTCTACGCCGATTGCGGAACCGGGGGGCTGCTGCAGGCGAAATGTGCCGAACTGGGCGTCGAGATGGTCGCGGGCCCGCATTGCTAGTCCTTCTTCGAGGGCAACGACGCCTTCGCCGCCCGCGACGAGATCACCGCCTTCTACCTCACCGATTTTCTGGTGAAGCAGTTCGACGCCTTCGTCTGGAAGCCCATGGGCCTCGACCGGCACCCCGAGCTGCGCGACATGATCTTCGGCAATTACACCAAGCTGGTGTATCAAGCACAGGTTAACGACCCGGCGCTTGAGGAAAAGGCGCGCGATTGTGCCGCCCGACTCGGTCTGGAGTACGAGTACCGCTTCACCGGTTACGGAGATCTTAAGACTGCGCTCGCGGCCCGCGCCTGACCTGCGGCTTCTTCTGGCCGGAAATATCCCGGGGTGAATTGGCCCAGCGGGCCAAGAGGGGCAGCGCCCCTGCCCTGCTCAGGCCGCCTCGGCCGCGACGCTGCGGATGCGCTCGACCATCGCGCGGAGGCCGTTGGAGCGTTGCGAGGAAAGGTGATCGTTCAGCCCCAGCCGCGCCATTTCGCCATGGGCGTCGACCTTGGGCACTTCGGCGACCTGCCGGCCATTATAGAGCGCCTTGAGCACCGCGATCAGCCCGCGCACGATCATCGCGTCGCTTTCGCCCTCGAAACTGAAGGTTCCATTCTCGATCCGGGGGTGCAGCCAGACCTGGCTGGCACAGCCGTCAACCTTGGTCGCGGGCACCTTCAGCGCGTCGTCGAGCGGCTCCATCGCCTTGCCGCGGTCGATGACGTAGCGATAGCGGTCTTCCCAGTCCTCCAGGAACTCGAAATCCTCGACGATTTCCTCAAATGCCTCGGTGGCCAACGGTGCGGTCCCTTTTCCTTGCGTCCCCAGACACCTAGGCGCGGATTTGCGGCACGTCCAGCCCCAAGGGCGCTTTTCAAGTCACGTCAATTGCGGTAACAGGCGAAAAGCCAAGGAAAGGTCTTCGCGCATGCGCTTCACTGTTGTCGCCCTCATCCTTTCGACTTTGCTGCTGTCAGCCTGCGGCGGAAGCCTGCGCGAGTCGCGTCTCAACCCAGGCAACTGGTTCGGGCGCAGCACGTCGGTCGAGACGGCGCCGGGCACGGTTCAAACCGCGGATGGGCGCGTGCGGGAGGTGAACCCGCTGATCGGCGAGCGCGGTTATTCGCAGCTCAGCGCGGCCAATCGCAAGGTGACGACCGAGCGCACCGGCCTCTTCGGTCGCAAGAAGGAGGTCATCTACCAGGGCACGCTGATCAGCCAGGTGACCGACCTCAACATCGAGCCGACCGCGACCGGTGCCATCGTGCGCGCCGTGGGCGTCACCACCCGGCAGGGCGCCTACGACGTGCGGCTGCTGCCGCTGTTCGACGGCGAGCCGCGGGATGGCGTGGTGACCTACGAATTCCTTGCGCTGCAGCCGATCAACACACCGCAGGGTCCCGAGCACACGCGCCGCATCCAGGCGGCGCAGCCGCTCAGCCATGGCGAACTTGAGAATATCCGCACGGTCCGGGTGATCGCCAAGCGCAACACCCGCCAGAGCGCCCGGCGCTAGAGGTCGACCGCGACGATCGACTTGCCCTTGGCGGCCAGCGCCACCTTGCCCTCACAGAGCCGCATCGCATCGCGGCCGAACACCTCGTTGCGCCAGCCCTTGAGGGCCGGCATATCCCGTTCGCCCCCCGAAATGGCATCGAGATCGGCCGCGCTGGCGATCAGCTTGGAGGCGACGCCGAATTCCTCGGTCTTGGCTTTCAGCAGCACGCGCAGCAGGTCGGCGAGCGCCGGGTTGACCTGCAGCTTCTCGCGCGAGCGGTCGGGTTGGGGCACCTCGTCATTGGGCGTGTCGAGCCCGGCCTTCACCGCGGCGAGGATCCCATCGGCGATATCGCCCTTGCGGGCCTCGCGCAGCAGCAGGCGGGAGCGGGACAGCTCGTTGAGCGAGCCCGGCTTGGTCGAGGCCAGCTCGACCAGCGCGTCGTCCTTGTAGACACGGCTGCGGGGCACGTTGCGGCTTTGGGCGTATTCCTCGCGGAAGCGGGCGAGTTCGCGCACGATGGCGAGGAAGCGGCCAGAGGCGTTGCGGGTCTTGACCCGTTTCCACGCATCCTCGGGGCGGATGATGTAGGTTTCGGGGTCCTTGAGGATTTCCATCTCCTCGGCCACCCATTTCTCGCGCCCGGTCTCGGCCAGCTTGGTGGCGAGGTATTCATAGATGTCGCGCAGGTGGGTCACGTCGGCCAGCGCGTAGGTCATCTGCGCCTCAGTGAGCGGGCGGCGCGACCAGTCGGTGAATCGCGATGTCTTGTCGAGCGGTTGCTTGGCGATGCGGCGAACAAGGGTTTCGTAGCCCACCTGCTCGCCGAAGCCGCAGACCATCGCCGCGACCTGCGTGTCGAAGAGCGGCTCGGGGATCACCCCGGCATCAACGTGGAATATTTCCAGATCCTGCCGGGCGGCGTGGAAGACCTTGACCACCGAGGTGTCGCGAAAAAGCTCGTAGAGCGGTTCGAGCGACAGCTCGCCGGCGATCGGATCGACCAGCACGGCATCGTCCTCGCCCCGGGTCGGCAGGGCCAGCTGCATGAGGCAGAGCTTGGAATAATAGCTGCGCTCGCGCAGGAACTCGGTATCGACGGTCACGTAATCGCAGTCGGCCGCGCGGGCGCAGAAATCGGCAAGCGCCTCGGTCGTGGTGATGGTGGTGATCCGTGAACGGGTTTTTTCCTTGGTCATTCTGCCTCTTCGCCCCCAGTTCGGCACGGTATATGACAGCAGGTCGGCAAAGAAAAGGCGATGGTTGAATTCTGCTTCGGCGGGGGCCGCCGGGGCAAGTGGCGCTTATTTGAGCGTGTCGCGCGCGTCGATGGCAAGCGGGGCCCGGTCGCCGGCAGCAAAGCGGCGCAGCACGGCCGGGTAGAGGATGTGCTCCTGTGTCAGCACCCGTCGGGCGAGCGTGTCGGGCGTGTCGCCGGGGCGGATCGAGACGGTGGCCTGCCCCAGTATCGGCCCGGCGTCGAGGTCGGGGATGACCTCGTGGACAGTGCAGCCGGCCTCTGTGTCGCCCGCCGCGAGGGCGCGGGCATGGGTGTCGAGGCCGGGGTAGTCCGGCAGGAGCGAGGGGTGGATGTTGAGCATGCGCCCCTGCCAGCCCGCGACGAAACCTTCGGTGAGGATGCGCATGAAACCGGCGAGGCAGAGGATGTCGGCGCCGGCCTTGTCGAGCTCGGACTGGAGGGCCGTTTCGAAGGCCGGGCGGTCGCCGTTGAAGGGGCGGTGATCGACCACGGCGGTGGGGATGCCGCGGTCTTCGGCCTTGGCCAGCCCGCCGGCATCGGCCGAGTTGGCGAGTACGAGACAGGGCCGCGCCGGGTGGTCGCCGGTCATGCTGTCGGCGAGCGCCACCATGTTCGAGCCGCCGCCGGAAATCAGGATGGCGACGCGTTTGGTCAAAGAAGCGCGCCGGTGTAGCGGACGCCCTGCCCTTCGGTGACGCGGCCAAGCGTGTGGACGGTTTCGCCGGCCTCCTGCAGCAGCGCGGAAAGCGCCTCGGCCCGGTCGGGCGCGACCGCGAGGATCATGCCGATGCCGCAGTTGAAGGTCTTGAGCATCTCGGCCTCAGCCATGCCGCCGGTCTCGGACAACCATTTGAAGACGCCGGGAAGTTCCCATGTATTGAGGTCGATTTCGGCACCGGTGTCGTCGGGCAGGACGCGGGGGAGGTTCTCCGTCAGGCCGCCGCCAGTGATGTGGGCCAGCGCATGGACGCCACCGGCGCGGACCGCCTCGAGCGCTTGGCGGACGTAGAGGCGCGTGGGGGCCAGCAGGGCCGCGCCGAGCGTGCCGTCGGACCACGGGCAGTCGGCGTCCCAGCCAAGGCCGGAAATCTCGACCAGCTTGCGCACGAGGCTGTAGCCGTTGGAGTGGACGCCGCTGCTGCCGAGGCCGAGGAGGACATCGCCCGCGGCCACCCCTGCCGGCAGGTCGGCGCCGCGTTCCATGGCGCCCACGGCAAAGCCCGCGAGGTCGAAATCGCCCGGCTCGTACATGCCCGGCATCTCGGCCGTCTCGCCGCCGATCAGGGCGCAGCCCGACTGGGCGCAGCCCTCGGCGATGCCTTCGATGATGCGGGCGGCGGTTTCGGTCTCGAGCTTGCCAGTGGCGAAATAATCGAGGAAAAACAGGGGCTCGGCCCCTTGGCAGACAAGGTCGTTGACGCACATGGCGACGAGGTCGATGCCGATGGTCCCGACATTGCCGGTGTCGATGGCGATGCGCAGCTTGGTGCCGACGCCGTCGGTCGCGGCGACCAGAATGGGGTCCTGATACCCTGCCCCCTTGAGATCGAACAGCGCGCCGAAGCCGCCGAGGCCCGCCATCACGCCGGGGCGCGCGGTGCGCTTGGCGGCGGGCTTGATCCGTTCGACAAGGGCGTTGCCCGCATCGATATCCACGCCTGCCTCGGCATAGGTGATGCCGTTCTTGCCGTTGCTCATGGTCAGACCTCTCGCCGCTTGGTGGCGCCGGGTTAGCTTATGCGTAACATGAAGGGAAGTACCTTGCGGGGCATGGCGCGGAGAATCGGGGTTAACCTGCTGAAATGGCGGGAAAACCGGGTGTCGGTATCACGTCGGTATAACGTCGGTATTTCGTCGGTGCGTTTTTCGGTGGGATGGCCGGGTTAACGGGGCGTGCGGTGGGGCGGCTCCCGCTTGGTCTTGACGCCCCCCGCCCCCTTGCCTACCAGTGCCTTCAGGTCGGGCCTGTAGCTCAATTGGTTAGAGCAGAGCGCTCATAACGCTTTGGTTGGGGGTTCGAGTCCCTCCGGGCCTACCAGACTATCCCCTTGAAAACACACAAAACCCTTGCCATGCAGGGGCTTTGTCCGTTCTATGGTTACAACTTTGGTTACAAAACGGGGATGACCATGGCCGGAAAAGTCAGGCACCTAGTGAATCGAAAAGGGCGATATCACGCGCGACTTGTGGTGCCGAAAGACCTGCGCCAGATCGTCGGCAAAACAGAATTGCGCACCCCGCTGGGCGGCGACTACCGCCACGCGCTCAGGCTCTTGCCCGGCGCGGTCGCCGAGCTACAGCACCAGATCGCCCTTGCCGAGCGCAAGGCCAGCACCAAACGCAGCATCAGGGCGCCGCGGTATCCGCTGGCGCCTGACCAGATCGCCCACAGTCACTACATGCGACGCCTCGAATTCGACAACGAGCTGCGCAACGATCCGCGATACGCCTCAGTCCCGGTTGACGACCTACTTGTATACCACCTGCGCGAGGCCATCGCCGGCCGCGCCACCGACGACAAGCTGCGCGAGCTGGTCGGCTACCAGATCGAGCAATTCCGGATAGCCGGCAACCTGTCGGCCAAGCCCGGCTCAGACGAATGGCGGATCGTGGCCCGTGCCTTGTGCAGCGCCGAGCTAGAGGCGCTGGCAAGGGCCGCAGAGCGCGACGAGGGTGACTTCGCGGGCCATCCCTCAGACCCGCTCATAAAGAACGCCCAGCCGCCCGAGGATGCCCCTGCGCCCGTCAATCTTGCCCAGCTATGGAGCGACTACAAGGCGAGCCGAAAGCAAGCCGGCTTCATGAAGGACAATGGGCGCCGCCAGAATCCGGTGATTGAAAACCTGCGCCAGCACCTTGGCCATAGTGATGCGGCGCGGATCACCAAGAAAGACCTTTTGGCGTGGCGCGACAAACTATTGGAGACAAGAGGCCCCAAGACGGTCAGCGACATCTATCTTTCGACTGTGAGATCGCTCTTAGGGTGGGCCGAAGAAAACGAACGTCTGCCGTCGAACGTGGCCGCGACAGTGAGACAGGCGAAGCCGCGCCAGCAGTATGGCCGCGAACGAGGCTACACCGACGCGGAGGCCCTCGCGGTGTTCAACGCCGCTGTTGCCTACAAGCGGAAGATCAACGCAGTCGGCCGCAGTGAGACACCGCACCAAGCGGCCGCGAAAAGATGGTGCCCGATCATCTGCGCCTTCACCGGCGCCCGGATTTCGGAGATTACGCAGCTACGCAAAGAGGACGTGCGCCAAGAGGGTGACTGGTGGATCATCCGCATCACGCCCGACGCCGGCTCATTAAAGGCCGGCAACTATCGCGATGTGCCGCTGCATCGCCAAGCGGTCGAGCTGGGCTTCGTCGACTTCGTCAAAGCCGCCTCGCCCGGCCCTCTATTCCATGCAGGCAAAGATCCAGCGAAATACACCACGTCTGCCAGCAGTGTGTCGGATGAGATTGCAAACTGGCTTCGGAAGTCGGGATTGAAACCGGAGGGGGTCGCGCCTAACCATGCGTGGCGGCACCGGTTCAAGACGGTCGCGCGTGAGATTGGCGCGTCGGATCGTGTCACAGATGCGATTTGTGGCCATGCCGGCAGGACGGCCGGCGACAATTACGGCGACGTGACGCTGAAGGCGAAAGAGAGGTTGATTGAGGCATTGCCGTTCTTTGATAGTTGATCAGCAAAGATTGCCGCGCTAGCGTTATGAGGACCTCCACGAAGAGGTGAGCGCCCTTGAAAGTCGATTACTCAAAAGTCAAAGAACTTCCAGAAAACTCTCTGGAGCTTTTCAAAATATTCATGCGGCTGGAATTCGCACTCAAAGCGCTAAAATACTGCTATCAGCCTGAAGAAAAAGCCCAGAAGGTTAATATTGATTGGGAATCGTATGCCAATGCCAAGCTGGGAGAAGATTTTTTCGCTCGTATGGTCGCTTCAAGAAAGGCCGATGCGCTGATCAATAATCCTCCACAGACGCAGGTCACGGAGTGTGATGGAGCACTTGGTTGGAAAAAAGTCGGTCGAGCCAAGTCAGTGAATGACCTGCTTGCTTCGGTCAGACGAGTTCGTAACAATCTATTCCACGGCGGTAAGCATGGTGATGCCGACTGTGATCGAAATCCCGAGTTGGTGTCTGAAGCTCTTTTCGTAATTGACGAGATCCTGAAATGCGACAGTGATTTACACGACATGTTCGCCGGCAATCACTAACTATGACAGACGATCAGAAAGCCGCCCTCGTTCCGCTTCTTTTGGGTGCAGTCTTGGGTGGCGCTCTAGTCTACTATCTAATGAAAGACCGTCCAGGTTCGCCCTATGAAATATGCCTGCATTATTGGGCGCAAAAATATTATGATGAAGGGGAGTTGATTTCGGTCGCGGAAAGAAAAGCCGATGACCATTGCGAGTGGGAGAAGAAGGCATTCTAACGGTGTCTATTCACATCCAAACTGCATATTTAGTTATGTGATGACATAACAATTCTCTTTATCCGCGACTCCCTGTGTGTTATTTATGCCACACACAACCACGGACGCGGATTGCATGGCATTCGAGAAACTCAAGAAAAAGCTGGGCTTCGAGGCCGAAGAAAAGGCCTACACGCTCACCGACCCCGAGGCGTTCGCCTTCTTCGGCGCCATCCCTACCACGTCCGGCCTGTCGGTTGGTCCCGGCAACGCAATGCGCGTCCCGGCCGTGGCCTGTGCCGTCTCTCTCATTTCCGAAACCACCGGCTCCCTGCCGGCCAAGCTTTACAACAGCGCCGACAAGAGCGCCCTGACCGATCACGCCGCCTACCGCCTAATCCACAGTGAGGCGAACGAGTGGACCAGCGCCGGCGAGCTGCGCGAAGCCCTTACCCTTGATGCCCTGCTGCATGGTGCCGGCCACGCCTACGTCATTCGCCTCAGCGACGGCACACCCTATGAGCTGCACCGGCTCGAACCGGGCAAGGTGCAACGCGACTTCGAGCCTGACGGCGAGCCCTTCTACCGCGTCACCACTGAGGACGGTCAAGTCCGCATGTCCTATCGCGACGTGCTGCGCATCGAAGCCCTTGGCGGCGTCTCCCCAATCACCCTAGGACGCGAAGCCATCGCACTGGCAATGAGTTTCGAAGGCCATATTGGCGGCGTCTTTGCCAACGGCGGCCGCCCCTCCGGCGTGATCAAGTCGCAGAAGGTGCTCGACGTGGAGTCGAAAAAGAAGGTCGCGTCGAGCTGGTTCAACACCCACGGCGGCAAGAGCGCCGGCGGCACCGCCATCCTTGATGAGGGTATGGACTATCAGCAATTGTCCATGACGCTCGCCGATACTCAGTTCGCCGAGAACCGGCTTGAGCAAATCCGCGAGATCGCCCGTGTGTTCCGCGTCCCGCCGACGATGCTCTTTGAGCTGAGCAGAGGCACGTGGAGCAACACCGAGGAGATGGCGCGCCAGTTCTTCACCATCACGCTCAAGCCGTGGCTGACCGCGTGGTCATGGTCCTATGCCCGGTGCCTGCTGACCCCCGAGGAACGCACCGGCGCCTATGTCGAGTTCATCACCGACGACCTGCTGACCACCGACGCGGCCGCCCGTGCCACCGCCTATGGCCAGTATCGCAGCATGGGCGCGCTCACCGCCAACGAGGTGCGCGCCGGGCTCAACCTGCCCCCGCAAGCTGGCGGCGACAAACTTGAGAATCCTTACACCACCACCGGCAAGGAACCCGCCGAATGAAGCACACCGCATTCTTCGGTGACGCCGAACACACGTTCGCGCTCACCGACCCCATGATCACCGAACTTGAGCGCATCACCGATCTAGGTATCGGCGCGCTCTACCTGCGCGCCGTCAACATGCAGTTCAAGTTGGTCGATCTGGTCGAGATCATCCGGCTTGGCATGATCGGCGGCGGCGCCAACCCTGAATGGGCCATGCAGCTCACCAACATCTACGGCCGCAACCGGCCGATTGATGAGCTCTACCCCCTCGCCGTGGATATCCTTGATGCGCGCTGGGGCGGCGACACGGCCGACAGCGAGGCCGACAAATGACCGAACGCCTCGAAGTAAAAGCCACTCTCGAAGTGACGGACGAAGGCACGATTACCGGCATTGCATGGCCCTTCGCCTCACCCGACCGTGTCGGCGACACCATCACCAAGGGCGCGCTCACCACGCCCGACACCCTGCCCATGCTCTTTGCCCATGATCAGGGCCAAGTCGTCGGTGTCTGGGATGCGATTGCCGAAACCGACGAAGGCCTGACCGTCAAGGGCCGCTTGCTGGTCGAAGACGTGGAGCGCGCCCGCGAGGTCCGCGCCATGATCCGCAACAAGGCGGTATCTGGCCTGTCCATTGGCTTCGTCACCAAGCAGGCGAAGCGCCACGCCACAGGCCGCAACATCACGGCCGCCGACCTTCACGAAATCTCAGTTGTTGCCGTCCCGTGCCATCCGGGCGCGCAGATCACTTCCATCAAATCCGATGGCACCCCCCTGCCCCATAAGGAAACCCCCATGGAAAACGAAGAAGCCGAAATCGAACAGAAACACGAGCCGCAGGCGCCGGCCAATGACACGCCTCAAGTGCCCCAGCCGGACACCAAAGCCTTCAACGAGATCAAGGCGCGGCTCGATAAGCTGGAAGCCAAGGGCAACCGGCCGCTGATCACCGGCCCGGCCGATCCGGCCATGGGCGCCGAGGAAGTGAAAGACTTCACGCACTACCTCGCCACCGGCGAGAAGAAATCGCTGACCACCGCCAGCGACACCGCGAACCATATCCTTGCCCCCGAGGACGTCAGTTCCGAGTTCATCCGCAATCTGGTCGAGTTCAGCCCGGTTCGCGCCATTGCAGACGTGCGCAGCACCACGGCTCCAACGGTGATCCTGCCGAAGCGCACCGGCGTGACCAATGCCGCATGGGTTGGCGAGACCGACGCGCGCACCGGCAGCGACCCGGCATTCGATCAGGCCGAGCTCAACATCAAGGAAATTGCCACCTACGTGGATATGTCGCTTCAGCTCGCCGAGGACAGCGCCAACGTGCTCAGCGAAGTCAATCTCGCGCTCGCCGAGGATTTTGGCCAGAAAGAGAGCCTGTCATTAGTCAGCGGCAGCACCGCCCTTGAGCCGGCCGGCTTCATGGCCAACGCCAACATCGCAGCCACCAATGCGACCGGCGCCGCAGCTATCGACCCGGACGAGCTGATCGCGATGATGTATGCCCTGCCCGGCACCTACCGCAGTGCCGGCACATGGGTGATGAACGGCGCCACGCTGGCAGCCATCCGCAGCCTGAAGGACGGTCACGGCAACTACCTTTGGCAGCCGTCCTATCAGGCAGGCCAGCCCGAGACGATCCTTGGCCGGCCGGTGATCGAAGCCGTCGATATGGCGGATATCGAGGCCGAAGCCGAACCGATCATCTTTGGCGACTTCAAGCGCGGCTATCGTATTTATGACCGGCTGTCGCTGGCGGTGCTGGCCGACCCTTACACGCAGCGCGCCAATGGGCAGATGCGCTACCATGCGCGGCGCCGTGTCGGTGCTGGCGTTGTGCGCCCTGATGCCTTCCGCAAGCTCAAAATGGCCGCCTAACCGGACCATGCCCAAGCTGTCCACATATGAAGGGGTGGCACTGGAATACGGCCGCAGTGCCGTGTTCCTGCGCCCCTCTTTGCGGGCAGCAACTAACCTTGAGCGCCTGCACGGCGGCTTCCCTGCCCTGCTGCGCAAGATCGAGGAATTCGACACGCGCACCGTGTGCGCCGCCATCACCTACAGCGCCGACAGGGACGCCGCCGAGCGCCTCTTGGCTTACGCCTCCACTCAGCCCCTCTCCGGCTTTATGCTGGCTGCACAACGGCCTCTCTTTGAGCTGGTGCAGGCCCTACTGCCCGAGGCGCCTGACGACCAGCACAACGCGAAGACCACCGGCGACCCGATGCCATGGGCCGAGGTCTACCGTGAGCTTTTCGGTCTTGCGACCGGCTGGCTAGGCTGGACCCCTGAGACAGCTTGGAGCGCCACGCCCCAAGAGATCACCGACGCCTTCAACGCGCACCTGGCGAAGCTGAAGGCCATCCACGGCAGCGCTGAGGATGATGACGACCAGAGCCCCGACACCTACACGCCCGGTCAACTGGCGCAGATCGAAGCAAAGGGCCACGACCCAGCCTTCGACCGCGCCGGCCTGCAAGGGCTGAAGGCCAAGGGGAAAGCCTGATGCCCCGGCCGCCCCATATCTGCACGTGTGGCCGCACCGTGGCGCATGGTGACGTCTGCCCCTGTAAGCAGGCAGCCAAGCGCGCCCGTGATCGGCGCCATGATGCGCACCGGCCACGAGCCTCGCAGCGTGGATACGGGCACAAGTGGCGTGCCGCACGTGACCAATTCCTTGCCGTCGACGATCAGTGCGCATGGCCCGGTTGCTGCGCCCCTGCCACGGTTGTGGATCACCGCATTCCGCACCGTGGCGACAAGGCCCTGTTTTGGGATCGCACCAATTGGCAGCCGCTATGCGCGCGCCATCACAATCGGCACAAGCAACGGCAGGAGCGCAGCTAATGTCGACTGGGCCATTAACGTCTATGAACTCGTCGGAAACGGAACCCATGTCCGTTAGTCGTTTGGCAATGCTTGTAGGTTTCGTCTCCTGTTACGTAGCTTATGAGCTTCTCTGTGTTCAGGCAGACCGGGCAAACAAAGTGAATCGGTTCTCCGTTCGCCATGTCATTTTTGAGCCTAAAGACCAAATCACCCGCTTCAGTTTCAAAGAGTTCGTAACGGGCTTTCACTTTCTCAAATTCATTCTCTTTTTGAAGTTCACGGCTGAGCGCTCGAAGAGCTTCGCTCAATTGGACGTTGGTCATGTTAGCCGCTGTCAGTTGGGTAGCGAGTGTGTTCAGAAGTTCAGCTGCTTCACCCCGGTCGGTTTTTTTCTCTCCTTCAATGAGCCCCTTGATGGAATTGATCGTAGCGGCCGCCCTGCTAGTCATTCCGACCGCGTTGGACGCGAGACCGATCACCTCGTTGATCTGTTCAAAGTCCATTCGCTAAGTGCCTTCATCCCAAGTGTCATTTCAACTTCTACTTGCCAACTGCCAACGCACGCAAGCTTAGAGGCAATGGAGTTTGTCGCATGAGCTATGACGGCAACCGCGCGCTCTGGTGCGAAGTGCTCGCACTGGCAATCTCAGATGCGCTTGATGGCATTCGAGGCGTCCACCGCGACCGCCTTTTGAAGGTTCGCGCAATTGAGGCAGCTCGCCGTTACATCATCGAGCCGAACCACGACTTCAACTTCGTCTGCACCAATGCTGGCATTGACCCTGAGGTAGTGCGCGAGCGGCTGGCAAAGCAGATCACAGATGCGCCTACCCCGGAACAGCTCGTCGAACAGAACGGCAGGCCAGCAACGAACAAGTTCAGTGTGCGCCGCGAACGAAAGCACAAGCAGAAGCCGCGCACCCAAGGGCCGGGGGTGGTCTCCGATTTTGAGAGGGATTCAGGGACCGGCGCGGGGAGGTCCGCACAAGACAGCCCGAATATAAGTTTTTCAAAGGAGTGCGCATAATGGCCGCACAAACTGCCCTGACCCTGCTTAAGTCGCAGCTCAATCTCGACCACAATCTTGATGACGCGCTGCTGACCCACAAGCTAGAAGCCGCCGAGCTTTGGATTGCCAACTTCACCGGCGTGGAGTTCGACGCCACCAACCCGGCCATGACCGAAGCGGCATTGCAGCTCGCCGCCTACTGGTATGAGCAACGCGAGGCCGCATCCTTCGGCCTGACCACGGCGCCGGTGCCCTTTGGTGTCCGTGACCTGCTTTCCCCGTATCGCAATCAGGTGACCGGCCATGTCGCTGACTAAGCAATCAAAGGCGCTTGAAGCCCGCCTGAAGGCCATCCCGCGCGAGGTGCTGCGCGAGGTCCACCCTGCCCTTGTCAAAGGCGCCGAGGAAACCGCCGACGCAATGCGCGCCCTTGTCCCGGTTGCCGAGGGCGACTTGCAGGCGTCCATCACCGTGACCGGGCCGGGCGAGACGACCCCGGCGTATGCGGAAGGCAGCGGGCGCCGGACGGCCGAAGACAATCAGGCACTTGTGACGGTTGGCAATGAGAAGGTGCGGCACGGTCATTTGCAAGAATTCGGCACGGTGAAGCAAGAGGCGCAGCCTTTCTTTCGCCCCGGTGCCCGGCTGGCCCGGCCAAAGGCCATGCGCCGGATTCAGCGGGCCATCGGCAAGGCGATCAGGAATGCAGGGGGTAAGACATGATCGAACCTAGCATCGCCCTGCAAACAGCGCTCAGGGGCGCGCTCATTGGCAACGCGGCCGTGATGGACCTTGTGGCCGCGGATAACGTGCGCGCCGGCTCCACCCGACCGGACAATCTGCCGTGCATCATCTTGGCGAACCCCCAGACGGTCCATTTGGGCCGCGCCAGTGGCGGCGCCTACGTGACGCGCATGTTTATCGACCTGCATATCTGGGCGGTCGAGGATGGCGCGGACATGGCCCGCCAGATTGGCGGCGCCGTGGCAGTAGCCCTTTGGGATCGACCGGCCGCCGATGGCATTGCCATTGATGCCTATGAGCGCCCCAGTTTCGTCTACATGCGCGACCCCGACCCCGAGCGCGCCTATTGCCATGGTGTCGGCACGGTCGAAGCTGTCGTGCAGTGGAGGGCGTGACCATGCTGCGCGCCGGGAAGCTTGACCGCGAAATCACGATTGAGCGCGAGACTGAAACAGTGGCCGCAAGCGGCGCGGTGTCGAAGGCATGGGTGCCAGTGGCGACCGTGCGCGCGGAGCTGGTGCAGCAATCGGCTGACGAACACCTCGCCGGCTTTGGCGAGGCGGAAGGCGGCAACGTGGTCTTTCGTATCCGCTACCTTGCCGGGATCACCACAGCCGACCGCGTGAGCTACGCCGGTGACGCCTACGATATTGACGGGATCAAGGAAGTGGGCCGGCGCCGGGCGCTAGAGCTGCACTGTGTGAGGGGCAAATGAGGGAAGACTTAGCAACCACGCGACACGGGCGCGGCGCGCGCATCGCTTCTTTGGAGCTCACTATGAGCCTGAACAGACGCGCGGCATTCATCGGAGCGTGTAATCAGCATGAAGACGACGGCGAGAGGAATTATGACCACAAGAATCTTGGTCAGTGCAGCATCGGGATTCATGGCAGTCTCCAGCCGAACTTCGCGCCTCCATCGCGATCGCAACTTTTTGACCATTCGGTCAAATACTCAGAATTTCGGGGCGCCGTATGACTGTTCACGCACGTGGTGTCAAGCCGCCCCTCTCACCCGATACTGACGCACTCACCAAGGCCCCGCCGGTGCCCCGTTATCTGGCGCCGCAGGCCAAGGCCGAGTGGAAGCGGATCATGCCGCAGCTCATTGCGCGCCGGGTTATCACCAAGGCCGATCTGGCGGGCGTGGAGAATTACTGCGTTTGCGTCGGCCTCGTGCGCCAGATCGAGGAAGACCGCGCCGGCGGTCAGATCGACGTGAAGCTCTTTGGCGTGATGAACCGGGCGGCACAGACTGCACGCCAGCTCGCGGCCGAGTATGGCCTGACGCCTACCAGCCGCGCCCGTATTGGCGCAGTTCAGTCGAGCGATGACGACGACGACAACCCGCTCGTGGTGTAAAGATGAGCGCGGCCAGCATAGAAGCCAAATGCGAAACCGTTTCGCATTCACCTAGCACCTATCCGGGCTGGATCTTCGACGGCAGCCCCATTCCTGACCCGCTGGGCCACGGTGAGCGCGCCGTGAAGTTCCTGCGCCTGCTACGCCATCCCGCCAGCACTGAGCCGAAGCAGCGCTTCCAGCTCTACCCATTTCAAGAGCGTATCGTGCGCCGCATCTATGGGCCGCGCCACAAGGATGGCAGCCGGATCGTCAAAACAGTCTTCCTGATGCTCCCAAGGGGCAACCGCAAAACCAGCTTGGCGGCGGCGCTGTCGCATCTTCACGTGATCGGCCCCGAGAAGCGCCCGGCCGGTCAGGTGATCTTCGCGGCGTCGGATCGTGAACAGGCCGGGATTGGCTTTCGCGAAGCCGCCGACATCATCCGGTGCGACAAGCGGATTGTGGAAGCGACGCGCATTCACGACGCCTTCAACAGCGCGAAGCAGATCACCGACAAGGCCAGCGGCGCCCGGCTGCGCGCCGTGTCGAGCGACGGCCGCGCCCAGCACGGCACGACGCCGGCCTTTGTGCTGGCCGACGAGATTCACGCTTGGAAGGGCCGCGAGCTTTGGGAGGCGCTCAAGTCCGGCCTCGCCAAGACCGACGACAGCTTGCTCGTGATCGCCACCACGGCCGGGCGTGGTCATGAGAGCTTGGCCGCAGAACAGTTTTCCTATGCCCGGCGGGTTGCCCTTGGCGAAATCGACAACCCCGAGTTCCTGCCGATCATCTTCGCCGCCGAGGCCGACGACAATTGGCAGGATGAGAAGGTTTGGCACAAGGTGAACCCCGGCCTGCAACATGGCTTCCCGTCCCTGCCCGGCCTGCGCTCATTGGCGAAGGAAGCGCAGGATCACCCGGCCGAGCGCTACAGCTTCCAGCAATACAACCTGAACGTCTGGCACGGGAACAGCCGCGACCCGCTTTTTAGCATGTCCACCTATGACGCCCGGCGCTTCGACGACGACGAAACCGACCTAGAGGCCCTGCCCTGCTGGATCGGCGTGGACATGGCGCGCAATGGCGACACGGCGGCCGTGGTCGCGGCATGGCTGCACGACGATGGCCAGATCACGGCCAAGCCGTGGTTCTATGTGCCGGGCGACGACCTGAAAGAGCGCAGTGACCGTGACGGCGTGCCCTATGAGCGCTGGCGCGACGAAGGGCTGATCACGGCCACGCCCGGCCCGATCATCGACCCGGATATCGTCGAGGATCATTTGCGCGAGCTGGCGGCGCGTCATGATGTGCAAGAGATCGCCTTTGACCCCGCCCTTGCCCGGCAAATTATGCAGCACTTGCACGATGATGGTCTGCCCGTGGTGGAGCTGAGACAAGCGCCCCTGAGCATGGGCGTGGCCATTGGCGACCTAGAGCGCACCGTCAACGGCCGCATGATCCGTCACGATGGCCACCCGGTGTTGCGCCATCATTTCGATTCCGTTGTCGTCAGTCGCAACGAGACGACCGGCCTTGTCCGGATGCACAAAGGCAAGAAGGTGGATCGGATCGACGGGGCGGTCGCGGCCGCGATGGCAGTTCACCGGGCGGTAGCAGGCGAAACCACCCGCTCACAATACACTGGCGACGACGCCGAGATTTTCACTTTTTGAGGTAAGAGCAATGAATGACGCAACCCTTCCCGGCCTGATCGTTCCAGTCGAAGCGCGGATCACGAAACTTGAGAAAGGCCTTGAGCGCGCCAACCGGGCGCAGCGCCGCGCCAGTCAGCGCATGGAGCGCCGCGCCCGCCAGAGCGCCGACAGGATGAGCGCCAGTTACGCGAGGGCAGGCAACGCGGCCGCGACCGCCTTCAAGCGCCTCGCGGTGCCGCTGGTGGCCGGTGTCGCATCGGCGCAGACTGCCCGGAAGATCACTGACGTTACGCGCGCAGTGGCGCAGCTTGGCGATGAAGCGGAGCGCGCCGGTGTGCCGCTTCAGGATTTTCAGGAATGGAAGTATGTTGCCGAGCAGAACCGCATCGGGATCGACCAGATGGTCGACGGGCTCAAAGAGCTGAATCTGCGCGCTGACGAATTTGTCGTCACCGGCAAAGGGCCGGCCGCCGAGGCGTTCGCCCGGCTGGGCTTCGGTGCCGGTGAGCTGCGCGAGAAGCTGAAAGACCCTAGCGAGCTGTTGCTTGAGATCATGGAGCGGCTGCGCCGGTTGGACACGTCCGCGCGCATCCGCATCGCCGATGAGATTTTCGGCGGCAGTGCCGGTGAACGCTTTGTCGAACTGGTCGATCAGGGCGCGGCCGGTCTGCGCGAGACAATCGACCGTGCGCACGAGCTGGGCTTCGTGCTGGGCGATGACGTGGTCCGTAAGGCCGACGAGCTTGACCGAAAGTTCGGCGAGCTAATCGGGCGCATTTCGAACTTCGGTAAGCGCGTAGCCGTCGAGATTGCTGACGGCATTGCGAACGTGGCCGGCCTGCGCGAGTCCCTCGCCCAGGTATTCGACGACGAGGCGCAGGGCCGCGCCATTCTGGGCGATGACATTTACGACGCGCTCGAACAGAACGGCGGCGCGCTTGAGAAGCACAAGGCCGAAGTGGTCGATCTGCGCGAGACCTACAAAGAGCTTTTCCGCGAGGTGAACCGGCTGTCTGGCCCGGATGGAATTCGCGTCTTCGAAATCAACGACGAAGATGTGAAGTTCAGGGTCGCGGGGATCGTCACAGAAATCAACGACCTGACGAGCCAGCTCGAAAATGGACAGATCAGCGCTGACGATTTCACATCTGAGATGAGTGACTTGGCCAGCGAAGCTGACGCACTACTTCAAGAATTGGAGAATATCGACGGTGCCGGTTTCTCAAATGTGATCGAAGGTATCGGCAGCCTCACATCTGCCATTCGCGAGGCCATCGGCGAGGCAGCGAAACTGCGCAGCGAGTTGCCCGGCGGGTATGTCGCATATGGTCGCGGTGACGGCCGCAACGAAGCTGACCGGCGCCGGCGCGAGGATAACGGCAGCGCGACCCCGCAGGCGCCGACCACATCGCTACGCCCGAGGGCCGCGCCGCCGATGATCCACGACAGCGCGCGCACCGACACGCGCAACACTGGCGGCGGCCGCACTGCCAACGAATACCGCGAAGCCGCCGAGGCCATCCGCGAGGAAACGCGCGCACTTGAGCTTGAGGCCGCTGCCCTCGCGGCCGTAGCGCTCGCCGGCGATGATCTGGCGCCAGCCGTCGAAGCCGCACGGCGCGAGGCCGAGTTGCTCAACGAGGCGCAGCGTCAAGGGCTGGCGATCACGCCCCAGCTTCGGCAGGAGATCAGGCAGACGGCCGCAGCCTATGCGCAGGCCGATCAGGCGGTTGCGAAAGCCGAGGAACGTATCGACGATTTCGAGGCCGCTAAGGATCGGCTCAAAGGGACCGCCGAGAGTGCCTTCACCGGCCTGATCACCGGCGCCCATAGCTTCCATGACGCACTGCTGATGATCATCAACGATCTGGCGCGCATGGCCGCGTCGCGCCTGTTTCAGTCGTTGTTCTTTGGCGGCGGCTCGACCGGCGGCGGGCTTCTGGGCGGTCTCTTTGGTTTCTCCGGTGGCGGCTTCACTGGCGCCGGCGGTAAGTTCGAACCGGCTGGTGTTGTTCATCGGGGTGAGTATGTGATGCCGCAAGAGGTGGTGAAACGCATCGGGGCGGAGAACCTCGCAGGACTCCACAGGGCCGCACTGACGGGCTTTAGCTCTGGCGGGCTGGTAGGAGGTCCGAAAGGTCTTAAGGGCGGCTCACGGGCGCGCTCTGAGTCTCTGGCGGACACAAACATCACGATCCATGCCCCGATCACCGTCGAGGGCAGCGCCGGCACGCCCGAGCAAAATCAGGATCTCAGCAAGCGCATGGCGCGACAGATGGAGAGCACGATGCGAGGCGTGGTGGTGTCGGAAATCCAAAAGCAGATGCGGCCGGGCAATATGCTGGCACAGAAGGGCGGCCGGTGATGGCATTCCAAACCTTCGCGCCGACTGTCGCCCCCTCACCCGGCACCACGTTCAAGCCCAAGATCACGCTCAACCGCGCAGACTTCGGGGATGGGTATGTGCAGGCGTCGCCGCGTGGGCTCAATCATATCCGCGAGAGTATGGAGCTGAGTTGGCACGGTCTCACGGAACCGCAGATGATCCTGATCCGCACCTTCTTTGAAACACATGGCGGATACACCCCTTTCTGGTATCAGCCGCGTGGGCGCCCGGAAGCCCTCTTGTGGATGTGTGAGTCGTGGACGGTCTCAGACGCGGCACCTTGGAGGGTGACCGGCACGCTCGTGGAATGGTTTGGGCCGGGAGAGTGAGAGGGTGAGACCGCGACCGGGATAGGCTTTGAATAATCCCTACCCCTCTTCCGGTCGCGGTATGAGAATGGACGCCGGGCGCCAGCCCGGCGGCAAGGCCGAAGGCCGCGCATGGGCGGCGCAGCCGCCCAATGAGGGTGACCGGGTGAGAGCTCAAAAGGTAATGGTTTGCACGTAAGCTCATATTCTTCTTGTATTAGTGTATAGGTATATAGGTGGTAGAGTTATTAATATACGTGCAAACCATTACCTTTTTCTCTTTCCACTGAACTCGCGCCCTCACCCGGCTAACGGCACAAAAAACACTATAGCATTTTCTGCACGCTTATGCTATAGTGTTAACAATGTGTCAACTACACCCGGACGAGAACATGACGAGAAAGCAAAACCCCACTATCCAACTTCCCCGCGAGCGCATCGAACAATTGCGCGAATTCGGTCAGGCCACTTCCACCTCAACCATGAGTGAGATTGTCGGCTCCCTGCTAAAGCTGGCACGTCAGCAAGGTCTCATCGAACACGGGATCCCAGGTATCAACGTGAACGTGCTCGCGGACGGCCTCGCCATCCGCTTCCCCGACAGCCCGACTGCCGGCTTCAGTTTCGACGCCGCCGCGAAGATTGCCGACACGGTTCGCCAATATCTCGACGGCCAACACGCTGGCGAGAAGAACGCGCACCTGACCGACCCCGACACCCACGCCAACAGCTTTGCTATCTGGCGCCGCGGCAATTCCATCAAGATCGCGATTCCGATGAATGCACCTGAGAAGAACTTCACGCACGATCTGGCGGAGGAATTCGCAGGCCTCTTGGACAACGCGGTCGCCCAGTCGAAGATCGCCCACTAGCACGAGAACGGGCCGGTGCGGCAACACCGGCCCCTAACTGAATACGTGGCTACTTTTGGAGGAACATCACGTATGAAAGAACATAGCGCATCGCCAACCGAACCGCACGAGAAAAATGACCGCGAGGACGAAAAACGTGAAGGCTTCGAGGCATTCTTCGCTGGTGCGCCAAGCCGGGGGAAAGAACTTAGCTTTGGGCCTAGCGACGAAGAACTCGCGGCGCGCAATCAGGCTATGCTTGATCGGATCGACAACTTATTCGACGACCGCGAAGCCGATCAACCGCGTGTAGCCACCTCCCCGGCCCCTCTGGACGAAGACGACGAAGAAGTCGAAATCATTCGACACGAGCCAAGCACGATTACGCCCTACGATAAAGCCTTCGCCGAGGTTCGGCGGCTTGAAGCCGAGCTCGACAGTCTAGAGCGCGGGAGTGACGAGTATCGCCGCGTCATGAGTGATCTGGCAAGAGCGCGTGGTCGCCTCAAATTGGAGACCGACCGGGGCAAGAGCGATAGTTGGCGGTGGCGCCGGAAGGTCGATGAATGGCGCAAGGACGAGGGTCACGAGAAATACAATGCTTCGCGCCGCACACGCGGCAAGCCCAACCATATGACCCCCAAGGAAGTTCTGGACGCTATGACGCCAGAGGAACGCGCGCAGCACGACAAGGACAGGAACGCGGATCGCGTCAATCGCTCCAAGTATATGAAGAAGTTCGGCCCGGATGGATTGGGATTGTCCGGTGACGAGCTCAAAGAAGTTGTCGAAAAAGAGGTCGAGCGTGCCCGGCGCAAGAGGCTGTCAAAAAGAGCTGGCGCATGAGTATATATATGTTATATCATTACTCTCAATGAGGGGTTTCCCCTTCCCCCTCAAAACCACCGCCCCGGCACTTCTTTTGGGAAGTCGAATGTAGGTCAACATAGCCGGGGCGGTGAGTAAGTCACAACTTACTTACAATCAAAACAATGACTTAGGCGATACTTTTCGCTTGATCCGTGGAATCCGCGTGTGCAAAGAATCTGGTTACTGAACGTAAACAGATAAGGAATCCAAAGATGAGCAAACCTACTGACCCCACTGAAATCTACCTCAACACCACCACCTACGCGCAGCTCAAGGCGGCGCTCACCCAGTTGGTCGCGGAGCCCTTCGAGCGCGGCGGCACCGACGCCGAGACTGAGGTTGTGCGCACTCTGGGCGAGGTCGGGGGCGTGTGGCCGGAATTTGTGCGGGATGACTCAGAAAACTCTTGCAGGTCGTCACTGTCACGCCTACATTGACGCTATAACAGCAAGAGGATTCGCCATGAACTCAACTTCAGCAGAGCGTATGAGGCGTAAAAGAGAACGCGAGGTCGCCGAACACAGGGCGGCACCGGACAGCACTTTACCCTACCTGCGCGAGACGTTTTCGGACTTCCTCGAACGCGAGGGGAATTACCAGAATGTCGAGATCGCCCTAGGCCTCGCAGGCTTCGAAGCGCCGCTGATTGACGACGAGCGCGACCCAGAAGCCTTTGCCCTCGAAGAAGCGGTCGCGGGTGTTGACAACCCCTTCCCCGGCTCCAAGGGCGCTCTTGGGCGCGCTCAGGTGATTATCGAATGCCTGATCGATGCAGCGAGCGAGCTAGCCAACGTGGTGAACAACTATGAGCGCGAGCAACTTGAAGCCCGCCTCGCCGAGCTCGAAAGCTCAGATACGACAGATAAGGCCACGGCTATCAACGAGGCCGTGAAGCTCAACAAGATGCTCGACCTGCTAAATAAGCGGGTCCGCAAGGACTTCCCACAGTGGAAGGTAACGGGCGTTTAGCCCACGAGTGGCGGCCGGTCTGGCAACCAAATTCTCACACTCGACGCCAGACCGAACCGCTTAATTGAGACGCCAATCACGAAAGGATCTGAAAATGGCACTCAACCCGAGACTTCGCGAAATTCTCGACATCGGAGAGGCTAGCACGACCAGGGAGGCACGGGCAACCTTCAAGAAGTTCATGAACCGGCCCAAAATGCTCAATAAGCTTGGGTTTCTGGCGGGCGAGATTTACCCGCTCTACGGGCTCGAATACGGCGTCCCTGATTTTGTCACATCGGATGATGCGCTTCCCGAGGCAGGCGAACTGGCTCACCAGCTTGAAAGCTATGGTCGAATGCTGAGAGACTATGTGCGCGCCTTTGAGTGGTTGAACTACAAAGGCCTCGATACCATTCGCAAGAAATCGAACCCGATCAAACTCACGCACCATGATGGCAAGGAGTATGAAGGCCATTGGTTCATTGAGACTGGCGCCCACGGCACCGGTCAAAACATCGTCTATGTGTTCTATGGTGACGATTTCGATATCGGCTTCGTTGGGAAGAGGCGTTCGGAGCGTGGTATCGAGTTGCACGTCGAGGAAGCGTTGTCTGACTTGATTGACGAAAACAATCAGGAGGAAGTGGCATGAACGAGAAACAAAACCGCTTTTGCGAGGCGCTCGACTACTACATTCAGTTTCCCAATACCAATACTGCACGGGAACTGTTTGCGGCTTGTGGAGCGGTTTGGAACAACAAGTCCCAAATGCCGATCAACGCGCGCAATGACGTAGGTGATGCGATTTGCAGCTTTGTAGAGTTCGACCAGTGGGAAGAGACGGGTCGCACCTACGCAGGCGCAGCCCGTCGAATTCGCCCGGTGCTGAAAGCAGAATTCAATTTTCACTAGCGCCCTTACGTAAAGCAACAAAACCGTCCGCCAGTTTCCACTGGCGGGCGCCTTCGTAGATACGAAAGAAATACATTGCAGCTTCAGATAGAATTGTCTCACATGGATATATCGCAGAAGGCGTGTCGAGATGAGAGAATTTTACCAAGCGACACTTTTAACTTTGATTGCCACCTCATTGCTATCGGTAACCGGTGCGGAAGCACAATCCGGCAATTCCAATTCGGATTGCCACCCCAACTATCAGGGTGCCTGCGTCCCAATTGCGAGTGACGTGGATTGTGCCGGCGGCTCAGGTAATGGCCCGGCTTATGTCCGAGGGCCGGTCCAAGTTGTCGGCAAAGATGTATACGGACTTGATCGCGATGGCGACGGAATTGGATGCGAGAAGTGAGTAACCGCGGCCCATTTTTCGGCCGGTTACATGGTTACAAAACGTCTCGTAAGTCATTGATTTTGTTAAGCGAACGCAGAATTCGAGTCCCTCCGGGCCTACCAGACAGTTCCGTTTCATGCCTGCATTTGCAGCCCCGTGCCGGCGGGACTGGCGTCTGGAAAATTTGACCACACTGTTGCGCGCCATATCTTCACTTTGGACGAAACGCGCGTTAGCGTTCAACCTATAAGTGTCGCCCCCAAAATGACGCCGGGACATATGCGATGCACTGATTGTACGAAGTGGAATCGATCATGACTCAGCTTGCCCGCATCTTGACCCTGGCCTGTGCCGCCGTCCTGACCGCGTTGCCAGCCTTTGCCGATCTGCCCGTCCGGAAAGGGTACATCCCCGCAACCCTGCAGCATCAGGCGATCATCGACTGCCAGTACGAACTGGGCCTGCGCGGGGCGCCGAAGATCCAGGCGACCTACGTGGCCTACCCGTGGGGCGGAGACAGCGTGTTGCGCATCCTGCCGCACGGGAGCGTCGGCGCCGGAGAGGCCGCGTGGATCAATGGCTGCGCGGATGCGCGGCTGGGGCGGGACACGACGCCCGTACAGGTCAAGCGCGTGCCCAAGACATGGGGCACCTGCCCGCCCGGCGCGTCGGTGTTGTACGGCGGTTCGGCCTATTGCGTGGGAAACTGAGCGAGAAGCGGAAAACTAAGCCGGCGGGTTGCGACAGCGTGAGCGGGTGACGAAGGAACGGAGGCGGGCGGCACAGACCGGTGGCCGCGTCAGAGCCAGCTCAGGAGAAAGAGCACCACCGTGATGGGAACGATAATCGTTATTATTTTGATGATCGTCCCTTCTGGTTTCATATCCATTTTTGGGCTCCACACGCGGAGGCCCGACCCAAAGCTTTTATTATTATACTAAGGGTCATAAAACCCAAACTTTAGTCAATATCAAGGGGCTGACTGACCGGTTGGCCCGATCACGTCACATTTTCCTTGCGGATCGAACAGCTATTGCCGTGTTTTTCGTGGAGGCCACGAGCGAGGCGGGACCGATACGAGCGCTTCATTGTATGGTGGCGCACCTCCATGCTGGACGCCCCCACCCCTTTCCGCTATCGCATCCGGCAATAGGTGCGCGTCGGTCCGGCGCTCTTTTTCAAAAGCGGATTTTCCGGGGTGAGATACAGGTCGGAGATAGATGGCTTGCGGGCCGTGGCCGTGGTGCCGGTCATCCTGTTTCATGCCGGGCTTTCCGCGCTGCCGGGCGGGTTTGTCGGGGTCGACGTCTTTTTCGTCATCTCCGGCTATCTCATCACCACCATCCTGATCGAGGACCGGCGGAAGGGCACGTATTCGCTGGCGAAGTTCTACGAGCGGCGGGCGCGGCGGATTCTGCCGGCGCTGTTTCTGGTCATGGCGGCCTGCATTCCCTTTGCGCTGCTCTGGATGCCGCCCTACGAGTTGCAGACCTTCGCGCGGAGCATGGCGTTTGCCTCGTTCTTCGTCTCGAACTTTCATTTTCTCGAGAACGTGCGGGGGTATTTCACCGCCGCGAACGAGTATCAGCCGCTTCTGCATACGTGGAGCCTTGGGGTGGAGGAGCAGTTCTACCTGATTTTTCCGCTTTTGCTGGGGCTGGTGCTGAAGGGCGGGAAGCGGGTGGCGTTCTGGGCCGTGGCGGCGCTGGCGGTGCTGTCGATGGGTGTGGCGGAATGGGGATGGCGGAACCATCCGGCGGCGAATTTCTATTTCACCCCGTCGAGGTTCTGGGAGCTGATGGCCGGGGCGCTGTGTGCGCTGTGGCTGGTCGACCGGGAGGTGACGGGGCGCGAGGGGCCGGCGGCGCTGGGGCTCGGGATGATCGCGGCGGCGGCGGTGCTTTACGGGGCGGGCACGCCCTTTCCGTCGGTCTATACGCTGTTGCCGGTCGGTGGCACGGTGCTGGTTATCCTGTTCGCCGGTCCGGGCACGGTGGCGGGGCGGGTGCTGTCGCTGGGGCCGGTGGTGGGAATCGGGCTGGTGAGCTATTCGGCCTACCTGTGGCATCAGCCGCTGTTCGCCTTCGCCCGCATCCGCAGTTTCGATCCGCCCTCCGACGCGGTGATGATCGCTCTGGCGGGGCTGAGCTTTGTGTTGGCGGCGCTGACATGGCGGTTCGTGGAGCGGCCTTTCCGGACGCGGCCGGCGGTGATCCTGCCGGTGCGCAAGCGGCTGTTATGGGCGAGCGGCGGAGCGACGGTGCTGTTTTTCGCGATCGGCATGGCGGGGTTCGCGGGCAGCGGGTTTCCGGCGCGGCTTGACCTGCGGGGGGACTCGCCGCTGCGCGCGGCTCTGGCCTCGCTTGACGAGCGGCCGCGTTACGAAACCTGCTCGGAACTGGCCCAGACCACGGCGCCGGGCGACGTGTTCTGCACCGCCTTCGCGCCGGACGGGGCGGAGGAGAGCATCGCGGTGATCGGCGACAGTTATGCCATATCGCTCCTGCCCGCCTTCGAGGCGGTGGCGGCGGAGCGGCCTGTCACCGTGCTGGCCGGCACGCATCCGGGCTGTCCGCCGATCCTTGGCGTCTATACGTCGCGCAGCCGCAAGGACGAGCTGGCCTGTCACGGCTACACCGAAAAACTGGCCCGTGCGCTCAAGGCCGAGGGGGTGGCGGCGGTGTTCCTTGTCGGGCGCTGGACGCTTTACACCGGGCCGGTTTATGCGGGCGCGAACCCGCGCTATTTCCTCGCCGAGGAGTTGAACGGCAATCGCGGCGATCTGGAGCAGTCGCGCGCGGTGTTCGAGGCGGCGGTCGACCGGACGGTGGCGTTCTATCGCGAGGCCGGGGCGGAGGTGTTCCTTGTCACCGAGGTGCCGGAGCAGAGGGTGACGCCGAGGCTGCTTTTGGAGAAGCTGATCCTGACGGGCCATGGCGCGGATGCGGAGGTGGACACGCTCATTGCCAATACCTTTGTCAACGTGCCGGACAATGACGCCATTCAGCAATACGTGCTGGACGTGTTCACCGCGCGCAAGGCGGAGGGCGCTCACGTGGTCGAGCTGCCCCTGCCCTTCATGGTCGAGGGGCGGTATATCTGGTATCTCGACGGGCTGCCGCTTTACCATGACAGCGGGCATATCTCGCTGGAGGGGGCACGGGGGTTGCGGGGCTATATCCGCGACATTGTGCAGGCGGAATTGGGGCCCTCGGGAGGCTAAGCCGGCAATACGCTTGGAATTTTTTCGAGGCCGGAGGGTTGATGGGCCGCGAGGGCGGCTGCTAGCGTTCCCCCACCATTCATTTTCGAACCACAGGTTATTTTATCATGTTCAAAATTTTGTTTGCGGGGGGCGTCGGCCTCTTTTCCATTTTGATGTTCGGTGTGACGGCGGTGGCGGAACCGCTGGCCGGGCACTGGCAGAATGTCCGGAAAGAGGGGTATGCGAGGATGGACCGGGCCTGTGACGGTGACAGGACCGCCCGGCGGGAGATCGTCGAGGGGGTCGAGGCCGGAACGGACTTCTATTCGATGACGAGTATCAGCTACATGCGCCGGCATTGCGGGCTGTTCCGGGAGTACGACAACGCGACAATCAGCGCGAAGCTTGGGGTGGCGGCAAAGGGCGGTTATCCGGTGGCGCAGTATTACTGGGGTGTGGACATGGTCGATGGCACCTCGGCGCATATTCCGAATGATCCCGAAGGCGGGGCGGCGATGCTGGACCGAGCCGCGCGGGCGGGCCACGGCAAGAGCGCGCAGAAGCTGGCGTTCTGGTATGCGCTGGGCCGGCTGCTGCCGCGCGATCTGGTGAAGGCGCAGGAATACCTTGCCATCGCCGAGGCCGAGGGGGTCAACGCGAACACCGTTGCATTTACCCGTGGCAAGATCGAGATGGCGGCGGCGGAGGATGGCATTCCCGTGCCGGAGGCGCCGGTGATACCGGAGGCCACGGCGAAGCGGGAGGCGCGCGCGGCAGAGGCGGTGTTCGCGCAGCTCAGGGACCAGTTCGGCGAGGGGTTCGGCGCCGAGACCGGGTATCTGGAAAAGGCGGGCGTGCATTACTTTCTGCATTGCAGCGCGACCTCCTTCGGGAAGCTGGCGGTGTTCCGGCTGCGGGACGATGGCGCGGCGCAGATCTGGAGCGACGAGAGTGCTTGCGTGAATGGGATCGACGAGACCGATCTGAACGGCGATGGCGAGCCCGAGATCCGGTATTACACGCAGGGCGGCGGCTCGGGCACTTATGCCGCTATGGTGACGTTCCTGCACTGGCCGGAGGGTGAGCCGGAGCCGAAGAAAGGGCTGAAATATGTGACCTATTCCTATTCCTTCTGGAATGGGCTTTACCCGAAATATGACTATCCGGATGGCACGCACAGCCTGAAAGTCACGACCACCGGCGAGTTGGTCGAGGGGCCGAGCTGCAAGTGGGGGGAATACTGCCCGAACTCGTCGGACGCTGAATGCCGCGCGGCGATCCGGTGCCCGATGGTGGTGGAGAAATCGCTCTATGTCGGCAGCGATGAGGACAGCTATCCTGACGAGTTGCGCGGCAATCGGGAGTGGGAGCGCTTTGTGCAGCGGGTCTATGAGGGCACCGGCTTTCGGCTGGCCAACGAGGGTGCGCCGGAGGGTATCGTGAGCGCCTCGCTCAGCCCGCTGGAGAAGGTGCTGGATGCCGCCGAGGGCGAGCAGCCCGGCGAGGTGTCAGAGGCCCGCAAGGACCTGATCAGCGACTGGCTGAACTGATGGGGGCGTCGATGATGCGGGCGGGCGTGCTTGCGCTGATGGTGCTTGTCATGGGCCCGGCCCGGGCCGAGACCTACAAGATCGAAAATATCGGGACGGGCGACTTGCGCGGCTCGACCGACGGCTTGAATTTCAACTTCGATGTGCATCTGCGGCTGGAAAGCCTGCTGGGCGAGCCGGTGGTGGGCACGCGGTTCCGCTGGCGGCTCAACCCCAATTTCAGCGAGGTCGAGGTGTCCGAGCTGGTGACGGGAGAGCGGCGGCGGGTGAAGCTGCTGAACCTGCCCCGCGACGTGCAGTTGAAGGCACGGATCTACGACGTGGATATCGAGTTCGAGATGTCGGGGGCCACGGGCGTGTATTACCTGCTGGCCGATGGCGGCGATCCCGGTCCCGGCGATGGCGAGACATGGAGCTTCAACGTGCCCGGCTCGCCCGACTGGGACGAGATGTTCTATCGCACGCCGCTCGACGGGCCGGGGGACCGGGCCGATTATGTCTCGGAAAAGGAGGCCAAGCGGGTCTGGCAGGAGGGGCTGCGGCTGCATACCGCGCGGCTGGTGGATGTGAAGGTTTCGACCCATGACCTCGTGCGGTGGTACGTGCAGCAGAGCAAGGCGCCGGAGGTGGCGGTGACGCAGAAGGCGATCCGAAACCTTGCGGAGGGGATCGAGGCAGGCTTTGGCTATGAGCTCGATGCCGAGGAATTTGCCGAGGTGACGCCGGAGGACCGCTGGGACACCGAGGGGATGAGCGGCCTGCCCGGGGAAGAAGGGCTGCGGTCGGCCGAGATCGACTACCAGATCCTGAGCGAGCGGCTGGGCAAGCTGCTGGCGATGCCCAAGAAGTTCGAGCCGACGGGCGAACTGATCCTGTTCGACGCGGCTGTGGCCGAGCTGCGCTCGGACATCGCGGCGCTGGCCGGGCAACGGACGGATAACGGGCTGAGGGACTATCCGCTCAAGTTGGGGCTGTCGCCGCGGGAGTTCGAGGAGGGGCATGACGTGCGGGCAGCGGGCAACAGCTATGAGCTGGTCGAGGATGACGGGGCTTTCTGGGTTACGGACCAGTCCGGTGAGGAGATCTACTATCTGGAATATGAGGAGTTTCTTTTCGCGAAGTCCTTGGTGGCCAAAACCTCGAGATGCCGGCTCGAGCTTTTCGACCCGAAGAGTGAAGAGATCGTGTTCGAACATGAGCTCGACTGTCACGGCTGGATGCATCTGCTCAACGCCGATGATGACGCCCCCCGGCCGGCTACGGACAAACTGAGGATCGAGGCTCACGTCGGGCGGAAGGACATCGTCAAGCGGTACGTGCCTGGAACCTGCAGTGACTCGGGTCAGAGCGAGGTTACCGTTTATGACGTCGAAATCTATGAGCTTGGCACCGATCTGGAACTGAAACGCACGGGCTCCGACCGGCATAGACACGTGACGAAACGAGCCGGACAGCAATTCTGTCTGTCGACACAGTAAAGGCCCCTGCCCGCCTCAGCGGCCGATCACCAGCTCGGCGCGCAACCCGCCTAGCCGTTCGCTTTCGCCCAGTCGCAGCATCCCGCCATGGGCGCGGGCGATGTCGGTGGCGATCGAGAGGCCCAAGCCGACGCCCGAGCCGAGGTTCTGGTTGCGGGCCGTGTCGAGACGGACGAAGGGTTTGACCGCCTCCTCGCGCCGCTCCTTGGGGATGCCCGGGCCGTTATCCTCGACCCGGATGCGCAGGGATTTGTCGGTCAGCAGCACCGAAACCTCGGCCCTGGTGCCATAGCGGACGGCGTTGTTGATCAGGTTCTCGACCGCCCGGCGGATGCCGGCCTTGCGCAGGGCGACCTCGCCCTCGCCCTCGGCGAGGAAGAGCGTGACGTCGCGCTCGGCCCGGCGCATGTCCTCGACGATCTGGCCGACCAGCGCGACGGGGTCGACGGGCTTGGCCTCGCCCTCGCTGGCGCCGCGGGCGAAATCGAGGAACTCGTCGATCAGGCGTTCCATGTCGGTCACGTCCTGCTCCATCGCCTCGCGGTCCTCGTTGTCGAGCATCGATAGGCCCAGTTTCAGGCGGGTGAGCGGCGTGCGCAAATCGTGGCTGACGCCCGAGAGCATGAGCGTGCGCTGTTCGATCTGCCGCTCGATCCGGGCGCGCATGTCGAGGAACGCGTTGCCGGCGGCGCGCACCTCGACCGCGCCGGCGGGCCTGTAATCGAGATGACGGCCACGCCCGAACGCATCGGCCGCGCGGGCAAGCCGGGTGATGGGCCGAAGCTGATTGCGGAGGTAGAAATAGGCGATCACCGTCATGATCGCGGCGAAGCCCACCATGTTGACCAGCAGCTGGTGCGGGTTCGAGGCCGAGACGCGGCGGCGGTCGAACGTCATCCGGACCGGGCCGTCATCGCTTTCGAAGAACAGCGAGACGCGCTGATCGTCGGGCAGGTCGACCGCCAGCAAATCGGGCAGCCGGGCGGTGAATTCGCGGATCACGGTGGCGCCGGTGAAATCGTACCAGCGGCGGTAATTCTCCTCCGGCACCACGCTCTGGGGCACCGGATCGACCCGGATCAGCAGCGTGCGGGCGAGCGCCGAATCGGACACCTCCTCGGCGGTCATGCCGCTGTCGAGCATGAGCCGCACCTCGCGGCTCACGGAGTTGGTCATCTGGATGGTGACGCCTTCGAAATGGCGCTGGATGAAGACCACCGAGACCACCAGCATCAGCGAGATAACCGGCAGCAGCAGGATCAGGATCGCGCGGGCATAGAGGCTGCGGGGCATGTAGGGTTTGAGCCAGCGAAAGGACATGCTTGAACCTAGCCAAGGAAATGTGCGTAAGAAAGGGCCATGAACGAGCGCGAATTCAACCCCGAAACGGGTGTGGCCGAGGATCTGGGCGGCGGGGTGCGGCGAATACTGGCGCCGAACCCGTCGCCGATGACGTATCGGGGGACGAACACCTACCTTCTGGGGGCGCGGCAGGTGGCGGTGATCGACCCCGGCCCGGAGAGCGAGGCGCATCTGGCTGCGATCCTCGGTGCGTTGGGGCCGGGGCAACAGGTGACGCATGTGGTCGTGACCCATTCCCATGTCGACCATTCGCCGCTGGCCGCGCGGCTGGCGCGCGAGACGGGCGCGACGGTACTGGGGTTCGGGCCGTCCGGGTCGGGCCGCAGCGCGGTGATGCGGGAGCTGGCGACGCAGGGGCTGGAGGAGGCCGGCGAAGGCATCGACGCGGGCTTTGCGCCGGACGTGGAGCTTGCCGATGGCGAGACGGTGAGGGGCGAGGACTGGGCGCTGACGGCGCTTTGGACGCCGGGGCATCTGGGCAACCACCTGTGCCTTGCCATGGGCGAGACGGTCTTTACCGGTGATTTGGTGATGGGCTGGGCCAGTTCGCTGGTCTCGCCTCCCGATGGTGATCTGACCGATTTCATGGCCTCCTGCCGGCGTCTGCGGGCGCGGGGGGCCGAGGTTTTCCATTCCGGTCACGGCGCACCTATCACCGCGCCGATGGAGCGGCTCGACTGGCTCATCGCCCATCGCGAGGGGCGCGAGACCTCGATCCTCAAGGCGCTGGAAGCGGGTGCTGCGGACACCGCGACGCTGACGGCGGCGATCTATACCGACGTCGCGCCACAGATGTGGCCCGCCGCCGAGCGCAACGTCCTCGCGCACCTCATTGACCTGTATGGGAAAAACCGTGTCGAACCGGTGGGCGCGCTGTCTCAGCATGCCACCTTCCGGCTTGCTTGACCGCCCCTGCCCCGTTCGGTGAAATTTTTGTCACAAACCCACTGGACGCCACCTGAGCCTGTTGCTATATCGCGCCTCGTGTTCCGGCGTAGCTCAGCGGTAGAGCAGTTGACTGTTAATCAATTGGTCGTAGGTTCGATCCCTACCGCCGGAGCCAAATAAACAAACGATTTGAGTGCACTAAGGTTTCGTGACTTGATTGCGGTCCTTCGGGACCATCAACTTGTCACCTAATTTGTCACCAAACAACACACACTGCGAAATATACGAAATCCAAGTCTGGTTGCTCCGACTTGATCCAAGTGCTGCTCTCGAAAGCGACGCTACTTGTTTCTTTGTAGGTGAAATGTCGGAAAAATTGTTCAAGGCAGATCAAGCGCTTTAGCAAAACAACTAGCTTGGAAGGCTGAGGTCTTACCATTACACAACGCCCACTCAACACCGCAGACCAATATTTCATGCAGATAGAAGGGTCAAGTGCCACGTCGTGAACGGCCCGTTGCTACCGTTCAAACGAGGCGTCTCGAATGACCGGTCTCCAGCTCAATTCGGCCATACTCAGTTGCGAAGCCCGCGCGAGCCCTAACCTGCGGGATGGAGGTATCTCCCGTTCGAGCCCTTAGTGTCGGATACCGCAGAGCAAACCAATGTTCTCAGTCGGGCAAAGCTCAGCTTCTGGCCTCATCGACGTCTATCCGTTGCGACGTGACCGCGCGCTCCCAGATCCGTGTCCAGGCGATCCGTTCGGCGGGACGAACCAGTCCGTCGCGCTCCATCCGCCGCAGAAGATGGAGGATCCCGCTGTTGCTCATCCCGAGCGCGTCCCGCAATTCCGCCTGGGTTCGCGGGCGCTCGAGAGCCTTCAGAACATAGCGCCACCGAGCCTCGGCCGGACCGTTCCGGCGCCGTGCCGAGCGACGCGCTCCCCTGCCGGTTTCGGGCATCAGGCCGCCGCCCGCTGAGTGGCGGCGGCTTCGCGCACCTCCGCAACGGCCTCGTCGACAGTCGTGGCGTAGTAGACCACCGGGGGCTCCAAACTGTGGGTGGCGAAGACACGCTGGATCTCCCTGCTTGCCCCCGTTAGCCACAGCGCGACACCCCGCTTCTGCGCCTTGTGGGCCAGCCCCTCGATCATGTTGGCGCCCGTCGAATCGAGGAATGGCACGGATGAGAAGTCGACGATCAGCGCCTTGTGGGTGTCCTGGATCCGATCGAGCACGGAGCCGATGGAGGCGGTTGCGCCGAAGAACAGCGCACCGGTGATCCGGTAGATGACTACGTCGGGCTTCTGGGCCTCGCCTTCATGATACTCCCCGCGCGGATGGGCGGTGTCGGCCTCGTCGCGACCTACGAATGCGCTGTCTGCCTGAACATCTGTCGTGCGGCTCATGCGATGAATGAAGAGGACCGAGCCCATGGCTGACCCGACCACGATGGCCTCGGTCAGATCGCGGAAAATGGTCAGGAAAAAGGTGACGCCCAGCACCGTCGCCTCTCCCCAGCCGGAGCGAACGAGGATCGCGATGGCCGATTTCTCGATCATGTTCCAGGCTACGATGGCCAGTACACCAGCCAGCGCGGCCAGCGGGATGTATGAGGCGAGTGGCGCGGCAAGCAGCATGAAGAGAAGCAGGAATACGGCGTGCAACATCCCGGCAACCGGACCATGCGCGCCGGCCCGGGCATTTGTCGCGGTTCGCGCGATCGTGCCGGTCACGCAGAACCCACCAAAAAGGGACGATCCAATGTTAGCCGCACCCTGCGCCACGAGTTCGCAATTCGACCGGTGGCGGCGGCCGGTCATGCCGTCAGCGACGAGGGCAGACAGCAGCGACTCGATGGCACCCAGCAAGGTGAAGGAGATTGCGGCCGGCAGGACCGCGAGGATGGTCTCTATCGAGAGCGAAGGCAGGCTGGGCGCCGGAAGCGTCGACGGGATGCCGCCGAACCTTGCCCCAATGGTCTGCACCGGCAACGAGAGCATGGCAGTCGCGGTGGCGGCGATGCCGACGGCGATCAGCATCCCCGGCCAGTGCGGGCGCCAGCGTCGCACCACGAGGATCACGGCGACCGTTGCAGCGGAAACGCCGAGCGCGTCTGGCGTCAGGCTCGATCGTGCGGCCCAGAGCGCAGGGACCTTTTCCAGGAGCTCGCCTGGTTCATTCTCCAGCGCCAGGCCGAACAGCTCCCTGATCTGACTGGCGAAGATGATTACCGCGATTCCAGCGGTGAACCCGACCGTGACCGGATAGGGGATGAACTTGATTAAGGTGCCAAGCCTCAGGATTCCCGCGGCGGTCATCATCAAACCCGAGAGGAAGGTGGCGAGGATCAGCCCCTCCATCCCATGCTGGGCCACGGTCGCGGCGACCAGAACGATGAAGGCTCCGGCTGGGCCGCCGATCTGGAATCGCGATCCACCCAGAAGCGATACGAGGAAACCGCCGACAATGGCCGTGTAGAGTCCCTGTGCCGGCGTCGCTCCAGAGGCTATGGCGATGGCCATCGAGAGCGGCAGCGCGATGATGGCCACTGTCAGTCCGGCAATCGCATCGGCCCGCAACTGCACCGGGCCATAGCCTTCGCGCAGGACGGTGACGAGCTTGGGTGTGAACAGTTCGGAAAAACTGGGGGCGTCGCTCTGCCCGGTTGTCGTGTCGTTCATGTGTGGCCGCACCTCAGGGAAGGAAGCGGCGGGATCGTCGGCTTGGTGTCGGCGGTCGCCGTCGCGGGTAGAGGGATCAGGGTTCTGGTGAAGGAGCTTTCAGACGCACACCGCGCCCACGTGCCATGCTGACGGAGCCTTCTCCGATCAATTCGATGCCAGCGCGCTCGAGTGCCGCGACGACCTTGGTCAGGCTGTCCACGACGCCGCGCACATTGCCGCTGCCGGCTTCCATGCGCTGGATAGTCGGGACGGAAAGCCCCGCCAGTCGGGCCAGCGACTTCTGGTCAATGCCGAGAAGGGCGCGCGCCGCGCGCATCTGTGGGCCGGTGATCATCGTGCCTACCTGAGATGTGATGAACGATACTTTGACAATTATCCTAGATATTTCAAACATCTTTTTATCGCAACGAACGACGCTTGAAAGTATCGACGGCCAGTCCATGCAATTGGAAAGCCGGCGGCAGCCGGCGTCGCGCGGAAGCCGAGATGACTACCCATCGCGAGCGAGGCCTGCGCGTGGGCTAAAGGGGCCTCTTGGACTGCAAAGCATAGGCAACATCTGTAGAGCGCAGCCTTTGTGCTCCAACTTGCCTGCCTGAGCGACGTGAACGGCCCTGACCGGACATTCACAAAATGTTACTTGCTGCAGCGCAGCGTTCCAAGTTGAGCCGTAACGCAGAGATGAGGGAGCATGTCACGGCGACGGCGCACATGCTAAATCACGCAAGACTTTCGAGGGATATATTACCGGTGCGATTTGCTATCATCGGGCCCAGACATTTCGCCGTCACACCACAATGTGTACAACCAGTATACTGGAACTGTACACTTCAACTTGATATCTGCAACGTAGGAAAAGCGTCTATATCGAATACCACAACGTTTAGCATTAGTTCGAGAGCGTTGGAAAAGTGATGCCCGCTTGCTCAACTACGAGCGCGACAAGTGAATAGCCCCTGGTATTGTAGACGCTTTCTTCCCTAATTTTGAGGCAAGGAGGCCGTTATGGGGAAGCCAAATTTCAGTGAAGATTTCAAACGCGATGCTGTGCATCAGATTGCAGTTCGGGGGTACGCCGTTCGTGAGG
>JAVJTX010000089.1:0-303677 GCA_040220035.1 Roseovarius sp. | reverse complement strand
GGGCGAGATTTCCAGCTACCTGAACAGCTTTCAGGCGGCCCAGGGAAAATTCACCCAGATCAACGAGGATCAGACGATCTCGACCGGCCAGATCTACATCAAGCGCCCCGGCCGGGTGCGCTTCGAATACGATCCGCCCGAGGAGACGCTCGTGCTGGCCGACGGCACCCGCGTCGGTGTGATCGACCCCAAGTCGAACACCGGCCCCGAGGCCTATCCGCTGCACCGCACACCGCTCAAGATCGTGCTGGCCAACAATGTGGATTTCACGCGTGAACGCATGGTCACCGGCCATGACAGCGACGGCAAGACAACCACCGTCCGCGCGCAGGATCCGGAAAACCCCGATTACGGCAGCATCGAGCTGGTCTTTACCGACAACCCGGTCGAGCTGCGCCAGTGGGTCGTCACCGACGACACCGGCACCCGCACGACCGTGGTGCTGGGCGATCTGGAAACCGGCGTCTCGATCAGCGACGATCAGTTCGTCATTCCGGGCGTGGGCGTCGAGACGATCGACCGGTAAATTTCTGGGCTGGAAAGCCGCGCATCGGCGGGCCGTGGCGCGGCGATCTGACGGGAATGTCGGGCAGTTTATGCCTGCCTCACACCCTTGCCTTGTGGTCGTTGCACTGACCTCTCCAAATCGCCGTGCCGTCGGGACGGCCCGCCGATGCGCGACGGGCTGCGCCCTTGATTCCGCGCTTGGCACTTAGCCGCGCCCTGCGCGCCAGCTATCTAGGAAAACACCGCCACCCGACCCCGGGCAGCGGCTCTTTCGTCAGTACCGCCCGCAGCGCGCCAGTTGCGCCTGATAGGTATTGGCCCGCGCCGCCGTCTTGTCGGCCACCCGCAACAGCCACGCCTTCTTGTTGTAGCTGCCGCTTCGATACCCACCCCGCCCCTCGTGATAGGCAAGATACTGGTTGCGCGTGTCATGCTGCGAAATACCCAGATGCTCGGTAGTTTTCGCCATGTACCAGCCCATGAAATCGGCGGCATCGTGAATGTCGTTGCGGCGCGCGTTGTACCGGCCCCGCTCCTCGAGGTATTCATCCCACGTGCCGTCCAAGGCCTGACTATAGCCATAGGCGGAACTGATACGGCCCATCGGGATCACGCCGATCGTCCAGCGGAAGGGCGTGCGCGCCTCCCCGTCGAACTTGCTCTCCTGATAGATCGTGGCCATCTGCACGTGAACGGGAACCCCCCATTGCCGCTCGGCGGCACGGAAGGCTCGGGCGTATTGCGGACGCTCGCGAAGGATCACGCAGGCGTCGTCAAGATTGTCGGGCGCGGGACCGCTGCTGCGGCCGCCACACGACGCCACCAACAACAGCAATATGACCGCGCGAAGAGTTCTGCTCATCTGCCTCTCGCTTTTTTATGGTCTTTTTTTGCCAGTGTAACGCATCGCGCGGCCTTGGGAAATCCCGAATTCGGACCCACATACTGTCATGGGCGGGTTCACACACTGTTTCTAGCGGATTCGCCAGCAGGCATTGGACAAACGGGCCTTGAAACGGGTAATGTCTGCCTTTAGGGGCTGTTTTAAATGTATACGACACGTGCGAAATATCATTTGGGTCAAGTTGTGCGCCACCGGAAGCATCCGTTCCGGGGGGTGGTCTTCGACGTCGATCCCGAGTTCTCGAATACCGAGGAGTGGTATGAATCCCTCCCCGAAGAAAGCCGGCCGACGAAGGAACAACCCTTCTACCACCTGCTCGCCGAGAACGACCAAAGCTACTACGTGGCCTATGTCAGCGAACAAAACCTGATCGCCGACTATTCCGGCGAACCGGTGGGCCACCCCGACATCCCCGACCTGTTCGGCCCGTTCGAAGACGGCCACTACCCGCTGCATTTCCAGCTGAACTGAGGGGGCGGTGGGTTCGCACCCACCCTACATTCCCCGGATGGGCCCGGCGGGGCCAACCCCGCCCCTCACCGTCATCCCGTAGGGTGGGTGCCAACCCACCAAACCCCTTCAATACCCCAGCGCGCAGCCGTCCTTGCGCGGATCGCTGCCGCCCTCGAGCACCCCGCTCTCGTGCATCAAGATGGCCTGCGCCCCGCCGATCGGCTCGTCCGGCACCACAACCTCGTGCCCCATATCCGTCAGCGCCTGCCGGACCGCCTCCGCATAACCGCGCTCGACCTTCAGCGCCCCGCCATCGGCAAAGCTTCTCGGCGCGTCGATCGCGCCCTGCGGCGACAAACCGAAATCGCGCAGATTGCTCACGAACCGGGCATGCCCGTTCGGCTGATAGGCCCCGCCCATCACCCCGAACGGCATTGCAACCCGTCCGCCCTCGCGCAGCATCCCCGGAATGATCGTGTGCATCGGCCGCTTGCCGCCGCCCAGCTCGTTCGGATGGCCCGGCGTCAGGGTGAACCCCGCGCCTCGGTTCTGAAACAATATCCCGAACTTCTCCGACGCGATGCCCGACCCGAACCCGTGGAAGATCGAGTAGATCAGCGACACCGCCATCCGGTCGCGGTCCACCACGGTGATATAGATCGTATCCTTGTGCACCGCCTCCGCCACCGGCGCCGCCTTGGCCATCGCGCGCTTCGGGTCGATCAGCGCCGCCAGCTTCTCCGCCGTCTCCGGCGCCAGCATATGATCCAGCCGCGCCGTGTGATCCGGATCGGCGATGAACCGGTTCCGCGCATCATAGGCCAGCTTCGCCGCCTCCGCCTCCACATGCGCCCGCTCGGCGCCCCACGGGTCCATCCCCGCGATGTCAAAATGCTTGAGGATGTTCAGCATCAGGATCGCCGTCGCCCCCTGCCCGTTCGGCGGATGCTCCAGCAACTCCGTCCCGCCATACTCTCCCGCCACCGGGTCGGCATAGTCGCAGGCCACGCCCGCGAAATCCTCCGCCGTATGCACGCCGCCCATCTCACCCAGCGCCGCCAGCATATCCTCGGCCACCTCGCCCTCGTAGAAGGCCTTGCGCCCGTCCTTCGCCACCCGGCGCAGAACCTCCGCCTGCCCCGGCGCGCGGAACATCTCCCCCGCCTTCAGCGGCTTGCCGCCCTCGGAATAATGCGCCACCCCATGCCCCCGAAGCACCGCAACGTCACCCGGAAAATCGAACGCCACGCGCTCGGCCACCGGCACGCCCGCCTCGGCATAATGGATCGCCGGCGCCAGCACCGCGTCCAGCCCCAGCCGCCCGTGATCCGCCGACAACCGACAGAACGCATCCACAGCCCCCGGCAACGTCACCGCCTCGACACCATGCACCGGCACCGTCTCGTGCCCCTTCTCGCGCAGCGCCTCCGCCGAGGCCGCCCCCGGCGCCCGGCCCGACCCGTTCAGCGCCTTGACCTCGTCGCTTCCCGCCTCGTTGAACAGCACAAAGCAATCGCCGCCGATCCCCGTCATCTGCGGCTCGCAAATCCCCAACAGCACGGCCCCGGCAATCGCCGCGTCCACCGCGTTGCCGCCGCGTTCGAGAATATCCACCGCCGCCTTCGCCGCCAGCGGGTGCGAGGTGGCGCACATGCCATTGGCCGCCAGTACGGGCGACCGCCCCGGAAGATGAAGATCGCGCATGAATGAAAGCCCTCCTCTGATCCCTTTCGCCGGGACACTAAGACGGCCGCGCGGGAATGCCAACAAACCGGCGGACCGGCGCGTGAACTTGCTGATTTTCAGGGGAAGGGAAGTAGACCTCGACGCCACGAACTGGGTGGGGGCTGTTAAACGCGGCGCCGAGGGAAGCCATATGCAGCTACAAGACCGGTTATGACCCTCATTTCGGGCGGTTTTTCGCAATGAATGCGGCGAGATTAAGGTTTTTGGCCCCTCACGCCCCCGGACGCGGCGCAAACCGCAACCCAAGGGTGTTTTGCCCCTCCTCCCGGCTGTATCGCACCACGTCCGCCTGGCTGTGAATCAGGTACCAGCCGAATCCCCCCTCCGGCTGCCGCTCGCAGGATACATCCGTCTCCGGCTGCCGCCCCTCCGGCATCTCTCCGCCCGGCATCGGCCGGCCCCGGTCGGCGACCGTCACGCAAAGCGCCTCGCCCTCCATCCGCGCCTTCAGCCACACGCGCCCGCCGGCCCCGCCATAGGCATGCTCGCCGATGTTGTTCAGCACCTCCGCCAGCACCAGCTCGATCCGGAACAGCAACCCCGGCGCCGCCCCGGCCCGCATCATCAGCCCGCGCACGGCGGACACCGCCTCGCGCGTGGCCTCCGGCGTGGCCCGAATCGTCAACGACAGGCGCAACCCCGCCTTCGCCCCGGCCCGGTCCCCCGGCACGGCCCGCTCACCCGGCCGCGCGGCGCGTGGCACTGTCGACATCCCCGTGGATCGCGAACACAGTATCCATCCGCGTCAGCCGGAACACCTTGTCCACATCCGGCGCCAGCGCGGCGAGGTCCAGCTTGCGCTCCGGCCCGAGAAACTTCATCACCGCCACGATGGCGCCCAGACCGCTCGAATCGACGAACGCCACCCGCGCGAGATCCAGCACCACACGCGGCGCATCCTCGTCCACCGCCGCGCGCACCGCATCCTTGAACCGGATCGCGCAGCCCGCATCGATCCGCTCGGCCCTCACCGAAATCACCTGCACACCATTCAGATTGCTGCTGTCGAGTTCCATGCGCACTCCGCCTTAGGTACTAATACGAGCCAGGCTAGACCGCATTGGTTACCATTCGGTATTCTGCGGCATCAAAATCCGAGGAGGATCACAGCCATGAAAGACGTTGTCATAGCCGGAGCCGCCCGCACCCCCATGGGCGGGTTTCAGGGAGATTTCGACGGGGTCGAGGCCAGCCTGCTGGGTGGCACGGCCATCCGCGCCGCGCTGGCCGACGCCAAGGCCGAAACCGTGAACGAAGTTCTCATGGGTTGCGTCCTGCCCGCCGGGCAGGGCCAGGCCCCCGCCCGTCAGGCCGGCTTCCACGCGGGCCTCGGCGAAGACGTGCCCGCCACCACGCTCAACAAGATGTGCGGCTCGGGCATGAAGGCCGCGATGATCGGCTTCGACCAGATCGCTCTGGGCGACACCGACATGATGATCGCCGGCGGCATGGAAAGCATGTCGACCGCCCCCTACCTCCTGCCCAAGATGCGCGGCGGCGCCCGCATCGGCCATGCCGAGGTCATCGATCACATGTTCCTCGACGGGCTCGAAGACGCCTATGACAAGGGCCGCCTCATGGGCACCTTCGCCGAGGATTGCGCCGAGAAGTACCAGTTCACCCGCGAGGCACAGGACGACTACGCCATAGGCTCGCTCGAAGGCGCGCTCGCGGCCCAGAAATCCGGCGCCTTCGAGAACGAGATCGCCCCGGTGACGCTGACCACCCGCAAGGGCGAAGTTACGATTTCCGAGGATGAACAACCCGCCAAGGCCCGCCCCGACAAGATCCCCCACCTGAAACCCGCCTTCCGCAAGGACGGCACGGTGACACCCGCCAACGCCTCCTCCATCTCCGACGGCGCGGCGGCCCTGGTGCTGGCCTCCGGTGATGCGGCGAAAGCCAACGGCCTCACCATACGAGCCCGTATCCTTGGCCACGCCAGCCACGCCCAGGCCCCCGGCTGGTTCACCACCGCACCCGTGCCGGCGGCCCAGAAATTGCTGAAAAAACTCGGCTGGTCGAAAGACGATGTCGACCTGTGGGAGGTGAACGAGGCCTTCGCCGTCGTGCCCATGGCCTTCATGCACGAAATGGGCCTGCCCCGCGACAAGGTCAACGTCAACGGCGGCGCCTGCGCGCTCGGCCACCCGATCGGCGCCAGCGGCGCGCGCATCATGGTCACCCTTTTGAATGCATTGGAAAAACGCGGCCTGAAACGCGGCATCGCGGCCATCTGCATCGGCGGCGGCGAGGGCACGGCCATCGCCATCGAGCGCGACTGACCCTACGCTACCGTAGGGTTCACTGATCCAACTCGCGCCGCATCGTGGCCATGCCACCGCGGCGCGACAATTCCTCATATCCCGACTTCTGATACAGCCTGAGCGCCGCCTCGTTCTCCAGCTCCACCTTCAGCGTGATGCTCAACGCCCCCAGATCCCGCGCCGCATCCTCGGCCAGCTTCGCCAACTCCGCGCCGGTGCCGCCGCGCATCTCCTCCTCGACGAACACATAGGTCAGGTGCCGCACCTCCGGCCCCACCCCCACGCGCAACGCAAAGAACCCCACTTCGCGCCCCCCGCCATCCAACAGGTAGAACGACTCGTCATCCGCCTCCTGCAACCACCGCATCCGCCATTCCCCCTCGTCGAACGGATATCTTGCATGCGGGTTCACGAGGGCCAGATCGGCCTCCTCCTGCAACAGTCCCGCCAGCGGGGCTAGATCGCGCTCCTGGTTGTGGCGCAGGGTCAGGGTCGTCATCTCGTCGCTCCTTCGGCCGGGATTCGTGTCGGGGGCCGCACCTGCCATATCCCGGCGGGGCATTGCAAGCCGGGGGCTGGCGGACCGCCCGATCCCGTGCCATATCCCGCCCCATGAGGATCGACTACGCCACCACCGCCAAAACCATCGCCGCCCTGACCCAGGGCGAAACCGACGACGTCGCGCTCATGGCCACGATCGTCTGCGAGCTTCACCACGCCGACGACCGTTTCGACTGGACAGGCTTCTACCGCGTCACCGAACCCGAGCTGCTCAAGATCGGCCCCTATCAGGGCGGGCATGGCTGCCTCGTCATCCCCTTCTCCCGGGGCGTCTGCGGCGCGGCGGCCCGCACCGGCGAGGTGCAGCTCGTCGCCGATGTCGAGGCCTTCCCCGGCCACATCGCCTGCGCCACCTCCACCCGCTCGGAAATCGTCCTGCCGGTTCGCAACGGGGCCGGCGACCTCCTCGCCGTGCTCGACATCGACAGCGACCAGCCCGACGCCTTCACACAGGCCGACAGCGACGGCCTCAGCGCCATCCTCAAGGACGTGTTCGGCCGCCTCTGAACCGTTAACCAATCCTCAACCATTCCCGCCCACCCTGTTAACCAAATCTGGCAACGCAAGGGATGCGCGATGGTGGCCCGCGCCTACACGGTCGCCTTCGAGGGGGTCGAGGCAAAAACGGTCGAGGTGCAATGCGCCGTCACCGCCGGCATCCCCGGCTTCTCCCTCGTGGGCCTGCCCGACAAGGCGGTGACCGAGGCGCGCGATCGCGTGCGCACGGCGCTCACCTCCATGGCCATCGCGCTCCCCTCCAAGCGCATCACCATCAACCTCTCCCCCGCCGACATGCCGAAAGAGGGCAGCCATTTCGACCTGCCCATCGCCCTCGCCCTCCTCGCCGCGCTGGAAATCATTCCCGCCGACGCGGTCGAAAGCACCTGCTCGCTGGGCGAGCTGTCCCTCGACGGCTCCCTCCTGCCCGTCATCGGCGCCCTGCCCGCCGCCCTCTCGGCGGCCGAGGCCGACCGCACCCTCCTCTGCCCCAAAGCCTCCGGCCCAGAAGCCGCATGGGTCGACGCCGCCCGCGTCATCGGCGCCACCTCCCTCGCCGATGTCGTCCGCCACTATACCGGCCAGTCCCCCCTCCCTCCCGCCGAACCGGGCGAGGTGATCCCCGACGCCTCCGGCCGCGACCTCACCGACGTCAAGGGACAGGAACGCGCCAAGCGCGCCCTCGAAATCGCCGCCGCCGGGCGCCATCACCTGATGATGGTCGGCACGCCGGGCTCGGGCAAATCCATGCTCGCCGCCCGCCTGCCCGGCCTCCTGCCGCCGCTCACGGCACAGGAAGCGCTGGAAACCTCGATGATCCACTCCCTCGCCGGGCTGATCGAGGAAGGCGGCATCAACCGCGCCCGCCCCTTCCGCGAACCGCACCACACCGCCTCGATGGCCGCCATCGTCGGCGGCGGCCGCCGCGCCTCGCCGGGGGAAATCTCGCTGGCCCATAACGGCGTGCTCTTCATGGACGAATTCCCCGAATTCACCCGCTCCGTCCTCGAAACCCTCCGCCAGCCCGCCGAATCCGGCGAGGTCGTCGTCGGCCTCGCCAACGACCATGTGATATACCCCTGCCTATTCATGCTGGTCGCCGCCGCCAACCCCTGAACATGCGGCTACCTGCCGGATGCCTCCCGCGCCTGCGCCCGTGCGCCTGCCTGCGGCGAGGATTACATGGGCCGCATCTCCGGCCCCCTGATGGACCGCTTCGACCTGCGTATCGAGGTGCCCCCCGTCGCCTATACCGATCTCGACCTGCCCGCCTCGGGCGAACCCTCCGCCACCGTCGCCGCCCGCGTCGCCACCGCGCGCGAGCTTCAGCACACCCGCTACCGCGACCATCCCGGCATGCGCCTGAACGCCGATGCCGAAGGGGAAAAACTCACCGAAATCGCCACGCCCGACACCGAAGGCCGCGAGCTTCTCACGAAAGTTGCCGACCGCTTCGGCCTCTCGGCCCGCGGCTATCACCGGGTCCTGCGCGTCGCCCGCACCATCGCCGATCTCGACGGGTCCGACACCATCCACCGGCCCCACGTGGCCGAGGCGGTCAGCTTCCGCCTTTCGGCCGCGAAAGAGAGCTGATCCAGCCCGCAATCTCCCGCAGCGTCACCATCGCCTCCGGCAGAACCCCCTGAAAGATCGGCCAGACATGCGGCAGATCATGCGCGATCCGCAGATCCACCGCCACGCCCTGCGCCTTCAGCCGCGCCGCCATCCGCCGCGTGTCATCCAGCAATATCTCGGTATCCCCGGCACACAGCCAGACCGGCGGCCCCCCGGTGAAATCGGCGGTTAACGGCGAGGCGCGCGGATCGCGCGCTTCGGCCCCGGCCAGATACATCTCCGCAATCTCCGCCACCCGGCTCCGGGGCAGCACCACGTCGCTTGCGGCATTGGCAGCCACGCTTTCGCCCGAAAAGGTCATGTCGGTCAGCGGCGACAGGGCAAACACCCCCAGCGGCAGCTTGCCGCCCGCCCGCACCAGCTCCCCCAGCACCGCCAGCGCCAGCCCGCCGCCCGCACTGTCCCCGCCAAGGACCACCCCGCCCGTCCGGTCCTGCACCGCCGCATACACGGCCAGCGCATCCTCGACCGCCGCCGGAAACGGATGCTCCGGTGCCAGCCGGTAATCGGGCAGGCAGGCGGGCAACCCGGTCAGCCGCGACAACCGCCCCAGCATTGCTCGATGCGTATCGGACGACCCGAACACATACCCCCCGCCATGAAAATACAGCAAAAGCGGCCCGGACTCGCGCGCCACGCCCCGCGCCGTCACCCACTGCACCGGCACTCCGCGCAGCGCATCGCGTCCATAGCGCGTGCCAAACGGCGCCCGAAAGAACAGCCGCGCCTTCAACTCGAAACTCCGCCGCAAATCCCCCGGGTCATCCGCCCGCGCCATGTGCCGCCGCTCGGTCAGGCGCAGGTAGGGGTTCAGGATCCGCCGCGCGACGCTCACCCCCGCTTGCCCTCGATCGCCTCCCAGATCTGGGCGGCCACGTTCACCCCGTCGAACCGCTCCAGCTCCTGTATCCCGGTGGGCGAGGTCACGTTGATCTCGGTCAGGTACTGGCCGATCACATCGATCCCCACGAAGACCTGCCCGCACTCCCGCAACCGCGGGCCGATGATGCGACAGATCTCAAGGTCGCGCTCGCTCAGCTCCACCTTCTCGGGCCGCCCGCCCACATGCATGTTCGACCGCGTCTCGCCCTCGCCGGGGATGCGATTGATCGCCCCCACCGGCTCGCCATCGACCAGGATCACCCGCTTGTCGCCCTTCTTGATCTCCGGCAGGTATTTTTGCGCGATCAGCGGCTCGCGGCTGAACCCGGTGAACATCTCGTGCAGCGAACTCAGGTTCCGGTCGCTCTCGGGCAGGTGAAACACCCCGGCCCCGCCATTGCCGTAAAGCGGCTTGAGGATGATGTCGCCATGCTCGGCCCGGAACGCCTTGATCGTGTCCAGATCGCGGGCAATCGCCGTGGGCGGCATCAGTTCGGGGAAATCAAGGATCAGCAGTTTCTCGGGGAAATTCCGCACCCAGAACGGATCGTTCACCACCAGCGTGCCGGGGCTCAACCTCTGCAACAGATGCGTCGTGGTGATGTAGAACATGTCAAACGGCGGATCCTGCCGGAGCCAGACAACATCCATCTCCGACAGATCGAACAGCCGCTCCTCGCCCAGCGTGAAGTGATTGCCCTTCTCCCGCCGCACCTCCAGCGGCCAGCCCCGCGCCTCGACCCGGCCCTGGTTATAGGCCAGCCGGTCGGGCGTGTAATAGTAAAGCTCATGCCCTCGCGCCTGCGCTTCCTCGGCCAGCCGGAACGTGCTGTCCCCGTTGATATCGATCGGCCCGATCGGATCCATCTGAAAGGCGATTTTCATAGGCTGTCCCCGGCAAATACGTACAACCTTTACATGGGCCAATCCCGCCCGGTGTGCAAATTGGAAATGCGCATTGCCGACCTGCGCAAATCAGAAGTGGCTGAACGCGCCCTCGCGAATCTCCACCTGTCCTCGATCATCCACCACCGCAAGATCAAAGCGTACCTCCGAAAGCTGGCCCAGCTCCGTGTTCCCGAGGTATTCCGATGCCGCGAGGTGAATACGTTGCATCTGGTCGGGGCGCAGACGTTCCGCCGCCGCATCGAAGCTGTGCGCCTTCTTCACCTCACAAAAGACATAGACGCCGCGATCCAGGAAAATCAGGTCGATCTCGCCCGCCTGCTCGCGCCAGCGTGTTTCAAGAAGATCGGCACCGCGCCGGTCATAGGTCTGCGCCACCGCCCTTTCTGCACTTACCCCCGACAGGTAGGCCCGCCGACCGCGCCGTCGTTTCGCCGCCGGAACCGCTGTGGCCGTGCCGCCGTCATCGAACCTGAAATGTTTCGTCATGTCTTGTCCTTCCTCAATTCAGATCCCGCTCGCGAAACCCGGTCAAAAGCAGATTACCATCCGACCGTGATCATGCGTCGGTCTCGATCTGCCAGTTCACGCACGCACCCCCGCCAGTTCAAGCACGAACCTTCTCCAGTTCACGCACCCACTTCCGCCAATTCACGCACCCACTTCCGCCAATTCACGCACGCACCCCCGCCAGTTGACTCACGCACCTCCACCAGCTCACAGACGCGCCTCTGCCAACGCACACACCTCCGCCAACGCACACACCTAACACCACCTCACTCACGCGCCTTCGCCAGTTCCAGCGCACGCTGATACACCGTCCGCCGTTTCATCCCGAGTTGCGCCGCCACGAGATCCGCCGCATCCCGCACCGAACGCCCCTCCAACGCCTCGGTCAGGGACCTGTCTAAATCAATTTCACTAATTTTCTCCGAATCCCCCTGCCCCACCAGCACGACGATCTCGCCTTTCAGCGTCCGGCCCGCCATTTCCTCCGCCAGCTCCGCCAGCGTTCCGCGCCGGACCTCCTCGAATTTCTTGGTCAATTCCCGGCACATCGCCGCCTGCCGCTCGCCGCCCAGCACCTCCACCGCGGCCCGTAGCATCGCCGCCACCCGCTTCGGCGATTCGTAGAAGATCAGCGTGCCGGGCACCGCGGCAAACTGCCCAAGCGCGGATTTCCGCTTGGATCCGCCCTGCGGCAGGAACCCCGCGAAAAAGAACCGGTCCGCTGGCAGGCCCGACAGCGTCAGCGCGGTCACCGCCGCCGACGGTCCGGGGGCCGAGATCAGCCCGTGCCCGCCCTCCACCGCCGCGCGCGCAAGGTCGAACCCGGGGTCCGACACCATCGGCGTGCCCGCTTCCGAGGCATAAACCACTGATTTTCCCGCCTCCAGCGCCGCCATCAGCCTCGGCCGCGCCCGTTGGGCATTGTGATCGTGATAGCTTACCAGCGGCCGGTCACCCAGCGGCACCCCGTGAATATCCATCAGCTTGCGCAGGCTCCGCGTGTCCTCCGCCGCCAGCACATCCGCCGCCCCGAGAATATCCAGCGCGCGCAGCGTTATGTCGCGCGCAGCGCCGATCGGCGTTGCAATCAGGTAAAGCCCCGGAGCCAGCTCCGGGTTGACCGGAATCACCACTGGACCCCTCCCGCATGACGTCTATGATCGGCCCGAAACCCGTACGGGACCCTGTCCCGCCGTCAGAAGGGAGCGCTTCTCGTTCATGTTCGCCGTTTTCACCAATCTTCGCAAGCTGATCCTCGGGCCGCTGGCTCTCCTCTCCATCGCCCTGCTGGCCGCCTGCCAGAGTGGGCCGATCATCGGCTCCGGCCCGTCGATCAACCCCTCGGCCCCGGTGCCGGTGGCGCTTCTCGTGCCCTACGGCTCGGCCGACACCAATGAGCAGAAGCTCGCGAAGGACCTCGAGAACGCCGCGCGCATGGCGGTCTCCGATCTCAACGGCGTGCAGGTCGACCTGCGCGTCTACGGCACCGCCGGCAATGCCGAAAAGGCCGGCCAGGTCGCGGCCGAGGCCGTGGCCGAGGGCGCCAAGATCATCATCGGCCCGCTGCATGCCGAATCCGCCAATGCCGCCGCGCTCGCCGTCGCGGGGCGCGGCGTCAACGTGCTGGCCTTCTCCAACAACCCCACCATCGCCGGCGGCAACCTCTTCGTGCTGGGCCAGACCTTTGACACCACCGCCAACCGGCTGGTGAGCTACGCCGCCTCGCAGGGGCGCAACCGCATCATGACGGTCTATTCCAGCAACCTCGCCGGCCGCTTGGGCCGCGCCGCGATCCAGGAGGCGATCACCCGCAACGGCGCCGTCCCCGCCGGCGCCGTCAGCTACGAGTTCTCGCAGCAGGGCGTGATCTCGGCCCTGCCCAAGATCAAGAACACCGCCCAGCAGACCGACGCCGACGCCATTTTCCTGACCGCCAATACGGCGGGCGCCCTGCCGCTCTTCTCGCAGATGCTGCCCGAGAACGGTCTGGGTCAGGACACGGTCCAGTATATCGGCCTCTCCCGCTGGGACACGCCCCCGCAAACGCTCGAGCTGCCCGGCGTTCAGGGCGGCTGGTTCGCCCTGCCCGACCCCGGTCGCTCAACCCAGTTCCAGAGCCGCTTTCAGGCCGCCTACGGCGCGCCCCCCCATGCGCTCAGCGGGCTGGCCTATGACGGCATCGCCGCGGTCGGCGCGCTGGCCACCGGCGGCGCCCGCAACGCGCTCACCAAGGAGGCGCTGACCCAGGCCGCCGGCTTCCAGGGCGTCAATGGCGTGTTCCGCTTCCTGCCCAACGGCTCGAACGAGCGCGGCCTCGCCGTGGCCACGATCCAGGACAAGCAGGTCAAGGTGCTCAGCCCGGCGCCGCAAGGCTTCGAAGGCGCGGGCTTCTGATCCCGCGCTGACCGGACCGGAATGAAAGACGTCATCCCCCCTCCGGCGGACCTGATCGGCCCGGCCGACGGCATCTTCGACGAAGGTGCCGTCACCTCGGCCGTCGACAACGCCTGCACCACCGCCGACACCGACGCCGCGGCCCAGCGCAAGGCGGTGGTCGACACGCTCGCCGCCGCGATGGAGGCGGGCCGCCGCACCATCGCCGCCGGCCTCGCGGCCGACCCTTTCGCCGCCGAGGCCGCCATCCGCTCCTATAGCTGGCTCACCGACTGCATCGTGGGCACCGCCCTCGACGTGGCCGCCCGCCACATGCACCCGCTGCCCACCCCCACCGAATCCGAGCGCATCGCCGTCTTCGCCGTCGGCGGCTACGGCCGGGGCGAGATGGCGCCGTTTTCCGATGTCGACCTGCTGTTCCTGACGCCCTACAAGATCACCCCCTGGGCCGAGAGCGTCATCGAAAGCACCCTCTACATCCTGTGGGATCTGCGCCTCAAGGTCGGCCATTCCAGCCGGACGGTGAAGGACTGCCTGCGCCTCGGGGCCGAGGATTTCACCATCCGCACCGCCCTGCTGGAAAAACGCTTCATCTACGGCGATGCCGATCTGGGCGACACCCTCAGCACCCGCCTCCGCGAAGACCTCTTCGAAGGCACCGAGCGCGAATTCATCGAGGCCAAGCTCGAGGAACGCGGCACGCGCCACCAGAAGCAGGGCGTGCGCTACATGGTCGAGCCCAACGTGAAAGAGGGCAAGGGCGGCCTGCGCGACCTGCAATGCCTGTTCTGGGTCGCCAAATATGTCCACCGGGTCGACGACGTGGCCGATCTCGTTACCCTCGGCCTCTTCGCCGAAGAGGAATTCACCACCTTCGCCAAGGCCCACAATTTCCTCTGGGCGGTGCGCTGTCACATGCACCTGATCACCGGGCGCGCCACCGAACAGCTCACCTTCGACCTTCAGGTCGATGTCGCCGCCCGGATGGGCTTTGTCGACAGCCCCGGCCGTCGCGGGGTCGAACATTTCATGCAGGATTATTTCCGCCACGCCACGGCGGTGGGCGAACTGACCCGCATCCTGCTGACCAAGCTCGAGGCGGGGCACGTCAAATCCCAACCCCTCCTCCAGCGCCTCTTCAAGCGCAAGCGCAAGCTCAAGGACAATTACACCGAAGTCCACGGTCGTCTCGCCATCATCGACGAGAAGAAATTCCTCGCCGATCGCTTCAACCTGCTGCGCCTGTTCGAGGAGGGGCTGCGCACCGGCCTGCTCATCCACCCCGACGCGATGCGGCTGGTCACGGCCAACCTGAAACTGATCGACGAAGGCTTTCGCAACGACCCCAAGGCGCGCAAGCTCTTCCTCGACCTGCTGCTGAAACACGGCGCGCCCGAACGGGCCCTGCGCCGGATGAACGAGCTTGGCGTGCTCTCGGCCTACCTGCCGGAATTCGAACCGATCCGCGCGATGATGCAGTTCAACATGTATCACAGCTACACGGTCGACGAGCATATCATCCAGTGCATCAGCCAGCTCGACAAGATCGAGCGCCGCGAGCTGATCGAGGAACTGCCCGTCGCCTCCTCGATCCTCGAAGAAGGCGTAAACCGCCGCGTCCTCTATGTGGCGCTGCTGCTCCACGACATCGGCAAGGGCCGCGACGAGGATCACTCCATCCTCGGCGCCCAGATCGCCCGCAAGGTGGCCCCCCGCCTCGGCCTCAAGCCGCGCGAGGTCGACACCGTCGAATGGCTGGTCCGCTATCACCTGCTGATGTCGGACATGGCCCAGAAACGCGACATCGCCGACCCCCGCACCGTGCGCGACTTCGCCAAGGCGGTGCAGACCAAGGAACGGCTCGACCTCCTGTGCGTGCTTACCGTCTGCGACATTCGCGGCGTCGGCCCGACCACCTGGAACAACTGGAAGGCCTCGCTCCTGCGCGCGCTCTACCGCCAGACCCGCCGCGCCATGGAAGGCGGGCTCGAGGAACTCAACCGCGAACAGCGCGGCTCGGATGCCAAGCGCAACCTCCGCGACGCGCTGGCCGACTGGGACCCGAAGGCGCTCAAGACCGAAACCGCCCGCCACTATCCACCCTACTGGCAGGGGCTGCACGTCACCGCGCACATGGTCTTCGCCCGCCTTCTGCGCGACCTGCATGAAGACGAGATCGCCATCGACCTCGCCGTCGACGAGGACCGCGACGCTACCCGCACCTGCTTCGCGCTGGCCGATCACCCCGGCATCTTCTCCCGCCTCGCGGGCGCGCTGGCGCTGGTCGGCGCCAACGTGGTCGACGCGCGCACCTATACCTCCAAGGACGGCTTCGCCACCGCCGTGTTCTGGATACAGGACGCCGAAGGCCACCCCTACGAATCCGAACGTCTCCCGCGCCTGCGCCAGATGATCACCAAGACCCTCAAGGGCGAGGTCGTCGCCCGCGACGCCATGCAGTCGCGCGACAAGCTCAAGAAGCGCGAACGCGCCTTCAAGGTGCCGACCCATATCACCTTCGACAACGAAGGCTCCGAGATCTACACCATCATCGAGGTCGACACCCGCGACCGCCCCGGCCTGCTCTACGACCTCACCCGCACGCTGGCGGCGGGCAATGTCTACATCAACTCCGCCGTCATCGCGACCTATGGCGAGCAGGTGGTCGACACCTTCTACGTCAAGGACATGTTCGGCCTGAAATTCTACACCGAAAGCAAGCAGCGCGTCCTCGAACGCAAGCTGCGCGAGGCCATCGACAAGGGCGCCGAACGCGCCTCGGAATAAGCCGCCGCCCAGCCAGTCGAATTCTTCAAAAGAATTCGACCCGATATCTTTTCAAGATATCGCCCACCCCGCACCGCCCCACCCACCCCCCCTCGTTCCACGCCCGGATGCGACCCAACCGCCACGCTTTCGCCCCTGCGACCCCAACCACATCGACAAACCCGTTAACACGCGGTAAACTGTCAGGAAATCAGCCGAAACGAGCTGACACAGGCAGGACAGAGTAGTGGGCTACAACATCAGTGAAACGACGGGTGCCACCGGCGGTGGCACGTCCGGCATCGACACGTGGACATTCAACGTCGACCTCACCGGCGCGGACGTCACCACCGTATCGGGCGATTTCGACGAAATCCCGATCGGCGGCGGCGGCGCCAGCGAGGCCAACCAGGGCTATACCTTCACCGTCACCCAGGGCGGCCAGTACGGCGACCTCGAATACAACCCCGTCACCGGCGAGTTCGAGTTCCACATCGACCGCGACGCGATGCTGGCCTCCGGCACCGACCAGACCATCGTGATCTCCGTCACCGGCCGCGACAATCAGGGCACCGACACCGATACGATCGTCATCAACGTCACGATCTGCGTCGCCCGCGGCACCCTGATCGATACCGAAACCGGCCCCGTCCCGGTCGAGGACCTGCGCCTCGGGGATCGGGTCTGCACCGTCGACGGCCCGCCCCGGCCCGTCCGCTGGATCGGCTGCCGCCACGTCTCGGCGGCCGAACTCGCCGCCGACCCCTCGCTGCGGCCCGTGCGCATCGCGGCGGGCGCCTTTGGCCCGGACCAGCCCGCGCGCGACCTCACCGTCTCGCCCCAGCACCGCATCCTCGTCGACGACTGGCGAGCCGAGCTGTTCTTCGGCACGGCACAGGTGCTCGTCCCCGCCAAGGGGCTTGTCAACGACCTCACCATCCGCACCGATCACGAGGCCCAGGGGGTCGACTATTTTCACGTCCTCTTCGACCGCCACGAGATCATGCTGACCGAGGGCCTGCCGACCGAGAGCTTCCACCCCGGCGAATACGCCCTGCGCGACCTCGCCGAGGAGACCCGCGCCGAACTGCACCGGCTCTTCCCCGACCTCACCCGAGGCGCCGGCGCGCCGGAAACCGCCCGCATGGTGCTGCGCCCGTGGGAAACCGCCCTGCTGAACGGCCCGGCCCCCGGCAAAAGGATCGCCTCATGACCGCCCTCATCGACGACACCGGCAAGTCCCTCCCCGATATCGAGACCCCCTCGCCCGATCGCCTCCGCGCCTATGGCGACATGATGTTCCTCGCCTTCCGCAGCCCGCGCCACGCCCGGATGCCCGTGACCCAGCTCCGCACCTATCTCGAACCGCCCCTGCTGCTGGGCCAGTTCCGCCTGTTTCGCTTCGACGGGGTCGCCCGCGGCCTCTACACCTGGGGCTGGCTCGACCGCGACGCCGAACGCCGCCTGCTGACCGGCGAAGAGCTGCGGTCCGAAGACTGGAACGGCGGCGACCGGCTCTGGATCATCGACATCATGGCGCCCTACAAGGGGCTCACCGCCTCGATGGTCCGCTGGATCATGCAGGACGGGCACTTCACCAACGACGATTTCTACTTCCGCCGCGTCGGCGACGACAACCGCACCCGCCGCATCGTCCATATCGACTTCCGCCGCAAGGATCTCGCCAAGGTCTGGTCCGAGGCCGACTTCCTCAAGGCCCAACCCCGCGCATAACCCGCATCTCACCCCGGACCTGAACCGCGACGTCACGCCCGATCGGCGAGGCCAGCAACCGCCCCACGCCCTGACCCTCGCACCCGGATCCGCGTAGCCAGCACCCGCCTCGCGCCCGGACCGTCGCAAACCAGACCCTCGCGCCCCGGTCCCTGGCGCCCCGGACCCTGGCGCCCGGACTGTCGCGTCCGGACCGCCGCAAACCGAACCCGACCCCGAACATCACATGCACCACCCGGAGCAACACCAACCCGCCCCGCCCCTTCGTCCCGGCGGACCCGCCCCTTCGTCCCGACGGACCCGCTCCGCATCTTCGTTTCGGCCAAACCGCCCCGAACCTGACCCGAACCTGCCCCGACGCCTCGCACCAAATCCTCGCACGCGTGATCGCGGGTCAGGATCAGGTCCCCCGGCCGCAACGTCTCGACCCGCCTTGCGCCCTCCGCCGTGCCGATCAACGTACCGCGCAGAAACCCGGCCGGGCCCGGCCCGAACCGCACCCTGTCCTCCCCGAGCGCCCCGAGGCTCCGGCCATCCAGACCCGCCACCCGCGTCACCGACCCGTCCGGAAGCGTGATCCGCGCCCCGCCCGGAGCGTCATCGCCAAGACAGGCCCGCCAGGCCGCAATATCCGTGATCCCCGGACAATCCACCGCGATCACATCGCGGGGCCCGAACCCCTCGATGCACCAATCGCCGCCGGCCACGACGAAAACCCGCTCGTCCGTATCACCGGCCCCTGCGCCCGCCGGCACCTTTCCCTTCGCCATGATCCTCCCCGGAATCGCTCTCGATCCGGAGCATCGGCGACAAACCCTAAAAAACCGTTGCCGCCGGCCGCCCGGCGCCGACACAGCCGCCCGCACCGACGCAATACCGACAAAATACCGACGTTATACCGACGTCGAAAAAACCACCGAAAAAGGCCTCACTCCGTGCTGCTTCCGAAGACGATATCGCTCTCGTCCACATCCCCCGGATCGACGCCCCTTAACTGGATCGTCACCGTGATCTCCTCACTCTCGCCCCGGTTGTTCAGCGCCGCGCCGTAATCCAGCACCACCAACGTGCCGCCATCCCCGTCGCTGGTGATGTCCAGCCCCTCCGGCTCTTCCTCGGAATCCACCAGAAGCGTATCCTCGCCCGGCGTGTAATCGTTGATGATCACATGCGGATCGTCGGCGAAAACAGACACGATATCAAGGGCTTCATCCTCCCAGATATCGCCCGACCGGTCGCCCAGATCGTCGATCTTCACCTCGAACTGGTCCGCCCCGCCATAGCCGATCATCCGTGCCGCGCCCAGATCGGCGGGCGCACTCCCATCGGGGCTGTTGGTCACGCCATAGTAATCTTCCTGCCCGATCACCGCCTGCAACACGCTGTCATCCTGCCCGCCGACGATATCGACCCCGGTGTTGCCCTGCACGAAATCGCTGCCGGTATTGCCCTCGACATAGGTCCTTTCCGGCGCCGGCTCGCCCGGCATACGCACCGTATCGGCCCGCCCGATCACCCGATCGTCGCCCGCGCCCCCGGCCCCTTCAGAGCCGCCCTCCACGAAGATCTCGTCATTCCCGGCCCCGCCGGCCACAGAGGACCCGTCCGTACCGACCAGCGTATCGTCCCCCGCATCGCCCGTCAGCCGGCTGTTCGTCCCCTCCAGCATGTCATCGCCAAGGCCGCCCCGGATGGTCGCATCGGTGGCGCTCATCATGTCGTCGCCGTCGCCGCCCCGGTGCTCGCCCCCGTCCAACGCCTCGATCGTGTCATTGCCATCGCCGCCAAAAAGGGCGCCCCCGGCCTCCGAGACCATCAGGTCGTCGCCATCACCGCCATCGGCCGGCGCACTGCCCTGGCTGATCATCACGTCATCCCCGCCCAGCCCGGATATCGGCGTATCGCCCGGCGCGGTAATCCAGTCGGGCCCGTCGCTGCCCGCTACCGGCTCCGCCCCTTGGGCCACGATGACGTTATAGCCCGCCATCGGGTCGTCCGGGTCGGTCTCCGGGTCAGGGTCGGGGTCGGTCTCTGGATCTGTCTCCGGGTCGGTCTCGGGGTCTGACCCGGAATCCGTCCCCGGGTCCGTGCCGGGCTCATCCTCCGGCTCATCGTCCGGCTCATCGTCCGGATCAGGCTCCGCATCAGGCTCCCCTACCCCCAAACGGTCGAGAAAGTCGCCGTTAACCTCGTCCGCCCCATCCTCCGGGGCAGCCGCCGGATCGTCATCGTTCCCCCAGAACTCCGACACGATCAGCCCGACACAGGCAAAGGAAAGAACCCCGAAAAAAGCAAGCATGACACACCCCTGACAGCAAACAGGAATGATGCTAGGCATTAACGCTTTGTTAAATAAAGTTAAAATCCGGTAAATTGTCGCTCAGAACACCCGAATTCACGCCCCTACCCCATCACTGTTTCCCACCCCGACGCAATCACCCCCCGGCACTCCGTCGCCTCAGCCTCTCGAGCGCCCTTCCCCCGCCCTCGCCAATCCGCTAATTCTCGCCCCGAACACCCCAAGCCGAAAAGGCCACCCCCATGAAGCCCATCCGCCTTCTCTCCGGCATCCTCACGGTCGGCGGCTGGACCCTCATGAGCCGCGTCCTCGGCTTCCTGCGCGACGTGTTGATCGCGGGCTTCCTCGGGCCCGGCGTGCTGATGGATGCCTATGTCGCGGCCTTCCGCCTGCCCAACATGTTCCGCCGCTTCTTCGCCGAAGGGGCCTTCAACGCGGCCTTCGTGCCGATGTTCTCCAAGCGCCTCGAGGCCGACGAGAACCCCGAAGCCTTCGCCAGCCTCGCCCTTTCGGGGCTCAGCCTCGTGCTGCTCACCCTGACGGCGCTGGCGATGATCTTCATGCCCGCGCTGGTCTACGCCACGGCCGAGGGGTTCTACGGCGACGCCCGCTTCGACGTGACGGTCGACTATGGTCGCATCGTCTTCCCCTACATCTTCTTCATCTCGCTGGCCGCGCTCCTGTCGGGCGTGCTCAACGCCACCGGGCGCTTCGCCGCCGCCGCCGCGGCGCCGGTCGTGCTCAACGTCCTGCTGGTCACCGCCATGACAGTGGCATGGGCCATGGGCGGCCCGGTGGCCGAGGCCCTGATCTGGACAATCCCCTTCGCCGGCATCGCCCAGCTGGCGCTTGTCTGGGTCGCCGCCGACCGGGCGGGCCTGCGCGTACGCCCCGTCCGGCCCCGCTGGACACCCGAGATGAAGAACCTCGTCCGCGTCGCCGTGCCCGCCGCGCTGGCGGGCGGTGTGGTGCAGGTCAACCTGCTGGTGGGCCAACTCGTCGCCTCGAACTACGACAAGGCGGTCAGCTGGCTCTACTCCGCCGACCGGCTCTACCAGCTTCCCCTCGGGGTGGTCGGCATCGCGGTGGGCATCGTGCTCCTCCCCGACCTCTCCCGCCGCCTCAAGGCAGGCGACGACACCGGCGCCCGCAACGCCCTGTCCCGCGCGGGCGAGCTTTCCCTCGCCCTCACCATCCCCTGCGCCGTGGCGCTCATGGTCATCCCCCTGCCGCTCGTTTCGACCCTCTTCGAGCGCGGCGCCTTCGGTGCCGACGACACCGCAGCCACGGCGCTCGCCGTCGCCATCTATGGGCTCGGCCTGCCCGCCTTCGTCCTGCAAAAGATCCTGCAACCGCTGTTCTTCGCCCGCGAGGACACCAAAAGCCCGTTCCGCTACGCCCTCGTCGCCATGGTGGTCAACGCCGCCATCGCCGTGGGCCTCGCCTATGCCATCGGCTGGATCGCGGCGGCCATCGCCACCACGGCGGCGGCGTGGGTCATGGTCTGGCAACTGGCCCGCGGCAGCCGCCGCTTCGGCGAAGTCGCCAGCTTCGACGACCGCTTCCGCCGCCGCATCTGGCGCATCATCGCGGCCTCGGTGCTGATGGGCGCGGTGCTCTGGGCCGTCTCGGCGCTGCTCACCCCCGCCTTCGGACTGGGCGGCTGGCGCTGGCTGGCGCTGCTGGCGCTGATCGCCGCCGGCACGGTGGCGTATTTCCTGCTGGGCCAACTCCTCGGCGCCTTCCGCATCGCCGAGTTCAGGGCCGCCATGCGCCGCTGACCCCGGCGCCCGGCGCCCGGCGGGAAGCTAGCGTTTCACTTTTCTCTCCCGCCAGAAGAGATACAGCGAAGCGCCGAATGCCAGAACGGCAAACGAGACCCATACAATCCCTGCTTGCTCCGAATACACGACACCCGCCTCCGCATCGAAACAGCGGCCCTGTTCGTTGAAACAGCCACGCCACCTGAAATACTGGACGTACCAGACATATCCAGAGGCGAGGGACAGCCCAAGAAATACGAGGGAAAGAACCTTTCTGGTCATCTGCTGTGCGTCCGGATCATCGTGAAAGCGTACTGCCTCACCACGGAAGGTCAACGTCCGCGTCGGCCTGAACACCCCGCGCTCCTTGACGCGATCCGCCCCCGGAAGTAAGCGAGGCCAACACGGCATTCCAGACGGAGCACACCCATGACCGAGGTGGTCCACACCCCGCGCGTTTTCTCGGGCATCCAGCCCACCGGCAACCTGCACCTTGGCAACTACCTCGGTGCGCTCAAGCGCTTCGCCGACAGCCAGGAGGAAGGCATCGAGTCGATCTTCTGCATGGTCGACCTGCACGCCGCCACCATCTGGCAGGAGCCGGAAGACCTGCGCCACGCCACCCGCGAACTGGCCGCCGGCTTCATCGCCTCGGGCATCGACCCGACCAAGTCGATCCTCTTCAACCAGAGCCAGGTGCCCGAGCACACCCAGATGGCCTGGGTCTTCAACTGCGTCGCCCGCATGGGCTGGATGAAGCGGATGACCCAGTTCAAGGACAAGGCCGGCAAGAACGCCGAGAACGCCTCGCTCGGCCTCTTCGCCTACCCGGCGCTGATGGCGGCCGATATCCTCGTCTACCACGCCACCCACGTGCCCGTGGGCGAGGACCAGAAACAGCACCTCGAACTCACGCAGGAAATCGCCCGCAAGTTCAACCATGATTTCGAGGTCGATTTCTTCCCCGAAACCCAGCCCGTCATCGAAGGCGCGGCCACTCGGGTGATGAGCCTGCGCGACGGCTCCAAGAAGATGTCGAAATCCGACCCCTCCGACATGTCCCGCATCAACCTCACCGACGATGCCGACACCATCGCCAAGAAGATCCGCAAGGCCAAGACCGACCCCGAGCCGCTGCCCTCCGACAAGGGCCCGCTCGACGACCGCCCCGAGGCCCGCAACCTCGTCAACATCTACGCCGCGCTCGCGGACCTGAGCGTCGATCAGGTGCTGGCCGATCACGGCGGCAAACCCTTCTCCGAGTTCAAGCCGATCCTCGCCGACCTCGCCGTCGACCGCCTCGCGCCCATTTCGACGGAAATGTCCCGCCTGATGGAGGACGTGGCCGAGATCGACCGCGTCCTCGCCACCGGCGCCGGCCGCGCCCGCGACATCGCCGCGCCGATCCTGAAGAAGACCTACCAGATCATGGGCATGGTCGGGGCCTGAGGCGGCCCCGGCCCGCTCACCCGGGCCTTGCCGCCGCCCAAGTCAGCAGCGCATCCAGCGCCGGGCACAGCGCCTGCCCCCACTCGGTCAGGTCGTATTCCACCTTCGGCGGCACTTCCGGATAGACGGTGCGCCTGACTACCCCGTCAGCCTCGAGCTGCCGCAATTGCTGGATCAGCATCTTCTGCGATATCTCCGGGATCGCCCGTTCCAACTCCGAAAACCGCATCACCTGCCCGCCGAACAAGTGAAACAGGATCTCCAGCTTCCAGCGGCCCTCGACCACCTTCAGCGCCGCCTCGATACCGGCCGTCGCGGTCGCCCGAGTGTACCCGTGGGGCGGAATGTCCGTAGCATCTTCCATGCGCTTACTTCCGGGTAAGTACCGCACTTTTCGGTGCGTTCTTGTTTCGTTTTCAATGTAATCTCAAATACCCGTCATCGCAAATCCAACCAGAAGGTTTCCCCGATGACCGACACGCTTCCGCTTCCCGTCATTCGCTACCTCGCCGCCCGCTCGCCCGAGGAAATCGCCGACTGCTTCACCCAGGACGGCATCGCCACGGACGAACGCCAGACCCATCGCGGCCGCGCCGAAATCCGCAAATGGCGCGAGGGCGTCGCCCAAATCGACTACCGGCAGGACATTCTCTCCTGCGGTCACGACGGCGACAGGGCCACCATGGAATGCCGCCTCACCGGCGACTTCAAGGGCAGCCCGGTCGACCTGACCTACCGGTTCGAGCTTGCCGACGGCCTGATCTCGAAGGTCGAAATCACCTGAGCCAAACCACACGCCATCGACAGCGGCAGCCCGCCGGTGCCGGTGGCGTGACACCCCGCCGCCTCGGCCTCCAGCGCGCCGCGGCCCACGGAAGTGCCCACGATCACGAATGTCCCGCGCCGCGCGAACAGCACCGCCTCACGCCTTCCGCAGCCACCACACATGCTCCGCCGGGAAATCCCGCGACCACTCCGCCGGTATCCCGAACTCCTCGCCCTTGGCCCCTTCCGGCGCATAGACCTCGCGCAGCCCCTCGACCGAGAACCCGATCTCGCGAAACAGGCTGATCCACTCGCCAAAGCTCAGCGAATACTCGATCCCGCCGGGGTCGATCTCCACCTGCGTCCAGTCGATCCGCCCCAGCGTCCGATAGGGCTGGTGCAGCACCCGCTCACAGGCCGCCCCGTTCGGCGGCGTCGTCAGGTAGACAAAGGGATGATGCCCCAGAAACACCAGCCGCCCGCCGGGGCGCAGCACCCGCCACGCCTCCCGCAGCCACACCTGCGGATCGCACCAGATCGCCGCGCCATATTCCGAGACCGCGAAATCGAACGCCCCGTCCCCGAACGGCAACGCCTCTGCATTGCCCTCCTCGAACCGGATATCCGCGCCATGCGCCTGCGCCAGCCGCCGCGCCGTGGCCAATTGCCCCGCCGACACGTCGATGCCCGTGACCGTCGCGCCCCGCCGCGCCATCCAGCTTGAGACATAGCCCGTCCCACAGCCAAGCTCGACCGCGTCCAGCCCCGCCATATCCTCCGGCAACATCCCCAGCTCCCGCTCGGGCACCTCCCAGATGCCCCAGTAGGGGCTCTCGCTCGCCCACGCCGCCTCGCCCGCCGCGACCCAGTCGGCCGCCATCGCGTTCCAGTGATCGCGGTTTATATCCACATGCCTGTCCATGCCCCGGACCCTACCTCCGCCCGGACCCATGGCAAGCACAAACACCGCCGACCCTCGCATCCGCGCACCATCACCCGCACCCGGCGCAGACACACGTCCCTTGCCGCACAGCCCCTCCACCCCATACTTGAAGGCAATTCACGAAAGGAGCCAGCCATGCACAAGTTACAGGTTCAGGGCGTACACCACATCACGCTGACCGGCGCCGACCGCCAAACATCCATCGACTTCTGGGAAGGCGTGCTCGGCATGCCCTTCATCTTCGATCAGCCCAATCTCGACAATCCCGACGAAAGCCACCTCTATTTCGATCCCGGCGACGGGCGGCTGATCACGATCTTCACCAACGAGAAACGCACGCCGGTGCATACCCGCACCCCGACCGATCCGGGCTGCGTCCACCACCTCGCCTTCAACGTCAGCCACGCGACATTCTCACAGGTGGCCGACCGGCTCGACGCCCGCGGCATCCCCCATTCCGGGCCCAAGGACCGGGGCTTCATGGATTCGATCTATTTCAAGGATCCGCTCGGCTTCCTCGTCGAACTGGCCTGCTACCGGTTCGAGCCGCCCCGCGGCTGCTCGCACGCCGACGTGATGATCGAGGCCCACCGCGACCGCGTGGCACTTGGCGACTACAACATCGAGGAAAAGCACCTCGCCCACGCCATCGAAAAACTGGTCCACCGCACCCAAGCCAGCCTGTCGGGCGACCGCGAACCCAAGAACCCATACTGATCGAGGACACCCGCCCCGGGCCCGGCCCAGAGCCGACCCGGGGCCCCTCTCCCCATTCCCAACATTTGCCCCCCCGGGCGAGCGCCGGTCCGTGGGGAGGCGCTGCAACGGATATGGCTCGCGTTCTATGGTGCCGAGGACCTCCTTCCTATGAACTCCACGCCCCGCCCGCCAAAGCGCCTGCCCGCCGGGACGGGCCGGCGCTCGCCCGGCGGCCTTCGGCCTTGTTCCGGGCGTGTGCCAAACCCCACTGGGAAGAAACCCCCGAGCCTCGCGCACTCACCCCGTCCCGGCCCCCGAGCCGAAACCTCGCCACGAAGCGAAGGGTGGGTGCCAACCCACCTCTCACCCTGCGTGCATTACATGAAAACCGCCCCCAACGACGACGCCAGAGGCCCCGGATCAAGCCCGGGGGCGGGCAGGAAACCCTCGCCCCGGCGCAAACCTTCGACCCGGCCCCACCTCATACTTAACATTTGCCCCGCCGGGCGTGTGCCAAACCCCACTGGTTCGAATATCCCGAGCCTCGCGCATTCTCCCCCGTCCCGGCCCCCGAGCCGGGACCTCGCGCCGCCGGAGACCCCGGACCAAGCCCGGGGCAGGCACACATTCACCCCATCTGATACCCCGGCGTCGACTTGGAAATCTCCTCTTCCTCCTCCGACATCCCCTCCGGAATGCCTTCGAACAGCGGCGTCGTCATGTACCGCTCGCCGGTATCCGGCAGCATCGCCAAGATCACCGTGCCCGGCTCCGCCGTCTCGGCCAAGCGCATGGCAATCGCAAAGGTCGATCCGCCGGACACGCCAGTGAAAATCCCCTCCTTCGCCGCCAGCTTCCTCGCCCAGGCAATCCCCTCCGGCCCCGGCACAGGCATAAGCTCGTCGTAATACCCGTTGTCGATCGCCTCCTGCAGAACCAGCGGAATGAAATCCGGCGTCCACCCCTGAATCGGATGCGGTTCAAACGCGGGGTGGCTCGCCGCCGGCTGGCCCTTGTGGTCCCGCTCCTGCGCCGTGCCGCTGCCCACCAGCGCCGCATTGGCCGGCTCCGACAGCACGATCTTCGTCTCCGGCCGCTCCTTCTTCAGCACCCGGCCAATCCCACTCACCGTGCCGCCCGTGCCATAGCCGGTGACAACGTAATCCAGCCGGTGCCCCTCGAAATCGCCCATGATCTCGCGCGCCGTGGTGGCCTCGTGAATATCCGCGTTGGCCTCCGTCTCGAACTGATGCGCCAGAAACCAGCCGTTCTTCTCGGCCAGTTCCACCGCCTTGCGATACATCCCGAACCCCTTCTCGGCCTTCGGCGTCAGAACCACCTTCGCCCCCAGCATCCGCATCAGCCGCCGCCGCTCGATCGAAAAGCTCTCGGCCATCGTCACCACCAGCGGATAGCCCTTCGCGGCACAGACCATCGCCAGCCCGATGCCGGTGTTGCCGCTCGTGGCCTCCACCACCGTCTGCCCGGGCTTGAGCGAGCCGTCCTTCTCCGCCGCCTCGATGATGGAAATCGCCAGCCGGTCCTTGACCGAGGCCGCCGGGTTGAACGCCTCGGCCTTCACGTAAACCTCCACCCCCTCAGGGGCGAGGTTGTTGACCCGGATCACCGGCGTGTCGCCGATCGTGTCCACCACACTGTCATAAAGCTTGCCGCGCCCCTGCGTCGTCCGCGTTCCGTCCTTGGCCATCTTCGCCTCCATCTGGATAAAAACCGTCTCGGTCAGGCAAAGCCTAGCACGCCGCACCCCGCCATGCTGCCTTTTCTCCTCCCCGCACCCGGAACACCGTTCCGTGCAACCACGCACAGCGGCGGATCGTATTCCGGCAATTGCGCGAGTTGCCCCCCAAGGCCTATCTTCCCCGCCAGACACCTCGAAAGGCCCACGCCATGACAGCCCCCGTCCACCCCGCCGCCCGTATCGGCCATATCCACCTCAAGGTCGCCGACCTCGATCGCGCCATCGGCTTCTATTCCGGCGTCCTCGGCTTCGAGCTGCAACAGCGCTTCGGCCGCTCCGCCGCCTTCCTGTCGGCCGGCGGCTACCACCACCATATCGGCCTCAACACCTGGGAATCTCAGGGCGGCACGCCCCCGCCCCCGGGCCATACCGGCCTCTATCACACCGCCTTCCTCTACCCCGACCGGGCCCAGCTCGCCGACGCCCTCCGCCGCGTGGTCGAGGCCGGCATCCCCCTGACCGGCGCCGCCGACCATGGCGTCAGCGAGGCGATCTACCTCAACGATCCCGACGGCAACGGCGTCGAGCTTTACCGCGACCGGCCCGAGGCCGACTGGCCCCGCAACCCCGACGGCTCCCTCGCCATGTCGAACGCCCCGCTCGACCTCGAGGCGCTGCTGTCCGAGGCGCCCTGACCCAAGCCGTCCATTGAGAAACCACCCGCCCGGCCCTATCTGACAGGGCATGAGTGCAGAAGCCCCCGACCTGACGCCCGCCCCTCAACCCGACCGCACGGCCCAGATCGCCAAGGCCGTGGCACAGTCCGGCGATGCCACCCATTTCGTCCCCGCCGAGACCGGCTATCTCGAGGTGCCCGTGGTCGAACTCGACCAGCAACACCTCCTCTACCGCGCCGATAACGGCCGCGTCCTGTCCGAACTCACCGACGCCGCCCTCGCCCTGAACACCCCGCTCGACGACCTCAAGGCCAAGGCGGACACGGCGCAGGTCCAGCACCTCCTCCACGACCTGCTCATCGACAAGGCCCGCGACCCCGGCGGCCCGATCTATGCCGAGCTTGAACGCTTCGGCCGCCAGACCGACCCCCTCCTGATCCGCGAGGATGGTGTCGTGCTCAACGGCAACCGGCGCCTTGCCTCCATGCGCCAGCTTCTCGCCACCGATGCCGATGCCTATAGCCGCTTCGCCACGGTCCGCGCCGCCGTCCTGCCAGAGGGCCTGACCGAACAGGAGATCGAGTTCATCGAGGCCGCCCTCCAGATGGCCCCCGACCTCAAGCTCGATTACGGCTGGATCAACCGCCGCCTGAAGCTGCGCCAGCACGCCGCCGACATGGGCGCCGCCCGCGTGGTCGAGGCCTACCGCTTCTCCGGCCCCGACGATATCGACCGCGAACTGGCCGAGCTTGCCCTCGCCGAGGGCTACCTCGACTGGACAGGCGTGCCCGGCCGCTTCCAGCTGATCGCCGAACAGGAAGACGCCTTCACCGCCCTCCAGACCCAGCTCGCCCCCATCCAGCAGCCCCACCTCGCCCAACTCTGGCGCCGCGTAGGCTTTGCCATGATCCACACCCGCGCCACGCTCGACCGCAACATCCTGCACTATTTCCCCTTCACCGACCCGGTCCCGCCCGTCACCCGCAACTGGGTGCCCCGCTCGCTGGCCGAGGATCACGGCATCGCCGAACGCCAGCAAGAGGGCGAGAACCGCCCGCTCGACAAGCCCGGCGCCAACCGCCTCCTGCCGCTGCTCAGCGATCCGGCCAAGGCCGAGAACACGGCGCTCGCCGCGATGGCGCTGATGGACACGCTCAAGGGCAATCAGGACCGGCTGCTGGGTTTCGCCCGGCTGCACTCCCTCCTGCGCAACGCCAACAAGACGCTTGAGGGCATGAAATCCGACGACCTGAGCGAGGACCAACTCCGCGCCATCCGCGCCCAGCTTGCCGCGCTTCAGCAATATACCGGTCCCGTCACCCCGGACGACACGGCCCGCTACCACGCCGACCCCCAGGGCCCCGGCGTCCGCTCCACCGTCCGCAAGACGTGGAAACGCGCCAAGCGCCTGATCGAATAACCCCGGCCCGGCAGGCCATGGCCAAGCTTGCAAAGCCCGGCTACCCTTGACCGGAAACGCCAAGGGGCCAACCGCCATGACCTCCCGACACACCCCGCGCGCCGCGGGCTTCTCCATGCCCGCCGAATGGGCGCCCCACGCCCGCACATGGATGATGTGGCCCTGCCGCGCCGAGGTCTGGGAGGATATGGACGCCACCCGTCGCAACTATGTCGAGGTGGCCCATGCCATCCGCGAGTTCGAGCCGGTCACCATGCTGGTCAAACCGCAGGACGAACCCGGCGCCCGCGCCCTCCTCGGCGCCGATATCGACCTGCTGCCGCATCCCATCGACGACAGCTGGGCCCGCGATGCCGGCCCCTGCTTTCTCACCGACGCCCAAGGCAACCGCGCCGGCGCCAGCTTCCGCTTCAACGCATGGGGCGGGAAATACACCCCCCATGACGGCGACGACAGCGCTGCCGACGCCATCCTCTCCGCCGCAGGCCTCCGCGCCTTCGCCTCCGACCTCGTGGCCGAGGGCGGCGGCATCACCACCGATGGCGAGGGCACGATCATCACCACCAAAAGCTGCTTTCCCAACCCCAACCGCAACCCCGGCTGGTCACTGGACGACATCGAAACCGAACTCAAAGAGATGCTGGGCGCCGAAAAGGTCATCTGGCTCCCCGGCAATGTCGAGGAGACCGAAACCGATGGCCATGTCGACGGCATCGCCATGTTCCTCGCGCCCGGTGTGGTGATGGTCCAAGGCAACGACCGCCCCGACCACCCGTGGCGCCACATCCACGCCGCCAACCTCGAAGCCCTCGAGGGCCAGACCGACGCCAAGGGCCGCACTCTGAAACTCGTCCACTGCCCCGACGCCTTCGATTACGACACCGACAGCGACAATTTCTGCGATTCCTACGTCAACGCCTATATCTGCAACGGCGCCGTCATCGTCCCGCAATACAACCTGCCCGAAGACGCCCTCGTGCGCGACCTCTTCGAGGAGCACCTGCCAAACCACCGCGTCCGCATGGTCGACATCACCACGCTCGCCACCGGCGGCGGCGGCATCCATTGCATCACCCAACAGGAACCCGCCGGCCCACGAAATCTTTAAAAGATTTCGCCCCGCATTCTTTTAAAGAATGCGCCACCTCACCCCGGCACCGTCACCACAACTGCGCCCCGGTCCGTCGCCACGACCGTATGCTCATACTGCACCGCCGGGGCCGCGGGCTCGCTATACAGCGTCCAGCCATCGCCCCGTTCCTCGGCCCACAGCCCGCCTGTCGACAGGAATGGCTCCACCGTGAACACCAGCCCCTTGTTGATCCGCCGTCGCTCGCCCTTCACCGCCCATGTCGGGATCGTCTCGGGATATTCATGCAGCGACCGCCCCACCCCGTGGCTCGCAAGGTTGCGGATCAGTGTATAGCCCCGCTTCGACGAAAACGCCTCAATCGCCTGCCCGATTCCGGCCAGTGGGCGCCCCGCCCCCACCTGCGCGATACCGATCTGCATGGCGCGTTTCCCGTCCCGGCACAGCCGGTCAAGCGACGGCGCCACCGGCTTCACCCGGAACGTCGCGCCGGTATCGGCGAAATACCCGTCCTTCGAGGCCGAGACATCGATATTCACAAGGTCCCCCGCCGCAATCACCCGCGTGCCGGGGATACCGTGAGCAATCTCCTCGTTCACGCTGATACAGGTGGCGCCGGGAAACCCGTAAACCGCCTCCGGCGCAGGCTCCGCGCCTTCCGCCTCCAGGTACCCGCGCCCGATATCGTCCAGTTCGGCCGTGGTCATGCCCGGCTCCATCGCCTTCGCCATGGCCTGCATGGTGTTGGCCACGATCCGCCCGATCAGCTTTACGCCATTCAGCTCGTCTTCATGGGTAATGGTCATGGCACGGGGCCCCTTTCAGTTCTGTCGCACCATCGGGGCTTGCCTGCCCCGTCATGCCAGCGGTGGCCGGGGCATCACCCGTACCGCGTCCATGTCTCTATCTCGATGGCCTTCCGGGTCTCCAGCGCCGAAATCTCCGCCTGGATCGCCTTGCGCGCCTCGGCCTCCGTCACGTCCGCCAGCCTCGCCCGCGCCGCCTCGATCCGGCGCTGCAACTCCGGCCACGGCATCATCGCACCGCTTTCCGCATAGACATGCGCGAACGGGTCGGCCGTCAGGCTGCTCTTCGCAATCGGCTTCCCGGCCCCGGGCAGGTCATCGAGATCGCCATTCTCCTGCGCCCGCCGAAAGGCACTTTCGATGAGGGAATTGAACATGATCCACAGCCTTCCATCCCGCCGTTCGTCCGGTAAATAGGCCCCCGCCCTGCCCCGCTCAAGCCCCCCGCGACCCTTCGCGCGCCCCGGCCTACCCGCCCGGTCCCAGCCGGAAATCCGTCCACAGCGGGTAATGATCCGACGGCCAGACGCCCCCCACCTGCCGGTTCCCCGTCCCCGTCCGCCCCAGCGGCGCGGCGCGTGGACCATGCAGCACATGGTCGATCGCCCCGAACAGATGCAGCCCCTTGTTGAAATGAAACGTCGCCCCCCGCTGTCTCACCCGACGGAACCCGCCCTCGTAAAACACCTTCAGCGCCCGCGAATTCCGCCGCGCGTTGAAATCGCCGGCCACCAGCACCGCATCGCCCCGCGCCTTCGCCACCTCGGCCATCTGCAGCACCCGCTCGGCCGAGCGCAGCCGCTGGGTCGTGTCGATGAAATGGAAATGCACGTTGAACACCGTCACCTCCCGCCCGCTCTCCCGATGTTCGAACCGCGCCCATGTCACCGCGTCCGGATAGCCGGCAATCGCCCGGATCGAGCGGAACGTGGCATCCGCCCGCGAGAAAAAGGCAAACCCGTCATCCAGCAGCCGGAACACCCCCGGCCGGTAGAAGATCGGCTGCCCCACCGCCGCCCCCCGGCCAAAATCCGACGCGGCCACGCGATACTCCGGCAGCGCCCCCAGCAGCCACGCCTCCCACGCATCCGTCCCGGCGCCCTGCCCGCGCGTCTCCAGCTCCTGAAAGGCGACGATATCCGCCCCGATCTGCCGCACATGCGCCACCAGCGGGCCGCGCCTCGCCTGCCAATCGGTCAGGCCCCACTCCTCGCCCGCCCCGGCATCGAGATCGAGGTAATGCACGTTATAGGTCGCCAGCCGGAAATCGGCCCGGTCCGGCTTCGTCCCCGCCACCTGCGGCGGCGCCCCGGCACAGCCCACAAGCAGGATCAGCCCGAGCGCGCCCAGCCACCAACCAAGGCCCGCCCGGCCCCTCGCCACTCGTCCCATCATTCACCCTTCGCGCGCCCGGCCCGCCGCCGGTGCCTCACCATAGCCAATACCGGCCCGCCGGCCAATCCGTCACCCGCTTTTCATCCGCCCGCCCCACTGGACGCCACCGCCCGCCCGGCCTAACCTGCGCCCAAAGACCGAGGGAGGGCAGAGCCATGCCGACAGGCACCAACATCAAGACCTATTTCAACGGAACATGGCACGACGCCGACATCGCGGTGATGAACGCCGCCGATCACGGCATGTGGCTGGGCTCCAACGTGTTCGACGGCGCCCGCCTCGCCCACGGCCTCACCCCCGATCTCGACAAGCACTGCGCCCGCGTCAACGCCTCCGCCCGCGCGCTGATGGTCACCCCCACCGTCACGGCCTCCGAGATGGTGGAAATCGTCCGCGACGGCCTGAAAATGTACCCGCAAGACGCCGCCGTCTATATCCGCCCGATGTACTGGGCGATCGACGGCGGCATGTCCGCCATCGTGCCCAAGGATGACAGCCGCACCGGCTTTGCCATCTCGCTCGAGGAAATCCCGATGGCCGCCCCCGACGCCTCCGCAACCCTCACCCGCACCCGCTTTCGCCGCCCGGTGCTTGAGGACGCGGTGGTCAACGCCAAGGCCGCCTGCCTCTACCCCAACAACGCCCGCATGCTGGCCGAGGCCCGCGACCGGGGCTTCACCAACGCGCTCGTCGCCGACGCCCTCGGCAACGTGGCCGAAGCTGCCACCGCCAATGTCTTCGCCGTCAAGGATGGCGAGGTCTTCACGCCGGTGCCCAACGGCACGTTCCTGTCGGGCATCACCCGCGCGCGGCACATCACCAACCTCCGCGCCGATGGCGTCACCGTCCACGAAACCGTCATGTCCTTCGATGATTTCCACGACGCCGACGAGATCTTCCTCTCCGGCAACATGATGAAGGTCACCCCCATCACCGCCTTCGACGACACCAGCTATCAGGTCGGCCCGCTCACCCGCCGCGTCCGCGACATGTACTGGGACTGGGCGGCGTCAGCCTGACACCGATGAGCACCGACCCCCTCCTCCAGCCCTACACGCTCAAGCACCTGACGCTGAAAAACCGGCTGATGACCTCCAGCCACGAGCCCGCCTATACCGAGGACGGGATGCCCAAGGACCGCTACCGCGCCTACCATGTGGAACGCGCGAAGGGCGGACTGGCGCTCACCATGACCGCAGGCTCGGCGGTCGTCTCCCCCGATAGCCCCCCGGCCTTCGGCAATATCCTGGCCTACGATGACGAAGTCGTCGGCTGGATGAAGAAACTCACCGACGAATGCCACGACCACGACTGCGCGGTTATGATCCAGCTCACCCATCTGGGCCGCCGCGCCCGCTGGGACACCGGCGACTGGCTCCCCACCATCGGCGCCGGGCCGTCACGCGAACCGGCCCACCGGGCGTTTCCGAAAGTGGCCGAAGACTGGGATATCGCCCGCATCGTCGCAGACTACGCCGACGCCACCGAACGCATGAAGGCCGCAGGCCTAGATGGCGTCGAATACGAATGCTACGGCCACCTCCCCGATCAGTTCCTCAGCCCGCTGACCAACGCCCTCACCGGCCCCTATGGCGGCGATTTCGACAACCGCCTCCGCTTCGCCACCGAGGTTCTCACCGCCTGCCGCAAACGCGTGGGCCCCGATTTCATCCTCGGCATCCGCTACGTCGCCGATGAAAACGAACCGGGCGGCATCCCGGTCGAGGAAGGCGTCACCTTCGCCCGCCGCCTCAAGGATGCCGGCCTCATCGACTTCATCAACATCATCAAGGGTCGCATCCACACCGACGCAGCCCTCGCCGACGTGATCCCCGTGCAGGGCATGCGCTCCGCCCCGCATCTCGACTTCGCCGGCCGCATCCGGCACGAGGTGGACCTGCCCGCCTTCCACGCCGCCAAGATCGCCGATGTCGCCACCGCCCGCCACGCCGTGGCCACCGGACAGCTCGACATGGTCGGCATGACCCGCGCCCACATCGCCGAGCCGCATATCGTCCGCAAGATCATGGAAGGCCGCGAAGACGATATCAGGCCTTGCGTCGGCGCCACCTACTGCCTCGGCCGCGCCTATTACGGCGAGGCGGCGCTCTGCATCCACAACCCGGCCACGGGCCGCGAAACCACCACCCCGCACGAGATCGCCAAGGCCGAGACACCCAAGACCATCGCCATCGTCGGCGCCGGCCCCGGCGGTCTCGAAGCCGCCCGCGTCGCCGCCGAACGCGGCCATCAGGTGACCGTGTTCGAGGCCGCCGACCAGCCCGGCGGTCAGGTCCGCCTCACCGCCCAGACCAAAAGCCGCGCCGACATGATCGGCCTGATCGACTGGCGCGTCGCCCAATGCGAAAAACTGGGCGTCACCTTCCGCTACAACACCTACGCCGAAAAAGACGACATCCTCCCCCTCTCCCCCGATATCGTCGTCCTCGCCACCGGCGGCCTCGCCAACACCGATATCGTCTCCCACGGGCAGGACCTCGCGGTCACCACGTGGGATATCCTCTCGGGCGACGCCAAACCGGGCGAAAACGTCCTCATCTACGACGAGGTGGGCGACTACGCCGCCCTGCAAGCCGCCGAAAAACTCGCCGATGCCGGCGCCACCGTCGAGGTCGTCAGCCCCTATCAGGGCGCCTCGGTCGACGTCTCCGGCATCACCTTCGTCCCCTTCATCCGCAAGCTGCAGCACAAGGACGTGACCTTCACCGTCACATGGCGCCTTTCGGCCATCGACCGCGACGGCAACCGCCTCAAGGCCACGCTCGGCTCCGACTATTCCGACGCCACGCGGCAACGCTCCGTCGATCAGGTCGTCGTCAACCACGGCGTCACGCCCATGGACGATCTCTATTTCGAGCTGAAGCCTTTGTCGGAAAACCTCGGCGCGATGGATTACGACGCCTTCACCACGGGCACGCCGCAAACCCTCACCGGCGGGCCTTCAGGCTTCCGCCTTTTCCGCATCGGCGACGCCATAGCCTCCCGCAACACCCACGCCGCCATCTACGACGCGCTCCGCCTGATGAAGGACGCCTGACACCGCGCCCCGTTAACTCTTTTCCGCACCGACGGAATACCGACAAAATACCGACGTTATACCGACGTCGCATTCCGTCCGTTTGGGCCCATTCTTTAACGCAGCGTTTCGGGGTGACATTCCGCCCTCCCCGCGCCATGTTGCCCCCAACTACGGGAGGCCGCACATGACCCAATATCCCCACCTTCTCGCCCCGCTCGACCTCGGGCACGTAACCTTGAAAAACAGGGTTCTCATGGGCTCGATGCATACCGGGCTCGAGGAAACGAAAGACTGGAACCGCGTCGCCGAATTCTACGCCACCCGCGCCCGGGGCGAGGTCGGCCTGATGGTCACCGGCGGTATGGCCCCCAACCGCGAAGGCGGCGTTTTCCCAGGCGCCGCAGGGCTTTACACCGACGAGGACATCGCCAACCACCGCATCGTCACCGACCGCGTCCACGACGCCGGCGGCCTCATCGCCATGCAGATCCTGCACGCCGGTCGCTACGCCTATGGCAAGGAATGCGTGGCCCCCTCGCCTATCAAATCCCCCATCTCCCCCTTCCTCCCCAACGAGCTTGACGAAGACGGCATCGAAAAGCAGATCGCCGACATCGCCACCGCCGCCACCCGCGCCCGTCAGGCTGGCTATGACGGGGTCGAGATCATGGGCTCCGAGGGCTACCTGATCAACCAGTTCCTCGTCCGCCACACCAACAAAAGAGAAGACCGCTGGGGCGGCTCCTACGAGAACCGGATGCGCCTTGCGCTCGAGGTCGTCCGCCGCGTCCGCGCGGCCGTCGGCCCCGATTTTATCCTTATTTATCGGCTCTCTATGATCGACCTCGTTCCCGAAGGCTCCACCTTCGACGAGGTGATCCAACTGGCGCAGGAGGTCGAAAAAGCCGGCGCCTCGATCATCAATACCGGCATCGGCTGGCACGAGGCGCGCATCCCCACCATCGCCACCTCCGTCCCCCGCGCGGCCTTCACATGGGTCACGAAAAAGCTGATGGGCAAGGTCGGCATCCCGGTCATCACCTCCAACCGCATCAACACGCCCGAAGTGGCCGAAGAGGTCCTCTCCGGCGGCGCTGCCGACATGGTCAGCATGGCCCGCCCCTTCCTCGCCGACCCGGATTTCGTGAAAAAGGCCATGGAAAACAAGGCCCCCACCATCGCCCCCTGCATCGCCTGCAATCAGGCCTGCCTCGACCACACGTTCAGCGGCAAGATCTCCACCTGCCTCGTCAATCCCCGCGCCTGTTATGAAACCGAACTGCCCATAGACCCAGCCAGCGAAGCCAAGTCCATCGCCGTGGTCGGCGCCGGCCCCGCCGGCCTCTCGGCGGCCATCACCTCCGCCCAGCGCGGCCACAAGGTCACCCTCTTCGACCGCGACGACCGCCTCGGCGGTCAGCTCAACATGGCCCGCGAAATCCCCGGCAAGGAAGAGTTTCACGGCTTCGTCCACTGGTACCAGACCATGGTCGAAGAGCTTGAAATCACGGTCAAACTCGGCGCCCCCGTGACCGCCGATGCACTTGACGGCTTCGACGAGACGATCATCGCCACCGGCGTCATCCCCCGCGACCCGGAAATCCCCGGACAGGATGGCGACAACGTCCTGAGCTATATCGACGTCCTGCGCGGCAAGGCCCAGGTGGGCAAGCGCGTCGCCATTGTCGGCGCGGGCGGCATCGGCTTTGACGTGGCCGAATTCCTCGTGCATGAGGGCGAAAGCCCCACCGAGAACCTCTCCGAATGGAAAGAGGAATGGGGCGTCGGCGACCCGGCGGAACATCGCGGCGGCCTTGCCCCCGAAGGCCCCCAGCCCGACGCCGCGGCGCGCAAGGTCACGCTCTTGCAGCGCAAATCCGAACGCCCCGGCAAACGGCTCGGCAAAACGACCGGCTGGATCCACCGCGCCTCGCTCCGCATGAAGGACGTCGAGATGGTGGCAGGCGTCAATTACGAACGCATCGACGACACCGGCCTGCATGTCACCTTCGGCGAGGCCCGCGAGAACCCCACCCTCATCGAGGCCGACACCATCGTGCTTTGCGCCGGTCAGCTCAGCCAACGCACGCTCGCCGACGCGCTGGAAGCGAAAGGCCGCACGGTCCACGTGATCGGCGGCGCCGATGTCGCCGCCGAACTCGATGCCAAGCGCGCCATAGATCAGGGCACGCGTCTGGCCGCCACCCTCTGACGCGGGTTATTCGACCGTTATGGTGATCTGTTCAGAGGTCACCGGCGGGTCATGCGGCACGTGGTTCTGGTCGCCCAGAACGAGTTGCAGCGTATGCTCGCCCGGCTCCAGCTCCAGCGACACCTCGGTCTGACCGCCGCCGAAATGGCGGTGGTTGTCATCCGAGTAAAGACCGCTCTCCGACATGTCCCCGTCTTCCTCCCCTTCACCGAACGGGGCCCGGTCGACAAGAATATGGTGATGGCCGGTATTCTCTTTCTCGGTGCCGGCCGGGGCCACGCCCATGCCGCTCAATCCGAAAATAACCTTTACCGGCGACGCCACCGTCGCACCATCTTCGATATTGACAAAATACACCTCCGCCCCCTCGGGCGCCGGTGTGTCTCCTGCAAGGGCCGGGGCCGTCGACAGCCCGGCCGCCATTCCGATACTCAACAGCAATGCCTTCATGGAATCCTCCCTGTTTGTCGCCGGGTCATCATAGCGCAGATCGCCACGATATCCACAAATGGGAAACACCTGTTTCCCTGTTTCCTTGTCACGAACGATGCAAAGGAAAACCCTGATATTGTCGGCCACGCGCCGCAGTTGTGCCCGATTTCGATCCGATAAGGTCTCAAGTGAAAACGCACAGAGGTATCGAGTATGGATCGCCTTACCGAAATGGAGGCTTTCGCGACCGTGGTGGATCAAGGTGGATTCACCGACGCGGCGCGCAAGATGGGGATTTCAAAATCCGCCGTATCAAAACATGTCTCCTCGCTCGAGGCACGGCTCGGCGCCCGCCTCCTGAACCGGACGACGCGACGTGTCAGCCCTACGGAAATCGGGTTGGCCTATTACGACCGTGCCCTGCGCGTGCTGAACGATGCAGGAGAGGCCGACGCGCTGGTCAGCTCGATGCAATCCGACCCCTCGGGCCTGCTGCGGATCTCTGTCGCCACCGATTTCGGCGTCAATCATCTGAGCCCGGTGCTCGGCGAGTTCCTTGAGGAATTCCCCGATATCACCGTCAACATGGTACTGAACAACCGCTACGTCGAACTCATCTCGGAAGGGTTCGACATGGCGATCCGCATCGGCGAGCTGGAAGACAGCACACTGCGCGCCCGCAAGCTGACGGAAACCACCAAGCGGATGATCGCCAGCCCCGGCTACCTCGACAAATACGGCCGCCCAACCAAGATCGACGATCTCAACGAACACAAGCTGCTGCACTATTCCAGCCAGTCGAACGGCTCGGTCTGGAAGCTGACCGCCCCCTCGGGCGAAAAGCGGCAGGTGCGGACCGCCGGCGGGCTGTCGGTCAATGACGGCCAGTCGCTTCTGAACGCCGCGATTTCCGGCCTCGGCATCGCCTATCTTCCCAGCTTCCTCTACGCCAACGCCATGAAGGCCGGTCAGGTGGTCGACGTGATCCCCGACCTGCCCAACGAGACACAAGGCATCTACGCGGTCTATCCGCCGGGCCGGTTCACCCAGCCCAAGGTCCGCGCCTTCATCGACTTTCTGGTCAACGCCTTTGCCGACAAGGGCCCGACCGACTGGTAAGCCGTTTCCAACTTTCCAACCTGACAGCCTTTGCCCCCGGTGCCCCGCGCATCCGGGGGCTTTTTCTGGCCAACATGCCCTTCCGTCACACAGCGATTGTGCGCCCTTACCGGTTGCATTCTGTGCGCTGCATGACAAATTGACGAGTGTCACGTCACCGATCAGAGGGAACGACATCATGGCGGATATAAAGCTCCTCACCATTTCCGGTTCGCTGCGGAAAGGCGCCTATAACCGCAAGCTTCTGGCCGAGGCCGTGCGTGCCTTCGGCCCGGCCGAGGTGTCCGAGGCAGACCTGAACCTGCCGCTCTACGACGGCGATCTCGAAGAGGCCCAGGGCGTGCCCGAGAGCGTTCAGACACTGGTCGATCAGATCAAGGCGGCCGATGCGGTGGTGATCTCCTCGCCTGAATACAACAAGGGCATCAGCGGCGCGCTGAAGAACGCCCTCGACTGGATCAGCCGCGTGCCGGGCAGCGCCTTCAGGAACAAGCCCACGGTCGTGATGTCGGCCAATGCCGGGCGCACCGGGGGCGAAACGGGGCAATATATGGTGATCCACTGCCTCGTGCCGCATCAGGCCGAGGTGCTGTCGGGGCCCATGCTCTGCATCGCCACCGCCGGCGATGAATTCGACGAGAACGACCGGCTCCTCAACGAGCGGTACCTCAAGGTGCTCAACGCGAAGATGACCGCCCTGCGCGAGCGCGTCTCCTAACCCTCCCGCATCAGGACGGGCTCCCGCCGGCGCCCCCAGCGGCCCGGCGGCCCCTCGATCACCCCCGGAAAACCCGTGCCGCAGGTCGTGCAGTGACCGGTGTCATCCAGCCGCCACTCCGACAACTCGTGCCAGTCGCGCCCGATCACCTTCTCCCCGCAGCCGCTGCAATAGCTCGACTGCGCCGGCTCGTGATGCACATTGCCGATATAGACATGCCGCAGCCCCGCCGCTTGGGCGGTTTTCCTCGCCCTGAGCAGCGTCTCCAGCGGCGTGCGCTGGTGGCTCAGCATCCGGTGATCGGGGTGAAAGGCCGTAAAATGCACCGGCACATCCGGCCCACAGCGCTCGACAACCCACTGGCACATCTCCTCCAGCTCGGCCTCGCTGTCATTCTCGCCCGGTATCAGCAACGTGGTCAGCTCGACCCAGCACCCGGTCTCGTGCACCGCATATTCGATCGCCTCCAGCACCGGCCCGATCTGCGCACCGGTCAGCTTGCGATAGAAGCCTTCCGAAAACCCCTTCAGGTCGATATTCGCGGCATCCATCGCCGGAAAGAACTCGGCCCGCGGCGCCTCGCAGATGTAACCGGCGGTCACCGCCACGCTGCGCACCCCCGCCTCGCGACAGGCGCTCGCGGTATCCAGCGCGTATTCGTGAAAGATCACCGGGTCATTGTAAGTAAACGCGACCGAGGCACAGCCCTTCTCCTTCGCCACCCGCGCAATCGCCCCGGGGCTGGCGCTGTGGGCAAGGCTGTCGACCTCGCGGCTCTTTGATATCTCGTGGTTCTGGCAGAACTTGCAGGCAAGGTTGCACCCCGCCGTCCCGAATGACAGCACCGGCGAGCCCGGCAGGAAATGATTCAGCGGCTTCTTCTCGATCGGGTCGATGCAGAACCCGGTCGACCGCCCGTAAGTGTCCAGCACCATCCGGTCGCCTTCGCGCATCCGCACGAAGCACATGCCGCGCTGCCCCTCGCGCAGCGTACAGAAGCGCGGGCAGAGCGTGCATTTCAGCCGTCCATCGGCTTCTTCGGTCCAGTGGCGCGCGGGATGCATGGGGTGTGGTCTTTCCTTCCGTCGGTCTGGTTCATATGTAAGTCCCAAAGGGCCAAGATGAACCGGCAGACAGACATATCGGCGCGACCTTCGGCAGTGGCCGGTCGCTTTTTCCCGGGCGAGGCGGAGGAACTGGCCCGCACGGTCGCCGAGTGTCTGGCCCACGGCACGCCCGCCGCCTCCCCGCCCAAGGCGATCATCTCACCCCACGCCGGCTACCCTTTCTCCGGCCACCTCGCCGGCATGGCATGGTGCGCCACCGAAACCGCGCGCCCGGCCCGCATCGCCATCCTCTCCCCCTCGCATCAGCACGCTTTCACCGGCATCGCGCTGCCCTCGCAGGACCGCTACGCCATGCCCGGTTTCGACCTCGCGATCGACACCGCCGCCCGCGACATGCTGGTCAACCGTGACCTCGTCCATGTCGAGAACGCCGCCCATGACCGCGAGCATGGCGTGGAAACCCAATTGCCCTTTCAGCACCAGACGCACTCGGGCACACCCGTCGTACCGCTCGTGATCGGCCGCGCGCCGGATGAACAGGTGGCGCAGACCGTCGATGCGCTGGCGGCACTGGGCGACACCCTCTTCATCCTCTCCAGCGACCTCAGCCACTTCCTCACGCTCCACGCCGCCCGCGAACATGACGCCAAAACCGCCAAACTGATCGAAACCGCCAAGCCCGAAGACCTCACCGGCGCCCATGCCTGCGGCGCCGCCGCCATCCGCGGCTTCCTGCTGTCGGATCACGGGCAGGGCAGCCGCCTGCTCCGCCTCGGCATGGCCAACAGCGCCGCCGTGACCAAGGACACCACCCGCACCGTAGGCTACGGCGCATGGGCCCTCTTCGACGTCACCGACGCCATCCTCCACGCCGACCACCGCACCGCCCTGCTGAAAGCCGCCCGCCAAGCCCTGACCTCGCACATCACCAAGTGCAAGCTACCCCACGTCGAGACCGACAGCTTCGCCCCGCCCCTGCAGGGCCACGGCGCGAGCTTCGTCACGCTCCAGAAAGACGGCAAGCTGCGCGGCTGCATCGGCTCGCTCACCGCGCATCAACCGCTGATCGCCGATGTCATCGAGAACACCCGGAAATCCGCCACCGAAGACCCCCGCTTCCCGCCCGTCACCACGGAAGAGCTCGACCACATCACCCTCAAGATCGCCGTGCTCTCCCCATCTGAGCCGATGCCCGTCAAGGACGAGGCTGACCTCCTCGCCCGGCTCGAACCCGGCCGCGACGGGCTGATCCTGTCCGACAAGGGCCGGCGCGGCGTCTTCCTGCCGATGGTCTGGGACAGCCTGCCAGCGCCCGAGGCGTTCCTCGCCGCCCTCAAGCAAAAAGCCGGCCTCCCCCGCGACCACTGGAGCGACAGGCTGCAATTCCGCCGCTTCTGCGCCGAAAGTTTCGCCGAGGCCGATTACACCTGACGATTCGACACCTCGATCAGGTTGCCGTCGGGATCGCGGATATAGACCGACAGGATTGGCCCCGTCGCCCCCGTCCGTGCCACCGGCCCCTCGATCACCTCGACGCCATGCGCCCCGAAATGTGTCACCCATTCCTCCACCGGCGTCGCGCTCAGGAAACACAGATCCGCGCTCCCCGGCTGCGGCGCCTCGGCCTTTGGCTCGAACTCCGCCCCCGCCTGATGCAGGTTGATCTTCTGGCTGCCGAAAGACAGCGCCGAGCGTTCCGTGCCATCCGCCGGCCTGAAGCTCACCACCTCCATCCCCAGCACCTCGCGATAGAAATCACAGGTGCGCGTGACATCCCTTACCGTCAGCACAAGATGATCGAGAGAGGCGAGGTGCGGCATGGTCATCCCTGTTGTGGCGGTCCGGTTTCCGCCCTAGCTTGCCCGCATGAGCGAGCCCGTGCAAACCCTGACCGACATGATCGACCCGGCCCGCGCCCGGGCGATGCAGGCCACACTCGGCCACGCCCCCCGGATCGAGGCGGGCACCCCCCTGCCGCCCTTCTTCCACCAGCTCTATTTCTGGGACCCGCAAGCGCCCGCCGAACTGGGCCGAGACGGGCACCCGAAGGTGGGCGGCGTCATCCCCGACATGGGCCTGCCCCGCCGCATGTGGGCCGGCGGTCAACTGGAATTCAAAACGCCCCTGCTTGCCGGAACGCCCGCCGAGCGGCGCACATACGTGGAAAAGACCGCCCAAAAGCAAGGCCGGTCCGGCCCGCTGGGCTTCGTCACCATGCGCCACGACATCTGGCAGAACGACAAGTGCTGCATCGCCGAGTGGCAGGATCTCGTCTACCGCGAAGACCCCAAGCCCGGCACGACCCCCACCCCGCCCGAGGCCCCCACCGACGAAGACACCGCCGAGCGCGCGCGCTTCGACACCACCATGCTCTTCCGCTACTCGGCCCTCACCTTCAACGGCCACCGCATCCACTACGACTTGCCCTACGCGCGCGAGGTCGAAGGCTATGACGGCCTCGTCGTTCACGGCCCCCTGCTGGCCCAGCTCGCCATGCTCCTCGCCGAGAGACAACTCGGCACCCTGAGCCGCTTCGCCTTCCGCGCCACGGCGCCTTTGATGCATTCCGAGACAGCCGAAATCTGCTGGAAATCCGACGGTACGGTCTGGGTGCGCGGGCCCGACGGGCGGCAATGCCTGACCGGAACCGCCGCCTGAAGACTTCCGCCCGCCGCCTCAGAAGCTGGCAGTCAATATCCGCCGGAACGCCTCCGCCGTCATCTCCCGCGCATTCGTGGGCGTGGAGTGGTCACGCATGGCCGCCTCGGCGATCTCGTCGATGATCCCCACCTCAAGCCCAAGCGCCCCCAGCGTGGCCGGCAACCCGATGACCGACGTAAGCTCTTGCACCCGCCCGCCGATGTCGGCCCCCTCCGGCATGTCCAGGGCCACACGCAGCCTCGCGTATTTCTCCTCCGCAACCTCTTCGTTATACCTCAGCACCTCGGGCAGAAGGATCGCGTTCAGCGTGCCGTGATGCGGGTTCACCGACTTGACCGCCCCCAGCGGATGCGACAGCGAATGCACCGCGCCAAGCCCCTTCTGAAAGGTCAGCGCCCCCTGCAGCGAACACATCATCATTTCCCGCCGCGCCACCTTGTCGCCGGGGTCCGACACCGCCGTCCGGATATGGGTCCAACCGCGCACCAGACCATCGAGCGCGATGGCATCGGCGACCGGGTTGAATTTCGGGCTGAGGAACGTCTCGAAACAATGGGTGATCGCGTCCATCCCGGTCGCCGCGGTCAGGCCGGGCGGCAAGCCATAGGTCAACTCCGGATCGCACAAGGCGCGCACGGGGATCAGGTAGGGGCTGAGAATGCCAAGCTTGCGCCCGTCCGCCACCGTCAGCAACGCGGCCCGCCCCACTTCCGAGCCGGTCCCGGCGGTCGTCGGCACGGCAATGACCGGCACACAGCGGTCGGTGATCTTCGTAACGCCGCCCTCGATCGCGGCGTAATCCGCAAGCGGCCCCTCATGCGTCACCCGAAGCGACACCGCCTTGGCAAGGTCGATCGGGGACCCCCCGCCCACCGCCACAAGGCAATCGCACCCGTTGTCCCGGAACATCTCTGCCGCGGCCTCCGCCGCGCTTTCCGTGGGGTTCGACGGCGTGCCGTCAAAGACCGGCACGTCCCCGCCCAGCGACGCGGCGACCCTGTCCACCAGTCCGATCTCCACCAACGCCCTGTCACTGACGACAAGCGGCCGCTCGAGCGACAGCCCGGCAAGCTCATCCGCCACAAGCGCCGAGGCGCCTTCGCCAAACCTGATCGTGGTAAGGTACTGAATCGTTTCAACTGTCATGTCTGCCTGCCTGTCTTCGATGATGCACCCTGCCCGCCCAAGCGGGCAGGACACCAATCACTCACACATCAACCCGTTCATCTTCAACCGCGTTGCGTTTGTCCATGTTGAACCGCCCGGCATAGATCGGCCGTTCCCCGGTCGTCGGCCCCGGATACTGGACGATGAAGATATCGCCGCCCGTCTCGGTCTTGAACTCGCCTTCGAAATGCGGGTCCGGATGAAAGATCACGCTACCCTCGCCGCACATCTCGCCCCCGATCTCGAACTCCCCCGACAGGATGTGCCACACCTGCGCGAACCCGTGGTAATGCTCCGGATGATAGGCGCCCGGCTCCAGCCGCAGGATACCGGCATTGGGCCGTGTCGGGTTCTCCGGCTCGGGGTGGAACACCATCTTTCCGGTCTCGCCCGGCCAGCGAATGGTCTCCCACTCAAGGCTGTTGAGGTTGCGCACGATATAGGGCTCGTGATCCTTCCGCGATGCCTCGCGGTCTACCTTTAGCTTCGCGTTGTTATCAGCGGTATCAGGTATATTCTTGCTCATGATGTCCTCCCGTTGGATGAGCTTTGGGGTCTGTCCTGCAAGGCGGCGCTTGACGGCCGCCACCAATCGAAATCGACGCGCGAGATGTCGGCGGCCGCGACGGTCATCAGGATTTGCGCCTCCTGTTCACCCACGCTGCGGGCCCGGTGCGGCTGCTGCGAGTCGATGAAGATGCTGTCGCCCGGCGCAAGGTGGTGGCTTTCCTCGCCCACCTCAAAGATCACGTCGCCGCTGATGACATAGCAATGCTCCTGCCCGGGATGGGACACGTAGGCCTCCATCTTGTCGGTGTCCGGCAGGACGAGGTGAAACACTTCCATCTCGTCCTTCGGGCTGCCGCCGCCGACCCGCTTCCACGCATAGCCGGTCGACGGAATGAACGAGAAATCGTCGTCGGACCTGCGGTGGACAGACACCCGCGTGCGTGCCGGCGCCGTGCCCAGCCCGTCGAACAGCGATCCGATCTCGATGTTCAGCGCGGCACAGATCTGCAGCAGGTTCGCGATCGAGGCCGAGGCGACGCCCCTTTCAAGCTTGGAAAGGAAACTCTCTGTAAGATCGCATTTCGCGGCGAGCGCCGACAAGGTCAGCTTTTCCGCCCTCCGTGCGTCCTTGATGCAAGCGCCGATCTGGGTGTTCGCGGCGGAGGCGTCCAGTCTCTGCATTGGTATCTCGCCTGATTCTGTAATCACATGACAATTAATGTCACACAGAAACATTTTTCCTGTCCAGAACTTTCTTGCAAAGGTCTCGCTCAGCGATCCTCAGCAAGCCGCTCAGCCGGCGACCCCATCCACCCAATTCGAGACTTGCTTCAGTTGCAGCGGCGCGACCGGAAGGATGGCAGGGTCTCTCCCGTTGCCCGGTAATTGTCCGATCCGGCCACGTGCTGCCCGAACTGCCGCTTGCCCGTCACCCCGTCACAGGTGCTGTAGGGCGAGCCCGCATCGCAGGCAAAGGCCTGCGACCGGGCGATGAACTGCTCCGACGCCCGCGCCGGATCACACTCCCCCTCGCGCGCCTCGCCGGCCACGTAGCCGGGCCGTGTGTCGCGCGCCAGCACATCCTCTTCCTCCGGCACCGGCGCCTCGCCCGTGCCCTCGCAATAGCCGCTGCGGATCAGCCCGGTGGCGATGTCGCGGCCTTCCTTGCTGCAACTCGCCCGCCCCCCGGCGACCCGGCATTCGATATACCCGCCCCGCAGGAAGGTGTTCAAAAGCGCCTTCGCCGCCCGCCCCTCCTCCGTCTCCGGATCGGGGCAGGACACACCGCTCAGCCGGTAGGCCTCGCCATCAAGAACCATCTCGTCGCCCGACACCGCCGCCCAATCCGGCGCGCCGTCCTCCTGCGCGACACCGGCGCCCGGCAAAAGCAGCGCGGCGATCAGAACAATGGAGCGGCCTGTGACCATGCGACGTTCCCCTACAAGGATGCCTCCGGACGAAACCCCTCTGGAATCCCGTCCTTCCCCTCCAATATAAGCGCCGCCATCACCTCCGCCACCTTCGGCGCCATGCCAAAGCCGATCTTGAACCCGCCATTGGCGATGAACTCGCCGGGCTTCAGCGGATGCGCCCCCAGCATTGGCGCCCGAGACTTCGCCCTCGGCCTCAGCCCGGCCCAGCGTTCGACCACCCTTGCCCCGTGCAGCACCGGCACCGCCCGCATCGCCCGCTCGATCACCTCATCAAGCTGCTCATCGGTCGAGACCGGGTCGTCATACTCCCGTTCCGAGGTCGACCCGATCGCCGTGGTCCCATCCTCATGCGGCACGATATGAATGCCGTCGGCAAAGAGCTGCGGCGCATGCGGCGCGGCAAAATGCAAAAGCGCCCCCTGCCCCTTCACCCCGTTGCCCACCGCGCGGCCCGTCTCGCGCGACATCTCCTCCAGCCCGGCCACCCCGGTGGCATGCACCACCTTGCCCTCGGGCGCCCCCTCCTTCACCAGCCACGCCCCCCGCGCATGCAACGCCGCCGCCAGCGACTGGCAGGCCCGCCGCGGATGCATTCTTGCCGACAGCGTATCGCGGATGACATACCCGGTGGGCGAGGCCGGCGCCCAGCTATCCCCGGGCGGCGCGATCACCTCCCAGACCGCCGCATCGCCCCACAACGCCTTCGCCGTCTCCTCACGCCCCCTCGCCAGCTCCAGCCCCCGCTCATCCGCAACCGGCTGTAACCGGCCCAATCGCCCGTACCCCGGCGAAATCCCCGAGGCCGCCGCCACATCCCCCCAGAACCCCTCGGCCATCAGCAGGCTCTCCAGCTGAAACGCCTTCTTGTCGTTCCAGTTCTCCGGCACATGCGGCGCCAATGCGCCCACCACGCCGCCCGACGCCCCGGCGCCGGGGCCGTGCGGGTCGATCACCTGCACGCTCGCGCCGGCCTTCACACAGGCCCACGCGATCGACAGCCCGAAGATGCCCGCACCCATCACCGTGACGTCCGGCCTTGCCATTTGCCGCGCTCCTTTGCAGTGTCTCGCGAATTATCGCATGGGCGCGCGGCGCTGTATATCCGCTCAGGCAGAAAGGACACGCGTGAAACCGCCACCGGACCCTTCCGCAAAACTCGACTGGCGCGATGGCGACGTGCCGGTTTCCACGCGCTTCGACGACCCGTATTTCAGCCTCGAGAACGGGCTGGAGGAAACCCGCCACGTCTTCCTGTCGGGCAATGACCTGCCCTCACGGTTCCGCTTCGGCTTCCACGTCGCCGAACTGGGCTTCGGCACCGGGCTCAACCTGCTCGCCACCCTTCAGGCGTGGCGCGAAACCGGTCAGGAGGGGATGCTCCGCTACACCAGCTTCGAGGCCTTCCCCATCACCCCCGAAGAGATGCGCCGCGCCCAGTTCGCCTTCCCCGCCCTCTCCGCTGTCGCCGCCGACCTCGCTCCGCACTGGGGCGCCGAGTACATCACCCTCGCCGATCTCGATTTCCGCCTCGTCACCGGCGACGCCCGCACCACGCTTCCCCACTGGCACCGCACCGCCGACGCATGGTTCCTCGACGGCTTCTCCCCGGCCAAGAACCCCGAGCTCTGGGAAGAACCGCTGATGGCGCAGGTCTTCGCCCACACCAAGCCCGACGGCACCGCCGCCACCTACACAGCCGCCGGCTTCGTCCGCCGCGGGCTGCAATCCGCAGGGTTTGAAGTCACCCGCATTCCCGGCTATGGCCGGAAAAGGCACATGACCCGTGCCGTGAAACCCGCACCCTGAAAGCCCCACCCATGAGCGAACAGAACACCCGCGCCGGCATCCTGTTCATGGTCGTGACAACCCTCATATTCGCGGCACAGGACGGGCTCTCGCGCCACCTCGCGGCGGAATACAACGTCTACATGGTGGTGATGATCCGCTACTGGTTCTTCGCGGCCTTCGTCATTTCCGTCGCCAGCCGCAAGGCCGGCGGGATGCGGGCGGCAGCGGCCACCTCGGTGCCATGGGTTCAGGCGTTCCGGGCCCTGCTTCTGGTGGCCGAGATCTGCGTCATGGTCTTCGGCTTCACCCTGCTGGGACTGGTCGAAAGCCACGCGGTCTTCGCCTGCTATCCGCTGCTGATCGCGGCGCTCTCCGGCCCGGTGCTGGGCGAACGCGTCGGCTGGCGCCGCTGGATGGCGATCGGCGTCGGTTTCCTGGGCATCCTGATCATCCTCGAACCCGGCTTCGGCGTCTTCCAGCCCGAGGCCATCGTCCCCCTCGTCGCCGCCCTGATGTTCGCGCTCTACGGGCTGCTCACCCGCTATGTCGGCCTGCGCGACAGCGCCGCCACCAGCTTCTTCTGGACGGGCACGGTCGGCATGGTCGCGATGACGGCGGTCGGCGCATGGTTCTGGGAGCCGATGACAGGCCCCGACTGGGTATGGATGGGCCTGCTCTGCATCACCGGGGCGCTGGGGCATTACACGCTCATCAAATGCTACGAACTGGCCGAGGCCAGCGCGGTCCAACCCTTCGCCTATCTCCAGCTCGTCTTCGCCAGCATCCTCGGCATCCTCGTCTTCAACGAAACCATCCGCATGAACGTGGCCCTCGGCACGGCGCTGATCGTGGCGGCGGGGCTCTTCACCCTCTGGCGCGAGCGCCGCTCCAAGGCCTGACACCCCGCACGCTCACGCAAACCGGCCCTGGCAGAACCAGCCGGAACTCAGCGCCGCGCCATGGGCATAGAACAGCCACAGCCGCTCGCCCCCTTCGGTGATCACCTGCCAGTAATCGCGCAACCCGCTGCGCCAGTCGGGATCGTCCAGCCACCATTCCGGCGCGATCCGCTCAGGCCCCCGCGCCTCGGCCAGCCGGTGGGTGCGCCCCCGCCAGCGGAACGCGCCGGCCAGCCTCGGGGTGTCGGGCGCCATCACCGGCTCGGGCCGCCACAGCAAAAGCGGGCGCGGCGCGGCCGGGGCGGGCCATGGCCCGGCAGGCTCCGACCACGCGGCGGCCAGCACCTGCGCGGTCTTCTCGGGCAGATGGCTGCCAACCGGGTGGCGGCGGGTGATCGCCTCCATCCCCAGCCGCCCGCCAATCCGCCCGATCAGGTCGTCCATCCGCGCGCCCCCGTCCAGCCGCGCACGGTTGGCGGCGGCAGCCTCCACGTGGCCGGTCATGGTGCGCGGATGCAGCGCCTCGGTCTGCACCGCCTCCAGCCGCAGCATGTCGATGCCGAAGCCCGCGTCGATCTCGTCGATCCGGTGCGCCAGCAGCGGGCGGATGCGGTCGGGCTCATCCGCGGCGCGCGCCAGCCCGGCCTCGAGCCATTGCATCGTGTCATCCACCCGCCACGCCTGCAGCCTGACCCGCCGCGCGCCCTGCCCCTTGTCGCGCAGCAATTCGCACAGCCGCGGCACCAGCCGGTCGAGCGCGGCCAGCATGTCATCGGTCAGCCCGATCGGCTCGGGCAGGGTCAGCCGCGTGGCATAGCGCGGCGCTTCCCTCGCGGGCGACACCGGCTCCGGCACCGCCCCCACCGCCTGATCCAGCCGCAGCACCAGCCCCCGCCCGAACCGCCGCGCCAGCGGCGCGCGCGGCTGGCCCAGCAGGTCACCCACCCGGCGCAGCCCGACCCGCGCCAGCGCCTCGGCCTCCCCCGGCTCCAGCCGCAGGGCGGCCACCGGCAGCGGCGCCAGCAGCGTATAGGCCTTGCCGGGCGGGGCGATGCCGGGCAGATCCATGCCCCCGCCCCCCGGCAAAGGCGCGGCGCCGCCGCGCTCCCAATGCCGCTTCTTCGCCGCCCGCGACCGGGTGGCGCGCGCCTCCTGATCGATGGCATCGCCCGACCGCGCATGCCCCGGCGCCACGCCCGCATAACGCGCCAGCGCCCATGCCGCGCCCACCGTGTCGGCCAGCCCGCAGCGCGCGCTCAGCCCCAGCGCCCCGGCCTCCTCGACCATGCGCCCCACCATCTCCGCCTCGCCGCCGAAAAGATGCGCGCAGCCGGTGATCTCCATCATCAGCGCATCACGCCCGTCCACCGCCACCCAAGGCGAAAACCGCCCCGCCCAGCGGCCCAGCGCCTGCAGGAAATCGGCCTCCGCCTGCGGGTTCTGCAGCCGGGTCGTCAGCTGCCCGCAGATCGCGTGCGCATCCCGCAGCGGCTGGCCCACGCGCAGCCCCGCCGCCTCGGCCGCCGCCGAGAGCGAGGACACCACCTGCATCTGCCCGGTGTCACGCACCACGGCGAACGGCGCATCCTCCGGCGGCGCCATGCGACGCAGCAGGCGCTCGGCCCCGAGCCGGGGAAACCAGACGGAAAGGATACGGCGAACAGACATGGCGGCAGCGGGTGAACGGCTTTGTTCATGATTTGTTCCAACCTAGGCCGCACCCCGCCCCGAGTCGAGTCTCCCGTTACGGCATCGCAGGGGGCCAGCGTTGCGCAGTGAGTATTTCTGGAAAGATGAAAGCCGGGCGCGCGCCCCCACTTTCACTTTTCTCCAAATACTCACTGCGCGACGCCAGCCAAGGGATCAGCCGCAGTAAATCCGCGTGATCGTTCCGCCTTCATCGGTTTCCACGTTCAGCCGGTCGGGCCGGTGGTCCATCGTCACCGCCGTACCCGGCGGAATGATCCGTGTGCCGTCGGCGAAATCATGCCCCCCGACCGCGGTGCCGACCAGCGGCTGAAGCGCATCCGCCCCACAGGCCGAGGCCGTGCCCTCTTCCCCGCCTTCGGGCATGCAGGCGCTCAATGCCGCAAGTGCCAGTATGAGTGTCGCGAAGCGCATGGTGTCGTCCCTCCATTTCTGTGCAAGACTGAAAGTCGTCACGGGCATGGCCGCTTTCAAGGCCGCCCGCAGGATATTGAAAACCGCCCGGCTTTCGCCCAAAGTCGCGGCAAATTGAATTGGGAGTACAATCAATGCGCACCACCGCCGCCGTCGCCCTCGAAGCGGGCAAGCCGATGGAAATCATGGAGGTCAATCTCGACGGTCCGAAAGCGGGCGAGGTCCTGGTCGAGGTCAAGGCGACGGGCCTGTGCCACACCGACGATTTCACCCTCTCCGGCGCCGACCCCGAAGGCGCCTTCCCGGCAATCCTCGGGCATGAGGGCGCAGGCGTGGTGGTCGAGGTCGGCCCCGGCGTCACCTCGCTGGAACCGGGCGATCACGTGATCCCGCTCTACACGCCCGAATGCCGCGAATGCGAATACTGCCTCAACCCGAAAACCAACCTCTGCCAGGCGATCCGCTCGACCCAAGGCCAGGGCGTCATGCCCGACGGCACCAGCCGGTTTTCCATGCTCGATGGCACGCCGATCCTGCATTACATGGGCTGCTCGACCTTCTCGAACCACACCGTCCTGCCGGAAATCGCGCTCGCCAAGGTCCGCAAGGACGCCCCCTTCGACAAGATCTGCTATATCGGCTGCGGCGTGACCACCGGCATCGGCGCGGTCATGAACACCGCCAAGGTGGAACTGGGCTCGCGCTGCGTGGTCTTCGGCTTGGGCGGCATCGGCCTCAACGTGATCCAGGGCCTGCGGCTCGCGGGCGCCGACCAGATCGTCGGCGTCGACCTGAACCCGGGCAAGGTCGAGATGGCCAAGCGCTTCGGCATGACCGATTTCGTCAACCCCAATGAGGTAAAGGGCGACCTCGTCGGCCACCTTGTCGAACTGACCGGCGGCGGCGGCGATTACACCTTTGACGCCACCGGCAACGTGAACGTCATGCGTCAGGCGCTGGAATGCGCCCACAAGGGCTGGGGCGAAAGCATCATCATCGGCGTGGCCCCGGCCGGCGCGGAAATCTCGACGCGCCCCTTCCAGCTTGTGACCGGCCGGGTCTGGAAAGGCACCGCCTTTGGCGGCGCCCGCGGCCGCACCGACGTGCCCAAGATCGTCGACTGGTACATGCAGGGCAAGATCGAGATCGACCCGATGATCACCCACACGCTGAAGCTGGACGAGATCAACAAGGGGTTCGACATGATGCACGCGGGCGAGTCGATCCGCAGCGTCGTGGTCTACTGACCCGGCGGGACCGACCCGCAAATGCCAAAGGGCGCGCCGGAAACCCGGTGCGCCCTCAGTTTGTCTCTCTTTGATCTCCGCGCCGCCGTCAGTGACGGTGACCGGAGCGGTTGTAGTTCATCACGCCGTTGATGTCGTAACCGGGCACGTAAAGCCCCCGCAGCTCCCTCTCGTCGTTCGACAGGTGCCGCCGGCGCACGCGCCGGTCCTGCCCGTAATAGTCATGGTGGCGACGGGCCCGCTGGTGGCGGCGATAGTCGCGGTGGAACCCGCGACGCTCGTGCCGGTCGATGGCGTGGTCGATGAAACGATTGATGACGCCCGAGAACACGGGGTCCGCCGCGGCGGGCGAGGCCCACGGTCCTGCCGCAACGACAGCCGCCGCGGCGGCGGCGAACAGGCTGGTCCGGAACTTGATTTTCATGATGCTCTCCCGTTCGCGGATGTCGCGGGCATGACCCCGCGTAAAACACTATATGGGCCGGCAGCGCGGGCAGCCAAGGGAACCGGATAAAATCCCGCCGGATCGGCGAGATGCTGCGGGGCCGGACGGATCCGGCCCCGGTGCATGCAAGTCTTACCGGTCGTAGACACGACGGCTGCTGTTGCCATAGCCGTTGTGGCTCCGGGTGTACCCGTCGCGGTAACCTTGGTTATAGGCCCGCTGATAGCCATGGCGGTTATGCCGGGTGTGCCGTTGTTGCCTTGTGTACCGGTTGTGCCCGCCATAATACCGATCGCGGGTCGCATAACCCTGATCGTGATACCGGTCATTGCCGGAATCGGCGATGGCGGCGCCGATGATCGCCACGGCGGCGGCACCTGCGATGTACTTGGCGGTATCGTTGTCGGCATGGGCCGGCGCTGCGGTCAGTCCGGCAAGGCCGGCAATGCCCACTGCGGAGGCAGTGACACCGGCAAGAAGACGTTTGCGGATGATATTCATGATACTCTCCAATCTCCGGGGTCGGGGGGGGGGGGTCAGCCCGGATGCCTGAGATGGCAACGCATGCCCAGCGATTTAAGGCCAAATGACGCGTTCGTGCGAGATGATCGTTATTGCGTGATCGGCGGGAACCGGCCCATGCTTCGCATCCCCAACGCGCCTGCGCAGCTATTTCTGTGCATTCATGCACCTTGCATCGCCCCGGCATCTGGTTACCTCTGGGGAAACCACACTCGAAGGAGCGCCAGATGACCGATGACACCTATACCCCGCCCAAGGTCTGGACCTGGGACAGGGAGAACGGCGGAAAATTCGCCTCGACCAACCGCCCCATCGCCGGGCCGACCCATGACAAGGACCTGCCGGTTGGCAAGCACCCGTTCCAGCTTTACTCGCTCGCCACGCCCAACGGGGTGAAGACCACGATCATGTTCGAAGAGCTGCTCGCGGCCGGCCACAATGCCGAGTATGACGCCTGGCTTATCAAGATCGGCGACGGCGACCAGTTCGGCAGCGGCTTCACCGAAATTAACCCGAATTCCAAGATCCCCGCCATGGTCGACCATACCGGCGACACCCCCCTGCGGGTCTTCGAAAGCGGGTCCATCCTGATGCACCTCGCCGAGAAGTTCGGCGCCTTCCTCCCCGCCAGCGGGCCGGACCGGACCGAGGTGATCAACTGGCTCATGTGGCAGATGGGCAGCGCGCCCTTCCTCGGCGGCGGCTTCGGCCATTTCTACGCCTACGCGCCCGAGAAATACGAATACCCCATCAACCGCTACGCGATGGAGGCCAAGCGCCAGCTCGACGTGCTCGACCGCGAACTGGCCGACAAGCCCTTCATCGCCGGTGACGAGTACTCGATTGCCGACATGGCGATCTGGCCGTGGTATGGCAACCTCGCCCTCGGCCGCGCCTATGGCGATGCCGCCACCTTCCTCAGCACGCATGAATACGAGAACGTGATGGCCTGGGCGAAGAAGATCGACGACCGCCCCGCCGTCAAGCGCGGCCGGATGGTCAACAAGACGTTCGGCGAGCCGCACGAGCAACTGCACGAACGCCACGACGCCGGCGATTTCGAGACGCAGACACAGGACAAGATCGGCGAAAAGGCCTGACCCTTAGCTGACACGTTCACGCCCCGGCCATCGCTTCCCCAAGCGGTGGCCGGTCGCATTTCTGCCCTTGCGCGACGGCAAAAGCCGAGGTTTCCGGTTTCCGCCGCCGCCGCAATCAGGCATGGTCCCCGAAAAGGAGGCCCCGCATGCCCGAGAAATCCCAGCTCCTCGCAGTGCTCATCGACGCCGACAACGTCCCCTCGAAATACGCCGACGCGATCCTGCGCGAGGTCACCTCCTATGGCGAGCCGGGCCTGCGCCGGGTCTATGGCGACTGGTCCAACCAGCAGCTTTCGGGCTGGACCAAGACCGCCCAGAAGCTCGGCCTCGTCCAGCACCAGCAGACCGCCAACACCAAGGGCAAGAATGCCTCGGATATCGGGCTGGTGATCGACGCGATGGATATCCTGCATGCCGGCCATTTCGACGGCTTCGTGCTGGTCTCCTCCGACAGCGATTTCACCCGGCTGGCCAGCCGCATCCGCGAACAGGGCCTGACGGTGATCGGTATCGGCGAGGCCAAGGCGCCCGACGCGCTCAAGAACGCCTGCAACCGCTTCGTGGCGATCGAGAATATCTCAGACGAAAGCGACACGACCGAGACCAAGAAGCAGGGGCTCGACACCCGCCGCGTGGGCGAGGCGCGCAAGCTGATCACCGACGCGATGGAAAAGATCGACCAGGATGACGACTGGTTCCCGCTGGGCCGCATCGGCCAGCAGATCCAGGCCGACAAGCCGGATTTCGACACGCGCAGCTATGGCAAGAAAAAGCTGAGCGACCTCGTCAAGGAGTTGAAGGTCTTCGAGACCAAGACCGGGCCGGGCAACCAGCTCCTCGTGCGGCGGGTGGATTGAGGCGCGGCATCCCCGGTGACATCACCGCGCGACCCGGCGAAACCGTCCCATATCGTACTTGTGCTTCCGAATCCTGCTGCATAGCCTCTTGCCCGAAAGTTGCATTCGGATAGCCCCGTATGATCGGAAACCTGATCGACCGCTGGCAGGAGCGGTTCGCCGACCGTCTTCTCGAACAGGCCAAGCGTGAGGTCGATCATCCGCGCCCGCGCGTGACGGGCCGCCTTGCCATCGGCTGGGTTCTGTCCTTCCTCCTTCTGGCGACGCCATACGTGACCATGGCGGGCGGCGTGGCTTTGATCATTGCCGCCTACCCCGATATTCTGCCCATTATCGTCGGCCTGATCCTGATCGGCTTTGGCTTCACGCTGCTGCCTCCCGGAAACAGGAACCGGATCAAGACCTACTGTCGAAGCGACCTTCCCGAACTGTTCTCATTGCTTGATCGGATCGCCGACAAGCTCGGAACCTCGGCCCCCGATGGCGTCCACATCGACCATGAGGTCAACGCCTACATGGCGCAGTTCCGGTCACGCTTCTTTCGGCAGCAGGAATGGGTTCTGGGAATTGGCCTGCCGTTATGGGCGGCGTTGACTCCGGACGAGCGCATCGCGCTTCTGGCACATGAACTGGCCCACAGGGTGAATGACGACCCGATGCGACACGGCGTGTTCGCACGCGCCAACGCGGTCCTCGAGAACTGGTACGATACGTTCGAACTGGACTGCTATTATTACTACAACGAGGGCCACATTGCCCAGATAGTCGCCGCAATGGTGATCGGCACCTATCAGCGGGCCCTGTCACGTTTTTCCTTCTTCGAGTCGCAAAGAGCCGAATATCGCGCCGATGCATTTTCCATGCGCGTGGCCGGCGCGGGTCCGGTCATCAAATTGCTCGAAACGATCACGCGCACCGATCTCGCGACACGCAGCATCGTCGACCTCTACCCCTACGTGAAAGATCGGAACGCCCGGATATTCGATCACATGGGCCGCGCCATTTCCGACGCCGATCCGGCAATCGCCACGCGTTACCTGGCCGAAGCCGCCCGTGAAAAGAAGCGGGTGGACAATTCCCACCCGCCCACGGCCATGCGGATCGAGTTTATCTCCGCCCTCCCCGCCACGATGGAAGAGAACCGGCTGCTCACCAAAGACATTGATTTCGCTGCCATCGAAGCAGAGCTACAGCCTCTCCGGAATGACCTCGGCAAACAGATGATGGAAGACCTCTACGAGGCCGAGCTCAACCGCTAGTGCGGCGGGTGGATTGAGGCGTAGCCGTTCGTGGCGCTTCCGCAGGGTGGGTGCCAACCCGCCACCCGGCCCTCCGGTCGACCTCGCGCAACGCGCGTTGTCTTAATCGGCCCCCTGCCGAAAAAAGTACCGACGCAATACCGACAAAATACCGACGTTATACCGACAACCGAAATCCAGCAAAACAAGGCCGTTAACCCTGATTCGCGCTGCAACGCGGAAACCCGCCCCACTTGCCCCCGATTTTCGGCTCCGTGCCGGCCTTCAGCCGCGCGGACTTTTCCCCGCCCCGACCAACGCCGGGCTCAGTTCATCAGCCCCGCGTGCCGCATGCCATCCTCGACCATCGCCTTGGTCTCGTCGCTCAGCCCCGTCAGCGGCGAGCGCACCTCGTCGCTGCACAGCCCCAGTAGCGACATCGCGTATTTCACGCCCACCAGCCCCGGCTCGGTAAAGATCGCCTTGTGCAGCGGCATCAGCCGGTCCTGCGTCTCCAGCGCCTTCTGGTAATCGCCGGCCAGACAGGCCTCCTGCACATCCGCCACCATCCGCGGCGCCACGTTGGCGGTGACCGAGATCACGCCCACGCCGCCTTGCGCATTGAACCCGTGCGCCGTGGCATCCTCGCCCGAAATCTGCACGAACTCCCTGCCACAGGTGATCCGCTGGTCGCTCACCCGGGCCAGGTCGCCGGTAGCGTCCTTCACCCCGACGATCCGCGGCAGCTTCGCCAGCTCGCCCATCGTTTCGGGGCTCATGTCGATCACCGACCGCCCCGGAATGTTGTAGATGATGATCGGAAGCTCGCAGCAATCATGCAGCGCTGTGAAATGCGCGATCAACCCCCGCTGGGTGGGCTTGTTGTAATAGGGCGTGACCACCAGCGCGGCATCGGCGCCCACCTTCTCGGCATGGCGCATGAAGCGCATCGCCTCGACCGTGTTGTTCGACCCGGCCCCGGCGATCACCGGAATCCGCCCCGCCGCGGCGCGCACCACTTCCTCGACCACCGTCTCATGCTCGGTATGGGTCAGCGTCGGGCTCTCGCCGGTCGTGCCCACGGGAACAAGGCCATGGCTGCCCTCGGCGATATGCCATTCCACGAGTTTCTTGAGCGTCTCAAGATCCAGCTCGCCGTTCTTGAACGGCGTGACCAGGGCAGGAAAAGATCCTTTGAACATGACACGCTCCATAGTTTTGCGTTACGCTGGGGCCAAAGGCCCGGTGAAACGCGCGCGACACTAGCGGCAAGCTGCCCATCTGCCAAGCTTGTGAATGGACTTGTCCCGTGCCGCGCGCTTAGGCTGGGCGTGTCTATCCTTTGCATGGGCCGGAAATGCAAGCCATGTTGCGCTGCCTCGTTGTTCTGTTGATGTTTTTCACCCTGTCCGCCGCCTCGGCGGCACAGGAAGACGACGTGCGAATCGCCCCCCGTCCGCTTCAGCTCGCCTTCGGCGCCATTGCCAACGGCCGCTGGGAGAACGCCGCCCGCATCGCCGAGCGGGACGGACCTGCCGCCGTGGCGCTGGTCGAATGGATCCGCCTGCGCGAGGGGCGGGGCACACCCGAGGAGGTGCTGGCCTTCCTCGACAGCCATCCCGACTGGCCCGGCCTCGACTACCTGCGCAAGCGCAGCGAAGAGGTCGTGGCCCACGCCGATTTCGATACGGTGCTGGACTTCTACAAGGATTACCGCCCCCAGACCGGCGATGGCATACTGAATTACGCCCGCGCCCTGACCGCCCGCGGCCAGCAGGGCGAGGCCGAGGCGACCGTGGTGATGGCGTGGCACACGATGGACCTCTCCACCGCCGAGCATGACGCCTTCCTCGAATCCTATGACGACCTCCTGAAACCGCATCATGAGGCGCGGCTTGAAATGGCGCTCTGGCGCGGCCTGCGCGACGTGCAGCAGATGCTGCCGCTGGTCGACAAGAAAACCCGCGCCCTGGCCGAGGCCCGCCAGAAGATCGAGCGTGGCGTCTCGCTGAAGAACAGCGACCTGCCCGAGGGCGGCGCAAAGGATGCCGGCATTGCCTACGAACGTTTCAACCAGCACATCAAGTCCGGCCGCAGCGACGATGCCATCAAGCTGATGCTGGATCAGAGCCGCATGGAAAACGGGCTGGGCGAGCCTGACCGCTGGGCCGGCTGGCGGCGCTATTTCGCCCGCGACAAGATGCGCGAGGGCGACATTGCCACCGCCTACCAATTGGCCGCGATCCACCAGCTTGTCGACGGCTCGAACTATGCCGACCTCGAATGGCTGTCGGGCTATCTCGCGCTGACCTATCTCGACGCGCCCGACCTTGCGCTCGACCATTTCCAGCGGTTCCGCGCGGCGGTGGAAACGCCCATCTCGCTCGGCCGCGCCGGTTACTGGATCGGCCGGGCACAGGATGCGCTCGGCGATCCCGAGGCGGCACAGCTCGCCTACGCCTTCGGTGGCGAATACCAGACCAGCTTCTACGGGCTGCTCGCCGCCGAAAAGGCCGGCGTCCCGCCCGACCCCGCGCTCGCCGGCGCCACGCCCGACCCCGACTGGCGCAACGCCACCTTCGCGCAATCGACGCTCTTCAAGGCCGGGATCCTGCTGCTCAGGACCGACCGCCTCTCGCTGGCCGAACAGTTCTTCGTGGCCCTGACAGATACGCTGGAGGTGGACGAGATCAACCGCCTCGGTCACGCGCTCGACACGCTGGGCGAGCCACATCTCGAGGTGATGGTCGGCAAGGCCGCCGCCCAGCGCGGCCTCGTCGTGCCCGGCCCCTACTACGCGCTCCACCCGATGCGGAAAATGGACTTGCCGGTGCCCGCCGAACTGGCCCTCTCCATCGCCCGGCGCGAAAGCGAATTCGATCATCGCGTCAAAAGCGGCGCCGGGGCGCAGGGGCTGATGCAGCTGATGCCCGGCACGGCCTCCGACATGGCCCGCATGCTCGGCATCTCCCATTCCGGTGCGCGCGTGACGTCCGACTGGGAATACAACGCCACCCTCGGCTCGGCCTATCTTGCCCAACTGGTCAACCGCTTCGACGGCAATGTCGTGATGGTCGCGGCGGGCTACAATGCCGGGCCCGGCCGCCCGCTGCGCTGGATGAAAGAATACGGCGACCCTCGGCTTGGCGAGCGCGACATGATCGACTGGATCGAGCATATCCCGTTCCGCGAAACCCAGAACTACGTGATGCGCGTGGCCGAAAGCCTGCCGATCTACCGCGCCCGGCTCGGGAAAGACCCGCTGCCGGTGCCCTTCTCCGAGGAACTCTCCGGCCAGACCCTGCGCAAGCTGGCGCTCGATTAACGGGTTTCGCCCCGGTTGGATGCCTCACGTTAGAGTCGCGTCGCTTTAGCCCCGCCTCGCCCCGAACAGCGTCAGCACCGCCGGCACCCGCACCCCCTCGGGCGTGGCAAAAGCCTGAAACCTCTCGGCCAGCGCGTCGATGATCGCCGCCTTGTCCTCCTTCGTGCCGTCTTTCTCCATCAGCACGCGCGAGGCCGGGCCGATATGGGTGGCGAATTTCGCCACCTCCTCCACCGTCCCCATCGGCGTCAGATCAAGTGCCACCTCCTCGGCGCTGATCTCCTCCAACCCGGCGCTGTCGAGAATGCCACGCACATAGTCCAGCTCGGCAAAGGCCATCGGCCCCGGCGCGCGCGGATCGTCCGGGCCCGTTTCCCCCAGCCGATCGACCGCCACCTGCCGGGGCAGGGAAAACCACGGGTTCTGCTGCAATCCGCTCCAACAGATGACATGCATCCGCCCCCCGGGGCGCAGCGCCTTCGCCATGTTGGCAAACGCCGCCACCGGATCGTCAAAGAACATCACCCCGAAGCGCGAGATCATCGCGTCATAGGCCGCCGCCTCGAAGGCATGCGTCTGCGCATCCGCCGCGACGAACCCGGCCTGATCACAGCCCGCCTCCGCCGCCCGCTGCCGCGCCGCCTCCAGCATCACCGGCGAGATATCCGCGCCCGTCACATGCCCGCCCGGCCCGACGCGCCTTGCCGCCGCCAAGGTGCTCGCCCCGGTGCCACAGCCGATATCGAGCACCCGCTCGCCCGGTTGCAACGCCGCCGCCTGCAGCACACAGTCCAGCGCCGGCGCCATCGCCGCGTCGAGGACATGGGCGTTCCGCACCCACTTGTCGCCCGTCACCGACGACCAGAACTCCGCCTGCCCGCTATTCGGCGCCTTGCTCATCTGTCGCCCCCCACTTGCCCGGCCATCACACATAACAACTCAAACATGATCGACACGCCAAGAAAGGCCGTGCCCCCCGAGGGATCGAAGGGCGGCGACACCTCGACCATGTCGGCGCCGACGATGTTCAGCCCCTCAAGCTCGCGCACCACCTGCAACGCCTCGAAGGAATTCGGCCCGCCCACCTCGGGCGTCCCGGTACCCGGCGCGAAGGTCGGATCGACGAAATCGATATCATAGCTCACATAGGTCGGCCCATCCCCGGCAATCTCGCGCGCCTCTTTCATCACGTCGGCCACGCCGCGCGCATGGAACTCCTCGATCAGGATCAGACGGATGCCGTTCGCCTTGGCGAAATCCCGGTCCTCGGTGTCGTACATCGTGCCGCGCAGGCCGATCTGCACCACCTTCTTCGGGTCGAGCAACCCCTCCTCCACCGCCCGCCGGAACGGCGTGCCATGGGTGTACATCGTGCCCCCGAAATAGGAATGAAAGAGGTCCGTATGGCTGTCGAAATGCACCATGCCCACCGGCCCGTCCTTCGCCACCGACCGCAACACCGGCAACGAGGTCAGATGATCGCCCCCGGCTGTCAGCGGCACGATCCCGACCGCCATCACCCCGTCATAGAAGGCCGTGATCCGCTCCATGCTGTCGGGAATATCCGCCGGGTTCGGGCCCACATCGCCCAGATCGGCACAGTTCAGCACCTCGAACGGGCGCATCCCGCTGGTCGCGTGCTGGGCGCGGATCATGGTCGAGGCATCGCGCAATTGCCTCGGCCCATGGCGCGGGCCGGGGCGGTTCGTCGTCCCGCTGTCCCACGGCACGCCGATCAGGCCCACCTGCACCTCGCCGAACCGCTCATTTTCGGGCGGCACATAGGGCAGCCGCATGAAGGTCGGCACCCCGGCAAAGCGGGGCAGATCGAACCCCGACACGGGGTGAAAGAACGGATCGCTCGTCATTGCTCTACCAGCCTCTTGCGCGACGTGACCGGCCCGTCGCCCTGTGCCTCGATCCGCTGCACCGCCGCCTCGAGCGGTTCGTAACTGACCGCCATGCTGAAGGCATTGGCATGAAGGATCGTGTCCCTGTCGACCACCCAGGCCACATGGGTCTTCCAGAACAGCAGGTCGCCCCGCTGCAACGCCGCATCCTCGGACAGGGCATCCCCCAGTTCCGCCTCCTGCATATCGCTGTCGCCGGGGCAGTCGATGCCACAGGCAAGACAGGCCATCTGCACCAGCCCCGAACAATCGATGCCAAAGCTCGTATTGCCGCCCCACAGGTAGGGAGCGCCAAGAAACAGCGCGGCCAGCTCCACCGGGTCGTCGGCCATCACGTCCAGCGGCGAAAGATGCACCGCCGGCACATATCCCAAGGGCGTCGCGGCAAACCGGCCCTCCTGCCCCGTCACCGTCAGCATCGCGCCATGGCTCAGCGCCGCCAACTCCCTCGTCTTGAAATCCGCCGCGCGGTAAAGATGCGTGGCCCGCGCCGTCACCCGGTGCGTCGGCGCCTGCACACCGGAAAGCTGGCCCGCGGGCAAGTAGCCGGTATATCCATCCCGCTCCGCCTCGACAAAGGACCAGCCGTCACGCTCCTCGTAGACCGTCACCTCCTCGCCCAGCAGGACCTGCCGGTCCCGCGCCCCGCCCGGCGCGCGTAGCAGATCGGCCACCGGCACCACCACCCGTGCCGGCACGCCCTCGGTGAACCCCTGTGCCTCGACCTCGCCCCGCAGGCGGAGGGCGGCGACACGACCATTGGCGGGATGGCGCCGCGGGTCCGTCATGGCAGTTCAGGGGCGCTGCCCCTCTTGGCCCCGGACCTTGTCCGGGACCAATTCACCCCGGGATATTTCCGGCCAGAAGAAGCCATGACACACCTCACAGTTTCAGAACGCCAGGCAGGGCCTCCAGCAGGGCACGTGCGCCCATGCCGACCCCGCCCTTGGGGCGCGCCGGGCCGTTGCCGGTGCTCCAGCCGTAGATGTCGAAATGGGCATAGCGCGTGCGCCCGGCAAACCGGCGCAGGAACAGCGCGGCGGTGATCGCGCCGCCGAACCCGCCCTTGGGCGCGTTGTCGAGATCGGCGATGCCCGGCTCGATCAGCGCCTCGTAGGGCGCGTGGAACGGCAGCCGCCAGACCGGATCGGCCACCGCCGCGCCGGCGGCGTCGAGCGCCGAGGCAAAATCGCTGTCATCGGTAAAATAGGACGCAAGGTCCGGCCCCACCGCCACCCGTGCCGCGCCCGTCAGCGTCGCCATCGAAATCATCAGGTCGGGGCTTTCCTCGGCCCCCAACGCCAGCGCATCGGCCAGCACCAGCCGCCCCTCGGCATCGGTGTTGTTGATCTCGACCGTCAGGGCGTTGCGCGCGGTCAGGATATCGCCGGGCCGGAACGCATTGGCCGACACCGAATTCTCCACTGCCGGCACCAGCACCCGAAGCTGCACCGGCAGCTCCAGCGCCATGATCATCCGGGCCAGCCCCAGCACGGTGGCCGCGCCGCCCATGTCCTTCTTCATCAGCCCCATGCTGGCACCGGGCTTGAGGTTCAGCCCGCCGGTGTCGAAACACACCCCCTTGCCCACCAGCGTCAGCGTCGGGCCCTTGTCGCCCCAGCGCATGTCAATGAGCCGCGGCGCCTGAGCGGCGGCCCGGCCCACCGCGTGGATCATCGGGAAGTTCCGCTCCAGCAGTGCCTCGCCCCGCACCACATCAATCTCGGCACCGAATGCCTTCGCCAGATCGGCACAGGCGGCCTCCAGCTCCTCCGGCCCCATATCCGACGCCGGCGTATTGATCAGGTCGCGCGTCAGGCATTCACCCGCGGCTATCGTCATCAGCCGCCCGACATCCACCCCCTCCGGCGCCACCAGCCGCGCCTTCGCCGGCGACTGGTCACGATACCGGTCGAACCCATAGCCGGCCAACAGCCAGCCCAGTGCCTCCTCCGCCACCCTCTCCTGCGGCAGACCCTCCAGCCGGTACGCCCCCTCCGGCAAGGCCACCGCCGCCCCGGCAAGGTGAAACCGGCCCCGCGCCCGCGCCTGCCCGGTCCCGTACCCGGCCAGCGCCATTTCGATCCGCCCGTCCTCGCCCGGCACCAGCAGCGTGGCGCCCAGCGCTCCGGTGAACCCGGCCCCGCGCACCCAGGTGGCAACCCGCTCGGGCTGGCCCTCCGCCCAGCTTTCCACATCCTCCTGCGCGATCACGTGCAGCGGAATGGCGGGCGCATCGGCCGGGGCGAATTCGAGGGGCATGGGCAAAACTTTCCGGTCAGGTCTGTGCTTCGACCACAGCCTAGCCGCCCGTGCCGCGCCTGCAAGCCCTTCCGTTGGCGGCGCCTCTCCTCAGGAGACGGCACGCCACCGAACGGAGGCATTTTTGACGTCGCCCCGAACTGCGCACCCCTCTCGAGGCGCTGTCCGAATAACCCAGGTCCTCGAACAAGGGGAACACGCTTACCAACACGTCAACCACGAGAACCCGGCCCACCGCGGCCGGGCTCTTTGCATGGCCCCGCCTCAATAGGCCGGCACCTCCCATATCTCGGTCAGCGACACCTCGCCCACCCGCAACAGCCGCGCCAGAACCGCCGCCAGCGCCACCGCGTCGCCGGCCTCCGACCGTCCGCTGACGTCGCGCGCCACCCGCGCCAGCACGTTCATGCCAAGCTGATCGGCAATCGCGCCAAGGCTACGGGCGCATTTGCGCATCTCGCCCGTCTTGCCCTGCCGGTAGAACCGCTCGACATGGGTCAGCCGAGCCGCCAGTTCCTCCAGCGCCCGACACACCACGTCCTCGGCCTGCTGATGGCCCAGCTGCAGGTACAGCTCGTCCAACCGGTCCGGATCGAGCCGCACCCTCTCACTCTGTTTCAACAGCGTCACATGATTCACGATCACACCCCATATTCCAAAGCCCCCCAAGGCCCGGATGCCACTATCCCCGATCGCGGTTCCCAAATGGTTGCGGCGCGGATGATTTCTCGCTCGAATATTAACTGAATTCGGGCTATCACCGCGGATTGAGACCAGAAGCGAATGAGGGACGTCATGGATAACGCACGGCCGCTGCCCAGCTATCTCGTTGAACGCTACCACGGCTGGAAGGCCACCAAGTACAAGGACAACGCGGCCTGGTACCGCCATCTCGCACAGGAGGGGCAGCACCCCCGCGCCATGGTGATCAGCTGCTGCGACAGCCGCGTACACGTCACCTCGATCTTCGGCGCCGATCAGGGAGAGTTCTTCCTGCATCGCAACATCGCCAACCTCGTGCCGCCCTATGTCACCGACGGCGCCCAGCACGGCACCTCGGCGGCGGTGGAATACGCGGTGACCGCGCTCAAGGTGGCGCATGTCATCGTGCTGGGTCACTCCAACTGCGGCGGCGTCAAGGGCTGCGAGGAGATGTGCTCCGGCAACGCCCCGGCGCTCGAGGAAAAGACCAGCTTTGTCGGCCGATGGATGGATATCCTGCGCCCCGGCTACGAGCGGGTGAAGAAGATCAAGGACCAGACCGAGCGCACACGGGCGCTCGAGAAACAGGCCATCCTCGTGTCGCTGGAAAACCTCATGACCTTCCCCTTCGTGAAAGAGGCGGTCGACAAGGGCAACCTAACGCTCCACGGCCTCTGGCACGATATCGGCGAGGGCGGGGTGGAGCAATTCAACGCCGGAAAGAAGGCGTTCGAGCCGATTTGAAGCGGGCCGGGGGCGGGGGGCACGTGAGGGCCAGCTGTGGGCTCGGATTAACTTGTCCGGTTCGAGTCCTTAGGGAGATGTCATCGTTCGAAAGTACCGGGGTCAAAGATGGGCAAAGCAACGCAAAGTCCCTCCCACATCTCGTCGATGGGCTTGCCGTCATGATCCTTAACATGGAAACCATCATGCAACGGGAATTCGGGTCCAAGCGATTTTTCGTTGACTTTGACCGGGCTCGTTCCGGGGTGAGAAACAAGTGCAAACTCTTTCCGCTTGCCGACCAAATCTAGGAGATACGTTTCGTCCACAATTGTCGTATTGAAAAACCTTGTAGCAACAAGGCGAACATCAATTTCGTCTCCCCGTACGGTGTTGTGAACATTTAACTCCAAGACCCATGTATGAGCACCTTGGAAGCTCACGTCTGTCGCTCCCGGCTTCGTCAATACCTGCCGATCAAATCCAGAAACCGTTGCATCCACAATGACCGTGGCATGTTCTGACCAATAGACGTCATCAGGTTCGGCGAAGCCCATGCATGCACTAGCTTGGCTAGGTGCGAGGGCTAAAAAGCTCAAAATAATTGAGGCGACAACGAATGTTCGCGCAGGTTTCATGATCATTGGCTTCACTTACTTTTCTTTCGAGTCGGTTCAATTGGCTGGCTAACCTAACAAACAAAGCAGAAGTACAGCAAAGTCCCACCCGGCCCACACCCATCGCCACCAGCTCCCGACACCGTCTTCGGGAGCTGGTGTCCGGCCACCCTCTCTCAGATCACTGCAGAACCATCCCTTCCGGCCATTCCAGCGTATGCGTCACCGTGATCTCCTTCTCTTCACCCGGTGTGATCTCGAACTCCCAGGCCAGCACGCCGCGCTTGCCGTCCACGTCCATTTCCGAGGCATGCGGCGCGGCGTTCCACTCGACCTCAAGGTCTTCCTGCTCGGAATAGGGCACCCGGTCGAGCACCCGCATCGTCCACGCCTCGCCCGTCAGGTTCTCCACCTCGATCCGCACCTCCTCGGTCAGCTCGGTCGAGCGCGAGATCATCCCCCGATCCCCCTCGTTTCGGCCCAGCACCGTGCGTTCCAGCCGCAAACCCTCGATCGGCCCGAAGGACAGCTCCGCCTCGCCCCCGGCGGGGATCAGGTCGAGTGGCCGCTTCCCGATAAACCGCCCGTCGAGGTAGAAACTCGCCTCATGCGTCGGCAGGATCAGCTCCTCGGCCTCGTTGGTGAACTCCGCCATCAGGTAGGCATTGGTGTCCGTCAGCGGCACCGCCTGCGCCACCATCTCCGCCTCGGCCTCCAGCGTGCCCAGAGTGATCCGCAGGTTGTCCGCGCCCGAGGCCACGGCAACCGTCTCGGGATAGGCATAGGTCACCGACAGCCCGTCGAACTGCGCGGTGGCCTGCACCGGCTCGGGCATAATCGCCGCCTCTTCCATCGCCGCACCGGCGGCATAATCCGCCTCCGGCTGCGCCCGCACCAGCGGCTTCGGCATCGGCGCCTCCGGGTCTACGATCCGCCGCAGCCACGGCCAGACCTCGCCCGGCACCACCTGACCCGAGGGCCGCGTGGTCGACAGGGTCAACGCCACGTCGCCCCAGTTCTCTCCGGTCTCCTGATAGATCAGCGCGCCGCGCTCGATATCCAGATCGCCCGTCTCCCGCTCCAGCCGCAGGTCATAGACCGGCTGCCAGCCCGCCTCGTAGATGTTGTAGGTCACCGTCAGCGTGCCCTCCGCCGGCGCCTCCGAACGCACGGCCACCGCCAGCATCGCCCGGTCCTCCTGCTCCGGCACCAAGGCGGCCAGCGCCTGCCTTGCCCGTTTCAGCTCCTCCTGCAAATCCTTCAGGTCCCGCGCCGCCGCCTCGGCCCGGCGCTTGGCCCCCTGCGCCGCCTGCAAGGCGGCCAGCGTCTCGCTCCCGATCATCTCTGACAGCGCTTGCAGCTTCTCGACATCCAGCGCCGCCACCCCCTCGCCCGTCCCGAGCGATTCAAGAAACTCCACCCGCGCCTTGGCCGCCTGCGCCTCCAGCCGGATCGACTCGATCGCCGCCTCCCGGTTGCGCAACTCCTCCTCCAGAAGCTCGACCCGATCCTCGGCGGCCTCGATGGCGGCGTTGGTCTCCTGCGTGCGTGGCGGCACGAAATCGTTGCGCGTGCTGACGCTGCCCATCTGCGCCCCCTCCACCGCCACCCGGACCGAGGCCAGCGGCGTGCTGCGCGGCAGGTCGGTCAGCACCAACTGGTGCGCTCCCGCCGGCGCGCTGAACGGCACTTCGCGGGTCACGGTCGCGCCGTCGGGGTAAAGCGTGACGCCGGTGACGTCACTGGCCAGAGGGATATCCTCGGCCAGCACGGCCGTGGGCAACAGGGCAAGGGCGAAAGCAAGACGTTGCATGGGAAAGCTCCTGAGTGTTCCGGTTCGACTATCTCCGTTAGACGGGGCCAAAGACAAGGTTCTTGGCGGGCCTGTGCAGATTTACGCTTTTTACTGCGATGGTTTTGGATCGGAGAATGACGGAAACCCGGATAGAGAGTCTCCTGCAGGACGAACTGCACAACGCCGCCAACACGCTCGGCGCCCGGCGCGACTTCCATGGGCCAGCTTATCCGCGACCTGCTGGCAAGGGAAATCACCCGCCGCCAAAGACGAAGATTGCTAGGTGATCGAACCCTTCTGAAGCAACGAAAAAGGGCGCCCCCAAGGGCGCCCTCCAATCTCGCTCAAACCAACCTCAGCCCTTTTTCAGAACCCGGTTGCCCAACGTCTCGGCAATCTGCACCGCGTTCAGCGCCGCGCCCTTGCGCAGATTGTCCGACACGCACCACAGGTTCAGCCCGTTGTCGATCGTGCTGTCCTGGCGGATGCGGCTGACGAAGGTGGCAAAATCGCCCACGCATTCGATCGGCGTGACGTAACCTCCATCTTCGCGCTTGTCGACGACCATGATGCCCGGGCTCTCCCGCAGGATATCGCGCGCCTCGTCCTCGTCGAGAAACTCTTCCGTCTCGATGTTGATCGCCTCGGCATGGCCCACCAGAACCGGGACCCGCACACAGGTCGCCGTGACCTTGATCGAGGGGTCGATGATCTTCTTGGTCTCGACCACCATCTTCCACTCTTCCTTGGTGGAACCGTCTTCCATGAACACATCGATATGCGGGATCACGTTGAACGCGATCTGCTTCTGGAACTTCTTCGGCGCGATCTCGCGGGTCGGGTTGTAGATGTCCTTGGTCTGATCCCAAAGCTCGTCCATCCCCTCTTTCCCGGCGCCCGAGACAGACTGGTAGGTGCTCACCACCACGCGCTTGATCTTCGCCCGCTCGTGAAGGGGCTTCAGCGCCACGACCATCTGCGCGGTCGAGCAGTTGGGGTTGGCAATGATGTTCTTCTTGGCATAACCCTCGACCGCCTCGGGGTTGCACTCCGGCACCACCAGCGGCACGTCCGGGTCGTAGCGGTAAAGCGACGAGTTGTCGATCACCACGCAGCCCGCCTTGGCGGCCTTGGGCGCATAGGTCTTCGTCGCATCCGAGCCGATGGCGAACAGCGCCATGTCCCAGCCGGTGAAATCGAACGTATCCAGATCCTTGGTCTTGAGGGTCTTGTCGCCAAAGCTCACCTCGGTGCCCAGCGACCGGCGCGACGCAAGCGCGGCGATCTCGTCCACCGGAAACTGGCGCTCGGCCAGAATGTTCAGCATTTCGCGGCCCACGTTCCCCGTGGCACCGACGACGACGATCTTGTATCCCATAGTTCAGACTCCTGATCGGGTTGGATCAACGGCGGCTTCCATACAGTGTCCGCCATGCGAGTGAAAGCGATTATCTCATTCCATCGTGTCGCGGCTGAACAGATAGATCACCAAGCCCAACAGTAAAGCGCCCCCGAACACGGCAAAAAGCGTCGCATAGGCCGCCCCGGCCCCGGCCTGCGCCAACACCGCGGCATGAAGCGGTCCCGACCCGAACTGCGCCGCCCCGGCCCCGCCGATCCCGAACATGTTCATCAGCGTCACCCCCCGCCCGGCAAGGTGCGGCGGGAAGAACCCCCGCGAATGGGCGATGATCATCGGGAAGGAGGCGCCGAAGAACCCGATCGCCGCGCACAGCACGACAACTGTCGCCACGCCGCTCTCGGCCAGAAGCGCCAGTATGAAAAGACAGACAGCGGCCAGCGCGTTGCCCCCGAACACCACCCATTTTCGGCTGCCGAACACCCGGTCGAGCGGCCCATAGGCAAGCGTACCCGCGATCATCGCGATCCCCATCACCAGCGTCGCCTGCCCCACCTGCCCGGTATCGAGCCCGTGAATGTCGGCCAGATACGGCCCCATCCACAATCCCCGGATCGCGGCCGAGGGCGCGTAGGCGATGAACATCAACGGTATCATCGTCCACAGCACCGGCATTTTCAGCAGGTCGATCAACGATCCCTTGGCCTCGCCCTCCGGCGCCTCGGGATCCTTGACCCACAGGCCGGTCCCGATCGCCACGAGCACCGAAATCCCCCCGAGCCCCAGCAGGGCGGCGCGCCATCCCACGGTCTCCGCCGCCAGCGCCATCGGGTAGGAGGCCACGAGATTTCCGACCGACCCAACCCCCAGCATCAGCGCCGCCAGCGTGGCGAACCGGGCCGGCGGAAACTCCCGCGCGAAAATGTAATAGGACGCCATCAGCACCGGCGAGCACCCGATCCCGATCAGCACCATGGCCACGTCGATATGCCAGCCCTGCGTCGCCACCGCGAACAGCGCCGCGCCCCCGCCGCCGCCAAAGCCCAGCAAAACCGAGGCTGTCCACCGTGGCCCGATCCGGTCCAGCGCCCAGCCCACCGGCAACTGCATCAGCGCAAAAGTCACGAACCAAAGGCCCGAGGCAAAGGACAGGTCCTCCGCCGTCACCCCGACATCACGCGCCAGCGGCTCGCTCAGAACGGCCAGAAAGGCCCGGAAAAACTGGCTCAGCACGTAGGCCAGACAAAGGACGGCAAGGCGTACGCGCATCGTCAACTCCGCTTCATGATGGCGACTAGGTCGCACGGACACCGGCAAGGCGCAAGACCACCCCCTTCCCAGCCTCCGACCCGCCGGGTGGGGGCATCATCAAACCAGCGGATTGCCCTCCCGCCCTCCCCTGCCCTATCCTGCCCCTTGTCGCCCCAAGGAAGGACTGCGCCCATGCTGATGCAATGGCTCGAAGGGCTCAGCTATGTCGTCACCGTGCTCGGCTTTCCCATCGCGATCTTCGTGATCCTTCGCGAGGAGCGGCTGCGGCGGATCAACGAGGAGCACGAGCTGCACCGCAACCTGACGCAGGAATATGACGGGTTCCTGCGGCTGGTGATGGAGAATGCCGACCTGCTGCTGATGAGCCGCGGCGCGCCGCGGACCACGCTGACCGACGAACAACGGGAGCGGCGACAGATCGTGTTCGAGATGCTCGTCTCACTGTTCGAGAAAGCTTACATCATCCTGCATTCCGAGGACCTGACGGGCGATGCCCGGCGGCGCTGGCTGTCATGGGAGGATGACATGATCGACTGGCTCCGCCGGCCCGATTTCCGCGCGGCCCTGCCCACGCTGCTGGAGGGGGAGGACGACGCCTTCAGCCGGTACATCACCGGGCTGACGGAAATGGCGGACAGGCGCGGGGCCTACTCGCCGTAGGGCACCCAGACGGTTTTGACTTCGGTGGCCTGCTCGAGGAAGGCGCGGCCCTCGGCGTCGTTGGCGTACCAGTCGCGGGCAAGGCCGTTATTGACCCAGCTGCGCTTGAGGTTGCCGGCGCTGGCGCGTTCGACCTCGTCCGAGATGTCGGAGGAGGAAAAGGACCAGAGCGCGTCGATATCGGCATGGCCGGCGAGGTGCGGGGCCAGTTCGACATGGGAGCCGGTGAGGATGTTCACCACGCCGCCCGGCACGTCGGAGGTCTCCAGCACCTGAACAAATTCCAGCGCCGAGAGCGGGAAAGGTTCCGAGGCCAATAGCACCGCACGGTTGCCCATCGCCATGGCCGGGCCGAGAACCGAGATCAGCCCGAGCAGCGGCGCCTCGTCGGGGCAGATCGCACCGATCACGCCCACGGGCTCCCGCATGGCAAGCGCCATGCCGCGCAGGGGCACGCCGTGAGCCTGCCCGTCGAACTTGTCGGCCCATGCGGCATAGGTGAAGAGGCGAGCGATGGCGGCCTCCACCTCCCTCTTGCCGGTGCGGGCGCCGGTCTGGGCGTCGATTCGGGCGGCAAAGTCGGTGCTGCGGGCCGAAAGGTTCTCGGCCATGTAATAGAGGATCTGCGCACGGGAATGGCCGGGGGTCGAGGCCCACGCGGCGGCACCCCGCGCCGCCTCGACCGCGTTGCGGATATCCTTGCGGTTGCCGATGGGCACCTGCCCCAACAACTTTCCCGTTCGGGTGTGAATGGTGCGGGAATAGCCACCATCGGGCCGGGCCTGCTTGCCACCGATATAGAGCTTCGGCGTGCGGTCGATGCCCTCGGCACCGTCGCCGTTGCCGGGGAAGGGCTCAATGGGCTTGAGCGTCTTCGGCTGGCCCTTGGGTTTGAGATAGGCCGACAGCCCCTCCCACCCGCCTTCGCGACCGAAACCGCTTTCGCGCACCCCGCCAAAGGGGGCGGCGGCGTCGAACATGTTGGTGCCGTTGACCCAGACCACGCCCGCCGCCAGCTTCGGCGCGATATCGAGCGCGAGGTTGAGGTTTTCCGACCAGACCGAGGCTGCCAGCCCATAGCGGGTGTTGTTGGCAAGCTGCACCGCCTCGGCGGGCGTGCGGAAGGTGGTGCCGACAAGGACGGGGCCAAAGATCTCCTCCTGCATCAGCGGGTCGGCGGGCGACAGACCAGTGATGAGCGTCGGCGGATAGAAGGCGCCGGTCGCTGGGGTTTTCATGTCGGCGCGAAAAGTCTGACCAGTGGTGCAGGAGGCGACCATCTCGGCCACGCGGTCGCGCTGAACGGGGTCGACCATGGCCCCGATATCGATGCATTTGTCGAGCGGGTTGCCCATGCGCAGGTTGGCCATGCGATGGCGCAGCTTGTCGTGGAACCGCTCGGCAATGCCCTCCTGCACCAGCAGGCGGGAGCCAGCGCAGCAGACCTGCCCTTGGTTGAACCATATGGCATCGACCAGCCCCTCGACGGCTGAATCGAGGTCGGCATCGTCAAAGACCACGTAAGGGCTCTTGCCACCCAGTTCGAGGGTCAGCGCCTTGCCCTGCCCGGCCGTGACCTCGCGGATGCGGCGGCCGACGGCGGTGGAGCCGGTAAAGGCGACCTTGTCGATACCCTCATGCGCGACGATCATCTCGCCCACGTTGCCGTCGCCGGTGACGATGTTGACCACGCCCTTGGGCAGACCCGCCTGCCGGCAGATATCGGCGAACAGGAGCGCGGTGAGCGAGGTCCATTCGGCGGGTTTCAGCACCACCGTATTGCCCGCCGCCAGCGCCGGGGCGATCTTCCACGACAGCATCAGCAGGGGGAAGTTCCACGGGATCACCTGCCCGCAGACACCGAGCGCCTGCTGCCCCGGCATCTCACTCTCCAGAAGCTGGGCAAGCCCGGCATGGAAGTAGAAATGTCGTTGCGCCAGCGGCACGTCGATATCGCGCGCCTCGCGGATGGGCTTGCCATTGTCGAGCGTCTCGAGCACCGCGAAAAGCCGCGCGTGTTTCTGCAACAGCCGCGCCAGCGCATAGAGGTGCCGCGCCCGGCCGGGACCGCCGAGCTTTTCCCACTTGCCTTGCGCCTTCCGCGCTGCCGCCACAGCCGCGTCGACATCCGCCGCGCTGGCCTGTGTCAGCGTCGCCAGCACCTCACCCGTGGCCGGGTTCTTCGAATCGAACCCTTCGCCCGGTTCGGTGAATGCGCCGTCGATGAAATGGCCGAACCGGTCGCCCTGATCGACAAGCCACGCATAGGCATCCGCCGCGCTTTCCGGGGCGGGGCCGTATTCCATCGACTCGTATTTCTCGCGTATGTTCATCGCTTCTTCTTGGTCCCAAATATCCAATAGCGCGACGCCGGCGCCAGGCGATCAGCCAACAGCATGCCGCCACCCCGCCGAATAATCACCCGTCACGTGATGCTCCAGCTGACGCTCGATATCCCCCAGCAGGGACGACGCACCAAAGCGGAAGAGGTCGGGTCGCAGCCAGCGGTCGCCCAGTTCCTCCTTGATCATCGACAGGTAGACCAGCGCATCCTTTGCCTTCGATATCCCACCCGCCGGTTTGTAGCCGACGCGCCAGCCGGTGAGCGCGTGGTATTCGCGGATGGCCCGCAGCATCACCAGCGTCACCGGAAGGGTGGCGTTGACGCTTTCCTTGCCGGTCGAGGTCTTGATGAAATCGGCCCCCGCCATCATGCAGACCAGCGAGGCGCGGGCGACGTTGCGCAAGCTGCCCAGCTCGCCGGTGGCGAGGATGGCCTTCACATGCGCCTCGCCACAGGCATCCCGGAAGGCGCGCATTTCGTCGTATAGCGCCTGCCAGTTACCGGTCAGGACGTGGCGGCGGGAAATGACGATGTCAATCTCGCGGGCGCCGGCGACGGTGCTCGCTTCGATCTCGGCCACGCGCAGCGGGAAGGGCGAAAGACCCGCCGGAAACCCGGTGGAGACGGCGGCGACGGGGATGTTCGTGCCTTTCAGGGCGGCGACGGCGGGCGCCACCATCTCGTGATAGACGCAGACGGCGCCAACGGTGAGGTCTTCCATACCGAGGGCGTCGAGCAGGTCGTGGCGCACCGGCTGGCGGGCCTTGGCACAGAGGCGGCGGACGCGGCCCTCGGTGTCGTCGCCCGAGAGCGTCGTCAGGTCGATGCAGGAAATCGCCCGGCAGAGCCATGCCGCCTGATAGTCTTTCTTGACCGTGCGGCGGCCCGGTAGCGTTTTCGCACGGCGTTCGATGGCGGAGGTGTTGGCCTGCACCGAGCGGACCCACGACAGGTCGAGCGGCAGGCCCGCGTTCCGCGCCTCCGTCGTCTGCGGCAGGTGCATCTGCGCGCGTGCTGTATCGGCGGCCGTCTCGGCCTGTGATGGGGCGTGTCGCGTCTCGGTCATGGGGGAAGCGTGGCATGGCCCTGCCCCCTTGGCAAGCCAAGCGCGACGGCAAGCGGGGTGGCTTCGGCAGTGGCGCGCCGCTCAAAATGAGAATAATTCGCAACTGCATTGACTTTCTGCGAATGACTCGCATATTCATGAGAAACGACAGCGAGAAGGACAGCGATTCATGCGGACTCCGCGACGTCAATTCCTCGGAATGGTGCTGGCTGGCACGGCACTGGCGGCGACCCCGCTGCGCGCCGCCGGGGCGAAGATCGGGGTCGTTGCAACCACCGGCATGATCGCCGACGCCGCCCGACAGGTGGGGGGCGAGCTGGTCGAGGTGACAGGGCTGATGGGCCCCGGTGTCGACCCGCATTCCTATCGCCAGACCCGCAGCGACATCGTCGCGCTGACGCGCGCCGATCTGGTGCTGTGGCACGGGCTTTACCTTGAGGCACAGATGGAAGAGCTGCTGCTGAAGCTTGGCGAGCGCGGCACGACCGTCGCCGTGGGCGAGTCGGTGCCGATCAAGCAGCGGATCGGCCACGAGGATTACGAGAACAGGTACGACCCGCATGTCTGGATGGTGCCGGAGTTGTGGGCGCATGTGGTGCGCGGGGTCGAGGCGGCGCTGGCCGAGGCCGCGCCGGAACATGCCGAGCTGTTCGCCGCCAATGCCGCCGCGCATCTGACCGGGATCGGGCGGCTGGGAGAGTATGCGCGCAAGACGCTCGCCACCGTGCCGGAGCCCGCCCGCGTGCTGCTGACCGCGCATGATGCGTTCGGCTATTTCGGACAGAGCTACGGTTACGAGGTGATCGGCATTCAGGGCATCTCGACCGAATCCGAGGCCGGGCTGGACCGGATCAGGACGCTGGTCGATATGCTGGTCGAGCGAGAGATCGGGGCGGTGTTCGTGGAAAGCTCGGTATCCGACCGGAACATGCGGGCGCTGGTCGAGGGGGCGGCGGCGCAAGGCCACAAGGTCAGGATCGGCGGCGAGCTGTTTTCCGACGCGATGGGCGAGCCGGGCACCTATGAAGGCACCTATATCGGCATGATCGACCATAACGTGAGCACGATTGCCGGGGCGCTGGGCGGCGATGTGCCCGAACGCGGCATGAACGGCAAGCTGGCGGCGGGGAGTTGAGCATGACACTGGCGCTTGCGGCGAAGGACGGGCGGAACCAGCCCCGCGACGAGGGGCTGGCAGAGAGCCCGCTGGCGGTCAGGGGGCTGACGGTCTCCTATGGCGAGAAGCCGGCGGTGTTCTCTGTCGATGCGACCTTTCAGGCCGGCGCGATGACGGCGATCGTCGGGCCGAACGGGGCGGGGAAATCGACCCTGCTCAAGGCCGCGCTGGGCATCGTGCGGCCGCTCTCGGGAAAGGTGACGTGCCATGGCAGGCCGCTGGCCAAGCAGCGGGGGCGCATCGCCTATGTGCCGCAAAGGGCCAGCGTGGACTGGGATTTCCCGACGCGGGTGCTCGACGTGGTGCTGATGGGGCTCTACCGGCAGCTCGGGCTGCTGGGCCGGGTGAAGGCCGCGCAGATGGAGACGGCGCTGGCCTGTCTCGACCGGGTGGGCATGAAGGAGTTTGCTGACCGGCAGATCGGTCAGCTTTCCGGCGGGCAGCAGCAGCGGGTGTTCCTTGCCCGGGCGCTGGCGCAGGGGGCGGATCTCTACCTGCTGGACGAGCCGTTTGCCGGCGTCGACGCGGCAACCGAGAAGGCGATCATCGCGGTACTGAAGGAGCTGAAGGCACAGGGCAAGACTGTTGTCGCGGTGCATCATGACCTGTCGACCGTGCCCGAGTATTTCGACCGGGTGTTCCTGATCAATACCACGCGGGTGGCCGAGGGCACGGTCAAGGAGGCCTTCACCGAGGCGCATCTCCACGAGGCCTATGGCGGGCGGCTGGCGACGGCACAGATGTCGGTGGCGGGGTAGCTTTTCATGTGGGTCGTTTGGCACGGATCGCGCCATGCCCCCGGGGCCGGAGCCGTCGGGTTGGCGCAAAGGCATCGGGCCAAGCCCGGCGCCGCGCCATGGCGCGCCTTCAGTCCGGGCGGGGGCACAACCCATGCTCCTTGAAGCCCTCACCCTGCAACTTGGCTACAACGCCACGCTGGTGACCGTCGGCGCGGCCCTGCTTGGCATCGCGGCGGGGGCCACCGGCACATTCCTCTACGTCGGCAAGCGGGCGCTGGTGAGCGATGCGATCAGCCATGCGACGCTGCCGGGCGTGGGGCTGGCTTTCATCTTCATGGTGCTGCTCGGCGGCGACGGGCGATTTCTGCCCGGCCTGCTGCTTGGGTCGGCCATCTCGGCCGCCATCGGCCTACTTTGCGTGAGCTGGCTGTCGACCCGCACGCGGCTGGCGGAGGATGCGGCGATCGGGGCGGTGCTGTCGGTGTTCTTCGGGCTGGGGGTCGTGCTGTTGACGGTGATCCAGACGATGAGCTCGGGCCGGCAGGCGGGGCTGGAGAGCTTCCTGCTGGGTTCGACCGCCGGGATGCTGTGGAACGACGCGGTGATCATCGCCGGGGGCGGCGCGCTGGTGCTGGCACTGGTGCTCCTGTTGCGGCGGCCGATGACGCTGGTGGCGTTCGATCAGGAATTCGCGGCCTCGACCGGGGTGGACGTGCGGCGCACCGATCTTGCGATGATGGGGCTGGCGCTGGCGATCACGGTGGTGGGGCTCAAGATCGTGGGGCTGATCCTGATCGTGGCGCTGCTGATCATCCCCGCCGTCGCGGCCCGGTTCTGGAGCGACCGGATGGGGCGCGTGGTGGGCCTTGCCGGTGTCATCGGCGGCGCGTCGGGCTGGATCGGGGCGGCGATATCGGCCACGGCGCCGGACCTGCCCACGGGGCCGATCATCGTGATCGTCGCCGCGGGCTTTTTCACGGTCTCGCTTCTGCTCGCACCGGGGCGCGGGGTGCTGGCGGCGGTGCTGCGGCACCGGCGGTTCCGGGCAAGGGTGCACGTGCGGCAAGGCCTGCTGGCGCTGGCGCAGGAACAACCGATCTACGAGGGGCTGACCCTGCGACTGATGCGGCGGGCGGGGCTTATCCGCGCCGATGGCGTGGCGACCGAGGCGGGCCGGGCCAAGGCGGCCCGCGCATTGCTGGACGAGCGCCGGTGGCAATTGCTGCGCGCCGATCCTCGGCACGAGGCGGCCGCCGCGCGCTATGACGGGCTGACGCCGCTGGAAACCCTGCTGACGCCTGACCAGATCGCCGAGCTCGACCGGGCGCTGAAACCGGAGGCGGCGACATGAGCGGGATGGAATTCGTCTCGTTGTCGCTGCCGCCCTTGCTGATCGGCATTTTCGCGGCGATTGCCTGTGCCCTGCCGGGGAATTTCCTGTTGCTACGGCGGCAGGCGCTGATCGGCGACGCGATCAGCCACGTGGTCCTGCCGGGGATCGTGCTGGCCTTCCTCGTGACGGGCATGGTCTCGGCTTGGCCGATGCTGCTGGGCGCGGGGGCGGCGGCGCTGGTGACCGTGCTGCTGATCGAGGTGATCCGCCGGGTGGGGCGGATCGAGCCGGGGGCGGCGATGGGCGTGGTTTTCACCGCGATGTTTGCGGGCGGCGTGCTTTTGCTGGAGCAGTCGGATACGTCAAGCGTGCATCTCGACGTTCAGCATGCGCTTTACGGCAATCTCGAAAGCCTCATCTGGCTGGACGGGCTGGGCTGGGCCTCGCTGCTGGACCGGGAGGCCCTGAAGGGGCTGCCGCCGGAACTGCCAAGGATGTTTTTCACGCTGGTTTTCGTTTGCGGGTTCATCTTCTTGCTGTGGCGGCCGCTGAAGCTGTCGACCTTCGACGAGGGGTTCGCCCGGACGCTGGGCCTGCCCACCGGGCTGATCGGGCTGTCGCTGGTGGTGGTGGCGGCCATCGCGGCGGTGGCCGCGTTCGACGCGGTGGGCTCGATCATCGTGATCGCCATGTTCATCTGCCCGCCCGCCGCCGCACGGTTGATGACCAATCGGCTCGAGCGCCAGATCGGCTGGTCGGTGGGCTTCGCCACGCTGTCGGCGGTGCTGGGCTACGTGCTGGCAGGCTACGGGCCGCTATGGCTTGGCGCGCAGAACGCGGTGAGCGCGGCGGGAATGATCGCGACGGTCTCGGGGCTGATCCTTGGCGTGGCCGCCGTGGCGGGGCCCTGCCGGCATCGGGCGGGGGCGCCCGTGGGATAGCCCGCAACGCTCCAGTCAGGTGGGCCGGACAAACCGGTGCGGGCGCGGCTCAGGCCGCAAAGAGAGCCCGGCGCAGCAGGTTGAGGCCCGCAAGCAGCAAAAGGATCAGGGTCAGGCGGCGAAAGACGGCCTGATCGATCCGGTCGTTGATGGCAAAGCCCGCCCAGATGCCCAGAAGCGCCGGCGGCACCAGCAGCGCCGAGACCGTGAACGTCTCGGCATTGAGCACGCCGGAGGCCAGATGCGCCCCCATCAGCACCACCGCGCCCGCGCCATAGATCACGCCCTGCACCCGCAAATGCTCCGTTTTCTCGGTGTCGAGCGCGGTGAGCAGCGCCACTGTGGGCGGGCCCCAGACGCCCGAGATGCCGCCGAAAAACCCTGCCACGGCGCCGGCCCCGTATTCCACCCCGGCGCCGGGGGGTTTGGGCAGGCGCAGCGGGCGGCCCACCAGCGTGAGCCCGGCATAAAGCGTCATCGGCACGCCAATCACGAGGAACAAAACGCCACTCGGGATCGAGGTAACAAGCTGGGCGGCACAAACCATCAGCACGAACCCTGCCAACAGGAACCGCCGGAAGCGGCGGACGGACTCCCACGCGGCCCCCACCCCCTGCCGCAGCGCCTGCCAGAGGTTGGTGACCAGTGTCGGCAGGATCAGCCAACCCAGTGCCACGTCCGGTGGCACCATCATGCTGAGGCCAGAAATCAGGATCATGGGCATGGCGAACCCGACCAGCCCCTTGACGAGACCGGCCAGCAGGGCCACCCCACAGGCGACCAGTCCGAGCGTGAGCGCATCCATGCCCCCCTCCTAAGCACTTTCCGCCACGGTCGCACGGGCTAATTCGTGAATGGCAGCGCGCGACGTGCTGCACCTGCGGCATGAGGGCGCAAGATTAGAACAAAACCACGGGTTATTCGGCATAATAGTTGCGCTGCACCTGCAAAGTGGCTAGGACGGGGCGACTTCGAAAAGGGGAACTGATTCATGGCTCATGACGGACAGGACAGCGTGACCGCGAACCCGGTCGTACTGGATGACCTGCTGACCCTCACCGGCGCCGCCGTTGCGCCCGCCGAAACCGTGCTGGAGGCCGCAAAAGAGGCCGTGCGCGCCAAGGTCGTGGTCGATGGCCGCGTCTCGTCGCGCGCTGTCGAGGCGCATCAGAGCGCGGCGCACGGGCTGGCGTGGCTGGCCACCTATGTAGAAGCGCTGCGGCAGATGCAGAAATGGGCCGACCGCCTGAAAGAAGACGGCCGGTTCGGCGAGGTCGAACAGCTGATCCACCAGATCGCCTTTGGCGAATACCTGCACCAGATTGCCGGCGGCATACCGATGAACCAGGGCGAGGTGGTGCGCCTGCAGGAAATGGGCCTTGGCTGGGAGGCTCTATCGGGCTTCCAGTGCAGCGAAGTGCAGACCCTGATGGCCAGCGGCAACAGCCAGGCCGCACGCACCCGGCTTGTCGAACTCATGCAGGAGCGCAGCGCCGAGAACACCGTGGGCGCCACGGGCCTTGACGAAGAGCTCGAGATGATCCGCGAACAGTTCCGCCGCTTCGCGCTCGACAAGGTCGAGCCGCATGCCCACGACTGGCACCTCAAGGACGAGCTGATCCCGATGGAGATCATCGAGGAGCTGGCGGAGATGGGTGTCTTCGGCCTGACCATCCCCGAGAACCTTGGCGGGCTTGGCCTGTCGAAAGCGTCGATGGTGGTGGTCTCGGAGGAGCTGTCGCGCGGGTATATCGGTGTCGGCTCTCTGGGCACCCGGTCTGAGATCGCCGCCGAGCTGATCCTTGCGGGCGGAACGGACGCGCAAAAGGAACACTGGCTGCCCAAGATCGCCAGCGGAGAGATCCTGCCCACCGCTGTGTTCACCGAGCCCAACACCGGCTCGGATCTCGGAAGCCTGCGCACCCGCGCCGTAAAGGACGAGAACGGCGACTACGCGGTGACTGGCAACAAGACGTGGATCACCCACGCCGCGCGCACCCATGTCATGACGCTGCTGGCCCGGACCGATCCGTCGACCACCGACTACAAGGGCCTGTCGATGTTCCTCGCCGAAAAGACGCCGGGCACCGACGAATCCCCCTTCCCCACCGAGGGCATGACCGGCGGCGAGATCGAGGTGCTGGGCTATCGCGGCATGAAGGAATACGAGCTTGGCTTCGACAATTTCAAGGTCAAGGGCGAGAACCTTCTGGGCGGTGAAGAGGGCAAGGGCTTCAAGCAGCTCATGGAAACCTTCGAGAGCGCCCGCATCCAGACCGCCGCCCGCGCGATCGGCGTGGCGCAATCGGCGCTGGACATCGCCATGCGCTATGCCATCGACCGCAAGCAGTTCGGCAAGTCGCTGATCGAGTTTCCACGCGTATCGGGCAAGCTGGCGATGATGGCGGTCGAAATCATGATCGCCCGCCAGCTCACCTATTACAGCGCGTGGGAAAAGGATAACGGCCACCGCTGCGACCTAGAGGCCGGGATGGCCAAGCTGTTGGGCGCCCGCGTGGCATGGGCGGCGGCCGATAACGGGCTGCAGATCCATGGCGGGAACGGCTTTGCGCTGGAATATTCCATCAGCCGCGTGCTCTGCGATGCGCGGATCCTGAACATCTTCGAAGGCGCGGCGGAAATTCAGGCGCAGGTGATCGCGCGGCGGCTTTTGGGCTGAAGTCACGCCCCAAGGACCAGAGGATCAGGCATCATCCGGCGGGGTGATGCCTTTTTCTTTCAATTCCTCCAGCGCCTCCTCCGATTTGCGCAAACCCTCATGCCCCGAGGCGTCAAGCACCTCGCGGGCCTTGAGAAACTGGATGTCCGGATAGGCCACCACCTCCACCCGATTGCCCCACGGATCAAGGAAATCGAACCGCTTGTCGGAGACGAAGGTGATCCCCGCCGCCTCCATCCGGGCGCGCAGCCCCTCGCGGTCATCCACCACGAGGCCGAAATGGCGGTGACTGTCGGTAGTGATCTCGTCGACCTCCATCAACGCGAGAAACTGGTCGCCCATGTCAAGAAAGGCCGCCCCCTCGCCGCGCCCGCGCAGTTCGAAATCGAACCACTGGCCATAGAACGCCAGCGCCTCTTCGATGTCGCCGACTTCGAGAGCCACATGGTTGATGCCGACAAGTTTCGGGCGGTGGGCCATTGGGTCTCTCCTCTGGGGGTCAGGGCGTCAGCAGCCGCCGGTAAAGCGTCTCGAGATAGGCGCTGGCGCCCTCGTGCACGTCATGCCCTTCCATCAGCACCTGAACCTGCGCCTCGAAATCGGCGTAATGCTGTGTCGTCGCCCAGATCGAAAAGATCAGGTGACGCGGGTCGACCGGCGCGATCCGGCCCTCGGCCACCCAGCCGTCGATCATCACCGCGGACTGCTCCAGCAACGGCTTCAGAACGGTTTCGAGGTCGGGGCCCATGCGGGGGGCGCCGTGGATGATCTCGTTGGCGAACAGCCGGCTTTCGCGCGGAAACTCGCGACTCATCTCGAGCTTGCGATGGACGTATTGAAGCAACTCCTCCAGCGGCTCGCCCTCGGGGTCGATCTCGCGCAGGGGGTCGAGCCACGTATCCATCAGCGCGTTCAGCAAGGTGACGTGAATCTCCTCCTTGCCGGAGAAATAATAAAGGATGTTCGGCTTCGACAGCCCGGCCTCTGACGCGATCTGGTCAAGCGTCGCCCCGCGGAAGCCATATTGCGAGAACACCTCGAGCGCCGCGTCGAGAATGCGCTTGCGGTTGCGGCGTTGAATCCGGCTCGGTTTCGGGGTCTCCGCCGCCGGGGAACTGTCCTGCATCCGGGGTCCTTTCCTGCACTGCTCAAATCTCTAGCATCATTGGCTTGCCACTGGCCAGATCGGCGGGGCTCCGCACTCGTGCCTTGACAGGGAAAGCCTCGTCCGCAATCGTAACTTGACCAAATGGTAAAAAAGCCAAAACCGCAAGAGCCCGGCCCGGATTTGCGCATCCGGCGCGACTCGGGCACCTTGGAGCGGTCAATAGCAAGGGGGATGATGCCATGGCGGCACCGGGCGAAAACCTGAAGATCAACGGCGACCGGCTCTGGGACAGCCTGATGGAGATGGCCAAGATCGGCCCCGGCGTGGCCGGCGGCAACAACCGCCAGACCCTGACCGACGAGGATGCCGAGGGGCGCGCGCTCTTCCAGACATGGTGCGAAGAGGCCGGCTGTTCCATGGGACTCGACGAGATGGGCAACATGTTCGCCCGCCGCGAGGGCACCGACGCCGACGCGCTGCCGGTCTATGTGGGCTCGCATCTCGACACCCAACCGACGGGCGGCAAGTATGACGGCGTGCTGGGCGTGCTGGCGGGGCTCGAACTGGTCCGCACCCTCAATGACCTCAACATCAAGACGAAGCACCCGATCGTGGTGACCAACTGGACCAACGAGGAAGGCACGCGGTTCGCGCCCGCCATGCTGTCCTCGGGCGTCTTCGCGGGCATGCACACGCAGGACTTCGCCTACGGGCGCACCGATGCCGAGGGCAAGACCTTCGGCGACGAGTTGCAACGGATCGGCTGGAAAGGCGAGGAGACGGTCGGCGACCGCAAGATGCACGCCTTTTTCGAGCTGCATATCGAACAGGGCCCGATCCTCGAGGCCGAGGAAAAGGATATCGGCGTCGTCACCCACGGGCAGGGCCTCAGCTGGACGCAGGTGACGATCACCGGCAAGGATGCCCATACCGGCTCGACCCCCATGCCGATGCGCAAGAATGCAGGCCTCGCAATGGCCCGTGTGCTGGAGCAGGTCGAGGAAATCGCCCTCTCGCACGCCCCTGATGCCGTGGGCGCGGCGGGCCATATCGAAATCCACCCCAATTCCCGCAACGTGATCCCCGGCAAGGCGGTCTTCACCGTCGATTTCCGCTCGCCCAAGCTGGAGGTGATCGAAGACATGGTGGCCCGCATGAAGGACGGCGCAAAAAAGATCTGCGCCGACATGGGCTGTGACGTGGAATTCGAAAAAGCCGGCGGGTTCGACCCGGTGGAATTCGACGAAACCTGCGTCACGGCCATCCGCAACGCCGCCGAGCGGCTGGGCTATTCGCACCGCAACCTCGTCTCGGGCGCCGGGCACGACGCCTGCTGGATCAACCGGGTCGCGCCCACCGCCATGGTGATGTGCCCCTGCGTCGACGGGCTGTCGCATAACGAGGCCGAGGAGATTTCCAAGGACTGGGCCACGGCGGGGGCCGACGTGTTGATGCATGCCGTGGTGGAGACGGCGGAGATCGTCGAGTGAATGCACCACACACTCTCCCCGTCCCGGGCTTGACCCGGGACCTCTGTGCCAGCCTGAGGCATGGCCCCGGATCAGGTCCGGGGCGCGGTTCACGTTTTGCTAACCTTGTTCTCGCACCGTCGGAGCGTGGCGCATTTCGTCTATATCATGGCCTCTCGCCCCGCCGGCGCGCTTTATACCGGCCGAACGCACAACCTGCGAAGCCGGGTGGTCGCGCATCGGGCCGGGCTCTCGGAACATACTGCGAAATACAACATCCGAAAGCTGGTCTGGTTCGAGGAACACGAGGACTTCGAGACCTCCCTGCGCCGCGAAAGATCGATCAAACGGTGGCGGCGCGACTGGAAACTGGCGCTGGTCACCGAGCACAATCCGAACTGGCAAGACTTAACATACCTGATCCCGTCCTGAGCCGCCGCAAGGTCCCGGCTCAGGGCCGGGACGGGTGACGACAGGAGGAAACCCAATGACCACCAAAGTCATCAAGAACGGCACCGTCTGCACGGCAGACCGGACATGGAAAGCCGACGTCCTGATCGAGGGCGAGACGATCAAGCAGATCGGCGAAGACCTTTCGGGCGACGAGTATATCGACGCCGAGGGCGCCTATGTCATCCCCGGCGGCATTGACCCGCATACGCACCTGGAAATGCCCTTCATGGGCACCACCGCCGCCGAGACCTTCGAGACGGGCACATGGGCCGCGGCCTGTGGCGGCACGACCATGCTGGTGGATTTCTGCCTGCCAGGCGCCGACGGCTCGCTCAAGAACGCGATCAACGAGTGGCACCGTAAGTCGGGGCCGCAGATTTGCAGCGACATCGGCTACCACATCGCCGTGACCGGCTGGAACGAGACCATCTTCAACGAAATGAAGGACGCCGTGGAAATGGGCGTCAACTCGTTCAAGCACTTCATGGCCTACAAGGGCGCGCTGATGATCGAGGATGACGAGATGTTCGCCTCGTTCAAGCGCTGCAAGGAGCTTGGCGCGCTGCCGATGGTGCATGCCGAGAACGGCGATATCGTCGCCGACCTGCAGCAGCAGATGCTGGAACAGGGCATCACCGGGCCCGAGGGCCACGCCTATTCCCGCCCGCCGGAAGTCGAGGGCGAAGCGGCCAACCGCGCGATCATGATCGCCGATGCCGCGGGCGTGCCGCTCTATATCGTGCATGTCAGCTGCGAGCAGGCGCATGAGGCCATCCGCCGCGCGCGGCAAAAGGGGATGCGGGTCTATGGCGAGCCGCTGATCCAGTTCCTGACGCTGGATGAAAGCGAGTATTTCAACAAGGACTGGGATCATGCCGCCCGCCGCGTCATGTCGCCCCCCTTCCGCGACAAGGAAAACCAGGACGGGCTGTGGAACGGTCTCTCCGCCGGGTCTCTGCAGGTGGTTGCCACCGACCACGCCGCCTTCTCGACCGAGCAAAAGCGGATGGGCGTGGAGGATTTCACCAAGATCCCCAACGGCTCCAACGGGCTGGAGGAACGGCTCTCGGTGCTCTGGACCAAGGGCGTGGAAACCGGCCGCCTGACGCCGCAGGAATTCGTCGCGGCGACCTCCACGAACGTGGCCAAGATCCTTAACATCTACCCCAAGAAAGGGGCGATCGTGGAAGGGGCGGATGCCGATATCGTGGTCTGGGATCAGAAGATCTCCAAGACGATTTCGGCGGCCAATCACCATTCGATCCTCGATTACAACGTCTTCGAAGGCTTCGAGGTGACGGCCAATGCCCGCTACACCATCTCGCGCGGCGAGGTGATCTGGGCGTGGGGCCAGAACTCGCAGCCGCAGCCCGGCCGCGGCCGTTTCGTGCCCCGCCCGGCCTTCCCCTCGGCGCATGCCGCGCTGTCGAAATGGAAGGAACTGACGGCGCCGAAACAGATCCACCGGGACCCGATGAATATTCCGGCGGGGATCTGAGACGAACCGGCCGTTTCCGCCATGCGGCGGGGGCGGCCCATTGACAACACCGGGCCAGCATGGGCGCAATTCGCGCGATGCAAGCGGGGGAAGACACTTGACGGGCAATTCGGTCATCAGCGCAGAGAACCTCTCGCTGACCTTCGAAACGAATGACGGGCCGGTTCACGCGCTCAAGGATGTGACGCTGAACGTGGAAAAGGGCGATTTCGTCTCGTTCATCGGGCCGTCGGGCTGTGGCAAGACGACCTTCCTGCGCTGCATGGCCGATCTGGAGCATCCCACCGGCGGCACGATCACCGTCAATGGCGTCAGCGCAGCCGACGCGCGGATGGCGCGGGCCTATGGCTATGTCTTCCAGGCCGCCGGGCTTTACCCATGGCGCACCATCGGCGGCAATATCCGCCTGCCGCTCGAGATCATGGGCTACGGCAAGGCCGAACAGGACCGGCGCATTGGCGAGGTTCTGGAACTGGTCGATCTCGCCGGGTTCGAAAAGAAATACCCATGGCAGCTTTCGGGCGGGATGCAGCAGCGCGCCTCGATCGCGCGGGCGCTGGCTTTTGATGCCGACATCCTGCTGATGGACGAGCCCTTCGGCGCGCTGGACGAAATCGTGCGCGACCACCTCAACGAGCAGCTTCTGCAGCTCTGGGACCGGACGCACAAGACGATCTGTTTCGTCACCCATTCGATCCCCGAAGCCGTTTACCTGTCGACCCGCATCGTCGTCATGTCACCACGCCCGGGCCGGATCACCGACGTGATCGAAAGCCCGCTGCCGAAAGAGCGCCCGCTCGACATCCGCGACACGCCGGAATTCCTCGAAGTGGCGCACCGCGTCCGCGACGGCCTGCGGGCGGGGCACGGCGATGATGAATAGGACCCACTCTTTCCTCCTTTCGGGCGGCCTCGCCATGTGCGGGGGTGCCCCCGCCCTTTTGACGGGGCGGAGGACTTTCACCTTTCGCGGTCATCGGCTCTCCAGCCTGTACCGCGCTGACAGAAAAGCACCAAATCCTTTCATCTTTCTAAAAATACTCAAATTCCGCGCTCTCGGCGGGCGTCGCGGTTTGAGTATTTGTGGAAAGATGAAACACCGCGCGGGGACAACCTGATGCGCAATGCCATTCCCGTCCTGACCGTCGTCGCCGTGCTCTTCGCGCTGTGGTACGGGGCGGCGGTCATGCTGAACGCGCCCTGGGCCTATGACAAGGCCAAGCGCGCCGACGTGACGCTCGGCTTTTCCGAGCTGGTGGCCGACACCTGGAGCCAGGACAAGCCCAAGCTGCCCGCCCCGCATCAGGTGGCCGTGGAAATCTGGAACACCACCGGCGAGATGGCGATGGGGGGGCGCGCCTTTTCCAAGCGGTCGCTGATCTATCATGCGTGGGTCACGTTCTCCTCGACCATGCTGGGCTTTGCCCTCGGCACCGGGCTTGGCATCGCGCTGGCGGTGGGGATCGTCTACAACCGGACGATGGACATGAGCGTCATGCCATGGGTCATCGCCAGCCAAACCATTCCCATTCTCGCCATCGCGCCGATGATCATCGTGGTGCTGAACGCCATTGGCATTTCCGGCCTGCTGCCCAAGGCGATGATCTCGATGTACCTGTCATTCTTCCCGGTCGTCGTCGGCATGGTGAAGGGCCTGCGCAGCCCCGGACCGATGCAGCTTGACCAGATGCGCACGTGGAATGCCTCCTCGGCCCAGACCTTCTGGAAGCTGCGCCTGCCCTCGTCGATGCCTTACCTCTTCACCTCGCTCAAGATCGCCATGGCGGCGAGCCTTGTTGGCGCCATCGTGGGCGAGCTGCCCACCGGCGCCGTGGCCGGCCTCGGCGCGCGGCTGCTGAGCGGAAGCTATTACGGCCAGACCATCCAGATCTGGAGCGCGCTGATCATGGCCGCGACGCTGGCAGCCGTGCTGGTGGGGCTCATTGGCCTGATGCAGCGGATCACCCTCAAACGTATGGGGATGGCGGAATGATGTGGATCATCGCAGGTCTCGCCGCATGGGCGTTCGGATGGTGGCTGAACCATGTTCTGTCGCAATGGCCGCGTAGCCGCTTCACCCAGCTGGCCGTGCCGGTGATCTTCGGGCTCACGCTGATCGTGATGTGGGAATGCGTTGTGCGGGGGTTCGACATCCCCACCGTGCTGCTGCCCGCCCCGACACAGATCGCCGCGCGTTTCGCCGCCTCCACCGGCATCCTGTGGCAGGATTTCGTTCAGACCGCCATCAAGGGGGCGCTGACCGGCTACGTTCTGGGCTGTGGCGCCGCCGTGCTGCTGGCCATCGCCATCGACCGCTCGACCTTCCTCAAGCGCGGCCTGCTGCCCGTGGGCAATTTCGTGGCCGCCCTGCCCATCGTCGGCACCGCCCCCATCCTTGTGATGTGGTTCGGCTTCGACTGGCAGTCGAAGGCGGCCGTGGTCGTGGTCATGGTCTTCTTCCCGATGCTGGTGAACACCGTGCAGGGCTTGCAGGACACCGACAGCATGCAGCGCGACCTGATGCGCACCTATGGGGCCAGCTACTGGCAGACGCTGTTCAAGCTGCGCCTGCCCGCCGCCATGCCCTTCATCTTCAACGGGCTCAAGATCGCCACCACGCTGGCGCTGATCGGGGCCATCGTGGCCGAGTTCTTCGGCTCGCCGATCAAGGGCATGGGCTTTCGCATCTCGACCTCGGTCGGCCAGCTATCGATGGACCTTGTCTGGGCCGAAATCGTGGTCGCCGCGCTGGCAGGCTCGGGCTTCTACGGCGGGGTTGCGCTGATCGAAAAGGCAATGACATTCTGGCACCCATCACAAAGGGGCCGGGCATAACCGGAACCACAACAAGGGAGACGACATAATGAACAAACTCGCCACCACCATCGGCCTTGCGGTCGCGGGGCTCTGCGCCGGCATGGCGCAGGCCGCCGACGAGGTCACGATCCAGCTCAAATGGGTCACGCAGGCCCAGTTCGCGGGCTATTACGTGGCCCAGGATCAGGGCTTCTACGAGGAAGAAGACCTCGACGTCACGATCAAGCCGGGCGGCCCCGACATCGCCCCGGCACAGGTGATCGCCGGCGGCGGCGCCGACGTGATCGTCGACTGGATGCCCTCGGCACTGGCCAGCCGCGAGAAGGGGCTCGACCTCGTCAACATCGCCCAGCCGTTCAAAAGCTCGGGCATGATGCTGGTCTGCCGCAAGGATACCGGCGTCGAGGGCCCCGAAGACTTCAAGGGCAAGACGCTCGGCGTCTGGTTCTTCGGCAACGAATACCCGTTCCTGAGCTGGATGAGCCAGCTCGAAATTCCCACCGAGGGGGGCGATGACGGGGTGACCGTGCTCAAGCAGGGTTTCAACGTCGATCCCCTGCTTCAGGATCAGGCGGCCTGTATCTCGACCATGACCTATAACGAGTACTGGCAGGTCATCGACGCGGGCCTCACCCCCGAGGAACTGGTCGTCTTCAAATACGAGGATCAGGGCGTCGCCACGCTGGAAGACGGGCTCTACGTGCTGGGCGAGAACCTCGAAGACGAGGAATTCTCCGACAAGATGGTCCGCTTTGTCCGCGCCTCGATGAAGGGCTGGAAATGGGCCGAGGAGAACCCCGAAGAGGCGGCGATGATCGTGCTCGACAACGACGCCACCGGGGCCCAGACCGAAAAGCACCAGAAGCGGATGATGGAAGAGGTCGCCAAGCTGACCGCCGGCTCAAACGGTGCCCTCGATCCGGAAGATTACGAGCGGACGGTCGAATCGCTGCTGTCGGGCGGGTCGGCTCCGGTGATCACCGAACATCCGGGTGAAGACGCCTGGACCCATGCGATCACCGACGAGGCACTCAACTAAAGCGTGATTCCGAATTGACGATGATGGGCCCGGGCCAAAATGGCTCCGGGCCCGTTTTTTGTGCAGCTGTCCGCCGCCACAATCCCGCCATAATGGCAGCAATTGCGAAGGCGGACAGCCGGTGCACCATATGTTGTGGCGGCGAGATTTCGCAGCCAGATAACTCTTTCAAATGACGCCTTTATTCGAATTTCACCTTGTGCTAGCCTTTATCTCATAAAGTAAAAAACCCGCCAAAAGTGCGGGACGAGGCAGAAGAAGAGCAGGTTCATGAGAACCCGGAGTAAACAGCCGGTCCGGTGGGGGTGTGTGGCGTTGGCCGCCCTCTGGATGATGGTCATAGTTCCCCTAAGCGCGGCGGCGGCCCCCTATGCCGCCTTCGTGATGGACGCCCGTTCGGGCGAGGTCCTGCATGCCCGCAATGCGGACACGCGGCTTCACCCGGCGTCCCTGACCAAGATGATGACCCTCTACATCGTGTTCGAGGCCGTCGAGAACGGCGAGATCGGGCTGGATGACAGGATCAAGATTTCCAGCCACGCGGCCAGCGAACCACCCAGCAAGCTGGGCCTGCGCGCCGGGCAGAGCATCCGCCTGCGCTACCTGATCCGCGCCGCCGCGGTGAAGTCGGCCAATGACGCGGCCACCGCGCTCGGCGAAGCGATTGAAGGCTCCGAGGCCCGCTTCGCGGCACGGATGAACCGCACCGCCAAGGCGCTCGGCATGAAGAACACCACCTTCAAGAACGCCCACGGCCTGACCGAATCCGGGCACCAGTCGACCGCCCGCGACATGACGATCCTCGGGCGGCACCTGTTCTATGACTATCCCGAATATTACAATCTCTTCTCGCGGATCACCGCGGATGCGGGCGTGCGCAAGGTCTACCACACCAACCGCAAGCTGCTCGGCAGCTATCGGGGCGCCGACGGCATCAAGACGGGCTACACCCGCGCCGCCGGCTTCAACCTGACGGCCAGCGCCGAGCGCGGGGGCAAGCGCATCATCGCAACGGTCTACGGGGGCCGCTCGACCGCCTCGCGCAATGCCAAGGTGGCGGAGTTGCTCGACCTCGGCTTTGCCCGGTCCAAGACCCACGTGGCCGTGAACAAGCCGTCGAAGCCGCCCTATATGGGCAAGATCAACGGCGACGATGTTCCGGGGGGCGTCGGCAAGGTCGTCCGGCTCGCCAGTGCCGCCGCGGTCAAGCGCAGCCTGCGGCCGATGCTGCGGCCCGTGCCGGAGGAACCGGCGCCCGTGCTGGTCGCCGACAAGGCGGATATCGAGAACGCGATCCTCGCGGCACAGGAGGTCGCGCTGGACGAGCCCGAGCCAACCACCGTCGAGGCGGAAGAGGCCGAACTGGTCCCCGAGCCCGACGTGCTGACCGCCGCGCTTGACGTCAATCCCGACATCACGCCCGAACTGCGGCCGGAAAGCATCGTCCTCGCCTCCCGCGAGATCGGCGAGCCCAAGGGCGACCCCGAGCAGGAGATCGTCGAGCGCGTCTCGACCTCCGGCGGGCGCCACTGGGGCATCACCGTTGGCCGCTATCCAAGCCAGTACAAGGCCCGCAAGGTGCTGCTGCAGATCGCGCTCAACGAGATGTCCACGCTCGACGGCAGCCTGCGCAAGGTACTCAAGCGCAACAGCGGCTATGACGCCAACTTCATGGGCATGAGCCGCGAGACGGCCGAACTGGCCTGCCGCCGGCTTCAGGCCAAGAAGATCACGTGTTTCATGATCGAACCGACGGGGTAGCGCCCCGACGGTCGCACCGGTCCCTCCTTCGAAGGACCGGACAAGACCACGCATCTCCCTAACCGGAATGCGCACCTCCCGGACGCGGCCCCCACCGCCGCGTCCGGGAACTTTGCTTTCCGCCCCGGCGTTCTATCTTTTAGCTGTAAGCCGCTGGGAGGTTGCCATGCCGATACGTTTTCCACTTGTTCTGATCTTTGCCATGGCCGCATCCGGCCAGGCCGCCGCCGCCGACACGACGAGCATGTGCCTCGATCAGAGCGGTACCGACGACACCCAATGCCAATGCGCGACCGAGGCACTGGCCGAGAAGATCGGCGAGGAAGACGCCGACGCCTACAACGCGGTCGGCGTGCTCTACCTCGACGGCAAGGCCAACGGCCAGGAAGAGGACGCGGCATGGGAGGCGGCGATCGAAACCGTCGCGGGCCAGAACGACACCGATCAGGCCGACCTGCTCGAGCGGATGAACGCCGCGCGCGAGGCCCATGGCGAGGCGATCACTTCCTGCGAATGAGCGGTCGCCCTACCCCTTGTGGGACAGGATGTTGATCAGCTTGCCCGCCGGGTCGCGCAGGTAGAACCGCCTTACGCCCCACGGCTCGTCCGTCAGGTCATAAGCGATATCGCACCCCATCTGCCGCGCCCTCGCGTGGGTGGCATCCACGTCCTCCACCTCGATCGAGATATCCGGCACCGGCGTGCCCGAGCCGCCCTCTGACATGATGCTCACCTGCGTCAGCGCCTGTTCGCCCGAGGCCAGCGTTGCAATCCATCCCATGTCCATCGCCGTCTCCAGCCCCAGCAGGCCGGCATAGAAATCCCGCACCTCCGCCACCCGGTCGGTGGCGATATTGGCGACGATCCGCTTGACGGTCATGGCCTTTTCCTATCGCTTCGGCTTGTCGTCATACTCATCTGACAGGATGCGCTGCGCGTCGCCTTCGGGGTCATCATACTGGTTGGTCTTCACCGTCCAGATGAAAAAGGCCAGCCCCAGCCCCCCCATGATCAGCGATATCGGAATGAGATAGGCGAGAATGGTCATGGCTACCTCAGGCGCAATGCGTTCAGCGATACCGTAATCGACGAGGCCGACATGGCCAAGGCCGCGATCAGCGGAGAGCAGAGCCCCGCCACCGCCAGCGGCACAGCAATGATGTTATAGACCGTGGCGATGCGAAAGTTTTCCCTGATCCGCCGGGTCGCGGATTTCGCCGTGCCACAGGCCGCCGGAATGGGCGACAGATCCCCGCCCAGCAGCACGATGTCGCTGGCCACCCTTGCGGCATCCAGCGCCGAGGCGGGCGAGATCGACACATGCGCCGCCGTCAGCGCCGCCGTGTCGTTGAGCCCGTCACCCACCATCAGAACGCGGCGCCCCTCCCCGGTCATCGCCTGCACCCGCGCGGCCTTGTCCGCCGGCAGCGCCTCGGCCATCCAGTGCCCGATCCCCAGCCGCTGGGCCAGCGCCTCGACCGCCGGCGTGGTATCGCCCGACATCAGGTACACGTCCTTGCCCGCCTTCTGCAATTCGGCCACCGCCGCCTCCGCCCCGGCCCGCAGCCGGTCGGCAAAGACGAACGCCACCGGCGCCGCATCGCCCCGCTGAAGGAAGGTGGCCGTCACCGCCCTGCCCTCCGCCCCGGTCCAGCTTGCCCGGCCCAGCCGCACCTCCCGACCGTCGAACATAGCCTTAGTCCCGTAGCCCGGCACCTCGGTCACGTCACTGACGGTCGCCGGCGCATACCCCCCTGCCCTCGCCGCCCGCGTGATCGCCTGCGCCAGCGGATGCGCCGAGCCCTGCGCCAGCGCCAAGGCCAGTTCCACATCCGCCCGCTTCAGATCGTCCAGATTGGTCAGCTCCGGCGTCCCCTCGGTCAACGTGCCGGTCTTGTCGAATACCACCGCATCGACCTCCGCCAACCGCTCCAGCGCGGTTTCGTGCTTGATCAGCATGCCGCGCCGAAACAGCCGCCCGCTCGCCGCCGTGGTCACCGCCGGCACCGCAAGGCCCAGCGCACAGGGGCAGGTGATGATCAGCACCGCCGCCGCGATATTCAACGCGGTCCGCAGATCGAAAGTGTAGAGATACCACCCCACAAAGGCCAAACCCGACAGGATATGCACCCCCGGCGCGTAAAGCTTCGCCGCCTTGTCGGCCAGCGAGGTATAGCGCGACCGCCCCGACTCGGCGATGGCGACAAGGTCCGCCATCCGGTGCAGCGAGGTATCGGCGCCCACCGCCCTCGCCCTTACCGTCAGCGGCCCGGTCAGGTTCACCTCCCCCGCCGACACGGCCTGCCCTTGACCTGCGAACACCGGCACCGTCTCGCCCGTCAGCAGCGACCGGTCGATCTCCGACGTGCCCTCGACAATCTCCCCATCCACCGGCATCCGCCCGCCCGGGCGCACCAGCACCATGTCACCCACGGCCAGTTCCGCCACGGCGACCGTCTCCTCCGCCCCGTCCCGCAAAACCACCGCACGCGGCACCTCCAGCGCGGTCAACTCCTCCGCCGCTGACCGGGCAATCGCCCGCGTCCGGTGATCGAGGTACCGCCCCGCCAGCAAAAAAAAGGTCAGCGCCAGCGCCGCGTCGAAATAGGCGTGCTCCCCCGACAGCGACGTCTCCCAAAGCGATGTCACCACCGCCAGCAGGATCGCCAGAGTTATCGGCACATCCATGTTGAGCTGCCGCTTCCTCAGCGCCGCCCACGCGTTGGTAAAAAAGGGCTGGCCGGAGAACGCGATCGTCGGCAGGGCAATGGCCGCGGAAATCCAGTGGAACATGTCCCGCGTCGCGTCCTCGGCCCCCGACCAGACCGACACCGACAGCAGCATCACGTTCATCGACGCGAACCCCGCCACCGCCAGCCGCATCAACAGGTTGCGCCCCGCCCGGTCATTGGCCGTGGCGTTGAGCGTACCGGGGTCCAACTCATGCGCCTCATAGCCCAGCGCTTCGACCAGCGCCTGCATCTCCTGCGCGGTGACACTCTCGTCCGCCTCGATGCTGGCCCGCTTCAGCGTCAGGTTCACCCGCGCCGAATGCACCCTCGGATCGGCGTTCAGCGCCTTCTCGATCCGGGTGATACAAGCCGAGCAATGGATCGTCGGCAGGCTCAGCGCGATCTGCGCCTCCCCCGCCGAGGCCCCGGCCAACGCTTCGGCCGCCGGCGCCGCCGAACAGGCCGGACAGGCCGATGCAGAGGAGCGCATCGTGGCAGTCATGGTGCCCCCCGTCCCGGCCCCCGCGCCGGGACCTCCCCGCCAGCCGCAAGGCCCCGGGTCAGGCCCGGGGCGTGTATCGCCACCATCACCGATATTCCCTTCATCCCCGTCAGTCCTTGATCAGCACGACACGCTGCCGGAACGGCGTACCGTCCCCCGCGATCGCCTCCATCCGGATGTTCCAGTTGCCGCCGCCCAACTCGACCGGCGCCACATAGGCATTGCCGTCAAACCGGAACTCCGGCGTCACGTCCTGCGACACGTTCGTCGCCCGGCCCACCGTCGCATCCAGCTTGGCCACGCGCACCGGCTCGCCCGCCTCGTCGTTGATCGACAGGGTCAGAATGCCATCGTGGTGATGCGCCCCCACGGTCCAGCCCAGCGCCTCCTGCGCGGCCTTGCGATCGTCGAAGGTCTGGCTGGCGATATAGGAGTTCTTCACCTCCAACCCCGGAAAGGTCTTCACCGCCGACACCGCCAGCAGGATGTTCACCCCGATGATCACACTGAAGGCCATGACAAAGCCGATCAGCACGTGCTTCCCGGTGATCTGTCTCCCCTTGATCTGATCCTCGGCCATCACTGGTTCGCCTTTCCGTTGAAAATGGTGTCCTTGTAGACCCGGTCGCCATTGGTCTCGTCCTCGACCCACAGCCGCACGTCGCTGCGTTCGGCATTGGCCGCCGCCGACCCGGCCGGCGCGATCAGGTAGACGCGCTGAAGCCGCTGGGCATTCGCCGCCACCTCCACCGTGGCATCAGCGGCCCCTTCCAGCTCCAGCCGAACCGCGTCGTTGTCGCTCACCGACAGGCGGAAGGGCCGCGTCTCGCCATGCTTGTTGCGCAGCCGCACCTCGTAGGTGTTGCGCACCGAGCCGTCCGACAGCATCACGAACGTCGGGTTGCGCACCGGCGCCACGGTCATGTCGATTTCGGCCCGGATGAACAGCGCGAACACAAGCGCCAGCCCCACCAGCGACCACAGCGATGTGTAAAGGATCGTGCGGGGTCGCAGGACATGCTTGATGACCGGCTTGGGCGGATGGCCCTCGCGCTCACGCACTTCGTCGGTCAGCGCCATGTAATCAATCAGCCCGCGCGGCTTGCCGATCTTGGCCATGATGTCGTCGCAGGCGTCGATGCACAGCGCGCAGGTGATGCACTCCATCTGCTGCCCGTCGCGAATGTCGATCCCCATCGGGCAAACATTCACGCAGGCCATACAATCGATGCAGTCGCCCGGCCCGGTGGCTGCCGCCGTCGCATCGGGCACCATATCGCTCGCATTGTTGGGCACCGGCGTCCTTGCATAGCTGCCCCCCGCCGTCTCTCCGGCGGCGTGCGAGGCCGCCTCGGCCGCTTTCGCCTCTTCGGCCTGCCGCCGACGCACGTTGCCCTTGCCGCGCGGCTCGCCCCGCCAGTAGCGGTAGCCCACCGTCAGCGTGTCCTCGTCCATCATCGCGGCCTGAATGCGCGGCCACGGGCAGGCATAGATACAGATCTGCTCCCGCGCGAACCCGCCAAAGAAAAACGTCGTGCCGGTCAGGATGGCGAGCGTGGTATAGGCAATCGGATGCGCCTGAAGCGTGAACAGATCGACCAGCAGCGTCGGCGCGTCGGTAAAATAAAACACCCACGCCCCGCCAGTGGCCACCGCGATCAACAGCCACACCGCCCACTTGGTCAGCCGCAGCCCCACCTTGCGCGCATCCAGCTTCTTCTGCCGGTGCAGGCGCAGTCGGGCGTTCCGGTCACCCTCGATCCAGCGCTCGACAAGGATGAAAAGATCGGTCCACACCGTCTGCGGGCAGGCATAGCCGCACCACACCCGGCCCAGCGCCGAGGTGAACAGGAACAGCCCCAGCCCCGCCATCACCAGCAGACCGGCCACGAAATAGAACTCGTGCGGCCAGATTTCGATCCAGAAGAAAAAGAACCGCCGATGCGCCAGATCGACCAGAACCGCCTGATCAGGCAGTTCCGGCCCCCGATCCCACCGGATCCACGGGGTCAGGTAATAGATACCCAAGGTGACGATCATGATCACCCATTTCAGGTTCCGGAACTTGCCGTAAACCCGCTTGGGGAAGATCGGCTCGCGTGCGGCATAAAGGCTGGGCGGGACATTTGGCTGAGACTCTGCCAACGGGAATCACTCCACTGGTTGTGGCGGGTTATCCGATCTTCTCTCAGACCGGCCCCGTCAGGGCTTTGACCTGCATCAATTTTGACTCTGAAAGTGATCTATTCCCGCGCCGAGCGGAATGCGGAGCAATGCCGCACTTACACCTCCGCCAGCGCCCCGGCCTCCCTGCCCTGCCGCCGCAGCCATTGCAAAAAGGCCTTGGCCGACGGGCGCAGGATGCCGGGGCGCGTGACGATGTGATACCCCGTCTCGCCCGCATCGCGGAACAGAACCCGCAGCCGCCCGGCCTTCACATCCACCTCGACCGAGGACATCGCCGTGCTGATCACCCCCTGCCCGGCCCTTGCCCCTTCCAGCATCAAGTTGCCAGGCACGTGGGTCAGGCTTTTGACACAGCCTTCCGTCACCCCGTGCGAGCGCAACCAGTCCATCGACTCGTTGGTGCCGAGCTCCTGCAACCACGGAAACCGCAACAGGTCGGCCGGCTCCACCACGTCGCATTCCCCCACCAGCGACGGCGCGGCGGTGATGACGATATCCGCCGGCACCAGCATCTCGGCCTCCAGCCCCGGCCAGTTGCCATCGCCGAACCGCAGGCACAGGTCGATGCCGCCCGGCGCCGGGTCACTGATCTCGGCGGTGGGATGCACCATCAGGTCGACGCCCGGATGCTTTGTCTGGAAATCCAGCAGCCGCGGCATCAGCCACGTGCTCGCGAAAAGCTGGGTCGTCGAGATCTGCAGGGGCCGCGCCGCGTCGGCCCCGGTCAGCGCCTGGATCGTGCGATAGATCGTCCCGAACCCCTCGGTCAGCGCCTCGGCCAGTTGCGCGCCCTCCGGTGTCAGTTCCAGCCGCCGCCCCGACCGGTCGACCAGCGACAGCCCCATATGCGTCTCGAGCGTCCGGATCTGCTGGCTGACGGCGGCATGGCTGACATTCAGCCGCTCGCCCGCCTTCGTCACCGACTGGCATTCCGCCAGCGCGGCAAGGGCACGCAGCGCCGAAAGGGGCGGCAGGGCGATCCAGTCAATCATGTAATCCTACCTTACATAAACCAATTTTTCCTGAGTCGCATCATGGCCCGCATTAGCCCATATTCCAAGGCATGAAGCAGCCAAACGAAAGGAAACGCCATGTTCCATATCTTCGCAAATACTTTCAGAACCGCAACCCGTAACGAACCCCGTGATCACTGGGATGCCCCCTCGCACTGGGCCCGCGGCGAACGCTTCGACAACCGCCGCAACGCCGAGATCGAGGCCCATCTCGCCGGGCGTCGCTTCTGATGGACCCTCTCGTCTTTCACCCCGGCCTCGCCGCCCGCGAACGCCAGACCCAGCGCTGGCCGTGGCGCGGGCGGCGCTGGCCGCACCTCGCCCCGCGTTCCGATACCGGCATTCGCTGAGCGCCCCTGAGTCTCCCCCGACTGGCCCGTGGCCCGGCTTCACTGCCGCGCCACGGGTCTTTTTTGCCCGCCCTGAAAGGATCGCTATGCCCTGGCACCTGACCCGCACCGCCGACACACCCGCCGGCACCGTCGCTTGGGACAGCGCCGGCTCCGGCCCGCCGCTGGTGCTCGCCCATGGCTGGCCGTGGTCCTCGGTATCCTGGCACCGCGTCCTCCCCGCCCTCGCGCGAACCCACACCGTCTACTGGTACGACATGCCGGGCTATGGCCGCTCCGAAAAGCGCCCCGATCAGCGCACGGGTCTCGACATACAGGGAGAGGTCTTCGCCCACATGCTGAGCCACTGGGGTCTCGACCATCCGCGCGTCGTGGCACATGATTTCGGCGGCGCCACCACCCTGCGCGCGCACCTTCTCCACGGGGCCGAATTCGACCGTCTCGTGCTGATGAACGTGGTGGCGATGCGGCCATGGGGGTCGGATTTCTTCGACCATGTCGGCCGCCATGTCGACGCCTTCACCGCCCTGCCCCCGCATATCCACGAGGCCATCGTCCGCGCCTATATCCACGGCGCGCTGGTCACCGAACTCATGCCCGAGGATATCGAGGCACTGGTCGCCCCGTGGCTCGACGAGGCCGGGCGCATCAGCTTCTACCGGCAATTCGCGCAGGCCGACGAACGCTTCACCGCCGAGGTCGAGCCGATCTTCGGCAATATCCGCTGCCCGGCAAAGATTATCTGGGGTGAAGCCGACCCGTGGATTCCCCTCGCCCGCGGCCGCGCCCTGCACGCGCTGATGCCCAAGGCCGCGTTCGAAACGCTGCCGGGCATCGGCCACCTGCCCCAACTCGAAGCGCCCGAGGCCGTGCTGAACACGCTCTCGGGCTTCCTCGACGGCTGAAACCAACCTCGATCAAAAAGGCACCGACCGTTCCAGGAAACGCGCGAACAGGACGGAACGGCCGGTGCCGGGCTCGCGGGCAGCACTCACTCCGCCCGCGAGTTTCTCGTAAGCAGCCTACTCGCCGCCGCCCAACTGGTGGACATACGTCGTCACCGCCCGGATCTCGGCCTCCGACAGGCGCTGGTTCCACGGCGGCATCACGCCAAAGCGGCTATAGGTCACCGTCTCGTGCAGCGTGTCGTAATCCCCGCCATAGAGCCAGATCGCGTCGGTCAGGTTCGGCGCGCCCTGAAACTGGTCGCCGGTGCCGTCATCCATGTGACAGACCGCACAATTATCGAGGAACACCTGCTCCCCCGTCGTCGCGGCCTCGGCGTCACGCGGCTCCTGACCCGACATCGCCATCACATAGTTGACCACCTGCCCGATCTCCTCGTCTTCAAGGATCTCGCCAAAGGCGGGCATCTGCGAAAACCGCGCGTCGGGGTCTTCCTCGTTGCGAATGCCGTGGGTGACGGTGGTGTGGATATCCTCCATCGTACCACCCCAGAGCCATGCGTCATCCTGCAGGTTGGGATAGCCCTTGGCCCCGGCGGCCCCCGACCCGTGGCACTGGGCGCACCACGTCCGGAACACCGCCGCCCCGGCCGAGGTCGCATAGCCCTGCAACTCGTCATCACCCTGAATCGCGGTCAGCTCGACCGAGGCCAGCTTCTCGTTGATCCCGGCGTTGGCGGCCTCGGCCGCCGCGATCTCCTCGGCGACGTTGGCGCGGGTCGACCAGCCCATGTAGCCGGCCGTGGCCTCCTTGATCCCCGGCCATGCGGGGTAGGCGACGCTGTACCAGATGCCCCAGACGATCGTCAGGTAGAACACCCAGACCCACCAGCGCGGCAGCGGGTTGTTGAACTCCTTGATGCCGTCCCATTCATGCCCGGTGGTTTCCGGATCGTTATCCTGGATTTGCGGTTCTTTTGCCATTGTCCTCACGCCTCCTTGGCGCTCTCCGCGCGGTCAGGCGCGGGCTTGTCTTCATGCCGGAAGGGGATGCTGGCCGTGTCCTGGTATTTCTTCGAGGCGCCGGGCCGGAACACCCAGAACACGACGCCGATGAAGAAGGCGAACAGGAACAACAGCATCCAGCTGTCGGCGAACTGGCGAAGAAGGGAATAGGTTTCCATGATATCCTCCCTTACCGGCTGGCCACGGGCGTGAAGGTCGAGAAATCGACCAGCGTGCCCAGCATTTGCAGATAGGCGATCAGCGCGTCGGCCTCGGAAATACCCGCCGCCCCGTCGAAATTGCGCACGTTGACCGTCTCGCCATAGCGTTCGACCAGCCCGTCAAAGTCACCGAAAGGATCGGTCTGCGCCGCGAAATCCGCCTGCGCGTTCTCGATCATCTCCTCGGTATAGGGCACCCCGACCATGGCGTTGGTCGCCAGTACGTCACCGATATGCTCGCCCTCGATCAGCCGATCCTCGAGATAGCCATACTTGGGCATCACCGATTCCGGCACCACCGCCTGCGGATCGCGCAGGTGATCGACATGCCACTCGTCCGAATACCGGCCGCCCACGCGGGCAAGGTCCGGTCCCGTCCGCTTGGATCCCCACTGGAACGGGTGGTCATACTGGCTTTCTGCCGCAAGGCTGTAATGCCCGTACCGCTCCACCTCGTCCCGCATCGGCCGGATCATCTGGCTGTGGCATACATAACATCCCTCGCGGATATAGATGTTGCGCCCGGCCATTTCGAGCGGGGTGTAGGGGCGCATGCCCTCCACATCCTCGATCGTGTTCTCCAGCCAGAACAGCGGGGCGATCTGGACGATCCCGCCGATCGACACCACGATCAGCGACAGCACCGCCAAAAGCGTGACATTCCGTTCAAGCATCTGGTGCCGGTCAAGGAAGGTTTTCTTCTTGGGCCGGTCGCCGACACCCGTGGCCGAGGCCGGCATCGGGGGTTTCTTGTTGGATTCGTTAGCCATTGTCCGGCCCTCCTTATTCAGCCGGGACCGCGGAACCGGCGGCCACCTGGGTGGCCGGGCTCCGACGAATGGTCATGTAAAGGTTGTAGCACATGATGATTGCGCCGCTGATGAACAGCACCCCGCCCAGACCACGCACCACGTACATGGGAAACTTGGCGGCGACCGTGTCGGCGAACGAGTTCACGAGGAAGCCGTTGGCATCCACTTCGCGCCACATCAGGCCCTCCATGATGCCCGTCACCCACATCGAGGCGGCGTAGAGGATGATCCCGATTGTCGCGAGCCAGAAGTGCCAGCTCACAAGGCTCAGGCTATACAGCCGCTCCTTGTTCCACAGCTTCGGAACCAGGAAGTACAGCGCCCCGAAGGTGATCATGCCGTTCCAGCCAAGCGCACCGGAATGCACGTGCCCGATCGTCCAGTCTGTATAGTGCGACAGCGAGTTGACCGCCCGGATCGACATCATCGGCCCCTCAAAGGTCGACATGCCGTAGAACCCGATCGAGATCACCATCATCCGGATCACCGGGTCGGTGCGCAGCTTGTCCCACGCGCCCGACAGCGTCATCAGCCCGTTGATCATGCCACCCCACGAGGGCATCCACAGGATGACCGAGAACACCATGCCCAGCGTCGAGGCCCAGTCGGGCAGCGCAGTATAATGCAGGTGGTGCGGACCGGCCCAGATATAGATGAAGATCAGCGCCCAGAAGTGGACGATCGACAGCTTGTAGCTGAAGACCGGCCGCTCGGCCTGTTTCGGCACGAAATAATACATCATGCCCAGGAACCCGGCGGTCAGAAAGAAGCCCACGGCGTTATGCCCGTACCACCACTGCGTCATCGCATCCTGCACGCCCGAGAAGACCTGCACCGATTTCGATCCAAAGATCGACACCGGAATCGACATGTTATTGACGATGTGCAGCAACGCGACGGTCAGGATGAACGCCAGGTAGAACCAGTTGGCGACATAGATATGCGGCTCTTTCCGCTTCATCAGCGTGCCCGCGAAGACCAGCAGGTAGGCGACCCAAACGATGGTCAGCCACCAGTCGACATACCATTCCGGCTCGGCATACTCCTTGCCCTGCGTCGCGCCCAGCAGATAGCCCACCGCCGCCAGCACGATGACAAGCTGATATCCCCAGAACACGAACCACGCCAGATTGCCGCCCCACAGCCGCGCGGCGCTGGTGCGCTGGACGACATAGAAGGACGTACAGATCAGGGCGTTGCCGCCAAAGGCAAAGATCACCGCGCTGGTATGCAGCGGCCGCAGCCGCCCGAAATTGAGCATCCCCTGCGACCACTCGAAATTCAGCTCCGGAAAGGCGAGCTGAAAGGCGATGAACGTGCCCACAAGGAACCCGACGACACCCCAAAGCGCCGTCGCGATCACCCCGTAGCGGATCACACCGTCCATGTATTCCCCGGAAAGATCCCGCTGCACCACCGGTTCGTCGGTGTTGCGCAGCACCCAGATGAACAGCCCCCCGGCCACCAGCGCCACGGTCAGCGCATTCGCCAGATAGGCCAGATCGCGCGCGAAATTCGCCGCCATCAGTGCCAGAAGCACGATGACGCCAAGCGCGATCAGCTTGAAGTAGTTCGCCATATCTCTTCGTCCCTTCGTCCTGATCCGCGCGGGCAATGGAATCACCGCGCGCGGGCGCGTTTTCCCTGGAGCCGTAATGCTGAACTGACCGGCTGGCCGCCTTGATCTACATCAATGAAACCCACCCATTGCATTTTCCCCGGCGCGTCAGGTCGATTTGACACGCATCAAGGCACAGCGCCCGATCCCGCCTTAGCGTCGGGTGATTAACGTTCTGTTAAGGGAGCCGACATGTCCTACAACTGCCTGTTTTCCGTTCTGACGGATGCGGCGCTGGTCGATGAAACCCTCGACCACGCCATCGCCCTGGCCGCAGCGCATGACGCGCATCTCGACCTGCTCTGCCTTGGCGTCGACCGCAGCCAGACCGGCTATTACTACGCCGGCGCCAGCGCCGTGGTGCTTCAGGAAACCATCACCCGCGCACAGGAAGAAGCCGAAGAGATCGACGCCAAGGTGCGCAAGCGGCTTGGCGCGGAGGACATTCTCTGGGCCAGCGAGAAAGGCGTCTGCCAGTTGGCCGACCTCGGCCGCCACGTGGCGTCACGGGCCCGGTTCTCGGACCTTGCGATCCTGCCGCAACCCTATGGCGAGAGCCGCGGAGCCGAGCTCGAGCCGGCAGCCGAATCGGTGCTCTTCGACGGTCGCACACCGGCGCTGATCGTGCCGCCATCCACCTCGCCCGCCAATCCGCGGCGCGTCGTCGTGGCCTGGAACGAAAGCGCCGAGGCGCTGGCGGCTGTCCGTGCGGCCATGCCGGCGCTGATGGCCGCCGATCTGGTGCACCTCGCCATCGTCGATCCGCCCACGCATGGCCCGACCCGCTCCGACCCCGGCGGCATGCTGTCGCAGTACCTCGCCCGCCATGGCGTGAAAATCGAGATCGACGTGCTGTCGAAAACCCTGCCGAAAGTCTCCGACATCCTGCTCCGTCATGCCACCGACATAGATGCAGACCTGATGGTGATGGGCGCCTATGGCCATTCCCGCTTCCGCGAGGCGATCTTCGGCGGCGCCACCCGTTCGATGCTGGAAGAGGCCAGGCTTCCGGTGCTGATGGCCCACTGACCCCGCAAAAGGCCCCGCCCCCAACCTCCGGGGCGGGCGCCACGCCCAATCCGTTTCAGAAAAACTCCGCCCGCAACCCCGGCCTAGGCCAGCGGCCCGCCATCGCTGTCGTCGCCCGCCTCTTCCATCAGGCGGTTGAAATCCGGCACCGTCACGTGCCGCTTGCCCTCCAGCACGATCACACCGTCCTTGCGCAGCGCCGAAATCTGCCGGCTCACCGTCTCCAGCGTCAGCCCGAGGTAATCCGCCATCGCCTCCCGCGTGAGCGGCAGGTCGAACACCATCGGCCCCGTCGTCTTGCCGACACTCAGCGAGGCATTGCGCCGCGCGATGATCGAAAGAAGCGAGGCGATCTTTTCCCGCGCGGTCTTGCGGCCCAGCACAAGCATCCATTCCCTTGCCGCGTCCAGCTCGTCCAGCGTCATCTCCAGCAGCCGCTGCGCGATATGCGGCGTCACCGCCATCATCTCCTCGAACGGCTTCCGGCGAAAACAGCACATCACCATGTCGGTGGTCGCCACCACGTCATAGGCCGCCGTCTCGCGCCCCGGCCGCCCGACGAAATCGCTCGGCAGCAGCAGGCCCACCATCTGCGTGCGCCCGTCCTCCATCGCCTGCGTCAGCGTGGCGATACCGGTGACGACCGAGCCCACGAAATCCATCTTGTCCCCGGCCCAGATCACGGTCTGACCGGCCTCGAAGCTGCGGTAATACTTGATCGTGTCGAGCTTCGCCAACTCGTCCGACTCGCAGCGCGCACAGACAGCCCGATGCCTGATCGGACAATCGCCGCAATCTCTCGGTAACGTTTTGGCGGCTTCGTTCAGCATCGGCTCTCTCGTTCGACAAAGGTTGATCTGCGTCAAAGATGGGCTCGGCGTCCTCTACTAAGGGTAGTGGCATGGTTACGAAATCTCAATTGGGCAGACTGGGTCTTTTTGACGCTAAGGTGCCCCGCTACACAAGCTACCCCACCGCCCCGCATTTCGGGCGCGACGTGGGGTCGGATCAATTCGCGAGCTGGATCGGCGCCATCGCGCCGGGGGCCAAGATATCGCTCTATGTCCACGTGCCCTTCTGCCGGCGGCTCTGCTGGTTCTGCGCCTGCCGCACACAGGGCACGCAGACCGACAAGCCCGTCGCCGCCTATCTCGAAACGCTCAAGTCCGAGCTTCGCCTGCTGGCCGCGCACCTCCCCCAAGGCGTGACGCTCTCACGCCTGCACTGGGGCGGCGGCACGCCCACCCTTCTGTCTCCGCAGATGATGGAAGACCTCGCCGGCGCCATCCGCGAGGTCACGCCCTTCTCGGACCAGACCGAGTTCTCGGTCGAGATCGACCCGAACGAGATCGACGCCGCCCGCCTCGACGCGCTGGCCCGCGCCGGCATGACCCGCGCCTCGATCGGCGTGCAGGATTTCGACCCCGACATTCAGGCCACGATCGGCCGGATGCAAAGCTACGACATCACCCGCGACGCGGTCGAGGAAATCCGCGCCCGCGGTGTGACCAGCCTCAACGCCGATATCCTTTACGGCCTGCCGCACCAGTCGCGCGAGCGAATCACCGAAAGCGTCCAGAAACTCCTGTCGCTCACCCCCGATCGTGTGGCGCTTTACGGCTATGCCCACGTTCCGTGGATGGCCAAGCGCCAACAGATGATCCCGTCCGACGCCCTGCCCACCCCGGCCGAACGGCTCGACCTGTTCGAAACCGCCCGCCGCCTCTTCCTGTGGGATCATTACGACGAGATCGGCATCGACCATTTCGCCACCAAGAGTGACGGCCTGTCCATCGCCCGCAAAACCGGCCGCCTGCGCCGCAACTTCCAAGGGTATACCGACGACACCGCCGAGGTTCTGATCGGCGTCGGCGCCTCCTCAATTTCGCGCTTCCCCCAGGGCTACGCCCAGAACGCACCCGCCACCGGCGCCCATACCGCCGCCATCCGCGAGGGGCGCTTTTCCACCGCGCGCGGCCATACCTTCACGCCCGAGGACCGGATGCGCGGCCGGATGATCGAACAGCTCATGTGCGAGTTCCGCATCGACACCGCCGAGATCCGCAGCCGCTTCGGCATTTCCGCCCCGGCGCTGTCGGCCATGCTGGACCGCATAAACCGCGATTTCGACGGCTTGCTTCGCGTCGGCCCCGACGGGCTCTCGATCCCGCAGGAGGCCCGACCGCTCACCCGCATGGTCGCCCGCAGCCTCGACACCTACGAGCTCGACAAGGCCGGCCACAGCTCCGCAATCTGAGCCCCGCCCCGGACTTGATCCGGGGCCTCTCTCCCTTATTCGAAAAACGCCCGACCTTACGCCGGAACCGACGCCTTCAGATCCAGCGCCGCCTGCAACAGCGTCCTTGCATAGGCCGTGCGCGGGTTCTCGAACACCTCCCCCGCCGAGCCATACTCGACGATATCGCCATCCTTCATCACCGCCACGTTGTGGCTCATCGCCCGCACCACGTTCAGGTCGTGGCTGATGAACAGATAGGCCAGACCCCATTTCTCCTGCAGCTTCCGCAGCAGATCGACGATCTGCACCTGCACCGTCATGTCCAGCGCGCTGGTGGGCTCGTCCAGCACCACCATCTTGGGCCGCAGGATCATCGCCCGCGCAATGGCGATCCGCTGCCTCTGCCCGCCGCTGAATTCATGCGGATACCGGTCCATCGTAGCCGGGTTGAGGTCGACCTCCTCCATCACCTCGGCCACCAAATCTCGCGGCGCCCGCCCGCCGGGGTTGCCATGCACCCACAGCCCCTCACAAATGATCTGCTCGCAGGTCATCCGCGGGCTCAGGCTGCCGAACGGATCCTGAAACACGATCTGCATATCCGCCCGCCGCTTGCGCAGCTGTCGCGTCGACCAGCCATGCACATCCTCGCCGTCGAAGGTGATCTTGCCCTGCGACGCCGCCAGCCGCATGATCGCCATGGCCAGCGTCGTCTTGCCCGAGCCGCTTTCCCCGACAACCCCCAGCGTCTCGCCCGCGCGCACCCAGATGGTGGCGTCGTTCACCGCCTTGATATGGCCCGTGGTCTTCCGCAGGAAACCGCGCTGGATCGGGAACCACACCCGCAGCCCCTCCGTCTCGACGATTGTCCGCGCCCCCTCGGGCACAGGCGCCGGCTCTCCCGTCGCCCGCGCACCCAAAAGCTTCTGCGTATAGGCGTGCTGCGGGTTGGCGAAAATCTCCTTGGTCGGCCCGGTCTCGACGATTTCGCCATCCTTCATGACACAGACCTTGTCGGCGATCCGCTCGACGATCTGCAAATCGTGGGTGATGAACAAAAGGCCCATCCCCTCGTCCCGCTTGATCCGCGCCAGCAATTCGAGGATCTGCGCCTGAATCGTCACGTCCAGCGCGGTGGTCGGCTCGTCGGCGATCAGAATATCGGGCTTGTTGGCCAGCGCCATGGCGATCATCACCCGCTGCCGCTGCCCGCCCGACAACTGGTGCGGATAATCCTTCAGCCGGCTCTCCGGGTTGCGGATACCCACCATGTCCAGCAGGTCCACGATCCGGGCTTGCGCAGCGTCACCGACAATCCCCTGATGCAGCTCAAGGCTCTCGCGGATCTGCTTTTCCAGCGTATGTAGCGGGTTCAGGCTCGTCATCGGCTCCTGAAAGATAAAGCTGATATCGTTGCCCCGCACATCCCGCAGCCGCTTGTCCGACGCGCCGATCATCTCCTGCCCGTCATAGGTCACGCTGCCGCCGACCTTTGCCGACGAGCCCAACAGCGACACGGTCGACAGCGCGGTCACCGACTTGCCCGACCCGCTTTCGCCCACCAGCGCCACGGTCTCGCCCCGCCCCACCGAGAACGACACGCCCTTCACCGCCTCGATGGTCCGGCCATCCTGGAAAAAGCTGACCGTCAGGTCGCGCACGTCGAGAACGGCATCGCTCATGTCAAATAGCTCCCGAGAAACAGCAGCAGGAACAGCACAGCCGCCCCGGTGCTCAGCGCCATATGCGTGGCCGAGGGTCGCCAGCCGCGCCGCCGGCACATCCACGCCGACAACAGCGCCACGCCCGACGGCAGCGCCGCCAGCAGCACCGGCACCGCCATCAGCACCGAGCCCACGCCATCCGGCGCCGAATCCGCGCCCACGCCGACCCCGGCCACCCAGAGCGCCGCCACCAACAGCAGCGCCACGATCCCGCCATGCACCACCAGCGCCACGACAAACGCCCGGCCCAGCCAGGGGAAACCAACCGCCGCGCTCATTCGAAAGTCTTCCTCGGGTCGAACGCATCGCGCACACCCTCGAAGATGAACACCAGCAGCGACAGCATGATCGCAAAGGCGAAAAAGGCGGTGAACGCCAGCCACGGCGCCTGCAGGTTCTGCTTGGCCTGCAAGGTCATCTCGCCCAGACTCGGCGCCGAGGACGGCAGCCCGAAGCCAAGGAAATCGAGCGCCGCCAGCGTGCCGATCGTGCCCGTCACGATGAACGGCAACAGCGTCAGCGTCGCCACCATCGCATTGGGCAGCATGTGGCGGAACATGATCGTCAGGTTCCCCACCCCCAGCGCCTTGGCGGCCCTGACATATTCAAGGTTCCTTGCCCGCAGGAACTCGGCCCTGACAACGCCCACCAGCGCCATCCAGCCAAAGAACACCATGATCCCCACCAACAGCCAGAAACTTCGTGGCAGGATCGCGAACAGGATGATGATCACGTACAACTGCGGTGTCGCCGACCATATCTCGATGATCCGCTGAAAGATCAGGTCGGTCAGCCCGCCGAAATACCCCTGAACCGCACCCGCGAATACCCCGATCACGCTGCACAGCACCGTCACGATCAGCGTGAACAGCACCGACAGCCGGAAGCCATAGATCACCCGCGCCAGCACGTCGCGCTTGGTCCCGTCCGTGCCCAGCAGGTTCTGCTCATTGGGCGGCAGCGGCGCCGCGCCCGGCCGGTCGACCGGCGTGTCGAAACTGTAGGGAATGGGCGGCCACAAGGTCCAGCCCTTGCTGATCGCCTCGCCGCCGATCTCGCCATCCTGCGAATCCGCGATCACCCCCTCGGGGTCGTCGAAACAATCCTCGCGCCCGCCCGACACGATCAGGCATTCGACCTCCGGATCGGCATAGACAGCCTCGGTCGCGAAATCCCCGCCGAACGCCGTCTCGGGATAGAAATTGAAGACCGGCGTGTAATACTCACCCTGGTACTGCACCAGGATCGGCCGGTCATTGGCCACGAACTCTGCCGGCAGCGTGATCACCATCAGAACGGAAAAGATGATCAGCGACCACAGCGCCCGCTTGTTGCGCTTGAAATTGCGCCAGCGGCGCCGGTTGAGCGGCGACAGCTTCATGAAACCCCACACCCACGCTTCTTCTGGCCGAAAATATCCCGGGGAACGTTGAAACCCCGCAAGGGTTTCGACGTGGGGCAGCGCGCCCCTTCAGACGGTGCAGCCAAAACCATGCCCCTCACCCCTCCCGCGTCTCGAAATCGATCCGCGGATCGACCAGCACATAGCACAGGTCGCTCACGATATTCACCAGAAGCCCGATCAGCCCAAACAGGAACAGCGTGCCGAACATCACCGGGTAATCCCGGCTCAGCGCCGCCTCAAAGCCCAGCCGTCCCAGCCCATCGAGCGAAAAGATCGTCTCGATCAACAGGCTGCCGCCAAAGAACACCCCGATGAACACCGCCGGAAACCCCGCGATCACGATCAGCATCGCGTTGCGGAACACATGGCCATACAGCACCTTGCCCTCCGACAGGCCCTTGGCGCGCGCCGTCATCACGTAATGCTTCTTGATCTCGTCAAGGAACGAGTTCTTCGTCAAAAGCGTCAGCGTGGCGAACGCCGCGATGGTCGAGGCCAGCACCGGCAGGGTGATGTGCCACAGGTAATCGACGATCTTGCCGAAAATGCTGAGGTCACTGAAATTGTCCGACGTGAGCCCCCGCAGTGGGAAGATCTGCCAATAACTCCCGCCCGCGAACAGCACCACCAGCATCACCGCGAACAGAAAGCCGGGGATGGCATAGGCCGCGATGATCACGCCGCTGGTCCAGCTGTCGAACCGGCTGCCATCGCTGACGGCCTTGCGGATACCCAGCGGGATCGAGATCAGGTAGGCGATCAGCGTCGACCACAGGCCCAGCGAGATACTCACCGGCATCTTTTCCAGCACCAGATCGGTCACGCTGATCGAGCGGAAATAGCTCTCGCCGAAATCGAGCCGCATGTAGTTCCACATCATGTTGACGAACCGCTCTAGCGGCGGCTTGTCCAGCCCGTACTGCGCCTCCAGCTCGTCGATGAACTCCTGCGGCAGGCCACGGGCGCCCATATAGCCCTCGCCCTGGCTCTGTTGCAGCGTGGCGTCCTCCGCCCCGCCGGCAAAGGCGCCGAACACGTCGCCCTCGCCCTGCATCTCGGCAATGATCTGCTCGACCGGTCCGCCGGGCACGAACTGCACCAGCACGAAGTTGATCACCATGATGCCGAACAGCGTCGGAATGATCAGCAGCAGCCTGCGAAGAATATAGGCACCCACGTCAGCATGCCCTCCGGCGCGGGGTCAGTATGGCCGCGAAACGGCGTGGGGTCATTGCAGCGCCCCCGACGCCTTCAGCTCCTCGGCCTTCTCTTCGTTGAACCACCAGAAATCCAGCGTGCCCAGCGCATAGGGCGGGATTTCCTCGGGATGCTCGTACATGTCCCAGTAGGCGACCCAGTGATCGGGCTTGTAGCCGTCGGGAACGACGATGAACTCGTGCCTGAGCACCCGGTCCAGCGCGCGCACCGTCACATCCTCCTCTTCCTGGCTCTCGGTCATCAGCGATTCCTCGATGATCCGGTCCACCAGCGGGCTGGCCAGCCCGGCGGGGTTGAACAGGCTGTACTCGGCCGCCTCCGACCCGAACCGCTGGGCCAGCCCCGTGCCGGTGCCCAGCAGCGCCGGGTAGCCATCGAAGACAAGATCGTAATCACGATCCCGCTCTCGCAGGGAATATTGCGACGAATCGACCGACTCGAACCGCGCATCCACGCCCATCGCCTTTAGGTTCACGATGAAGTTCTCGGCCATCGCCCGGCTGGTCGCCTCGTTCGACGCGTTGAAGAGGAAATCGAGCCGCATGGTCTCGCCCTCGGCATTGCGCAGCCGGCCGCCCTCGCCCACGGTCCAGCCTGCCTCCTCGAACAGCTTCAGCGCCTGCCGCAGGTTCTTGCGCGAGCTCAGCCGGTCGGCATCCGACTCGTGCGGCACCCACGGCGCCTCGTTAAAGATCTCCTCGGGCACGACGTCACCCAGCGACTTCAGGAATTCCAGCTCCTCCCCCTCGGGCAGGCCGGTCGCCTCCAGCCGCGTGCCGGCGGAATACGACCGTTGCTGTTCATACAGCCCATAGAGGAGCGACTTGTTGGTCCATTCAAAGTTCAGCGCCAGCGCCACCGCCTCGCGCACCCGCTTGTCCTTTAGCGGCTCCGAGCCGAGGTTGAAGACGATCCCGGTCATGTTGGGCGGCATCCCGTCGGGCAGTTCCTCGCGTACCACGTCGCCACGGTTCAGCGCCGGGAAGTCATAGCCACTGGCCCATTTCTTCGGATCGGCTTCCGTCCGGTACGTCACCTCGCCCGCCTTGAACGCCTCGAAGGCGGCGGTGCTGTCGGCGAAATACTCCAGCCGGATCGTATCGAAATTGTGCCGGCCCTTGTTGATCGGCAGGTCCCAGCCCCAGTAATCCGGGTTCCGCTTGAAGGTCACCCGGCGGTTCACGTCGATATCCTCGATCACGTAGGGCCCAGAGCCCGGCGACGTCTCAAGCCGGCTCTCGTCCAGCTTCGCGCCGCTCTCCTCGAACCACTTCTCCGACCAGACCGGCACGCCGCCCACCTGATCGATCAGCGACCGGCGCGAGATGCCGTCGGCAAAGAAGAACTTGATCGTGTGATCGTCGATCACCTCGGCCTTGGGAATGCGCTTGCGCACCGCCTCGGCATAGGATTTCAGCCCCTCGTCCAGCAACAGGTTATGGCTGAACAGCACGTCATGCGCCGTCACCGGCGTGCCATCCGAAAACTCCGCCTCGGGGCGCATGTGAAAGATCACCCACGACTTGTCCTCCGGGTACTCGATCGTATGCGCGAGCAGCCCGTACATCTCGTCGAAATCATCCGCCGGCAGCGCGCCACTGCCCGCCAGAACCTGCCCCAGCAGGCTTTCATACATCACCGTCGACAGCGCCGCGGCCTTGCCCTTGCGCGTATAGGGGTTCATCGAATCAAAACTACCCGACAGCGCGAGGGAAATCTCGCCCCCCTTGGGCGCGTCCGGGTTCACGTAATCGAAATGCTCGTAATCCTCGGGGTATTTCAGATTGCCAAAGAACGAATAGCCGTGGCTCTTGATGATCGTCTGGTCGCTCTCCTCCTGCGCCAGCGTCATCTGCGCCATCAGCGCCGCGATGCAAAGCCCCGTCAGGGCCGCCACCATCGCGCGGGGGGCAAAGCGCATCACGCGGGCCCGGCTGTTGTATCGGATCATCTGGTCGTACCTCCTGCCGATCTGCGATCTGGCGCTTGTCGTTGCCGCAAGGCTAATCAAGGCCACAGCCGACATTCAAGCGCTGATACATCCGTTTCGTCCCAATATGGGGCATGACAAGCGAAAGGCCACCGTCCCGCCGGGGGTCGGTGGCCTTCATCGCATGTTTCTGCCGTCTTCAGTTGGCGGCGCTCTGGATATAGGCGACCACGGCGGCGCGGTCTTCCTCGTCCTTGAGACCGGCAAAGGCCATCTTGTTGCCCGGCGCCATGCCCTTGGAATCCTCCAGCCACTCGTTCAGCCGGTCCTCGGTCCACTGCCCGCCAAGCTCCTGCAGGGCATTGGAATAGCGGAACCCCTCGACGGAGGCGACATCACGGCCCACCAGACCCACAAGGTGCGGCCCGACCCGGTTCTGCTCGCTGTCGACCACATGACAGGCCTTGCACTTGCGGAAAACCTTCTCGCCATCAGCGGGATCGGCCGATGCGACCATCGCCGCGAAACCGCTCTCCTCGGCAGAGGCTTCCTCCTCCTCGGCAGCCTCTTCCGATGCGCCCTCTTCGGCAGGCTCTTCCTCGGCAGCACCTTCGTCCGTGGCACCCTCCTCGGCAGCGTCACCCTCGGCGGCACCTTCGTCCGTGGCACCCTCCTCAGCGGCTTCACCCTCGGCGGCACCCTCTTCACCTTCGGCAGAGGCCTCTTCGGTCCCCTCGTCCGACGCCTCTTCCTCGGGCACGTCCATCTCGTAGGTATCGCCATCGGTCTGGTCGAGGAAGGCGATCACATTCGCCCGGTCCTCGATGCTGCCCAGACCCGAGAAACCCATCGTCGTACCCGGCGCGAAACCGGACGGGCTTTCGAGGAACGCGCTCAGGTTCTCCGGCGTCCAGACATCGGCCACCGCAACGAGGCTCCCGGAATAGGAAAACCCGTCAGCCGAGCCCACGTCGCGCCCCACCACACCGTGCAGATAGGGGCCCGTCCCGTTGGCGCCCTCCTCGGCCTTGTGACAGGCCTTGCACTTGTTGAATACGCGCTCGCCCTTGCTGGCATCGGCCGACACGAAAAGCTCCGCGAAACTCGGCCCGGACTCACCTTCCGAGTCGCCTTCGCCGCCTTCGCTGCCGGTGTCGATCACGTAGCCCTGCGCATGATCCTCACCATGGCCGCCGGGCCCGTGATAGATCAGTTCCGCCGCCCACTTGCCCAAAAGTAAAATCAGCAGCGCGCCGCAGAGACCGCCGACGATCTTGGTGAATGTCATCGTATCGAACATATGCCTCGATCCCATTTTTCTCTCGGGCGGTATCTATCCGCTTCCACTACGTTGGCGCAAGGTGTAGTTTGCGCGACCAAACGACCGCACCTGCATCAGGTCGCGACGAGGGACAGAAACGGACAAAAAATGACCAGACGCATTGCCTTTCAGGGCGAGCCCGGCGCCTATTCGCATCAGGCCTGCCACGAGACTTACCCCGAGATGGAGGCCATGCCCTGCCGCACCTTCGAGGACGCCATCGAAGCGGTCCGCGATGGCACCGCCGAGCTTGCAATGCTGCCGGTCGAAAACTCCACTTTCGGGCGCGTCGCCGACATCCACCACCTGCTGCCCGAATCCGGCCTTTATATCGTCGACGAGGCCTTCGTCCGCGTCCGCATCAACCTGCTGGCGATCCCCGGCACGCCGCTGTCCGAAATCACCCACGCCATGAGCCACACCATGCTGCTAGGCCAGTGTCGCGGCTTCCTCGGAGAGCACGGCATCCACCGCGTCAACGGCGCCGATACCGCCGGCTCCGCCCGGCAGGTGGCCGAGGATGGCGAGCCCCACACCGCCGCGCTCGCCAGCGAGCTTGCGGGCGAAATCTACGGCCTCGACGTTCTGGCCCGCGAGATCGAGGACGAGGGCAACAACACCACCCGCTTCCTCGTCATGGCGAAAGAACCCGACTGGACCCGCCGGGGCGATGACGGGATGATGACCACCTTCGTCTTTCAGGTCCGCAACATCCCCGCCGCGCTCTACAAGGCGATGGGCGGTTTCGCCACAAATGGCGTCAACATGACCAAGCTGGAAAGCTATCAGCTCGGCGGCACCTTCTTCGCCACCCAGTTCTACGCCGATATCGAGGGCCATCCCGACGATCCGGCGGTGCAGCGCGCGCTCGAAGAGCTCGACTATTTCACCTCCGAGATCACCATGCTGGGCGTCTATCCCGCCGATCCCAAGCGCCACTGACCCGCAAGACCGTTCCGCACTACGTAATCTGGCCAAATTAGTTTCCCGCGGCGGGACCAATTCCCGCCGCGTTTGTTCACTTTTTGCAAATGAACAAGAAATTCGTTTTTTTACAGGCCGTTAATCCCCTCACCGCACCCCGGCACCGGCCCATGCTCGCAAGACCCCTCACGCGAATTTGTCTCTGCGCATGCGCACAGTCACGCGTGCGACATCCGCGTTTCACAACACGAGCGCGCATCCTATTTGACCGTAACGCAACGACGGAACAGTCCGCCGCTGAGTGAATGGAAACCAACACCTCAAAGGAGGACGCTATGAAACGCTTCAATCTGATCGCCATCGCGACCGCTGCTGCTCTGCCCGCTCTTGCCGCATATTCCGCGACGGGGCCGGCCCCGCTGCACAGTCTCGTACTCAAGACCGCCCAGACGGAAACCTTCGATCTGGTCGAACTGAGTGAACGCGAGCGCCAGACCGATATCGCTGAACTCAGCGAGCGCGAACGTCAAACCGACATCGCCGAACTCAGTGAACGCGAGCGGCAAACCGATATCGCCGAGCTCAGTGAACGCGAGCGGCAAACCGACATCGCCGAACTCAGCGAACGCGAGCGGCAAACCGATATCGCCGAGCTCAGTGAACGCGAGCGGCAAACCGATATCGCCGAGCTCAGTGAACGCGAGCGCCAAACCGACATCGAAAACATCGGCGAGCGCGCGCAGACATTCGACACAGCCGAGCTAAGCGAACGCGAACGGCAAACTGACATCGAAAACGTCGGTAATCACGTGCAGCAGCTCGACATCGCCGAACTGAGCGAACGTGAGCGGCAGACCGACATCGAAAACGTCGGTACGCATGCGCAGCAGCTCGACGTCGCTGAACTCAGCGAACGCGAGCGTCAAACCGACATCGAAAACGTCGGCGAGCACGCGCAGCAATTCGACACTGCCGAGCTCAGCGAAGAAGAGCGCAAGCCCGGCATCGCATAATGCGACAAGCCTGTCCGGCCCCGGCCCAACGGCCGGGGCCGCAACCATGCCCCGTCAATCCCGCCAGATCGGGTTCGACCACGCCGCCCGACCGGCGGCATCCAGCACGGTCACCCGCACCCAACCGCTTCCCGCGAACTTCGCCAGCTTGATCCGCGCCCCGGTCAGCGACCGGCCGGTCTCGCACAGCGCCGCGCTGCCATGGCCCTGAACGATCACCCGTTCCACGGCCGAGCATTCCACCACAATCTCCTTGCCCTCGATCCGCACATCGCGCAGCTCCGGGCCTTGCGTGGCATAGAACTGCCCCGCCTTCAGCGCTTCCAGCAACGGCTCGGGCGCGTTTTCCTCCGCCTTCACCATCACCCAGCCGCCGAACGCATCGGGCGTGGCGAAATGCGCGTCATCCGTGGCAATCGCCGTCAGCCGCCGGCCCGCCGACAGCATCAGGTCGGCCATGTGCCACCCGTCGCCCCGGCCCGCCTCGACCGCACAGCCGTGATTGTAGATTTCCACCGCATGCGCCGCCTCGATCGACATCGCGTCCTCGAACTGCAACCCGCCCCATTGCGGATGCGCCACGCTCACAAAGGCCCCCGCCTCCCGTGCCCGGGCGGCAATCTCCGGCCCGCTTTCCTGCCCCTCGGCGGGCCCGAAATGCGGCGCGTCGGCCTGCGCGAAATCCGCCGGCAGCCCCACGGCAAGGATATGCCAGATTTCCCCGTTCCTCATCGCCCCCGAATGCAGCTCGGCCCCAAGGATCGTGGTGAACCCCTCGTCCCGGAACGGCACGGTATCGGCGATCGGATAGCCGTAAAGCCCGATGAAATGGTCGGTCAGCGCGATGAAATCATACCCTTCCGCCCGGTAGCGGCGGCACACCTCTGCAGGCTCCAGCCGCCCGTCGGACAGGGTCGAATGAGTGTGCAGGTTGCCGCGGAAAAACCGCCCCGGCGCGGTAAAAGCCGTGTGCATCGTCGCCCTCCGTTCGCCGCCCCGGGGCTACACCCCGTTTGTAACGGTTTTCCCGTCGCTCAGGCGGTCTGCTTGTACCGCCGCTCGATCTCGTTCGAATAGGCGATCATGCGTTCGTTCAGCCGGCTCATGATGCTCTTGCGCGCCAGTTTCAGCGACTGCACGAGCAGCTTGGCGGTCAGGTTCTTGGGCTCCAGCTCGACATTCATCGTCACCCGCGTGCGGGTCTTCGACAGCGCCACCAGCTCGACAACCATCCTCCCGCCCAGCCCGGTCGACCGCGACGCCATCACCAGCCCGTTGGGCGGGTCATACTCGGTCAGCTCCAGCTCGATCTCGCGGGTCTTTCCGCGCAGTTCGAACGCGGCGTCCCACATCATGCCCACGCCCTTGCCCGACATCTTGTCGACCCGCTGCACCTCGGCCCCGCGCCGCATCGCGGCGCGCTCGATTGCCTTGAAATCCGTCATCTGCTCGAAAACGAACCCGATCGGTGCCTCGATATCTTCCCGTGTTCCGAATTCCATGCCTGTCCCTCGATCGTCCCGGTTTGCCTGTGCCCCGGCGTTTGTTAGCACATTTTCCGCGCTCCGCCACGCCTCGCTTGTCGCGTCAATCCAGCGTATCCGCAAGCCAGTTCCGCAACAGGAAATGCGCGATCGCGCCCTCCCGCGCGGGCAGTATCTGCGGGTTGCGCCCGGCGAAGGCGTCCATCACCTCCTCCTTGCTCACCCAGATTGCGTCGTCGATTTCCACCGGGTCGATCCGGATGTCATCGTCCAGCGCCTCGCCCCGGCATCCGAACATCAGCGAGCTGGGAAACGCCCATGGCTGGCTCGAGACATACTCCACCCGCCCGACCCGGATTCGGGCCTCCTCGAACACCTCCCGCCTGACCGCCGCCTCGATGGTCTCGCCCGGCTCCACGAAGCCGGCAAGACAGGAATACATCCCCTCCGGCCAGCCCGGCGACCGGCCAAGCAGGGTGCGGTTGCCGCGCGTGATCAGCATGATCACCACCGGGTCGGTCCTCGGGAAATGCTGGCCGCCACAGGCGTCGCAGGACCGTTGCCACCCCGACATAATCATCCGGCTCTCGGCCCCGCAGCGGGCACAGAACCGATGGCTCACATGCCAGCCGGCAATCGCCTTGGCGGTCGCCGCCAGTTCCGCATCACGCGGGCTCAGCCGTGTCATGATCCGCCGCAGCTCGGCAAAGGCGCTGTCCTCGGGCAGGCCGGGATGGTGTTGCAGGCTGGTGTCGTGGAACCGGTTGATCTCCGCCTCGTCCAGATCCTCCGGCTCCCAGCCCGAGATATCCTGCGCCATCACCAGCCGCCCGCTCTCCTCCCGGCCCAGCAGCACCGGCGGCAGCGTCGCGCCCTCCAGAACCGGATGATCGGCAGGCAGCCGCAGCAGCCGGTCCAGATCCGGCGCCACCACCAGCAGCTTGCCGCGCCACAGCAGCACCACGTCGACCGCGCCCTCGGCCTGCCGATAGGCCAGCGCCGCCTCGTCGCCCCGCAGCTCGGCCGCCCGGTCCAGCCCCGATCCCCCGAATGTCACCGTCTCGGCGTGCTTCATGCGATCTCCCTTTTCCCTTGAGGTGCCACGTTCCACCCCGCCGGGCAAGAGCGGCGCATCCCCCGGCCCGGTACGAATGACCTTCCCGGCGGCCCGGTCGAAACAAACCGTTCACGGTATACGATTTAAAACAACCATATTTACAATCTATAAGTGCCGAATTATCCTGATTTTTACGCCACACGCCAAGACTTTAGGCACCCGATGCCCCCGCACCGGAAACCCGAGACGAGTTGCATGCTTAATGAGTGAACCGGGATGAAAGCGCCCGCCCGAAACCACCCGGCCCCGACCGACCGCACGCCCTCCGGGCCGTTTCATCTGCGCCTGCTCGCCACCTCCGACATCCACGCCGCAATCCTGCCCTACGACTACGCCGCCGACCGGGCCGCCAGCGGCTACAGCCTCGCCTGCGTCGCCAGCCTCGTCGACACCGCCCGCGCCGAGGCGCCGGGCGCCTGCGTGCTGGTCGACAACGGCGATTTCCTTCAGGGCTCCCCGCTCAGCGACCTGCACGATCCCGCCTCCGACGCGCCCAACCCGGTCATCGCGGCGATGAACCGGCTGGGCTATGACGCCGCCAATCTCGGCAATCACGAGTTCAACTTCGGCCTGCCCTCGCTGCGGGCGGCGGTGGAACAGGCCACCTTCCCGGTGCTCAGCGCCAACACCCTCACCCGCAAGGGCGACACGCCCGAGGCCGACGAGACCCTGCTGCGCCCGGGCATCATCCTCGCCCGCACCTGCACCGATGCGACAGGCGAAACCCGCAGGCTCAACATCGGCCTCCTCGGGCTCCTGCCGCCGCAGATCACCCTGTGGGACAGGTTCCACCTCGGCGGCGCCGTCACCGCCCGCGACATGGTCGAAACCGCCGCTCACCAAGTGCCGATACTGCGCGCCAACGGCGCCGACATCGTCATCCTGCTCGCCCATACCGGCATCGACACCGGCCCCGTCGGACCCGAGATGGAGAACGCGGCCCTCACCCTCGCCCGCTTGCCGGGGGTCGACGCCATCGTCGCCGGCCACAGCCATGAACCGTTCCCCCATACCGACCCGCCGCCGATCGGCGGCGCGGCCGATCACCGCGCCGGCACCTTCTCGGGCATCCCCGCCGTGCTGCCGGGCTATCGCGGCTCGCATCTCGGCCAGATCGACCTCGACCTCACCTTTGAGGCCCGCGGCTGGCGCGTCGCCGGCCACCGCGCCCGGCTCCACCCGGTTATTCCCGACACCCCGGTCCACCCCGCCATCACCGACGCCGTCCGCCCCAGCCACGCCACCACCCTCTCCCGGATGCGCGCGCCGCTGGGCCGGACCGACCGGCCGATCCACAGTTACCTGTCGCTCTACCGCTCCGACCTGCCCGTCCTGCTGGTGGCCGAGGCCAAGCGCCGAGCGGTCCAGCACGCGCTGACCGGCACGACGATGGCGGGCCTGCCGGTCCTCGCCACCACGGCCCCCTTCAACACCGGCGGCCGCGCCGGGCCGCGCGCCTATACCGACATCCCGGCGGGCGAGCTGACCCTGCGCAACGCCGCCGACCTGCAACCCTTCCCCAACGCGCTCTGCGCCCTGCGCCTCACCGGCGCCGAGGTGACGGACTGGCTCGAACGCGCCGCCTCCTGCTTTCACCGCATCGCGCCGGGCCATCCCGATCAGCCGCTCTGGAACAACGCCTTCCCCGGCCACGCCGCCGACACCATCGCCGGGCTCACCTACCGCATCGACCTCGCCGCGCCGCCGCTCTACGACGACCGCGGCCAGCCGCTGCCCGGCCCGCCCGGCCCCGGCCGCATCCGCGACCTCGCCCATGACGGCAGGCCCGTCGCCCCCGGCGACGACTTCATCGTCGCGGTCAACAACTACCGCGCCTTCGGCGGCGGCCCCTACCCGGCCCTGCCCGAAGACCGCCTGATCCACGCCAGCCGCATTCCCGTCCGCGACCTGCTCGCCGATTTCTTCCGCGATGGCGGGCATCACCACCTCGCCCATGAACCGGCATGGCGCTTCGTGCCGATGCCGAACACCACCGTGCTGATCTGGTCCGGCCCCGGCCTGCGCGACCATCCCGCCGACATCGCGGCCCACGACCTCACCGATCTCGGCCTGTCGCGGCGGGGCTTTCTCCGCCTGCGCATGCCGCTCGACACGCCCGCTTGCGAATCCGTGATGTAACCCCTATGTAACGCCTCGAGAGGTTGGCGCGGGCAAGCGCCTCGCCAACCCGGTCAGGTCCGGAAGGAAGCAGCCGTAACGAGCCCCGCTTGGGTCGTTGTCCAGCCTCTCACCTAATTCCCCTACAGTCCCCGTAGGGTGGGTGCCAACCCACCTCTCACGAACCTCACCCGACGCGAGCGCCCACGCCCCTCAGGCCGAGCACGGCGCCCGCATCTCCGCCTCCGCCGCCCTTGGCAGGCTCAGGCGGAACACGCTGCCCTCGCCCGGAACGCTTTTCACAGACAAGCTGCCGTCATGCAGCTCGGCCAGCTTCCGAGCGATCGCCAGCCCGAGCCCCAGCCCGCCCCGCTGCCGCGTGGCCGAGCCGTCGACCTGCCGGAACCGGTCGAAAATCCGCTCGAGATCCCCCGCCGCGATCCCGCGCCCGGTATCCTCGACCGAGAAATACACCGCCTCCGGTGCCACCTCCACACTCAACAGGATACGCCCGGCCTCGGTGAACTTGATGGCGTTCGACACAAGGTTGTACAACACCTGGGTCAGCCGGATCCGGTCGGCCAGAACCTCCGCCGCCCCGGTGCTGCGATAGGTCAGCATCAGCCCCTTCGCCTCCGCCTCCGATCGCAGGTCATCGACCACGCCCTTGGCCACATCGACCACCTGCACCGGCCCCTTGTCCAGCTCGAGCTGCCCGCGCTCCACCCGGGTCCAGTCCAGCAGGTCCTCGACCAGCCGCAGCATATGCTGGGACGAGGTCAGCACCCGGCCGCTCTGCTCCTCGACATACAGACGGTATTCCTCCACCGCCCCGGCAATCTCCGCCGCATCCCTCTCCTTGGCCGACAGCGCGGTCATAAGCCCTCGGGTCTGCGGCATCCCCTCGTGCCGCAAAAAGGCGGCCCGCCCGGAAATCACCGTCAGCGGCGTGCGCAGCTCGTGCGAAACATTGTTGAGGAACTCCGTCTTCTCGCGATCCATCGCCTCCGCCGCCGCCAGCGCGCGCTTCTCGGCGGTCACGTCCGTCTTCACCCCCACGGTATAGCCGTGCGGCGTACGCGCATCGGTCACCTTGAGCCACCGGTCACCCGGCAATCTCTGCTGAAACGGCGTCCCCGGCTCGCGGAACCGGGCCAGCCGTTGGGCCACCCACGCCGCCTCGCAGCCCTCCGCCTCGGGAAACTGGCCGCGCTTCACCCCCTCGCGGATCATCGTCTCGAAGGGCAGGCCCGGCCGCATCAGGTCGGCAATCTTGGGATGATAATCGACGAATTTCTGGTTCACCGACACCAGCCTGTCATTCTCGTCGAAGGCGACGAACCCCTCGTCGATACAGTCAATCGCCTCGCGCAGCAGCGCATGCGCCCGCTCGCCCCGCACGGTCACCTGCCGCAGGCTCAGCAGAACGATCAGCAGCGCCACCGCCCCGATCAGCGTGAAGGCGATCAGCATCGGGCTCTGCGGCGAATATCTCGGCCAGCCGTCGCGCGGCTCGGCCGCCACGAGCCAGCGGCTGCCCAGCATGTTCATTTCACGGATAACCGCGTCGCCCTCGAACAACGCCGGGTCGCCATGCAGATGATGGCGCACCCGGCCGTCCGGATAGAGCTCCCGCAACCCGAAACTATAGGCGGCGGCCTCAGCCTCCCCGCCGGTGGTGCGTGCCCCGAACAGGCTCTCCGCCGAAATCCCGACCGAGACGATGCCCCAGAACTTGTCGATCTGACGGCCCGTCCGGGGGATCAGCACCGGATAGCGCAGCAGGTACCCCTGCCCGCCCTGCACCAGCGCCACCGGCCCGTCGAGCACCGGGGCACGGTCGCGAAACGCCCGCGCCACCCCCGGCATCTGTTCCGGCATCTCCCAGTAATTCAGCCCGATGGACTTGCGGTTCCCGGTCTCCGGATAGGATTGGGTGATCTTCAGACCCGGCGCCAGCGCCACGGCAAAGACCTGCGGGTTGTGCTCCAGCAAATCCTCGACCACGTGCGAAATCTCGGGCATCGGCGCCTGCGGCGACACCGCGAGGAAACTCTCGATCCGATTGGCGACCAGCTCGAACTCGAAGAACCAGTTGCGCAACTGGCCGGTCGCGGTATCCAGCTCCCGCTCCACATCCGCCCGCGTGGCGCGGGTATATTGCTCGTAATCCGACGTGATGATCGTATAGCCGATCCCGACAGCGCTCAGAAACGCCACAACGGCCAGAAGCAGGTAGATTTTCGACACCAGTTGCCTGTTGAACCGCCCGCGCACCCGCTTCCCCTTCCACTCACCCGGGTGCCGCGCCGGAGCGCATCACCCATTTCCGTGACCGGTCCGCCGACTGGGGACTGCCTCTTTGCCCCGCCGACCGGTCGATCGGAAAATGACGCTAGGTGCGACTTATGGCAAAACCCGGACACAATCCGCGCGTTTTTGTGTGGATCGTCGCCTGAAACACGAAAATGCGCCCTCAAACGCCAATGACGTTGCGTCATCTTTCAGGCCGAATCCCGACACCCGCCAGACGGCGCCCGGCCGCCCCCCCCCGGCCCGACCGGCCCGCCCGGCGCGAAGGCCGGGCGGGGCCAACACGGCTCACATCGCCGCGCGATACAGCTCCGTCAGGTTCGCCTCGGTCAGCTCCACCGGGTTCCCCCCACAGCTCGGGTCGGTCACCGCATCCTTCACCAGCGCCGGAATGCTCTCCTCCGTCACCCCCAGCGCGGCCAGCCCCTTGGGAATGCCCAGCCGATCGTTGAATGCGTCCACGAAGGCCCGGAACCCCTCGAACCCGCCCTCGATACCCAGATAGGGCGCCGCCCGGTCGAACCGCTCGGCAATCACCGGCCCGTTGAACGCCAGCACCGCGGGCATGCAGACCGCGTTGGTCGTCCCGTGATGGGTGCCGAAATGCGCCCCCACCGGATGGCTCAGCGCATGAATCGCCCCCAGCCCCTTCTGGAAGCCAACGGCCCCCATCGCGGCGGCGCTCATCATATGCGCCCGCGCCTCGATATCGCCGCCATCGTCATAGGCCCGCGGCAGGTTCTCGATCACCAGCTTCATCCCCTCCAGCGCGATGCCCTGGCTCATCGGGTGATAATGCGGGCTCGAAAACGCCTCGACGCAATGCGCAAACGCATCAAGGCCCGTCCCGGCGGTGATCGGCTTCGGCATCCCCACCGTCAGCTCCGGATCACAGATCACCACCGCCGGCAGCACCTTGGGATGGAAAATGATCTTCTTCACATGGCTCTCGGAATTGGTCAGCACCCCGGCGCGCCCCACTTCCGACCCGGTCCCGGCGGTCGTCGGCACCGCCACGATCGGCGCGATCGCGTCGGCATCCGCCCTTGTCCACCAATCCCCGATATCCTCGAAATCCCAGACCGGCCGCGACTGCCCGGCCATGAACGCCACCAGCTTGCCAAGATCGAGCCCCGAGCCACCGCCCAGCGCGATCACCCCGTCATGCCCGCCCTCGTTATAGGCGGCCACCCCGGCGGCCAAGTTCGTCTCGTTCGGATTCGGGTCCACCTCGAAGAACATCGCCCGGCCCAGCCCGGCTTGCTCCATCCGCTCCAGCACCCCTTGCGTCACCGGCAGCCCCGCCAGCCCCCGGTCAGTCACCAGCAGCGGCCGCTGCATCCCGGCGAACGCACAGGCCTCGCCCAGCTCCGCGATCCGCCCCGCCCCGAATTTCACCGCCGTCGGATACGACCAGTTGCCCACAAGACCCATGCCTGTCCCCTTTCCCAGCAGGGGCATGCCGCCCCCGGCTTTCATCTTTCCAAAAATACTCAAATCCCGACACCGCCACCGGCGCCATCGCCCGCCACTCTATCGTCGAGATTTCCACATGCAACGGGGGCTAACGCTTCCGGGCCCAGTCATACTGCGCCGCCGTCTCCACGGCACAAGGTCTGACCGCCCTGAGCCGTTCCAGCGCCGGCCCCGGCTTCTCGCCACAGGCCACCATCAGCTTCAACGCCGCCGTCCCCGACCGCCCACAGCCGCCCATGCAATGGATGAGCACCCGGCCCCCGCCCTTCAGCGCCGCACAGGCCCGCTCGCTCGCCGCCTCCCAAAGCTGTTCGCTCTCGCCCACCGGCACGCCGAAATCATGGCACGGAATATGATGCCACCGCGCCCCGGAATTCAGCAGCTCGGGCCCAAGGTCCCCCGCCCCTGCCGCCACCATCTCGACCTCCGTCACCATCGAGATCACCAGCGCCGGCTTCCAGTCCTTCATGTGGGCAATATCCTCGGCATAATGCCCCCCGCGCCCCGGCATCGGCGCGATGGCAAGGATGCCGCGCGCCACCGGAAGGCCGAAGATCACGAATCCCGACATCGCCTCCACCTCAGATCCCGTCCGCCGCAAAGGTATCGCAAGCCCCCGGATCGCCATTCTCGTAGCCCCGCGCGAACCACCCCGCCCGCTGCTCCGACGTGCCGTGCGTGAACGTATGCGGCTGCGGCACCCGGCCCGCCCGCTTTTGCAGGTAATCGTCCCCGATCCGCCGCGCCGCGTTCAGCGCCTCCTCCACATCGCCGGGCTCCAGCAGCCCATCCACGTTCCGCGCCCAGACCCCCGACAGGCAATCCGCCTGCAATTCCAGCCGCACCGTCAACGCGTTGGCCCGCACCTTGTCGCTGGCCTGCCGCATCCGGTTCACCTCCGGCAAGATGCCAAGCTCGTTCTGCACATGATGCGCCACCTCGTGGGCGATCACATAAGCGGCGGCGAAATCCCCCTTCGCCCCAAGCTCCCGGCCCAGCGTGTCGAAAAACGCGGTATCGAGATAGGCCTTCCGATCCGCCGGACAGTAAAACGGCCCCGTCGCCCCCGACGCCCCGCCGCAGGGGCTCTGCGTCACGCCCGAAAACAGCACCAGCACCGGCGGCACATACTCCTGCCCGAACGCGTCGGGAAAGACCCCTGTCCAGACCTCCTCGGTCGTGGCCAGCACCTGCCCGGCGAACTCCCCCGCCTGCTGCTCCCCGGCCGACAATTCCCTCGGCGCCTCGCTCTGAGAGAACGGGTCCTGCCCTTCGAGCAGCGGGGTGATATCCACCCCCGCGAAATAGGCAATCGCCACCACCACCAGCAGGCCGACGCCGCCGATCCCGGCGCCCGCCCGGCCCGACCGCCGCCGGTCCTCGACATTCCGGCTCCGCCGGATACCCCTCAGCCGCATGATCTCCCCCCGGAGAATGGAACACGACCCCCAGTATAAGCAGCTTTGCGGCCACCGGAAAAGCCTGTTGCACCACCGCCTGTCCCGGCGCGCCCACCACTGCCCCGGCCGCGCCTCGGCCCGGTCAGCCGACCGTCAGGGCGCCTTTTCGGCGTTAAGCCGCATCGCCCAAAGCACCGAAATCAGTCCTGCCCCCGACGCGACGAGCATCAACAGGTGGAGGGTCACTCCAGCACCTTCTTCGGGCAACAACAGGCCGGTCAGGGTTGTCATCACGGCCCCACCCGCAACAACCAACGCACCATTCAGGCCCGCCGCACTGCCGGCAAGACCGGGCCGAACCGACATGGCACTGATGTTGCTGCTTGGCATTGTAAGGCCGTTGCCGAGCCCCACAAAGATCGTGCTGCCAAAGAAAATGACCGGGGTCAGGTATCCTGCCAAATTCACTCCGAGGCCGACAGCAAGGCCGATGCAAGCCGTAAGACGACCTGCCAGCATCATTGTTGACGGCTCGAATTTCGGGGCGAAATGTCCGGACAGAAAACTCCCCAGCATGAAGCCTGCTGTGATTGTCCCGATATAGAACCCAAGTTGCGCGGCGGTCACGCCGAATTCCGATGCCGCGACAAGTGGTGCACCTGTCAGGAAGATATAGAAAGCCCCTGTCGAGAACGTGGTGCACAGTGAATAAGCCCAGAACAAGGGTTCACAAAGGAGGGTTCGAATGCCCTCTCTCCTTGCGCCTGTGGGCTCTGACCTGGCTGGTTTCGTTTCCCCGAGGTCGATCCAGCAGATGACCAACAGAAGCAGGCCGAAAACAGCATAAAAGTAGAAATTTGCGCGCCAGCCGAATGCCGTATCCAGCACGCCACCGAACATCGGGCCCAGCATCGGGGCAATCGACATCGACATGCTGATGTAACCGACAAGACCGGCTGCCTTGCGCTCCGACGTGGTGTCTCGGACGATCGCAAGCGAAAGGGCATATCCGGAAATGATGCCACCCTGAAACATTCGGAAAATCAAGAATGTCCAGACATCCTGAGCGAGTGAACAGGCGACCGACGCAATTGAAAACGAGGCAAGCGCAGCCAGAAGAACGGGACGTCTGCCGATGTGATCGGACAAGGGCCCAACGACAAGCTGAACGATGGCGGTTACCGCGAGATAGCCCGCAACCGCAAGGCTGACGGTCCCGTACTCAGCCTCCAGATCGGCAGCGATATTCGCAAGCGACGGCAGGAACATGTTGAGCGACAGCACTGAAAACGCTGGCAGCAGGACAAGAGTTGCGAGGTGCGGCGGAGTTTTGGTCTTTGGCATGGCGGAAATCGTTGATCCAGAATTAAAAAAGCCCCCGAACTTTGTCGGGGGCGCATGGCAACGGATATGGAAACCCTTATCGGTCCATGCACCTCTTGCTCACCACGACGACAGCTATCAGTTTCATTCGCCTCTCCTGTTGGACCGACCGTAGGGCGATAGCGCAGTTTTGGCAATCTCCGCATGCGACGATGCGGCTCCACGGCCCATGGCTCGCCCGCCGCATGGGCACGCCGCCAGCCAACCCACGCCCCCCCGAACTTTCACTTTTCCAAAAATACTCAAATCCCCAACACCACCCCACGCGCCTCCTCAAGCAAGTCCTCCCCGTCCTGCCTTGCCGGGGCGGGGTGGGCGGGCGGGAGCCCCGGCAAGACAGGACACGTCCCCGCACAATCCCACCGGCACAATCCCCCTGTGGACGCCGGGCGCAACACCCCTTACCTTGCCCACGACTCCAGCACAGGACCCCCATGACCGACGCCGACACCCAAGCCGCCTACCAGGTTCTGGCCCGCAAATACCGGCCCGAAACCTTCGCCGATCTCGTCGGTCAGGATGCGATGGTCCGCACCCTGAAAAACGCCTTCAAGGCCGACCGCATCGCGCAGGCCTTCATCATGACCGGCATCCGCGGCACCGGGAAAACCACCACCGCGCGGATCATCGCCAAGGGCATGAACTGCATCGGCCCCGACGGGCAGGGCGGCCCGACAACCGATCCCTGCGGCGAATGCGAACATTGCAAGGCCATCATGGAAGGCCGCCATGTCGACGTGCTGGAAATGGACGCCGCCTCCCGCACCGGCGTCGGCGATATCCGCGAGATCATCGACAGCGTCGCCTACCGCGCGGCCTCCGCCCGCTACAAGATCTACATCATCGACGAGGTCCACATGCTCTCGACCAGCGCCTTCAACGCGCTGCTCAAGACGCTCGAGGAACCCCCCGCCCACGTCAAATTCATCTTCGCCACCACCGAGATCCGCAAGGTGCCGGTCACCGTGCTCTCCCGCTGCCAGCGCTTCGATTTGCGCCGCATCGACCCCGAGCAGATGATCGCCATGCTCCGCCGCATCGCCGATGCCGAACAGGCGCAGATCGCCGATGACGCGCTGGCGCTCATCACCCGCGCCGCCGAAGGCTCGGCGCGCGACGCCACCTCGCTCTTGGATCAGGCCATCTCCCACGGCGCCGGCGAAACCACCGCCGAGCAGGTCCGCGCCATGCTGGGTCTGGCCGATCGCGGCCGCGTGCTCGACCTCTTCGACCTGATCATGAAGGGCGACGCGGCCGGCGCACTGGGCGAGCTCTCCGGCCAATATGCCGAGGGCGCCGACCCGATGGCGGTCCTCCGCGACCTCGCCGAGATCGCCCACTGGGTCAGCGTGGTGAAAATCACCCCCGAGGCCGCCGAAGACCCCACCATCGGCCCCGATGAACGCGACCGTGGCCGCGCGATGGCCGAGGCGCTGCCGATGCGCGTGCTCACCCGCATGTGGCAAATGCTCCTCAAATCGCTGGAAGAGGTGGCGCAGGCCCCGAATTCCATGATGGCCGCCGAGATGGCCGTCATCCGCATGACCCACGTCGCCGAACTGCCCGCGCCCGAGGATCTCGTGCGCCGTCTCCAAGACGGCCCACCGCCCCAGCCACCCGCACCCGGCGGCCCCGGCGGCGGCGGCCATGCGCCCGCCCCCACCGGCCACAGCTCCGCCTACACCTCCGGCCCCGCACAACAGCCCGGACCTTCCGGCCCCTCCGGCCAGACCACCGCACTCGCCGCGCAACCCGACACCGCGCTGGCGCATTACCCCACCTTCGACCACGTGGTCGAACTGATCCGCGCCCACCGCGACGTCAAGCTGCTGGTCGAGGTGGAAACCTGCGTCCAGCTTGCCGCCTACCGCCCCGGCCGGATCGAATTCTGCCCAACCGACGACGCCCCCGCCGACCTCTCCCAGCGCCTCGGCGCCGCCCTGCAACGCTGGACAGGCAACCGCTGGGGCGTCTCGGTGGTCTCCGAGGGCGGCAAGCCCACCATCGCTGCCATGCGCGACGCCGAACGCCTCGCGCTCGAGGACGAGGCCAAGACCCACCCGATGGTGCAGGCCGTCTTCACCGCCTTCCCCGGCGCCAAGATCACCGGCATCCGCACCCCCGAAGAACAACAGGCCGAGGCCGAGGCCGAAGCCCTCCCCGAAGTGGACGAAGAATGGGATCCCTTCGAGGAGGGCTGATCGCCGCCCTCCTGCCCGCGCCCGCATGGGCGCAGGTCTGCGAGGAGATGCGCCCGGGCTGGGACGGCACGCCCGTCTCGGCGTGGTCCGAGGCGCTGTTGCTCTTCACCTCCCCCGCCGCCCTGATCCTGCTCGCCGGCAGCCTGCTGGCGATCCGCTACAAAAGCCAGTGGGGCACCCTCGCCGCCTGCGTCGGGTGGAGCGCGCTGGTCTCGGTCTACGCCTTTCTCGACGGCGGCCGCACCGAGGCCATGGCCCAAGGCTGCATCGGCTCGCCCGTGGTCTTCATCGGCGCCGCTGCCGCCCTCTGCGTCGCCATGATCCTCTACATCGGCACCCCCGCCAAGTAGGGTGGGTGCCAACCCACCGCTCCCCATCGAACTCTCCCGCCGCCCGCGGCCACCAAGCCACCCCGTAGGGTGGGTGAAACCCACCTCTCGCACCCCCAAACCCGATGGACACACCCCCCGTGCCGCCTTACCCTCCCCCCATGAACACCACCGATGGACGCCGCTGGCACGACATGGGCGGGAAAGAGGCCGGCCCCCTTTCCTTCGACCAGCACGATTTCGCCCTCTGGGAAAAGCGCGTCGACGCGCTGATGGTCCTCTGCGGCCAAAAGGGCCTCTTCACCGTCGACGGCCTCCGCCGCGCGCTCGAGGACATGGGCGAGGACGCCTTCGAAACCATGAGCTATTACGAACGCTGGATCGCCGCCTCGAACCAGAACCTGATCGAGGCCGGCGCCTACACCCTGCAGGAGCTTGGCGAGAAGATGGAGGAGGTCGCCAGACGCGGCCCCACCTATGGCGAGGCACAGGATGACTGACCGCGTCCGCGTCAAATCCATGATGCCGCCGGGCCATGTCCGCGCCCCCGCCTACCTGCGCGGCAAAACCGGCGAGATCGAGCGCGCGCTTGGCCCCTTCGCCAACCCCGAACAACTGGCCTACGGCCTCAAGGCCGAGAAACAGCCCCTCTACCGCGTCCGCTTCACCATGGCCGAAATCTGGGGCGAACAGGCCGAACACCCGACCGACACGATCGACGCCGAAATCTACGGCCACTGGCTCGAAAGGCTCTGACATGCCCCACGACCACCCCTCCCACTCCCATGACGGGCTCAGCCCCTCCGGCCACCCCTACCGCCAGGACAACGACGCGCCGCTGACCTACTGGCAACAGATGGAAATCGCCGTCCGCGAATTGCTGATCGAAAAGGGCCACACCACGGGCGAAGAGATCGCACGCCAGATCGACGCCATGGATGCCCGCTCGCCCGCCAATGGCGCGGCGGTCGTTGCCCGCGCCTGGACCGACCCGGGTTTCAGGGACCGCCTCCTTGCCGACGCCTCCGCCGCCAGCCGCGAGATGGGCTTCGACATCGGCCCGCTGCACCTGATCGCAGTGGAAAACACCGACACCACCCACAACCTCATCGTCTGCACGCTCTGCTCCTGCTACCCGCGCAACCTGCTGGGCCTGCCGCCCGACTGGTACAAGACCCGCGCCTACCGCTCCCGCGCCGTGATCGAGCCGCGCGCGGTGCTGCGGGAATTCGGCCTTTCCCTGCCCGACGACATGACCATCCGCGTGCATGACAGCACCGCCGACATGCGCTATATCGTCCTGCCCGCAAGGCCCCCCGGCACCGAAACCATGACCGAGGAACAGCTCGCCACCCTCGTCACCCGCGATTCGATGATCGGCACCGGCCTGCCCCGCACCCCCTGACGGGCTTGCCCAGCCGCCGCCCCCGGCGTATGTGACGCGCAGCCAAGCAAGACAAAGACCCCGGATGAGCGACACCGCCAACAAGGACACCATTCCGTTTACCGAACGGCTGACCGGCGAATTGCTGTTCCTGCCCGTGCGGCTGACCCGCCTTCTGCCCTATCGCTGGCGCGTGCCCTTCGCGGGCTGGTTCACCTCGCGCATCCTCGCTCCGCTGGCGGGCTACTCGCAACGCGTCCGCGACAATCTCTCGCTGGTCTGCCCCGAGCTTTCCAAGGCCGAGGTCGAGCGCATCACACGCGGCGTCACCGACAATGCCGGGCGCAACATGGTCGAGCTCTACTCGCCCGAATTCGCCCCCCGCGTCCGCGACCGCATGCCGATCACCGGCCCCGGCCTGAAGGTCCTGCAAGACGCCCGCGATCAGGGCCGCCCCGGCATCATCATCTCGGCCCATATCGGCAGCTTCAACGCCGCCCGCACCGGCATCGCGGCCAACGACATCGAAAGCGCCAGCTTCTATCGCCCGATGTCCAACCGCCCCTTCAACGCCCATTACGCCGAGGCGATGGAACGCATCAGCCAGCCGGTCATCGAACAAAGCCGGCAGGGGCTGGTGCAGATGGTCCGCCACCTGCGCAAGGGCGGCGTGGTGTCGATCATGAACGATCTCAACACCCATGACGGCCTGCCGCTGGAGTTCTTCGGCCACCCGGCCCTGACCTCGCTGTCGGCCGCCGAACTGGCGCTGAAATACGACGCGCCGCTGGTGCCGCTCTGGGCCCTGCGCGAGCCCAACGGGCTCGATTTCCGCATGACTTTCGAAGAGCCGATCCCCCATTCCGACCCGCTCACCATGACCCGCGAATTCAACCGCCGGCTCGAAGCCGTGGTGCGCGAGAACATGGAACAATGGTTCTGGATTCACCGCCGCTGGAAAGACGGCGCCAACGCCGTGGGCCAGATGCGCGCGAAAGACCTCGAAATCCTCGAGGCCAAACTCGCCGAGAACCCCAAGGCCCCGATTTCCTGAAAGACCTCGGACAGAACGCGCGGGAGTGTCGCGGCTCTGGCCCATGGCCGCCCATGACTCCCTTTCAACATATCGCCCCTTACCGCACCGCCCGCCACATTAACCGGCCCCGGCACCGCCCGCCGCACCGACAAAATACCGACGTGATACCGACGCGATACCGACATCGCCTTTTCCAGTCATTTCAGCCCGTTAACCCCGATTCGCCCGGGCTCCCGCCGAACGCCTTTCGCACCGCCCTTGTCCCGGCCCGCCGGCCCTCGTATCTATGGGACAACACGGAAACGAAACCCGAACTTCGGAGAGATCACATGTTCAAGGGATTGGGCCAGATGGGCGACATGGCCAAGATGATGAAGGCCGCGCAGGAAATGCAGGAAAAGATGGCCGGTCTTCAGGAAGAGATGCACAACATGACCGTCGAAGGCGAAAGCGGCGCCGGTCTGGTCAAGGCCACCTGCACCGTCAAGGGCGAGCTCAAGGGCCTCGACATCGACCCCTCGATCTTCAACCCCGACGACAAGGAAGCGGTCGAAGACCTCATCCTCGCCGCCATCAAGAACGCCCAGACCCGCGCCAACGAAAAGGCGAAAGAGGAGATGGGCAAGATCACCGAGGGCATGGGCCTGCCCAAGGACATGGATTTGCCGTTCTGAACCCGATGCGCTGGCTCGCCCTTGGCCTCTGCTGCCTGCTCGCCGCCCCGGCGAGCGCCCAGAGCTGGGCCACGCGCGGGCTGTGCCTCGAGCAGGAACCGAAGATCCACGCCGAAGCCTTCGCGCCGGCAACATACGAAGAAATTCAACAGCTTGCGGCCGACATCCCCAACGGCACCGGCCGCTTCTGGCGGATCGAAGGGGAAGACGGCACCGTCTCCCACCTTTGGGGCACGCTCCATTCCAACCTGCCCCATACCCTCGAGCTGCCCGACCCGGTCACCACGGAAATCACCGCCGCCCGAATGGTCGCGATCGAGAATGACTACACCCGCGAGACCCGCGCCGAAATCTACCGCCGGAACACCGAAAGCAGGTATTTCCAGGACGATTACAGCCACCACACGTCCGAACTCGGCCTCCCGCTCGATATGGAAGACTGGATCAGAACCCGCTTCGAGGCACTCGGCTACGGGCATGATGCCTACGACTACCTCAATGCCGGCGCCGTTGCCGAGATCCTGCTTTCCGATCCGTGCAGCGAATTCTACCAGGGCATCTACCCGTTGCAGGACAATCGCATCCTGATGCTGGGCGCCATAGCCGGGGCCGGCACGATGGGCCTGGAAGACGGCAACGCCTTCTACGACCGGCTCAACGACCCGACGAGCCTCGACCTCGCCACCGCCATCATCGCCACCTACGGCGCCTACCTCCACCCCGACCAGACGCCCGAAGCCTACGCCACGTCCGACGCCCTCTACCTCTCCGGCCGCATCGCCGAGATGATGGCGTGGGAACGGGCCTTCTTCGACCATACCTACCCCGAGGGCCTCGGCCTCGACTGGCTCGCCCGCACCGATGCCTACATGCTGACCGAGCGCAACGAGACCTTCCTTGCCACCGCCCTTCCGGAACTGGAAAAAGGCGGGCTTTTCATGGCCACAGGCGCCTTCCACCTGCCCCGCGACACCGGCATGATCGCCCTCCTGCGCCGCGAGGGCTACACCGTCACCCGCATCCCACTGTCCGGCGAAGCCCCATGAACTCCACCCGCGATATCGACGCCCTGATCGAGATGATGGCCAAGCTTCCCGGCCTCGGCCCCCGCTCGGCCCGCCGGGCGGTGCTGCACCTCATCCGCAAACGCGAGCTGCTGCTGATGCCGCTCGCCGACCAGATGCAACGCGTCGCCGCCACCGCAAGCGAATGCGCTAATTGCGGCAACGTGGGCACCACCGAGCTTTGCGATATCTGCACCGCCGAAAAGCGCGCAAACGGCCAGCTCTGCGTGGTCGAAGACGTGGCCGATCTCTGGGCCATGGAACGCGCACAGGTCTTCAAGGGCCGCTACCACGTCCTCGGCGGCACCCTCTCGGCGCTCGACCAGATCGGCCCCGAACAACTCCGCATCCCCAAGCTGATCGACCGCATCGACACGGAAAACATCACCGAGGTCATCCTCGCCGTCGGCGCCACCGTCGACGGCCAGACCACCGCCCATTACATCGCCGATCAGCTTGAGGGCCGCGTCCGCCTGACCTCGCTGGCCCAAGGCGTGCCCATCGGCGGCGAACTGGATTACCTCGATGACGGCACCATCACCGCCGCCCTCAACGCCCGCAAGGACATCTAGGCTTCACGCCCGCAGGTCATGCCGCGGCGAGGCCCCGAACTTGCGCGCGTATTCCCGGCTGAACTGCGTCGGGCTCTCATACCCCACCTCGAACGCCACCGCCGACACGCTATTCCCGCCCGCCTGCAACCGCTCGCGCGCCTGCAACAGCCGCAATTCCTTCTGATATTGCAGTGGCGTCGTCGCCGTCACAGTCTTGAAATGCTCGTGAAAGCTCGACCGGCTCATCCCCGCCAGCCGTGCCAGATCCTCCGTCGCCAGCGGGTCGCCCACATGGGCGCGCAGATGCGCGATCACGGTCGAAATCCGGCCCGCACGACCATCGCTATCCAGCAACGCCCGCAGGCTCGCCCCCTGCGGCGAGGCCAGCAACCGATAGTGAATTTCCTTCTGCACCAGCGGCCCCAGCACACCGGCCTCCCCGGGCCGCTCCGCCAGATCCAGCAGCCGCCCGAACGCATCCCTCAGCGGCGCATCCGCCTCATGCAGCGCCAGCGCCCGCCCGGCCTGTCCGCCTGACGCCCCGTTGATCTCCGCCTCCAGCGACCGCAGCATGGCCATGTCCAGCGGCAGGATCAGCGCCAGATAGGGCCGCTCCCCCGTCGCCTCCACGATCTTCGAGACGATCGGCACGTCATGGCTCACCACCAGCAACCGCCCCGCCGAGGCGCGCACCGACCCGCCCTTCGTCCCGACCTCCTTCGCCCCCTGCACGACGAAACAAACGAGCGGCTCGTACAGCATCGCCTCCAGCGCCGACAGCGCTGGCCGCCGCGCAATCATCAGCCCGGCCACCCCGGCATCCACCGTCCCGTCCCGCACGCCGTCGGTCGCACAGATGCGCTCCGCCGCCGCCACCAACCTGTCATCCGCCATCACAACCTCCGCACATGTCCGGAGTTTTATGCCATGCATGTGCCCCTTAGCCACGCCTTTCCCCGCCACTCCCGGAGGATCGGGCAAGTCTTCCGGACAATCCGGCAGGCACCGGCGCCCCTCCTCCGCCATATCCGGTCACAGGCAACCACATGACACAAGGAACCCTGCCATGACCGACAAGATCACCTTCATCACCGGCGGCAGCCGCGGCCTCGGCCGCAACATGGCGCTCAAGCTCGCCGCCCAAGGCATCGGCGTCGTCTTCACCTATGCCGGCAACAAACAGGCCGCCGAAACCACGCTCGCCGAGGTCAAGGCGCATGGCGTCCCCGCCGCGGCCCTCCAACTCGATCAGACCGACCCGACCCGGATCGCCGCCCTCCCCGCCCTGCTTCGCGATGTGCTGCGCGAGACCTTCAACCGCACCACCATCGACCACCTCGTCAACAACGCCGGCACCGGCCAATGGTCGCTCTTCACCGACACCACCGAAGGCCAGCTCGACACGCTCTACACCGTGCACGTGAAAGGCCCCTACCTGCTCACTCAGGCGCTCCTTCCGATGATCGAGGATGGCGGCAAGATCGTCATGATCTCCTCCGGCCTCGCCCGCTTTGCCCTGCCCGGTTACTCGGCCTACGCGGCGATGAAAGGCGCGGTCGAGGTGCTCACCCGCTACCTCGCCAAGGAACTGGGCGAACGCCGTATTTCGGTCAACACCGTCGCGCCGGGCGCCATCGAGACCGATTTCGGCGGCGGCACCGTCCGCGACAATCCGGAGGTCAACAGGATGATCGCCGATCACACCGCCCTTGGCCGCGTTGGCCTGCCAGACGACGTGGGCGGCGCCGTGGCGGCGCTTCTGGCCGGCGAAACCCACTGGATCACCGCCCAGCGCATCGAGGTCTCGGGCGGTCAGAGCATCTGAGGCCCGTAGGATGGGGTGAAACCCACCTCCCCCATCCCACCTCAAAAAGAAAACGCCCGCCGAATTCCCCCGGCGGGCGCTCCCAATCCTCAACGTTCCGAAAAGACCTCAGCGGCGCGGATCGTCGCTGCTGTCATCCTCGTCATCCTCTTCATCGTCCGAATTGTCCGGCAGGTTGAAGAAGGTCTCCGCGTCGTACTTGCGGTCCTCGTCGCGCTCTTCCTCGTCATCGCCCGACAGGCTGAACGTCTCCAGCCCCTCGATGGCGGTGGGCATCTTCGGCTCCGGATCCATCTCGAGGCTCTGCTCGGTGCTCAGCAGCCGGCGGCGCGCCTCGTCATCCATCGGCTCGCCTTCCTTGACCCTCTTCGCGGCGGCCTTCTGCACGGCGGCATCCAGCTCGGTCTGCTTGCACAGGCCCAGCGCCACCGGGTCGATCGGCTGCATGTTGGAAATGTTCCAATGCGTCCGCTCGCGAATCGTCTGGATGGTCGGCTTCGTCGTGCCCACCAGCTTGGCGATCTGCGCATCGGCCAGCTCGGGGTGGAATTTCACCAGCCACAAGATGGCGTTCGGCCGGTCCTGCCGTTTCGACAGCGGCGTATAGCGCGGCCCGCGGCGCTTTTCCTCGCCTACAGCGGCCGGGTTGAATTTAAGCTTCAGCTTGTGCATCGGGCTGGCCTCGGCCTTGTCGATCTCTTCCTGCGTCAGCTGGTTGTTGGCAACGGGGTCGAACCCCTTCACGCCGGCCGCCACGTCGCCATCGGCGATGCCTTGGATCTCGAGCTCGTGCATGCCCGTGAATTCGGCGATCTGCTTGAAGCTCATCGTCGTGTTGTCCACCAGCCAGACGGCGGTGGCCTTGGCCATAAGCGGTCCTGACATATCCTTACGTCTCCTTCACGCATATCTTCCCCGCCGCCTGAAATGGCTGTCCCGCTGGGGGGACGAGTTTCCGTTGTCGGGGAACTGCCGGCGTATATAGTCCCCATGCGAATAAAATGAAAGTACGAATAATGCGTGTCTTCCTCGTGCTCCTCCTCTGGGCCTCCGCCGCGCTGGCCGACGGCGAAAAGGCCGGGTCGTTCGACTATTACGTCCTCGCGCTGAGCTGGTCGCCCACCTGGTGCGCGCTCGAGGGAGACGCCCGGGGCTCTCCCCAATGCGACGAGGCGGCGGATCATGGCTGGGTCCTCCACGGTCTGTGGCCGCAATACCACCGCGGCTGGCCCGCCCACTGCCCCACCGCCGAACGCCCGCCCACACGTGGCATGACCGAAGCGATGACCGATATCATGGGCTCCTCCGGCCTCGCCTGGTACCAATGGAAGAAACACGGCTCCTGCTCCGGCCTCTCCGCGCCCGACTATTACGCGCTGTCCCGCAAAGCCTACACCAGCCTCACCCGGCCGGAGGTCTTCCGCAAACTGCAAGATCCCGTCAAACTCCCCGCCTCCGTGGTCGAGCAAGCCTTCCTCAAGGCCAACCCCGGGCTCGAGCCCGACATGCTCACCATCACCTGCCGCTCGGGCCGCATTCAGGAGGCCCGCCTCTGCCTCTCCAAATCCCTCTCGCCGGTCCCCTGCGGCCGCGACGTGGTCAAGGACTGCCAACTCGACAACGCCCTCTTCGCCCCCATCAAGTAAGGCGCGCCCACACTTTCACTTTTCCAAAAATACTCAAATCCAACGCCGCCAAACCAGCCAGCGTCAGATCATCCGCCCCACCAGCACCACCAGCGCCACCGGCCACATCATCACGTGCAGCACGTAATCGAACCAGTTGCTGCTGCCCCAGCCCATCACCCATGCCGCCTGCCCCAGCACGGCCACCAGCGGCAGGAACCAGTTGCCGGTGACAAACCCGTACACGCATACCGCCAACACCATCACCGCCACCGGCAAAGGCGCATAGCCCAACCGGTACATATCCACCGGCACCACCCCGAACGCGGCCGCCAGGAACACGGCATACAAAATCAGGAACGCCACCAACTCCCAGGCGGCAAACCCCGCCAACGGCACACCCAGCGACACCGCCACATGCCGCACCGCCAGCGCCGGCAGCATCACCCCGAACGGCGCCAACAGCGCCACGGCGCCCCCCACGGCCATGCTGTCCCGAAACACCGCCACGACCACGACACCCACAACCGCCCCGAGACCCGCCGCAACGCCGGGCGAGGCCACCCAGCCGAGCAGGCCAAACACGACCCAACCCAACAGCACCGCCAATGCCGCGGACGCGCCCAGCCCGGTCATTGCCCCGCCACCCAGGCCTGATTGAACACATGCGCCACCAGCCCCCGCTTGGTGCCCTTGGAATAGGCCAGCACGATCTCCCCCGTCCCCAGCCGCCGCAGCATCGGATAGCGCAGCGCCCCTTCGCCCTCGAACTCGCGCAGCACCCGCCAGCTTTCCCCCTCATCCTCGCTCAGCACCAGCCGCAGAACCTCCGGCCGGTCGCCGTCATCATTCACCGCCAGCAATATCCGTCCATCGCCCAGCCCCAGCGCCGCCACCGGCGAGCTGGGGTTCTCCACCGCCATTGGCTCCACCCGCGACCAGCTTTGCCCGCCATCCTCCGTCCGGGAAACCAACAGCTTCCGGCTCTGGTCGAAATCCCGCAGGAACGACACCGCCCGCGTCTCGCTCAGCGGCACCACCATCGGCTGAATGGGCTTGCCATACCCGTTCATCCGCCGCGTATCCCGCACCCGGCCCGCCTTGTCCAACCGTGCCAGAACCCCGAACGTACTGCCCATCTCGAAATAGGCCGGCAGGCCATAACTCCCGTCCTGATACTCCACCATCGGCGACTTCACGAGGTTCGACCGCCCCAGCACCGGCGACAGGTTCAGCTTCCGCGCCCACTCGGGCCGCCCCCCCGGCGCCCGCACATCCACGACAGAGGCCATCGCCCAGCCGCCCACCGACGCCACCGTGGCATAAAGCCCATCCCGCACCGCCTCGTTCTCGATCGTATTGCCCAGCGTCACCACGATCTGCCCCGGCTCCATCACCTTGGCCAGCCCGCCCCGCGTCACCAGCAACCCGGTCGTGCCACGCAGCCACCCCTCGGCGTCCCGCTCGAACCCGGTATAGTGAATATCCACATCCGCCTGCGCCTCTTCCGAGCCCTCGAACCAGATGATCGTGAACCCTTCCTCGCGCACGAGGATGCCCGGCGAATGCGCCTGCCCGGTCTCGGCGGTATAGTCGAAGACCGTCTCGAAAGCGGGGTCGCCCTCCGCTGCCACCGTCTCCGGCACCACGAATTGCCAGCTCAGGCCCGCATCCGCGCGGATCGCCCAAACGCTCAGGCAAAGGCTGACCAGCCCCAGCCCGAGTATCGCCAATTGAACCGCGCCCAAGGCCCTATCCGACCTTGAGGACGATCTTGCCGATATGCCCGCTGCTTTCCATCCTTGCATGGGCCTTCGACGCCTCGGCCAGCGGGAATTCGGAATCCATCACCGGCCCCACCTTCCCGGCCTCCAAAAGCGGCCAGACATGCTGCCGCAGGCCCTGCGCGATCTTCGCCTTCGCCTCGTCGCTCTGCGGGCGCAGCGTGCTGCCGGTGATCGTCAGCCGCCGCATCATCACCTGCGCGAAATTCAGCTCCACCTTTGGCCCCTGCAGGAACGCGATCATCACCAGCCGGCCTTCATCCGCCAAACACTTCACATTCCGCGGCAGGTAATCGCCCCCCACCATGTCGAGGATCAGGTTCGCCCCGCCCTCGGGCTTCAGCACCTCGACGAAATCCTCGTCCTTGTAATTGATCGCCCGCTCCGCCCCGAGGTCGAGACAGGTCTGGCATTTCTCATCCGACCCGGCGGTGGTGAATACCCTCGCGCCAAACTCGCGCGCCAGCTGGATCGCCGTCGTCCCGATGCCCGAAGACCCGCCATGCACCAGAAACCGCTCCCCGGCTTTCAGCCCACCGCGCAGGAACACATTGGTCCAGACGGTGAAATACGTCTCCGGCAGGCAGGCGGCCTCCTTCAGCCCCATCCCCTCCGGCACCGGCAGGCAATGCGCCGCCGGCGTCGCCACGTATTCCGCATAGCCCCCGCCCGGCAGCAACGCACAAACCTTGTCGCCTACCTTGAGATCGCTCACGCCTGAACCGACCTTCACCACCTCGCCCGAGGCCTCCAGCCCCGGCAGGTCGCTCGCCGTCGGCGGCGGGGCATACATGCCCGCCCGCTGCAACGCATCCGGGCGGTTCACCCCGGCCCACGCCACCTTGATGACCACCTCGCCATGGCGCGGCTCGGGCACCGGCCGGGTGGTGGGCTTCAGCACCTCCGGCCCGCCGGCCTCGGTGATCTCAACGGCGTTCATCGTCTCGGTCATGCGTGCGTCTCCCTCTTCGCCGGCACTGTAGCGGCCCCTTGTTTCCCACCTGCCTCACGCAAAGGCAACAGCGCTCAGCGCGGCCCCGACCAGCGCCCCGGCATCCCGGTCTGATGCGGCCTGTTGGGCGGCTTGATCTTGTTCAGGAACGACAGCGGCCCGTTCATCAGTCCGCTGACGAAACGGTTCTCGGCGGCCTGTGCCTTGACCTTCTCGAACTGCATCACGTCACCGATCCTGCGGTCGAGGAACTCCCACGTCCGATCCTGCCCCTCGCTGTCATCGCCCAGCCAGTACAGCACCGTCGAGCCATAGACCCCCGACAGCGTCGCCCGCTTCGTATACCAGTTCACATCGTCCGAACTGTCGCCCAGCGCCGTCCATATCCGGTCACAGGTCCGCCAGACCGCCTGCGCCCCGTCCATCGCATGATGCGGCAGCGAAAACAGCGTCATCCCCCGCCGCACCAGCTCCTTGTCCTCGGCCGCCTCCAGCCGCAGCCGCACCGCCAGCGCCACCTTGTCCCGAAACCGCATCTCTTCCATGTCGGTCTCTTCGATCCGCCGGACCATCTCCAGATCGCCCGCCTCGTGATAGGCCAGCGCAAGATCGACCGCGCCCCGCGGGCAAACGGCCTTCGCCAGCCCCGGTTCCACCTCGGCCTCCTTCACCGCGGCGCGATAGGTCGCCTCGCTCCAGCCGTCGAACGGCACATGGGGCTTCGCGGCCTCCAGCAGCTTCGTTTTCACGTCGTCGCCGTCACTCATCGGACCTCTCCGTTTTCGCCTGTGTCACCCTAGACAAAGTAAAACGCCTTTGCTATACGGCCACTTCCTGCATTTTCATGCAACTCCAACTTAGAAAGGTGGTGACACCACATGCAGGTTAGTGTTCGCGACAACAACGTCGATCAGGCGCTCCGCGCCCTGAAGAAAAAGCTGCAGCGCGAAGGCGTGTTCCGTGAAATGAAGCTTCGGCAACATTTCGAGAAACCGTCCGAGAAGCGCGCACGCGAGAAGGCCGAGGCCATCCGCCGTGCTCGTAAACTGGCGCGCAAGAAAGCCCAGCGCGAAGGTCTCCTCTAAGACCCGCACCGCAGCTCTTTGCGACACATCGAAGACGACCCCCGTGCCACCCGCCCGGGGGTTTGTCATTTTTAGGGGGCGGAACACCCCCAGCGGCAAGGGCTGGCCGGTTCCGGCCATTCACGAAAACGTTAAAGGCCCTCGCCCGCGCCCGGCACTACCTTTTCCCACAGGAAAGGTACGCAGATGTCAAACCCGACCCCCCGCCGCCGCTTCCTCCGCACTGCCGCTGGCCTTGCGGCCCTGGGCGTCCTTTCCCGGCCGGCGCAGGCCGCAATTCTCACACCACGTCAGACCGAGGGGCCTTTTTACCCCACCGGCCCCATGCGTCGCGCCGACATCGACAATGACCTCGTCCGCATCGCCGGCACGGTGCGGCAGGCGGGGGGTCACATCATCCGCCTCACGGGCCGCGTGCTCGACCCGTCCGGCCGGCCGATCCCCGGGGCCCGCGTCGAAATCTGGCAATGCGATGCGCAGGGCAACTACATGCACCCCCGCGACCGCCGCAGCGCCAATCACGACCCCGCCTTCCAGGGCTTCGGCCACGACATCACCGACGCAGAGGGTCGCTACACCTTCCGCACCATCCGCCCCGTCCCCTACCCGGGCCGCACGCCCCATATCCACGTTAAGGCCCTGGCCCCCGGCCGCGAGATCACCACCCAGTTCTACCTTGCAGACGAACCCGCCAACCAGCGCGACGGCCTCTTCCGCCGCCTGTCACAAGCCGAACGCAACGCCGTCCTCATGCGCTTCCACGACACCGGCGGAGACCCGCAAACCACCGTTGACATCACCCTGTAGCCACCGATAACGCTTGATGCCTCCGGCCCGCTCCCCTATCCGGGGGCGATAATCCTACCTGCCGGACACCAGAGCCATGCCCAAAGACCTCCTGATCGACCGCATCCTGCTGGCTGCCATCGCCATCATCTGCGTGATCTCCTACATTATCCACCTGTGGGATCCGGTCTATTTCGCCGCCGTCTACGCCTTCGAGGACCGGCTGGTGGAATATGGCACAGCGCTCTTCCTGCTGCTGGCCAGCGGCATTCTCGTCTCCAACGCCCTGTCGCTCAGGGCAAAGGGCCTGACCCTCGCCGCCGTCCTCACCGCCCTCTACGCCCTCCTCTTCTTCCTCGGCGCGGGCGAAGAGGTCTCATGGGGCCAGCGCATCTTCGGCTGGGAATCGAGCGAATTCTTTCAGGAAAACAACAAGCAGATGGAGACCAACTTCCACAATCTCGTGGTTGGCGGCACCCACCTGACCAAGACGATCTTCGGCTCCGGGCTGACGGCGGTGATCCTGCTCTACCTGATCGCCCTGCCGCTGCTCTACCCCCGCGTCGGGGTGATCCAGCGCCTTGCCGACAAGCTCGCCGTGCCGGTTCCCGGCCTGCGCCACACGCTTTTCGCCGTGGCGGCCAGCCTCGTGATCGTGGCCATGGGCGAGCAGAACCGCACATGGGAAGTCTACGAGCTGATCTTCAGCCTGCTGATGGTCTCGATCTTCCTGCTGCCCCAGAACCGCCACGCGACCCGCTGACCCCGCCCCGGGCCTTGCCGCACCGAGCCTCGCACCACACGACCCGGCCCTTCAGATAATCTCGTCCTCGTCGAACAGCGGCGCCGCCTCCATATGCGCGGTCACGCCCTCGGCGGCATGATCCGCCCGCGGCGTCTCCGCCACGTGGAACAACGCATCCCCCTCGTAAACGGCCGGCATGTTCGACCGCCCGATCACGATGCCGTGCCGGTCACAGACCATCTCGCTCTCCGCCTCGCCGAACGGATCGGAAATCGCCCCCAGCACCGTGCCCGGCACCACCGCCGCCCCGATCGGCACGTAGCCGCGAAACACCCCGCCCGCCGGCGCCCGATACCAGTGGGATTCGCGGGCCAGCACCGGCGCATGGCGCACCTTGGGCACGCCCTTGCCGCCGATCATGCCCAGATGCTGCATCACCCGCAGGATACCGCTCACCCCGGCCCGCGCCGCCAGCTCGTCAAACCGCAGCCCCTCGCCGCCCTCGTACAGCAGCACATCGACCCCGGCGGCCTCCGCCGCCATCCGAAGCGATCCCTCGCGCAGCTTCGACGGCAGCATCACCGGCGCGCCAAACACCCGGCCCAACTCCGCCAGCCGGTCATTGCCCGGCGTCAGCCGGATCTGCGGCAGGTTCAGCCGGTGCACCGCCGCCGAATGCAGGTCGATCCCCACATCGGCCCGCGCCACCACCTCTGTCATGAAGATATGCGCCAGCCGCGAGGCCATCGACCCCTCGCTCAGCCCCGGAAAACACCGGTTCAGGTCGCGCCGGTCCGGCAGGTAGCGGGAATGATTGTGAAACCCGAAAGTGTTGACGATCGGGATCGCCATCAACGTGCCCGCCATCGACGTCAGCGCCTTTGCCCGCAGCAGTCGACGCACGATCTCGACCCCGATCACCTCGTCGCCATGCACCGCGGCCGAGACGAACATCACCGGGCCCGGCTTCCTGCCGTGGATGACATGCACCGAAAGGTTCACCGGCGTATGATCCGACAGGGTGCTCACCGGCACGTCGACCGTCCGGCGGCTGCCCACCTCGATCACATGCCCGTTGATCTTGAATGCCTCGCGGCCGCTCATGCCCGTCGCCGTCCTGCTGCTTCACCGGAGGCCATAGGCAAAAACCGTACAACTGTCCATCGCAGGCCGGCCCGGCTTGCGGGACCCCGGCTTCTTCTGGCCCAAAATATCCCGGGGGAGGCGTTGAACCCCAAACGGGTTTCAACGTCGGGGGCAGCGCCCCCTGCCACCTTGCGAACCTTTGCAACGTTGGGGCGACTGGTTCGACGCCGAGCCGCTGGCACCGCCGCAGCATGCGGGCGCTGCAAATAACGGCAAGGCTGGGCCCCCTGACCCGGCCGCCAAACTCACCCCGGCAGCTTGGTCTTGCGCAGATAGGGCAGCACCGCCTCGAACTCGCCGAACTTGGCCTTCGCGTCCTCGTCACTGACCGATGGCGGGATGATCACGTCCTCGCCCACCTGCCAGTCGGCGGGGGTGGCCACGCCCTTCGAGGTGCTCGCCTGCAACGCATCGAGCGCCCGCATCACCTCGCCGAAATTGCGGCCCACGGTCATCGGATAGGTCATCATCAGCTTGAGCTGCTTGTCCGGCCCGATGATGAAGACACTGCGCACCGTGGCGCTGTCAGCAGGCGTGCGACCATCGGGCAGGTAGGCCTCGGCGGGCAGCATGTCGAAGGCCTTCGATACCTCGAGCCCGGTATCGGCGATGATCGGGAACCCCGCCTTGGCGCCGCCCACCTTCTCGATATCGCCCTTCCATTTCTTGTGATCCTCGACGCCGTCCACCGACACGCCGATCACCTTGCAGCCGCGCTTTTCCCACTCGCCCGACAGCTTCGCCACGGCGCCGAACTCGGTGGTGCAGACCGGGGTGAAATCCTTCGGATGCGAGAACAGGATCGCCCAGCTGTCGCCGATCCATTCATGCAAGGAAAACGTGCCCTGATCGGTTTCGACCTTGAGGTCGGGGATGGTGTCGTTGATGCGCAGTCCCATGATGATCTCCTTTTCGAGCTTCGGGATTCCCCTGCAAGATACGCCAAGCCCCGCGAATTTGAAGCCCTCTCCCTTGCAGCCGCCATGCGCCGGTGACAATGTAACGCGAATCCGGCCGGGGCATGCTGCTCCGGCCGTCCGCAATTCCGCAGAATCGGAGCCGTAGACATGATCGAGAAACGCCAGTTCTACATCGACGGGGCCTGGGTCGACACGAAAGACGGGACAGACCACAACGTCATCGACCCCTCCACCGAAGACCCCTGCGCCGTCATCAGCCTCGGCGGACAGGCCGACACCGACGCCGCCGTGGCCGCCGCCAAGGCCGCCTTCCCGGCTTGGATGGCCACCCCCCCGGCCGAGCGCATCGCCTATGTCGAAAAGCTCTACCAGGCCTACAAGGCCCGCTCCGAGGACATGGCCCAGGCGATCAGCCTCGAGATGGGCGCCCCCATCGACCTCTCCCGCCAGCAGCAGGTCGGCGCCGGCATCGGCCACATCAAGGCCTTCCTCGAAACCGCCAAGAATTTCACCTTCGACGAACCGCTGGGCGACCACGCCCCCAATGACCGGATCATCCACGAACCGATCGGCGTCGTCGGCATGATCACGCCGTGGAACTGGCCGATGAACCAGGTCACGCTCAAGGTCATCGCGGGCCTCATCGCCGGCTGCACCATGGTGCTCAAGCCGTCCGAGGAATCCCCCCTCTCCTCCATGCTCTTCGCCGAGATGGTGGACGAGGCAGGCCTCCCCAAGGGCGTCTTCAACCTCGTCAACGGCGACGGCGCCGGCGTCGGCTCGCAGATGTCGTCGCATCCGGATATCGACATGATCTCCTTCACCGGCTCCTCGCGCGCCGGCAAGCTGATCTCCAAGGCCGCCGCCGACAGCCTCAAACGCGTCAGCCTCGAACTGGGCGGCAAGGGCGCCAACCTGATTTTCGCCGACGCCGATGAAAAAGCCGTCAAGCGCGGCGTGCTGCACTGCATGAACAACTCGGGCCAATCCTGCAACGCGCCCACCCGGATGCTGGTCCAGCGCGAAATCTACGATCAGGCCGTCGAAACCGCCGCCGAAGTCGCGGGCAAGATCACCGTCGGCTCCTCGCACGACGAAGGCCGCCATATCGGCCCCGTCGTCAACGAGACCCAGTTCAACAAGATCCAGGATCTCATCCAGAAAGGCATCGACGAAGGCGCCCGCCTCGTCGCCGGCGGCACCGGTCGCCCCGACGGCCTCAACCGCGGCTTCTTCGTCCGCCCCACGGTCTTTGCCGACGTCAACAACGACATGACCATCGCGCGCGAGGAAATCTTCGGCCCGGTCCTGTCGATCATGCCCTTCGACAGCGAAGAAGACGGCATCCGCATCGCCAACGACACCCCCTATGGCCTGACCAACTACGTCCAGACACAGGATGGCGCCCGCGCCAACCGCCTCGCCCGCTCCCTGCGCTCGGGCATGGTCGAGATGAACGGCCAGTCGCGCGGCATGGGCGCCCCGTTTGGCGGCATGAAACAGTCGGGCAACGGGCGCGAAGGCGGCAAATGGGGCATCGAGGATTTCCTCGAGGTCAAGGCCGTCTCCGGGTGGACCCCGGGCGCCTGAGCGGCGGGTCAATGCAGGCGCATGCCTTTGTCGTGCACCTGACCCGCGCGCGAGGGCGCCGGGACAATGCGCATGCGCTCAAGGAAAATTGCGGCCTGCCCGGTGAACTCTGGGCAGCCGCCGACGGCTCCGCGCTCCCCGCCACCGACCTCGCGGCCAAAACCGGCGCGCGCCTCTTTGCGCCCGCCTACCCCTTCCCCCTCAAACCGGGCGAGATCGGCTGCTTCCTCAGCCACCGCCAGATCTGGGCCGAAATCCTCCACCGCGACCTCGACCACGCCCTCATCCTCGAGGACGACGTGACCCTCGACCCCGAAACATTCCCCCGCGCCCTGTCGCTGGCCACCGCCAATATCGACGCCTGCGGCTATATCCAGCTTCAGGACAGGCCCCCGCAAAGCAACCCCCGCCTGATCGACCAGTCCGGCCCGGCCCGCCTGACCCTCGCGGAAATCCCCCAACTCCGCACCTCGGCCCAGCTTGTCAGCCGCGATGCCGCCCGCCGCCTGCTTGACGCCTCCGCCATCATCGACCGTCCCATCGACGCCTTCCTGCAATGCCACTGGCACACCGGCCTGCGCCCCGCCGCCATCCACCCCGCCGGCATCCGCACCATCGCCGATCAGCTCGACGGCTCCACCATTCAGGGCGGCAAGAAATCCCTGACTGAGAAGCTCTGGCGCGAAGCTGCCCGTTTCCGCTACCGCCGCCGCCTCGCCCGCCACGCCCGCGCCAGCGACGCCCCCATGCCGGAGGGCACGGAATGATCGTCACCCGCCTCTTCGGCGGCGCCGGGAACCAGATGTTCCAATATGCCGCCGGCCGTGCCCTTGCCGACCATCTCGAAACCGACCTCGCGCTCGACCGCCGCTACATGGTGCTGTGGGATGACACCCGAGGCGACTGTTTCCCGCATTACCAAAACACCCGCTTCATCGAAGCGGAAAGCCTCCCCCCCACCAAGATGGACAGCCTGCCGCGCTATGCCCTCTGGCGCTGGTTCGGCCGCAATCCCCGCTTCCACCGCGAGGGCGACCTTGCCTTCAACGAGGATTTCTTCGACCTCCCCGACAACACCTACCTGCATGGCTATTGGCAATCGCCCCGCTATTTCGGCGCCTCCGCCGACCGCCTGCGCCATGACCTGAAACTGACCACGCCGCTCGACGCCGCCAATGCCGACATGGCCGACAGCATCGTGGCGGCACCTGCCGCTGTCTCGGTCCATGTTCGCCGTGGCGACTATCTCGCCGATGGCGGCTTCGCGGCCTGCCCGCCGGAATATTACAGCGCCGCCGTCGACCACCTGAAGCAGAAGCTGGGCCAGCCCCTCACCTGCTTCGTCTTCTCGAACGACCCGGCTTGGGCGCGCGACAACCTTTCGCTCGGGCAGGACACCGTGGTCGTCGACATCAATGACGAAACCAAGGGGCATTTCGACATGCACCTGCAATCGCACTGCTATCACAACAACATCGCAAACTCCACCTTCTCCTGGTGGGGCGCATGGCTCAACGACACCCCGTCCAAGATCGTCATCGCCCCGAAAAACTGGTTCGCCCCCGGCAAACCCGGCAACGCCGACCTTTGCCCGCCTGACTGGGTCCGCCTCTGACACCAGCGCGAGGCCCCGGATCAAGTCCGGGGCGCGCATCCCCGTCCCGGGCCTGACCCGGAACCTCTCTCCCCCGCACACCCCTCCCGGGCCTGACCCGGGACCTCTCTCCCCCCGCACACCCCGTCCCGGACTTGACCCGGGACCGCTCTCTCCCCGCACACCCATCCCGGGCTTGACCCGGGACCTCTCTCCCCTCGCACACCCCGTCCCGGGCTTGACCCGGGACCTCTCTCCATCTGCCAAACGCGAGACAGCCCGCAAGGGCTGGCGAGCACGCTTTCCCACGCCCCGAAAAATCTCTAAACACGCCCCCATGACCCCCACGCCGGACATATCACAGGCCCCCTTCCTCCCTGAGACCGTGCACAAGCGCGACGTCTTCTCCGAAACCATCTCGGGCGCGCTCGACGGGGTTCCGGATTTCCCCGTGGTTCTGCGCAAGCTCGAGGGCGTGCCGCTCTGGGCCAAACCCATCGCCTGGGCCCTCGCCCGCCGCGAAATCCGCGGGCTGAAAGCGGTGCAAGGCATCGAAGGCTGCCCCGTCCTCGTCCGCGTCGACCGCACCGGCCTCTTGCGCAGCTGGACCAAGGGCACCCCCCTCCACCTCGCCAAACCCACCAATCCGGCATGGTACAAGGACGCCAAGCGCCTCCTGCGCCAGATGCGCCGCGCCGGGGTCACCCATAACGACATCGCCAAGCCCCAGAACTGGCTCATGACCCCCGAGGGCCGCGCCGCCGTCATCGACTTTCAGCTCGCCTCCGTCCACCGCCGCCGTGGCCGCCTTTTCCGCACCATGGCCCGCGAAGACCTCCGCCACCTGCTGAAACAGAAACGCGCCTACGCGCCCGATCTGCTGACGCCCTCTGAAAAGGCCATGCTCGCCCAGAAGGCGCTGCCCTCCCGCATCTGGATGGCCACCGGCAAGAAGGCCTACAACTTCATCACCCGCCGCCTGATGAACTGGTCCGACGGCGAAGGCACCGAGGACCGGATCGAGCGCGACGGCCCCGCCCTCCGCGCGGCCCTCCTTGCCCATGACCAAGTCTCCGGCGTGGCGCTTTGCACCTTCGCGCTTCCGGCCAAGGGCGTGGGCCTCTACGCCTTCGTCGAAACCGACCTCGCCGAGCGCGACCTCCGCGCCCTCGCGCCCGACCCCAAGCCCGACCATATCCAGCCTGTCGCGTCCCTCCCCCGCCACACCGACGGCACACCCCGAATGGACGCCCTGAGCCTCGTCGCCACCAACCGGCTCGACGAACTCGAGGAGATGCACAAGGCCGATCTCGACCTCGCGTCCACCGTCAAACCGTTCGTGGCGGCCCGCCTCAATCTGACCGATCGGTCCCGGTAAGCCGCACCGACGTAATACCGACAAAATACCGACGTAATACCGACGTTGATTTCCCAGCAAACAAAGGGCGTTTCAGAACGGCGCTTTCGAGCGAAACGTCAGCCCCGCGCCCCCGTCCGGATGCCTCAGCCGAAGCTCCTCCGAATGCAGCATCAGCCGCGGAAAATCCCGCGCCGCCCCCTCCGCATAGAACGGATCCCCGAGGATCGGATGGCCCAAAGCCAGCATATGCACCCGCAATTGATGGCTCCGCCCGGTCTTCGGCATAAGCCTCACCCGCGTCTCGCCCTCCCCATACCGCTGCACCCGCCAATCCGTCACCGCAGCCTTGCCCGTCTCGTGACAGACCATCTGCTTCGGCCGGTTCGGCCAGTCCACGATCAGCGGCAGATCGACCGTGCCCTTGCGTGGCTCCAGCTTCCCCCAAACCCTTGCCACATAAGTCTTTTTCACCTGCCGCTTCTCGAATTGCAGGCCAAGATGCCGCTGCGCATGCGGGCTCAATGCAAAGATCATGACACCCGATGTATCCCGGTCCAGCCGATGCACCAGAAGCGCCATCGGATAGGCCTCCTGCACCCGCGACAGCAGGCAATCCGCCAGATGCTCGCCCTTCCCCGGCACCGACAAAAGCCCCGATGGCTTGTCCACCACGACGATCTCGTGATCCTCGTGCAGCACCTTGATCGGCTCGGTCGGCGGGTCATACGCATCCATGCCGCCCGCTTACACCACCCTCCGGCCCGAGGCCACACCACGCCCGAAAACCGCTGGACCCCGCCAGCCCCTCCCCTATGCTCCCCCTAACCCGACACCTCGACAGGATGCCCCATGCCCCCCACCGACGTCATCGTCATAGGCGCCGGCGCCGCCGGTCTGGCCGCAACAGAAGCCCTTGTTTCCCTTGGCAAAACCGTCACCTGCATCGAGGCCGGAAACCGCATCGGCGGCCGTGCTTACACCGATACCGAAACCTTCGGCATCCCCTTCGACCGCGGCGCCCACTGGCTCCATAACGGCGCCATCAACGCCTTCATCGACAAGGGCAAGGCGCTCGGCCTCGACCTCTACCCGGCGCCCAACCACACGCTGACAGCGGGCGACGATCCCGAAGGCACCGCCATCTGGGCCGAAGTCGACGCCATCAGCGACGCCATGCGCCGCGAGGCCGAAGCGGGCCGCGACGTGGCTTTGTCCAGCCTTTTCAAACCCCTGACCGACTGGTCCTTCACGGCGGCGATGATGCATATCCTGCCCATGGGCCGGAACCTCCACGAGATCTCCACCAAGGATTTCGCCGATTACGTCGAAAGCCCCGACTGGTTCTGCCGGCAAGGCTACGGCACCCTCGTCGCCCTGAACGCCGCCGACATCCCCGTCACCCTGAACACCCGCGCCGAGCGTGTCATCACGACCGCCGACGGGGTCGAAGTCCATACAAACAAGGGCACCCTGACCGCCCGCGCCGTCATCGTCACCGTCTCCCAAGGCATCCTCGCCGCCGGCGACATCCGCTTCGACCCGGCCCTCGACACCGACCACCTCGACGCCATCACCCTCGGCGCCTACAACCACGCCGTGCTGAAATTTCCGCCCGAGGCCCTGCCGATACAGCCCGACACTTGGGTCACCTACCAGATCGATCCGCCCGAAGACGGCATCCTCCGTGGCGGCGGCGCTCTTTGCAACATCTCCGGAACAGGCCTTTGCGCCTTTGAAACCGCGGGGGATTTTGCCACCGAACTGGAAAACGCCGGCCCCGATGCGGCCATCGACTACGCCCTGTCACGCCTCACCGAAATCTTCGGCTCCGACCTGAAATCGGCCTTCATCAAGGGCGCCGCCACCGCATGGGGCCGCGACCCGCTGTTCAAAGGCTCCTACTCCGGCGCGATGCCCGGACAGGCCCACAAACGCCCGGCCCTCCGCCAGCCCCACGCCGACCGCGTCTTCTTCGCCGGCGAAGCCACCCACGACGCCGAACCCGGCACCGTCTCCGGCGCCCACAAGGAAGGCCTCCGCGCCGCCGAGGAGGTGGCGGCGCTGCTCGGCTGATCCGGGCTTACGCCTTCACCCGCTCGGATTTCGGGTCATACATCGGCTTCAGACTGGCCTTGGCCTTCACCTTCGTACCCATCACGTCGATCTCGTAGGTGGATCCCAGAACATCCTGCGCGCTCTCGCCCTTGCACGGAACGTAGCCCATGCCGACAGCGGCACCGAGGTGATGACCATAATTGCCTGATGACAGGTAGCCCACATATTCCCCATCGCGGATCACCGGCTCGTTGTGGAACAGAAGCGGCTCCGGATCCTCCAGCAGGAACTGCACCATCCGGTTCTCCGGCCCGCTTTCCTTGCGCGCCGCCACCGCCGCCTTGCCGATGAAATCCTCCTTCGACAGGTCGACGGCAAAGCCCAGCCCCGCGTCGATCACATTGTCTTCGCAGGTGATGTCATGCCCAAAATGCCGGAACGCCTTCTCGATGCGACATGAATCCATCATATGCATCCCGCACAACGTCAGCCCCACATCCTGCCCGGCCTCCATCAGCGTCTCGAACACATGCCCGGCCATATCGGCCGACACGTAGATCTCCCACCCCAGTTCGCCCACGTAAGACACCCGATGCGCCCGGGCCAACCCCATGCCGATCTCGATCTCCTGCGCCGTGCCGAACGGGTTGACTTCGTTCGAGAAATCATTGGGCGAGACCTTGTTCAAAAGCTCGCGCGACTTCGGCCCCATCACCGCCAGAACCCCCTCGCCGGCGGTCACATCGGTAATCACCACGCGCCTGTCACCCACATGCCGCCGCAGCCTTGTTTCATCGGCCAGCCGCGTCATCGCCGGGGTGACCACGAGGTAGGCGGTTTCCGACAGCCGCGTCACCGTCACATCCGCCTCAATCCCGCCGTTTGTGTTGAGGAACTGCGTATAGACGATCTTACCCACCGGCACCGACATATTCGCCCCGCAGACGTGGTTCAGGAAAGCCTCCGCATCCGGCCCCTCGACCCGCAGCTTGCCAAAGGACGACATGTCATACATGCCCACATTCTCCCGCACCGCCCTGTGCTCGGCGGCCGAGTTCTCGAACCAGTTCTGCCGTTTCCAGCTATATTCATAGACCGGCGCCTGCCCCGCCTTCGCGAACCAGTTCGCCCGCTCCCAGCCTCCGGCCTCGCCCATCACCGCGCCCTGCCCCAGAAGGTGCGCATGGAAAGGCGAGCGCCGCACGCCCCGTGCGGTAGCTTTCTGGCGATACGGGAAATGGTCGGCGTAAAGCAGGCCCAAAGTCTCTTTCGAGCGCTCGAACAGGTAATGCCGGTTGCCCTGAAACGGGTGCATCCGGCTGATATCGACATCGCCGACATCATAGGGCTTTTCGCCATCCTCCATCCATTGCGCCAGCGTCACACCCGCGCCGCCCGCGCTCTGAATACCGATCGAGTTGAACCCGGCGGCGACCCAGACATTGTCCATCTCGGGCGCAAGGCCAAGGTGATAGGCATCGTCGGGGGTGAAGCTTTCCGGCCCGTTGAAGAAGGTGTGAATCCCCGCCTCGGCCAGCATCGGCATCCGGTGACAGGCCGCCTCGAGGATCGGCTCGAAATGATCGAAATCCTCTGGCAGCTGGTCGAACTCGAAACTGTCGGGAATGCCGTTCATCCCCCACGGCTTGGCGTTGGGTTCGAAGGCGCCCAACAGCATCTTGCCGGCATCCTCCTTGTAATACGCACACTCGTCCGGCACCCGCAGCACCGGCATCTGGCTCAACCCTTCGATGCCTTCGGTGACGATATAGAAATGCTCGCAGGCATGCAGCGGCACGTTCACGCCAGCCATCCGGCCCACCTCGTGCCCCCACATGCCGGCGCAGTTCACCACCATGTCACAGGCGATATGCCCTTGCGCCTGCCCGTCATCGCTGGCCCAGTCCACGCCGGTGATGCGGCGACCAGTCCGGGCCATGCCGGTGACCTTCACCCGCTCCTTCACCAAAGCGCCCCGCTGCCGCGCCCCCTTGGCAAGCGCGAGCGCGATATTCGCCGGGTCGGCCTGCCCGTCCGTGGGCAGCCAGACGCCCCCGGTCACCCCGTCAAGATTGATATGCTCGTACCGCGCCTTGACCTCATCGGGGCTCAGCTCCTCAACCGGCACGCCGAAGGCCCGTGCCATGGCGGCGCTGCGGTACAGCTCCTCCAGCCGCTCCTGCGTCAAAGCGACGGAAATCGACCCGCCCTGACGCATCCCCGTGGCGACGCCGGTTTCCTCTTCGAGCCCGAGATACAGCTCGGCCGAATAGCGCGCCAGCTTGGTCATGTTGGCCGTCGCCCGCAGCTGGCCGATCAGACCGGCGGCGTGCCACGTCGTCCCACTGGTCAGTTGCTTGCGTTCAAGCAGCACCACATCCTTCCAACCCAGCTTGGTCAGGTGATAGGCCACCGAACAGCCGATCACGCCTCCGCCCACGATCACCACGCGGGCCTTGTCGGGAAGCTCCATATCAGTCTCCTTCGCGAGGCGGTCCGCGCCGCCGGTCAATTCAAACGATGTCGTGCCCGGCCGACCGCAGCCTTCCCGCGAGTTCCGCGATGTGATCCGGGCCCACCTCGCAGCAGCCACCCACGATCGTCGCGCCCTGTTCGACCCAGCCCATGGCGAACCCGGCATAGGCCTCCGGCGTCAGGTCGGTCCGCTGTTCCAGCGCGTCGACCGTCGGGGCATCCTTCAGAAATCCCTCGCCGATACGGGTGAACCCGTTGCCATAGGCGCCGAAAGGCACACCGAACCGGCCGATGATCTCCATCCCCGCCCCGATCACCTCGGGCGGCGAACAGTTGATCAGCACGGCGGCAGGCGTATGCCGCTCCACCAGCGGCGCCAGAAGTTCCAGCTTCTCGCCCGAGCGCAGGCGGGTGCCATCCCCGTCCTCGACCGTCACCGCCAGCCAGACCGGCAGGCCGTTGCCATGCTGCGCCGCCGCCACCAGCGCCCCCTCGGCCTGCTCGACCGATGCCATCGTTTCGAACAGCAACAGGTCGACATGATCACGCAGGTTCGCAATGGGTTCCTCGTAAAGCTGCACCGCATCCGCCACCGGCGGGCACAGGTCCGGCCGGTACGATGCCCCCAGCGGCCCAAGCGCCCCGGCGACCTGCCCTTTGCCGGCGGTTTCCCGCGCCTCGCGCGCCATGGACACCGCCGTCTCAGTCAGGCGTTCCACCTCCTCGTGCAGCCCCACCCGCATCAGCCGGTCGCGCAGCACCGCGTAGGTGTTGGTCGTGGCCACGGTGGCCCCGGCCGCGAAATAGGCGTCATGCACCTCGCGGACGATATGGGGGTGGTCGATCATCACCTGTGTCGACCAGAGCGGCGTCGCCCGGTCGCCCGAGCGTTTCACCAGTTCCTGCCCGATCGAGCCATCAAGCAACGTGATCTGCGTCATGGGTTTCGCTCCGCGATCTTCTCTTTTTCCAACGACTTGCCTACCGCTCCGCCGCGCGGTCGATATCCTTCAGACCCAGCAACACCGCCGCACTCAGCATCAGCGCACCGGACACCCGGTTGAGCCAGACGCCTGTCAGTTGCTGCACCCGGCCCAGCGTATGCGTCGCCGCCCAACCCCACAGCAGCAGGATCAGCCCGTCGACCACCAGATAGGTCACCCCGAGGATCAGCAATTGCGGCCAGATCGGCAGCGCCGGGTCGATGAACTGCGGAAAAAGGGCGCCAAAGAACACCACCGCGTAAGGGTTGGCCGAGGACGTCAGGAAGCCCTGCCGGAAAAGCCGCCCGTGCCGCGCCTCCGCCGGGATTTCCGCCCCGCCCTTTGACAGCATCAGTTTCAGCCCGATCCAAACGAGATAGGCCACGCCCAGCCACTTCACGATCCACAGCGCATCGGCCGAGGCCGCGATCACCGCCGTCAGGCCGAACGCCGCCAGCACCATCTGCAGCGCGTTGGCGGACAGATCGCCCGCCACCGTCGCCATGCTGCGCCGCATCCCGTGGCGCAGGCTGTTGGAGATGATCAGCAACTGGCTGGTATCCGGCGGCGTGGCGAAGAAGGCCGCCAACACCCCGAGATAGAGAAGATAGGTTTCGATGCTCATGCTCGCAGCCTTTCGTTTTCAGGATCCCACAGCGGGCCGTCCGGTTGCACTGCTGCCTTGCGGCGCACACCGTAAATCTCGACTTCCAATTCCGTGCCGGCATACGCCAAATCGGGCCGGATCATCGCCAGCGCCACGCTGGCGCCCACGCGATACCCCCATGCGCCCGACGTGGTCTCGCCCACGATCTCGCCATCATGCCAGACGGTCGACATATAGGGCGCATCCGCCTCCGCCGCATCGACTTTCAGCGTCACGAAGGCCTTCTTCCGGCCCTGCTGCTTCTCGGCCAGAAGCGCCGCCTTGCCGGTGAAATCCTGCGGCTTGTCGAACTTCACGAACCTGTCCAGACCCGCTTCCAGCATCGAGTAATCCGTCGAAAGATCGCCCTTCCACGCCCGATACCCCTTCTCGACCCGCAGGCTGTTCAGCGCATACATGCCAAACGGCTTCACCCCTTTTTCGATCAGCGCGTCATAGATCGTCGGGATGGCATCGAACTCGCCATGAATTTCCCAGCCCAGTTCGCCGGTAAAGCTCACCCGGATCAGGAACGCCTTTTGCCCCGCCACGGTGCAATGCTGGTGGCTGAGCCACGGCAGCGACAGGTCGGCATCGGTCAGCCCCTCCAGCACCTCGCGGCTTTTCGGCCCGGCCAGCAGCAGCGCGTCGCGCTCTTTCGTTGTCTCGCGCACGCTCAGCCCCTCGGCCAGCGCGTTGCGCACCAACTCGCCGTCATGCCATTGCGCCGTCGCAGCTGTGATCAGCACGAAACTGTCCTCGGCCAGCCGGATGCACGAGAATTCCGTCACGATCCGGCCACGTTCATCGGCCACGTAAACGAGGTTCATCCGCCCCACCTTGGGCAGCCCGCCGGTCACGAAGCCGCGCAGCCAGTCATCGGCCCCCTCGCCCGAGACCCAAAGCCGCGTGAACCCCGGCAGGTCAAGCACCCCGCACCCGTCGCGCACCGCTTCGCATTCCTCGCGGATGCGCTGTTCCCACGGGCCGGCACGGTTCCACGTCTGGGTGGCCTCTTCCGAGGTGTCGTCGCCCGGCTTGGCAAACCAGTTGGCCCGCTCCCACCCGTTATAGGCGCCCATCACGCCGCCCAGTTCCTTGACCTTGTCATGGATTGGCGAAAGCTTCCGGTCACGGCCCGCCGGCCATTCATGCCACGGGAAATGCATGGCGTATTCGTGGCCGTACACCTCCATCCCCTTGGCGATACAGTAATCGCGGTCGGTGTAATCGGTGTAGCGCCGTGGATCGACCGCCCACATGTCCCACTCCGTCGCGCCTTCGGTGATCCACTCGGCCAGCACCTTTCCCGCACCGCCGGCCTGAGCAATGCCGAAGGTGAAGACACAGGCCTCGAACGCGTTGGGCACACCCGGCATCGGCCCCAGCAGCGGCAAGCCATCGGGCGCATAGGGGATCGGGCCGTTGATCACCTTGTTCACCCCGCCCGTCCCCAAAAGCGGCACCCGCGCCATGGCATCCTCGACATACCATTCCAGCCGCTCCAGATCGTCGGGGTAAAGCTGAAAGCTGAAATCCTCGGGCATCGGGTCATCGGGCTGGACCCAATGCGCCTTGCAGTTCCGCTCATAGGGGCCGAGGTTCAGGCCGTATTTCTCCTGCCGCAGATAGTAGGAACTATCGACATCGCGCAGCAGCGGCAGCTTGTGCCCGGCGTCCTTGCTCCATGCCTCGAGCTCGGGGATCTCGTCGGTCAGCATGTACTGATGGCTCATCACCATCATCGGCACGGTGCGCCCGCCATAGGGTTTGAACCACTCGCCCACCCGCTGCGCATAGTAACCTGCGGCATTGACCACGTAGTCGCAGCGGATATCGCCCTTCTCGGTCTGAACGATCCACTCGTCACCCTCGCGGCTGACACCCGTCGCAGGGGTGAACCGCAGAACCCTTGCGCCCAGATCCCGCGCCCCCTTGGCCAGAGCCTGTGTCAACTGCGCGGGGTCTATGTCACCGTCATTGGGGTCGAACAGCGCCCCCTGCAAATCATGGGTCTCGATGAACGGATACCTGTCCTTGATCTCGTCCATCCCGAGAATGTCGAGGTCCATCCCCTGATACCGCCCCATGCCCTTGGCGCGTTCGAATTCCTGCATCCGCTCCTTGGAATGCGCCAGCCGGATCGAACCGGTTTGGTGATAGTTCATCGGGTAATCGACCTCTTCCCCCAGCCGGGCGTAAAGCTCGGTCGAGTACCGCTGCATGTTCATGATCGACCAAGAGGTCGAAAAGGTCGGCACATTGCCCGCCGCGTGCCACGTACTGCCCGCCGTCAACTCGTTCTTCTCAAGCAGCACGCAATCCGCCCAGCCCGCCTTGGCGAGGTGATAGAGCACCGAAGTCCCCACCGCGCCGCCGCCAATGATGACCACCCGTGCCGTGCTCGGAAAATCCGCCATGTTAGTCGTCCCATCCCTGCTGTTGCGGCACCCCGTCCGCGATGTCGTAGAAATCGCCCTTGTCGGCGACGAAGATATGTTCGGCCAGCCGCGTGCCGGTCGGCGCGTCCATCATCCCGGCCTCGAGGCTCAGCCCGCCATCCGCATATTCAAACCACAGCTTGGTGCCGCAGCGGCCACAGAATACGCGCGTGCTGCCACCCGCATGGGTGAAGCGCGTCAGGTGCCCCTGCCGAAGCCAGCGCATGGACGTGCCGTCGCAATCGATGCTGGCGGCATGAAACCCTGAATAGCGCCGGCACTGCCCGCAATGACAGGCCGTCACCGGGCCGGGCGAGGCATCCAGTTCAAAGGCATTCGCCTCGCAGAGGCAGGCCCCGGTGATCATTTCTGCGGCAGCCCGTCCTTGATGTCGTAATAGTCACCCTTGTCGGCGGTGAAGATGTGTTTCTCCAGTGTAATACCCGTCGGCTCGTCCAGCGCTCCGAGGGCAAGACTGATCATGTCCTCGTCATGTGCTTTCCAGAACAGGAACGATCCGCAACGCGGACAGAAACCGCGTTTGGCGATGCCGCTGGCGTCGTACCAATGGACCGGCCCGTCGATCTCGACCTCGGCCGCCGGCGCCTGCGCCGATGCCCAGAGATGCCCCGACTGTTTACGGCACTGGCCGCAATGGCAGACCGAGGCGCCGGTGGGGGTGGTGTTCACGGTAAAGGTGATATCCCCGCAAAGGCAGCGTCCCATCGTCATGTTTCCATTCCTTCATGCTGTGGGAGACCATCGTCGATGTCGTAATAATCCCCCATGAAATCGACCCAGTAATGGCCCGACAATTTCAGGCCGCCGGTCTCGTCAAGCGCGCCCATCGCGACCATCACGTCCGGGCCCTCGTCGCCGCGCCAGAACAACGTCGAGCCGCATCTCCTGCAAAAGCCGCGCGTCGCGATATCGGTATGCCGGTACCAGCACAGGCCCTCGTCGCGCTCGAAGCTGACCGCCGTTTTCGGCGCCGCGACCGCCGAGAAGAAATGCCCCGATTGCTGCCGGCATTGCTTGCAATGGCACGCGATCGGGTCACGCAGATCGGCATCCACCCGAAACCGCACCGCCTCGCAAAGACACCCGCCGCCGGTCATCGTCACCTCCTAATACACCGGCGGCGCGATCACCCAGATCGCAACCACCGGCTGGTTGTAAGGGTTGGCCCACGAGTACGCCTCGCCGCGAAACCGGAAACTGTCGCCGGGGCCGACGGTAAACTGCCGCCCGCCGAGCGTGAGGTCGAGCTTCCCGGAGATGATGTAACCCACCTCCTGTGTCGGGCGCTTGGCCGGGGTCTGCATGTGCGAACGGGGGCGAAAGGTGGAATGAATGACCTCGAAATCGTCGGTCAGATCGGGCGAAAGCAACTCCTCGATTAGCCCCTCCTCGCCCGAGCCCATCGGCCGCCGCGCCCCGGCCCGCACCACATAGCCCTGCTCGGACGCCGGGGCGCTGGCATGGCCGAACAACAGCGACATGGGCACGCCCAGCGCCTCGGCGATCTGGCGCAGGTCGGAAATGGAAGGTTCCGAAAGGTCGCGCTCGACCTGACTCAGCCAGCCGACCGAGCGGCCCAGCGTCTCGGCCAGATCCGACAGCGTCCGCCCGCGCGCCTTGCGCAGGGCGCGCAGATCGGCCCCGAGGGTTTGCAGGCGGCTGGGATCGCTATGGTCCACACGGGCAACTTTCGTGAAATTATCGCACCTAATTTCACCGTGCGATGATTCCGTGAAAATCTCAACCTATTTTTCACGCTGCGGCGCGGCATCCCTGAGCGCCACGAAGGCCGGCCAAGCCTCCGGATCGTTCACCGTCTTGTCGCGGCAGGTGGCGTTGCAAAACCCGAAGATGCGGCCGTCCGTCTCCAGCAGATGCGTCGGCGGCGCGCCGGAATAAGGGCAGGTGTCGTTCTCCGGCTCCCCGCTCTCGACCGTCCGCGCGGGTCGCGGGGGCGGGCCGGGCCATGCGCCCTTGGGCAGGTCCATCTCGTAAGGCACCGGGTCGTAGCTCTTCGTCAGGCCAAGCGCCCGCCAGCGCCGGAACGCCCCCTCCGCCAGCGTTAGGTCGATATAATCCTGCGCCGTCTTGCCCACCTGCAAACCATAGCCAGCGATCCGCGCCGCCGCGGGGGCATAAAAAACATCGGCCAGCGAATACGCCCCGAACAGCCACGGCCCAGCCTGCCCGTGCCGGGCACGGGCCGTTGCCCACAACAGCTCGATCCGCGCCACATCGGCCCGCACCGCGTCGGACGGCTCCAACCCTTCGACCCGGTGCAGCAACTGCATCGGACAATCACCGCGCAGCGCGCCAAAGCCCGAATGCATCTCGGCAACGATCCAGCGGGCCAGCGCGCGGGCCGCCGGCTCGGCGGGCCAAAGCCCCGCCTCGGGGTGCCGCTCGGCCAGTGTCTCGGCCATGGCCAGCGTATCGCCCACCACGACGCCATCCGCATCGCGCATCACCGGCACCAGCCGCGCGGGCGCCAGCTCCGCCAGATCCGCTTGCATGGTGCCGTCATACAGGCCCACCAGATGCGTCCTCACGGGAAGGCCGAATTTCTCGAACATCAGCCAGCCCCTTAAGGACCAGCTGGAAAAGGCGCGATCGCCGATGAAAAGCTCATATGTCATGGCACGCACGCTATCCCGCGCCGAACCCGTCAGGAAACGTTATTTCGTGAGACAGTGCATCACGGACAGTGATTGATCCTCATCGCCTCCCACCGGTCGCCATGCCAGTGGAGTTCGGTGATGGAAAGGTTGTCGATCTTGTGCGCGAAGGTGTCATACCCCGACAGGCCGAGCGCCCGCTGCACCTGCGTCAGGATCGTGCCCATATGCGCCACGACGATCACGTCACGACCGGGATGGGCCTCCAGCAGCCGGGCGATGGCGCGGTCGACGCGCGCCGATACCTGATTCCAGCTTTCCCCGCCCGGCGGGCAGATATCCCCCGGCGTCTCCCAGAAGGCGCGCAGAAGGGTCTGGTCCTCGACACCGTCGAAGCCCTGCAGCTCCCAATCACCGAAATGGATTTCCCGAAGCTCCGGATCGGGGTCGAGCCGCATGCGCTTGCCCGCAATCGCATCCGCCGTCTGTACCGCGCGCCTCAGGTCGGAAGAGACAACCACCGCCTCCGCCGGCAGGTGCCGCGACAGGCGGTCCACACGCTCCGTATCGCTCAGGTCGGCCGGCAGGTCGGACCAGCCCACCATGGATTTCGCATTGGTCGGCCCGTGGCGCACCCAATGCAAACGGCTCACGGCAACTCGCCCTTGAGCACCTGCGGCAGCCCCGCCACCACATTCACCACCAACCCGGCCTTCGCCGCCAGTTTCTGGTTCAGCCGCCCCTGTTCCTCGCGGAATCGGCGGGCCAGCGCGTTCTCGGGCACCACCGACATGCCGACCTCGTTCGACACGATCACCACTGGCGCCGCGCACAGCGACAGGCCCGCCATCAGGCCCGCCTCGGCTTCTTCCAGATCGGTATCGGCCAGCAGGTGATTGCTCAGCCACATCGTCGCGCAATCCAGCAGGATCGCGGTATCGCCGCTGAGCCCGGCAAGCGTCCGGCCCACCTCCAGCGGCTCCTCGATCGTGCGCCATCCGGCGCCGCGCAGACGCTGATGCCGTTCGATCTTGGCCCGCATTTCGTCGTCATGCGCACGGGCCGTCGCAAAATAAATGAGGCCACGCCCCGTGGAGCGCACAAGCCCTTCAGCAAAAAGTGATTTTCCCGAGGCAGCACCCCCCAGGACAAGGCTCAACCCAGGAAGCATATCGTCCCAGCCTCTTTTTATTGATCCGAACCGTTCTTATGTCCGTACCACCGGGTGAATGTCGACAAAAGAGCAGATCACCGTGGTCTGCCCTACAGGGGGAATACTATGCCGCTTGACGCAGACCAACCCACAGACATGTCACGGGCCGCGATGAAAGCCGAGTTGCTTGACGCGGAAACCGAGCTGAGCCTAGCCTATGCGTGGCGCGACCAGCGCGACGAAGCTGCGCTGCACCGATTGATCACCGCCTATATGCGCCTCGCAATTTCGATGGCGGCAAAGTATCGGCGCTACGGCGCCTCGATGAACGACTTGATCCAGGAGGCCGGGCTGGGCCTGATGAAGGCCGCCGACAAGTTCGACCCCGATCGCGGCGTCCGGTTCTCGACCTACGCCGTCTGGTGGATCAAGGCGTCGATCCAGGATTACGTGATGCGCAACTGGTCGATGGTGCGTACCGGATCGACCAGCAGCCAGAAATCCCTTTTCTTCAACATGCGCCGGGTTCAGGCCCGGATAGAGCGCGAGGCGATGGCCCGCGGCGAAGAGCTTGACAGGCACCAGCTCCGCGAGATGATCGCGCACGAGGTCGGCGTGCCGCTGCGCGATGTCGAGATGATGGAAGGCCGCCTGTCCGGCACCGACTTCTCGCTCAACGCGACCCAGTCGACCGAAGAGGAAGGCCGCGAATGGATCGACACGATCGAGGATGACGGCGCCCGCGGTGACGAGCTGGTCGAGAAGGATCACGACAACGTCGCCCTGCGCCTCTGGCTCGGCGATGCGATGGCGCGGCTCAATGACCGAGAGCGGTTCATCGTCCGCGAGCGCAAGCTGCGCGACGACCCGCGCACGCTCGAAAGCCTCGGCACTGAGCTGAGCCTGAGCAAGGAACGTGTGCGCCAGCTCGAGGCGGCGGCGTTCCAGAAAATGCGCAAGCATCTTGAACGTCACGGCACGGAGGTGCAGAATCTTCTCATATGAGAAGCCTTGCATTCGCGCTGATTTCGACGCTGTCCTGTGCCGCCACGGCGCAGGACATCTCCGTTCTGGGGGAGGTGCATGACAACCCGGCCCACCACGCAGCCCAGGCCAAGCGGGTAGCGGCCATTGCCCCCGCGGCCATCGTCTTCGAAATGCTGACGCCGGAACAGGCGGCGCGGGTCACGCCCGAATTGCGCGGCGAGGCCGAAGCGCTGGCCAAGGCGCTCGACTGGGACAACAGCGGCTGGCCCGACTTCGCGATGTATTACCCGATCTTCGCCGCCGCCCCCGACGCCCGCATTTTCGGCGCCGGGGTCGGCCGCGACGAGGCGCGCGCCGCGATGGAGGGCGGGTTCGACGGGCCGATGGGCGGAGAGGCCGCCCGCTTCGGCCTCGACCAGCCCCTGCCGGAGGATCAGCAGCAAGCCCGCGAAGCCCTCCAGATGGAGGCCCATTGCAACGCCATCCCCGAGGACATGCTGCCCGGCATGGTGCGCATCCAGCGGCTGCGCGACGCCATGCTGGCCCGCACCGCCCTTCAGGCGCATCGCGAGACCGGCGGCCCTGTGGTGGTGATCACCGGCAACGGCCATGCCCGCCGCGACTGGGGCATGCCCGCCCTGCTGGCGCTCGCCGCGCCGGGGCTCGACCTCCACGTGATAGGCCAGACCGAGAACGACATGCCGCTGGTGGGCGGGTTTGACGAGGTGCTCTCGGCCCCGCCCGCCCAGCGCGACGATCCGTGCGAGGCGTTCCGATAGGGCGCTCTTGTAACGCCATGGGGCAAACCCTACTGTCAGGCAGACAGGAAAACCGGGGGTGAGAATGCTGGCTGGAAAACGCATTCTGCTGATCATCGGCGGCGGGATCGCCGCCTATAAGGCGCTTGACCTCATCCGCCGCCTGCGCGAACGGGGCGCGGCGGTGACGCCGGTGCTGACCCGCGCGGGCGCGGAGTTCGTGACGCCGCTGTCGGTGTCGGCCTTGGCCGGCAGGAAGGTCTTCCGCGACCTCTTCGACCTCACCGACGAGGCCGAGATGGGCCATATTGAACTCAGCCGCAGCGCCGACCTGATCGTGGTGGCGCCGGCCACCGCCGACCTGATGGCGAAGATGGCGACGGGGCAGGCCGATGACCTCGCCTCGACCCTGCTGCTGGCCACCGACACGCCCGTCCTGATCGCCCCGGCGATGAATGTGCGGATGTGGGAACATGCGGCGACACAACGCAACATCGACACGCTAAAAGGCGACGGCATCGCCTTTGTCGGGCCGAATGGCGGCGACATGGCCTGTGGCGAATACGGGCCGGGCCGCATGGCCGAACCGATGGAGATCGTCGCAGCCGTGCAGGCCCGCCTTGGCGCCGGGCCGCTGGCGGGAAAGCGGGTGCTGGTCACCTCAGGTCCCACGCATGAACCGATTGATCCGGTGCGCTATATCGCCAACCGCTCCTCGGGGGCCCAAGGCACCGCCATAGCCCGGTCGCTCTCAAGCCTCGGGGCCGAGGTGGTGTTCGTGACGGGCCCCGCCGACATCCCGCCACCCGACGGGGTGGAGGTGGTGCGCGTCGGCTCCGCACGCGAGATGCTGGAGGCCGTTCAGGCCGCCCTGCCCGCCGACGCCGCCGTCTTTGCGGCCGCCGTGGCCGACTGGCGGGTCAAGAGCGCCTCGGACAAAAAACTGAAGAAAACCAAGGGCGGCATGCCCGCGCTCGAATTCGAGGAAAACCCCGACATCCTCGCCACCGTGTCCCAGCTGGAGACGGGGCGCCCCGCGCTCGTCGTGGGCTTCGCCGCCGAAACCGACGACGTGTTCGACAACGCCACCGCCAAGCGCGGGCGCAAGGGCTGCGACTGGATCCTCGCCAATGACGTGAGCCCCGCCACCGGCATCATGGGCGGGCAGGAGAATGCCGTGACGCTGATCACTGCCGAGGGGGCCGACACATGGCCGCGCATGACCAAGGCACAGGTGGCCGACCGGCTGGCGCAAAAACTCGCCGATGCGCTGGCCTGACCGGCAGGACGCCTCCGGCGGGAGTATTTTCGGAAAGATGAAAGAGCGGGCATGGTAACAGTCAGGTTTGTCTGGGAGGAGGGCGCGGACCGGACCTTGGGCCTGCCGTCCTATGAAAGCGCGGGCGCGGCGGGCGCCGACCTGCGGGCGAACTTCCCCGAACGGGGCGCCGTCGACCTCGCGCCGGGTGCTCGCGTGCTGGTGCCCACGGGGCTGCGGCTGGCGATACCGACAGGGTACGAGGTGCAACTCCGCCCGCGCTCGGGGCTGGCGCTCAAGCACGGGATCACCCTGCCCAACAGCCCCGGCACGATCGACAGCGACTATCGCGGGATGCTGGGGGTGATCGTGATGAATGCCGGGCAGGAGCCATTCCGCATCGAGCACGGCATGCGCATCGCTCAGATGGTGGTGGCGCCGGTGGTGACGGCGGCGTTCGAACTGACTGACAACCTCGACGACACCGCCCGTGGCAAAGGCGGCTTCGGCTCGACGGGGGCCGGCTGATGCTGCTGGTGCTGGTCATCGCGGCGGCGCTCTGGGGGCTGGGCATAATGCTCGGCACGCCGCACCGGGTGCGGTGGGGCATGATCCTCATGCTGTGGATCGGGGTCGTGCTGCTGCACCTGATCCTGCCCGATGGTCACCCGCTGCGGATGGCGACCGGGGAAAGCCCGGCGCTGTGGCTGCTGCTGGCCGGGTTCGTGGCGCTCGTGCTGGTCTATCGTCGGGGCCTCCGCGCCCTGCGACGGCGAGCCGAGGGCAAGCAAGAACCCGAGCGGAAGGGCCTTTTCACCGAGGCCGAGCTTGACCGTTACGCCCGCCATATCGTCCTGCGCGAAATCGGCGGGCCGGGGCAGAAGAAGCTGAAGGAAGCGCGCGTGCTGGTGATCGGCGCGGGGGGGCTCGGCTCTCCGGCGCTGCTCTACCTTGCCGCCGGGGGCGTCGGCACGATCGGGGTGATCGACGACGACCTCGTCGAGAATTCCAACCTGCAACGGCAGGTGATCCACCGCGACGCCGACATTGGCCGGCCCAAGGCCCATTCCGCCGCAGACGCGATGCAGGCGCAGAACCCCCACGTGGCGGTGCGCCCCTATCACCGCAAGCTGACCGAGGACATCGCCGCCGACCTGTTCGCCGAATATGACCTCATCCTCGACGGCACCGACAATTTCGAGACGCGCTACCTGTCCAACGCCACGGCGCACGCCACCGGCAAGCCATTGATTTCCGGCGCCCTGTCGCAATGGGAAGGGCAGTTGAGCGTCTTCGACACCGCCAAAGGCACGCCCTGCTACCAATGTATTTTCCCCGAGGCGCCGGCGGCCGAACTAGCCCCAAGCTGCGCCGAAGCGGGGGTTCTGGGGCCGCTACCCGGCGTGCTGGGCACGATGATGGCCGCCGAGGCGATCAAGGTCATCACCGGGGCGGGCGCGCCCTTGCGTGGCGAGATGCTGCTCCACGACGCACTCTTTGGCGAGACCCGCAAGATCGGCCTGTCGCGGCGCGCCGATTGCCCGGTCTGCGGCACGCCGGCGAAAGCCGACTGACGCCCCTCACTTCTGCGCCGCGCGCCATTGCCGAACCGGGTTGAACTGCCTAGCTTCCCTCTCAAAGGAGAGATGTCCCATGACGAATCCGCTGCTGGACCACTGGTCCACCCCCCACGCAATCGCCCCCTTCGACCGCATCGAGGACGCTCATTTCGCCCCCGCCTTCGAAACGGCCCTGACCGAGGCGCGGGCCGAGATTGCGGCGATTGGCGACGACCCCGCCCCGCCAACCTTCGCCAACACGATCGAGGCGCTGGAGCTTTCCGGCAAGCAACTCGACAAGGTGCTGTCGGTGTTTTTCAGCGTGGCCGGGGCCGATACCAACCCCAAGCGGCAGGAATTGCAGCGGGCGTTTAGCCCGAAGCTCGCCGCCTTTGCGTCAGAGATCCATGCCAACAAGCCGCTGTTCCAGCGGATCGAGACCTTGTGGGAAAAGCGCCTCACGCTCGAGCTTTCGGCCGAGCAGCAGCGCCTGCTCTACCTCACCCGGCGGCGGTTCATCCGCGCCGGCGCGGCGCTGGAAGGGGCCGAGGAGGCCCGGATGCGGGATGTCATGTCGCGGCTGGCCGAGCTTGGCACCGCCTTCACCCAGAACCTGCTGGCCGATGAGGCGGGCTGGCACATGGTGCTGGCCGAGGACGAACTGGAGGGCCTGCCCGATTTCCTGATCCGCGCCGCCCGCGAGGCCGGGCAGGAGAAGGGCGAAGACGGGCCAGTGATCACGCTGTCGCGCTCGCTGATCGTGCCGTTCCTGCAATTCTCGCCGCGCCGTGACCTGCGGGAAAAGGCGTTCCGGGCATGGGAGGCACGCGGCGCCAATGGCGGCGAGACCGATAACCGCGCCATCGCCGCCGAAATCCTGCAACTGCGCGAGGAACGCGCCCGCCTGCTGGGCTATGACAGCTTCGCCGCCTACAAGCTCGAGACCGAGATGGCCAAGACCCCGGAAGCGGTGAAAACCCTGCTGACGGATGTCTGGACCCCGGCCAAGGCACAGGCCGAGGCCGACGCCGCCGTGATGACCGACATGATGCAGCGCGAGGGCGTCAACGGCCCGCTCGAGCCGTGGGACTGGCGCTACTACGCCGAAAAGCGGCGCAAGGCCGAGCATGACCTCGACGAGGCCGCGCTCAAACCCTACCTCCAGCTCGACCGGATGATCGAGGCGGCCTTTGCCTGCGCCAACCGCCTGTTCGGGCTGGAATTCGAACGGCTCGACGTGCCGCTCTATCACCCCGACTGCCGGGCGTGGGAGGTGACGCGCAATGGCCGCCATGTGGCGGTCTTCATCGGCGATTACTTCGCCCGCGCCTCCAAGCGCTCGGGCGCGTGGTGCAGTGCGATGCGCGGGCAGGCCAAGTTCCCCGAGGAGCAGGGCACCGTCGTCATCAACGTCTGCAACTTCGCCAAGGGCGACCCGGCGCTCCTGAGCTACGACGAGGCCCGCACCCTGTTTCACGAGTTCGGCCATGCCCTCCACCAGATGCTGTCGAACGTGACCTACGAATCGCTTTCCGGCACCAATGTCGCCCGCGACTTCGTCGAACTGCCCAGCCAGCTCTACGAACACTGGCTGGAAGTGCCCCGCGTGCTCGAGGAATTCGCCACCCATGCCGACACGGGAGAGGCGATGCCCAAGGAAATGCTCGATAAGGTACTCGAGGCCGCGAATTTCGACATGGGGTTCCAGACGGTGGAATACGTGGCCTCTGCGATGGTTGACCTGGCGTTTCACGAGGGCGCCGCGCCGGCCGATCCGATGGCGAAACAGGCCGAGGTGCTGGAAGGGCTGGGCCTGCCCCACGCCATCACCATGCGCCACGCCACGCCGCATTTCGCCCATGTCTTTTCCGGCGACGGCTATTCCAGCGGCTATTACAGCTACATGTGGTCCGAGGTGATGGATGCCGATGCGTTCGAGGCGTTCCGCGAGGCCGGCGACGCCTTCGATGCCGAGACGGCGAAGGCGCTGGAGACGAACATCCTCTCCACCGGCGGCTCGCGCGAGGCGGAGGATCTGTACACCGCCTTTCGGGGCCGGATGCCCGGGGTCGAGGCGCTGCTCAAGGGGCGGGGGCTTGCGGCATGACGGATGACACGAAAAACGACCAGCCCTACCGCCCCTGCGTCGGCGTGATGCTGGCCAATACGGCGGGCGATGTCTTCGTCGGCCAGCGGATCGACAATCCTGGCCCGGCCTGGCAGATGCCGCAGGGCGGCATCGACGATGACGAGGACCCCCAGCGCGCGGCCCTGCGCGAATTGTGGGAAGAGACCGGCGTTCTGCCCTCGCTGGTCAAGGTCGAGGCGGAGACGAAGGACTGGATATCCTACGACCTTCCGGCCGATATCGCCGGGCACATCTGGGGCGGCAAGTTTCGCGGCCAGACGCAGAAATGGTTCCTGCTGCGCTTTCAGGGCAGTGACAGCGACATCAACATTGCCACGCAACACCCGGAGTTTTCCGAGTGGCGCTGGCTTCCGCCGGAAGAGCTGGTCGACGCGATCGTGCCCTTCAAGCGCGAGGTCTATCAACAGGTTCTGGAAGAATTCGGAGACCGACTATGACACTGATCCGCACCCTTGCCCCCGCCGCGCTCGCGGCCTTGATTGCCAGCCCCGCGCTGTCGCTGAGCTGCATGGCCCCCGACGCCGCCCGCACCTACCAGCAGCTCGACGAAGCCGAGGAGCGCTATATTGCCGTGCATGGCGCGCTGAGTTTCGACGAGTCGAAGCTGCCCGAGACCGACCTGCAGGATCAGGGATCGACCCCGAAAAGCACGCCCCTGCCCGCGCAGCTCACCGGCATGTCACTGTCGGCCGAGGGGTTCACCACGCCCTTTGTCCATCCGGTCACGCTCGACGTGCGCTGCTATGGCCCGTGGTGCGCCGGCATGACGTCGGGCACCGAGGTTCTGGGCTTTGTCGAGCTGCGCGAAAGCGGCCCGGTGCTGACGCTCGACCCCTGTTACAGCGTCACCATCCCCGAGCCGGACGAGAAGATGCTGGAACAAGTGATCGGCTGCATGAAAGGCGAGGCCTGCGCGCCCATGCAATAGGCCGTGCCCCGCGCGGATATTCTCTTGATACCGGGCCCCGTTGCGGGGATAACCCGGCCCCAGCAAGGGACCACGGGATGAAGACACGAGAGATGAACCGCGACTGGATCGCCACCGCCAGAACCCTCAGCGAGGCGCTGCCCTATCTGCAGCGCTATGACGGCGCCATCGTCGTCATCAAGCTTGGCGGGCACGCCATGGGCAGCGACGAGGCCATGGAAACCTTTGCCCGCGATGTCGTGCTGATGCGGCAGGTGGGCGTGAACCCGGTGATCGTCCATGGCGGCGGTCCGATGATCAACGAGATGCTGGAAAAGCTTCAGATCAAGTCGGATTTCGTGAACGGCAAGCGGGTGACGGACGAGGCCACCATGGAAGTGGTCGAGATGGTCCTCTCGGGCCGCGTCAACAAGCGGATCGTGCAGGAGATCAACCGGCAGGGCGGCAAGGCCGTGGGCCTGTCGGGCAAGGATGCCAACCTGATCACCTGCGACCCGGCCGACCCGGCGCTGGGGCTTGTGGGCGACCCGACCGATGTCGACCCCTCGATCCTGCGCACCCTCTTCGGCGACGATACGATCCCGGTGATCGCGCCGCTGGGCAGCGGTCGCAATGGCGAAACCTACAACATCAACGGCGACACCGCCGCCGGGGCCATCGCGGCGGCGCTCAAGGCCGATCGCCTGCTGCTGCTGACGGATGTGGACGGGGTGAAGGACACCGACGGCAACGTGCTGACCGAACTGACCGCCAGCCAGATCCACGACATGATCCGCGAAGGCGTGATAGGCGGCGGCATGATCCCCAAGACCGAAACCGCGCTCAACGCCATCGAGGGCGGCGTCCGGGCGGTGGTGATCATCGACGGACGCGCGCCCAATGCCGTGCTGCTGGAACTCTTCACCGAACACGGCGCCGGCTCTCTCATCCGCAAGGGCTGATCACGCGAATGCCATCCGGTGCCGCTTGCCAGCGCCGGGAATCGGCTTAGGCTCCGGCTCATGGAAAACGAAACCCTCATCCGGCTGTCGGTCTTCCTCGGCCTTTTCGTGCTTTTCGCAGGCATCGAGGCGCTGGCGCCCCGACGCCCGCGCCTTCAGCCGCGCGGCACCCGGTGGTTTACCAACTGGGGCATCGTCATCCTCGACACACTGGCGCTTCGGGCGCTGGCACTGGCCCTGCCGCTTCTGGCGGTCGGCGCGGCGCTCGATGCCGAGGCGCAGGGCTGGGGGCTGATGAATGGCGTCGGCTGGCCCTATTGGTTCAAGGTCGTGGCGACCGTGCTGATCTTCGACTTCGCCATCTGGGCACAGCACCTGATCACCCACAAGGTGCCGCTGCTCTGGCGCTTTCACCGGGTCCACCATGCCGACCGCGATATCGACGTCAGCACCGCGATCCGCTTTCACCCGGTCGAGATTGCCCTCTCCATGCTGCTCAAGATCGGCCTTGTCTACCTGCTCGGCCCGCCCGCGCTGGGGGTGATCCTGTTCGAGATCGTGCTGAACGGGTCCGCCATGTTCAACCACGCCAATATGCGCCTGCCGCTGTGGCTCGACGCTGTGTTGCGCAAGGTTCTGGTCACCCCCGATATGCACCGGGTCCACCACTCGGCCCACCGGCGCGAGCATGACAACAATTACGGCTTTGCCCTGTCGCTCTGGGACAGGCTGTTCGGCACCTACCTGCCCCAGCCCGAAAAGGGCCATGACGGCATGACGGTGGGGCTGGAATGGCAGGATGACCGGCCGTCGAAACTGGGCTGGTCGCTCGGCCTGCCGTTTCTGCGCAAATGACGCTGGCCGCCATAGAAACCGCCGCCGCGGAACGGCAGCTCAGCGTGATGGGCGTGGTGCAGGAGGGCCTGCCGGACGGCGTGGCGTCGCTGGTCCTGCTGGGCCCGCTGGAACCGGGGTTCTGGCCCGCCTTCACCGCCACGCCGGAGTATCTCGACGGCGACGCCCACCCCCTCGACCGCTGGTCCCGCCGTGTCATCACCGGCATCGCCGACGAGCTGAACGCCACCCCCTTCTTTCCCTTCGGCGGCCCGCCCTATCAACCATTCATCGCTTGGGCCAAGGCCAGCGGCCGGGCGCATCCCTCGCCCGTGGGCCTGCTGGTGCATGACACCGCCGGGCTGATGATCTCCTACCGGGGCGCCCTCGGCTTTTCCGACCGCATCGAGGCGCCCGAACCGCCGCCCAACCCCTGTGAAACCTGCGAAACCCGGCCCTGCCTGACCGCCTGCCCGGTCGACGCCTTTGCCAGCGGCAGCTATGACGTCGCCGCCTGCAAGGCAGACCTTGACCGGCCGGCCAACGATTGCATGACCCGTGGCTGCGCCGTCCGCCGCGCTTGCCCCGTCAGCCACGGCTATGGCAGGCTCGAAGTGCAATCCGCCTTTCACATGAGGGCTTTCAAATGAAGCGGCTGATCCTGATGCGGCACGCGAAATCCAGCTGGGCCACCCCCGGTCAGGACGATCACGCGCGTCCGCTCAACGGACGCGGCAAGGTCTCGGCCCGCGTGCTGGGCGAATGGCTTGCGCATAATGGCTACCTGCCCGATCAGACGCTCAGTTCCGACTCGGTGCGCACGCGGGAAACCTTCGCCCGGCTGAAAATCGTCTGCGATGCAGAGTTCTTGGGCGATCTGTACCATGCAGGCCCCGAAGACATGCTGCGCGTGCTGCGCAAGGCCACAGGCGATACGGTGCTGATGTTGGGCCACAATCCCGGCATCGGCTGGTTCGCCCAGACCCTTGTCGCCGTGCCACCCCCGCATCCGCGCTTCTTCGACTATCCCACCGGCGCCACTCTGGTGGCGGAGTTCGATATCGACACCTGGGAAGAGGTCGGAACCGGCACCGGCAAGGCGGTGGATTTCGTCATCCCCCGCGAGCTGACCGGCTGACACCGCAAAAGCAAAAGCCCCGGCGTAACAGCCGGGGCTTCGATCTGGTTTTTAGGCGGCTTCAGTGTCCGAGGATCTGGCTGAGGAACAGCTTGGTCCGGTCGCTCTTGGGATTGTTGAAGAACTCTTCCGGCTCGTTCTGCTCCACGATCTGGCCTTGATCCATGAAAATCACGCGGTTCGCCACCTGCCGGGCAAACCCCATCTCGTGCGTGACGCAGAGCATGGTCATCCCCTCCTGCGCCAGCTCGATCATGGTGTCGAGCACCTCTTTGATCATCTCGGGGTCGAGCGCCGAGGTCGGTTCGTCGAACAGCATGATCCGCGGCTTCATGCAGAGCGAGCGGGCAATCGCCACACGCTGCTGCTGACCGCCGGAAAGTTGACCGGGATACTTGTTGGCCTGTTCGGGAATCTTCACCTTCTCGAGGAAATGCATCGCCGTTTCCACGGCTTCTTTCTTGGGCACCTTGCGCACCCAGATCGGCGCCAGCGTACAATTCTCGAGGATGGTCAGGTGCGGGAACAGGTTGAAGTGCTGGAACACCATCCCCACCTCGCGGCGGATTTTGTCGATGTTCTTCAAATCGTTCGACAGAACCGTTCCGTCCACCACGATCTTGCCCTGCTGGTGCTCCTCCAGCGCGTTGATGCAGCGGATCAGCGTCGACTTGCCGGAACCGGACGGGCCGCAGATGACGATCCGCTCCCCCTGGTTGACGGTCAGGTCGATGTCGCGCAGCACGTGAAACGCGCCGTACCACTTGTTCATGTTGTTGATCTCGATGGCGATGTCGTCCGACACCGTCATTTGCGAGCGGTCGATTTCGGTATCTACGGCTAAGTCAGACATAGGCGTGATCCTTTCTTATCTGTGGCCGGTCTGAAGCTTGCGCTCCAGATACATGGAATAACGGGACATGCCGAAGCAGAAGATGAAGAACAGAAGCGCGATGAAGCCGTATAGCTCCCACACGATACCGTTCCAGTCGGAGTCGGCCCGGATGGCGTTCGACAGACCGAGCGGGTCCAGAAGGCCGATGATCGACACGAGAACCGTATCCTTGAACAGTCCGATGAAGGTGCTGACGATACCGGGGATCGAGATCTTCAGCGCCTGCGGCATGATGATCAGCCGCTGCGCCTGCCAGTAATCGAGGCCAAGGCTGTCGGCCCCCTCGTACTGACCCTTGGGCAGGGCTGCCAGACCGCCCCGGATCACCTCCGCCATGTAGGCCGAGGCAAAGAGGGTGGCCATGATGATGACCCGCAGGATGATGTCGAAATTCGTGCCCGGCGGCATGAAGATGTTCAGAAGCGTCGAGGCCACAAACAACAGCGTGATCAGCGGCACGCCCCGGATGAACTCGATAAAGCCCACGCACAGCGCCTTGACGATCAGCAGGTCCGACCGCCGCCCAAGCGCCAGCACGATCCCCAACGGCAGCGAGATGGCAATCGCCACCACCCCGATGGTGATCGACAGCATGAAGCCGCCAAAGGCGCGGCTGTCGACCTGGTTGATCGCGGCGGGAATGATCGAATGGATCAACTCCGAGACCGGCCCGAGAAGGAAAAGCCACCAGACGAGCGCCGCGACCACCGCCGCGATCAGCCCGCCAAGGTTGCCGACAGCGCCCGAAACGACCCGGAACGCACCATACCCGATCCCGAACCCGGCGATGACAAGAATGGGCGTCCAGATCGACCCGCCCCAAAGCAGCCATGGCATGATGAACGGATAGACCGCCGTGAACCAGATCAGCTTGCTGGGGAAGTAGTCACTGAACAGCACCGGCCCGAGCGCCACGAACAACAGCACGAAGGCAAGGATCGGGCGCCAGTACAGGTCACTCGGGTAAAACCCGAACAAAAGCTGCACCCAGCGATCCCGGATGACACCCCAGCAGGCGCCGCCGAAATGCCCCTCGCGCCCCATCTCGTTCAGGATTTCGCGGCACTCGCTGAGGGATGTGGCGTACCATGTCGGAGAGAACGTCCAAGGCACGATGATTGACATCACCCAGTAGATGAAGATGAGCGCGAGAATCGTCATCGCGGAGTTGAACCACCCTGAGAACAGGTTTCCCCTTAGCCACCCGATCGCACCCACCGACGTTGCCGGCGGGTCCTGTTCGGGCAGCATGGTGTCGCGGACATAGCCTACGGTTTCTGCATGCATCTCGCTCATATCACCGCTCCACCAGGCTGACGCGATTGTTGTACCAGTTCATCACCAGCGAAATGCTCAGCGAGATCGCCAGATAAATGAGCATCCCCAGCAGCACCGTCTCGAGCTCGCGGCCCGTCTGGTTCAGCGTGATGCCCATCAGCGTGCCTGTGATGTCCATGTAGCCCACGGCAATGGCGAGCGACGAGTTCTTGGTCAGGTTCAGGTACTGCGAAATCAGCGGAGGGATGATCACCCGAAGCGCCTGCGGCAGCACCACCAGCCCCATGATCCGCCGCGGCCGGAGGCCAAGCGCGGCGGCGGCCTCGGTCTGGCCATGGCTGACGGCCATGATCCCGGCGCGCACGATCTCGGCCACGAAGGCCGCGGTATAAAGCGACAGGGCCAGCCACAGCGCGATCAGCGAGTTGCGCATATGCGTCCCGCCGCCAAAGTTGAAACCCTTCAGCTCGGGATATCCGAGGTGAAAGCCGAGCGCGACCAGCAGGATGATCAGCGGGACGAAGACCACGCCAAGACGCAGGTACCACGTCGTCGGCCGTACACCCGTCCGGTTCTGGATGGCGTCGGCCCGGTCCCGGATACGGCCCGAGATGAACAGGCCGACAACCAGCACGGCGACGATCGCCAACAGGTTGAGACTGACATCGAAATTCAGCGCCGACTGGCCGAACAGGTGAGCCTCGCCAAGGCTGCGCGAGAACAGCGGCTCGGGGACGTAAATGCCGCGGTTGGTCAGCGCGACCGAATCAAAAACCTTCATGGTCGCTTCGGGGTCGTCACCGCGGAAGGCACTTGGCGGCGGCAGCGTCTCGATCAGGATCGCCATGAACAGCACGATCCACAGCAGCACCGGCACATTCCGGAACATCTCGACATAGACGGTCATGATCTTCGAGATCAGCCAGTTCTTGCTCAGGCGAAGCACCCCGATCAGCACGCCCAGCACCGTTGCCAGCGCACAGCCCATCACCGCGACCAACAGCGTGTTCAGAACCCCGACAAAGGCCGCCCGAAGATGCGAACTGCGCGACGTGTACTCGATCAGCCGCTGGTTGATGTCATATCCGGCCGGTTCGAACAGGAAACTGAAAGACGGCTCCTTGCCGAGATCCTGCAGGTTCTGCGCGGTGTTGGAAATGAGCCAGCCAATCAGGATCAGGAACCCGATCAGTGCCACGACCTGAATCGTGGTCGACCGATACCGGGTATCGTAGATCAGCATGGACAGGCGGAACGACTCCGTATGCGGGTCGGTCGTTGATGTCATCTGGAAGTCCCCGTTGTTCAGCCCGGTTTATTTTTTTCCGGCGCGTACCGCGCGGTGGGCCGATGTTCTTATCCCGTAGGTAAGTGATGAAAGGGCGCGGAGTGATCCGCGCCCTTTCAAAGGTCTGCCTTAGCGGAAGGGCGGTGCGTAGAGCAGGCCGCCGTCTTTCCACTGGGCGTTCAGCCCGCGAGCCAGCCCGATCGGAGTGCTCTCACCGATGTGGCGCTCGAACAGCTCGCCATAGTTGCCGCCGGCCGAGATGGCATTGACGGCCCAATCGGCCTCGAGGCCCAGCATCTCGCCGAGGTTGCCCTCGGTGCCAAGCAGGCGGTTGATTTCCGGATTGTCACCCGCAGAGCTGGCCATGTCCGAGATGTTAGCGCTGGTGACGCCCACTTCCTCGGCCGCGATCAGCGCGTTCAGGGTCCAGCGGACGACGTCACCCCATTCGTTATCGCCGTGACGCACGAGCGGGCCGAGCGGCTCTTTCGAGATGGTCTCGGGCAGGATGGTGTGGTCGCCCGGTGTCTCGAACGCGGCACGGGTGGCCGCAAGACCCGAACGGTCGGTGGTGTAGACGTCGCACGCGCCGGCAAGGTACTGCTGCTGCGCTTCGGCGTTGGTTTCGATCGGCACCGGCTCGTAGTCCATGTTGTTCGAGCGGAAGTAATCCGCTAGGTTGAGCTCGGTGGTGGTGCCGGTCTGGATGCAGACCGTGGCGCCGTCGAGTTCCTTGGCCGAGCTGACGCCCAGCGCGGAAGGCACCATGAAGCCTTGGCCGTCATAGTAGTTGACGCCGGTGAATTCGAACTTCAGGTCGACATGGCGCGAGAAGGTCCAGGTGGTGTTCCGGGCCAGCATGTCGATCTCGCCCGAGGCAAGGGCGGTGAAGCGCGTCTTGCCGGTGGTCGGCACGAACTCGACAGCCGTCGAATCCCCGAGAACGGCCGCAGCAACGGCGCGGCACACACCAACATCGAAACCTTCCCAGACGCCGTTGGCATCGGGTGCCGCGAAACCGACGAGGCCGGTGGTCACGCCGCAGTTCAGCGTACCGCGTGCCTTTACGTCATCCAACGTGCCGGCAGCAGCAGCGCCAGCAGCAAGGCCGGCGACCGTCAGCGCACCTAGAAATACGGATTTTTTCATTTTTACCTCTTCCTGATTGTCCGCTCTATCCAGAACGGTTTAACGGCCCCTCGGAGGCCGGAGCGATACTGTATTTGGGGAGAGTCCCCGTCAGTGCCCGCAAGTTTGTGTGGATTCATCGACCTACGTCAAGCCCCGGATCACGAAAAACCATGGGCAAATCATGGAGTTTCCGGCGCGTCACCCAACGGGTTGCGGTAACTCATGCCGCATGCGCAAGATCATGAAACCGCTTCGCCGCGTAGAAATCACTTTCTTTCACCGCCGCCTGGGCGCGGGCTTCCTCGTCGATGCCCCATTGCTCTTCCTGCCATGTTTCGTCCACCCGTGAGAGGCGCCAGATCTCGCCGATCTCCCGCACCTCGTGGATCGCCGCAAGCCCGAGGACCAGCGAGCCGGAGATCGCCACCAGATCGTGAAACGCAGTCAGACGGAACGGCTCCATCGCGCGGACCGGCTCGGCCAGCCGCTCCAGCGCCTTCGGGTTCTGCGGGGCATGCATCACCCCCTCGACCGGGATCAGCCGCGCGCCGAAAGTGGCATCGGCCCAGTCCAGCAGCGGGTCCCACGCCTCGGCCTGCCGCTCAATCAGTTCCTGCGGGCTGTCGGCGCGATAGCACAGCAGGTCGCTGTCGCCATAGGCGGCCAGCATCTCGGCCACCTCCTCTCGCTGCACCGTCACCTTGTCGATCGCCGCATTTGCGGCGCGGGTGACCGGCATGGCGAGCGGCCGGATCTCCCCCTCCTGCGCGTCCCACTCCGCCGCCACCGCCTCGGCCATGGCGCGCGACGGAAGGGTCATCGCCGATTTCAACGGCGTCCGCACCGGCCGGCCATCGAGCTCCACCGCAAAGCCGCCATCGGCCTCCACGACCTGCGCTTCCTTCCAGAACCGCTTGGCCTTCCATTCGCTCATGCCGCCGTCTCCCGGATTGTGGTCAGGACCTCCGGCAACTCGCGGAAATCCCGCAGGATCGCCGCCGCGCCGGTCAATGCGTCCGCCTCGTGATAGCCCCATGACACGCCGATGAACGGCACACCGGCGGCCAGCGCCATGTCCCTGTCATAGGTCGTATCGCCGATCATCACGGCATCTTGCGCCGCGACCCCGGTTTCCGCCAGCGCGGCCTGCAACATCGCCGGATGCGGCTTTGACGGGTGATGATCCGCCACCTGCGAGGTCACAAAGAACCGGCCAAGGTCATGCGCCTCGAACAGCTTGTCGAGCCCCCGGCGCGACTTGCCGGTCGCCACACCCAAAAGCGTCTCCGGCTGCGCATGCAGCGCGGTCAGCGTGTCCAGCGCATACGGGTAAAGCGGCGAAGACGCCGCCGCCCCGGCACGGCTCCGCAGCTCGACATAGGCCTCCTTGTACCACTCGACCATCGCGCCGTGCGTCTCCGCCGGCAACTCGGGCGCCAGCCGCGGAAACGCCGCATCCAGCGACAGCCCCACGATCCCCAACGTCGCCTCCCTCGCCGGCGCCGGATGCCCGGCCCGGTCAAAGGCATGGGCCATCGCCGCCACGATATCGCCCTGGCTGTCAACGAGCGTGCCGTCGACATCGAAAATCACGAGGCTCAGTGGCTTGGTCATGCGATCTCCTCGAACGGGTCCTCGGGCGCCTCGGAGGGCTGCCACTGGAACATCTCCCACGTCCGCGCCATGTGGTCGGGCAAGGGCGCGGTCAGGTGCAGCCGCGCCCCCGTCACCGGATGGCTCAGCGTCAGCGACCGGGCATGCAGGTGCAGCTTGCGGCTCACCTCCCCGCCCAACTGCGCGCCCCAGCCATTGCCAAGGTTTTCCTGCCCCGACCCGCCATACTTGCCATCGCCCACGATCGGATGACCCAGCTCGGCCATATGCGCCCGCAACTGGTGCGTCCGCCCCGTGACTGGCACGAGGCCAACCCACGCCGTGCGCGTGCCGGCTGGCTCGACCACGATGTAATCCGTCGTCGCGTGCTTGGCGCCCTGCGTCCGCTCCACTTCGCCCGGATGCAGGCAGAGCATCTTCTCCCCCTCGCCGCCCTTGCCATGGCCCGGCGCCTTCACCAGCCCGAACCGGATCGTCCCCGCCCGCGGCGTCGGCACGCCGGCGATGGCGGCCCAGTAGATCTTGCGCGTATCCCGATGGCGGAACGCCTCGGTCAGGCTGGCCGCCACGGCCCGCGTGCGCGCCATGATCAGAACGCCCGACGTATCCTTGTCCAGCCGATGCACCAGTCGCGGCTTTTCCTCCAGCCCAAAGCGCAGCGCCTCGGCCATCCCGTCGACATGGCGGGTCAGCTTGCTGCCCCCCTGCACCGGCAGGCCCGGCGGCTTGTTCAGCGCGATGACATGATCGTCGCGATAGATCACCGCCGCGCGGATCATCTTCGCATCGGCCTCCGACACGGCAGACCGCTCCACCGGCCGCGCCTCCCCCGGCTCCGGCAATGGCGGGATGCGCACCTGCTGCCCAGCCTCCAGCCGGGTCGAGCCCTTGACCCGCCCGCCATCGACGCGCAGCTCGCCCTTGCGGCACATCTTCTCGATCCGCCCCTGCGGCACATGCGGAAACTGCCGCCGGAACCAACGGTCCAGCCGCTGACCGGCATCGCCTTCGGTCACGGTCAGGGTCTGCACGCCACTCATGTCCACACCGCCCGCATCATCGCCATGCCCAGCACGATCGCCACCAGCGACACGATCACCGAGCCCAGCACATAGGCCCCCGCCAGCGCCACCTGCCCCCGCTCGTAAAGGGTCATCGCATCCAGCGAAAAGGCCGAAAACGTGGTGAACCCGCCGAGGATCCCGGTCATCAGGAACGGCCCCGCCGCCCTCGTGCCGCCCTCACGCGCCAGCAGCACCACGATCACCCCCATTAGGAACGAGCCCACGACATTCACGAACAGCGTCCCCCACGGAAACCCAGGCCCGATCAGCCGCATGGCCGCCACCGAGGTCAGGTAGCGGGCCGAGGCGCCGATCGCGCCGCCAAGCGCCACATGCAGAAGGGTCGTAACCATGGCCGCGTCTGTCGCTTGCCACCCCGCGATTGTCAAGCTGGCGGGCGCCCCGATGGCGGCCGGGACACACCTCCTGCCGTTTCATCTTTCCGAAATACTCCGGGGGTGAGGCCGCAGGCCGAGGGGGCAGCGCCCCCTTTCTGCCGAGACCGGCCCGCATCCCGTCGGGTTTACGCTGTTAGCGCCACCGCCGCCGCGTTAGGGTGCCCCCCACGACAGCCCCGAGGAGACCCCGCCGATGCCAGACCCGCTACCCTTCCTGCGCCGCCTGTTCGACCGCGCGGTCGAGGTCGCCGACCCGATGCAAAGCCTCGCCGCCTGCCTGCCGCCCCGGCCCGAAGGGCGGCTAGTGGTGGTCGGCGCCGGCAAGGCCAGCGCCCGGATGGCCGAGGCGCTCGAGGCGATTTATGGCCCCTGCGAGGGGCTGGTCATTACCCGCTACGGCTATGCCCGCCCCTGCAAGGGCATCGAGATCGTCGAAGCCGCCCACCCCGTGCCCGACGAGGCCGGTACCCGCGCCACAAGGCGCATGCTCGACCTGCTCGACGGGCTGGGCGAAGGCGATACCGTGCTGGCCCTCATCTCCGGCGGCGGCTCGGCCCTGCTGAACGCCCCCGCCGGGAACATCACGCTCGAGCAAAAGCGGCAACTGACCGACGCGCTCCTTTCCAGCGGCGCGCCCATCGGCGACATCAACGGCATCCGCAAGCAGATTTCGGCGGTCAAGGGCGGCAAGCTCGCCGCCGCCGCCTACCCCGCCTGGATGCTGGCACTGATGATCTCCGACGTGCCGGGCGACAACCCCGCCGACATCGCCAGCGGCCCCACCGTGGGCGACGAAGGCGACGCGCAGCGCGCGCTCGACACGCTCGCCCGCTGGAAGGTCACGCCGCCCGCCTCGATCACCGCGTATCTCGAACAGGGCGGCGACCCGCTGGCGCCCGACGACGAACGCCTCTCCCGCGTGGAAAACGTGATCTACGCTGCGCCTTCGCAATCGCTGGAGGCGGCGGCGGAACTGTCCCGCGCCGAAGGCTGCGAGGTGCAGATCCTCGGCGACGCTCTGGAAGGCGAGGCGCGCGACGTCGCCGCCGATCATGCCCGCCAGGCAATCGACGCTCAGGCGCAACGCCCCAGTGGCGCCGCCCCACTCCTCCTGCTCTCGGGCGGCGAACTCACCGTCACCCGCCGCGGCGACGGCGTCGGCGGCCCCAACGCCGAATACGCCCTCGCGCTCTCCCTCGCGCTGAACGGCGCTCCCGGCATCCACGCCATCGCCTGCGACACCGACGGCGTCGACGGCGCCGCCGAGGTCGCCGGCGCCCTGATCGGCCCCGACACGCTGATCAAAGGGCCCGATGCCGCCGACGCCCTCGACCGCAACGATGCACACTCTTTCTTCGAGAAAATCGGCGATCAGGTCGTCACCGGCCCCACGCTCACCAACGTGAACGACTTCCGCGCCATCCTGATCGACCCGCCCGGTTAGATAAGACCCGGCTTCTTCTTGGTCTAAATATCCCGGGGGCTTGGGGGCTGGCCCCCAATCCGACGCCCGCCTCACGCACCGGCGATTGGAAAATCCATAAGCGGCGTATCCTTCCGCAGGTAAAGCGGATGCTTGGCCGACCCGTCCATGTTCAGCCCAAGGCACTTCATCGGCCGCCCGGTCGCCGCGACCTCCGCGATCATCTCCGCCACCAGCCCCGCGAACCGCTTGTGCAGCTTGCCATAGGCCATCACCACGAGATCAGACTCTCCCGCCATCTCCACCAGCGCGGGAATGTTGGCCGGGCTGCAGGCCAGTGCCGGATCGGCCGGAATATCCCTGGGCGAGGTGGCCCGCCAGTCGAGCACGTTGCCCTTCAGATACCGGGTAAATCCCCAGTCCTGCGCGAACATCAACTCGCGATGACAGGTCGGGTCCGACGCGGCGGCATCCGCCACCGAGGGGTTCATCCCGATGAACAGCACCGTTCGCGGCTCGGCCCCGTCCGGCGTCCAGTCCCGCGTCAGCGCCTGCCGATACCTGCCACACTCCGAAAACCGCGCCCCGCCGATGACCCCGTCAGGCAGGCGCAGGCGAACCTTTCCGCCGGGGTCGTGGGGCGCCTCGGCCATGCTCAGCCCTCCAGCGGGCCGGTGTTGAACACCCGCGACGGGTGCAGTTCGCCGCTCTTGAACCGGCCTACCGCCACGGCCCGCCCCTTGTGCGCGGCCCAGCATTCGTCGCCATATTCAACGTCGCGCGCGATCACCATGCCGGGGTTGCCATTGCGCAACCGCACGGCGCCTTCCTCGGTACAGCTCACCTGCGGCAGCCCCTCCAGCCCGTCTTCCAGCGGCCGCAGCCACGTATCCAGCTCGGGCATATGGGCCAGCCTGTCGACCTCCTCGAGGCTGATCCCCTCTTCGGCCTCGAACGGCCCCGACCAGATCCGGCGCAGCCACGCGACGTGGCCGTAACAGCCCAAAGCCTCGCCCAGATCACGGGCAATCGCCCGCACGTAACCGCCCTTGCCACAGACCATTTCCAGCGTCACGTGATCGGCATCGGGCCGGTCGGTCATTACCAGTTCCTCGACCCAGAGCGGGCGCGCCTCGATCTCCACCTCCTCGCCGTCGCGCGCCAGCTTGTAGGCGCGCTGCCCGTCGATCTTCACGGCGGAATATTTCGGCGGCACCTGCATGATCTCGCCCACGAAGGGCGACAGCGCCGCCTTGATCGCCTCGTCATCCGGGCGCGTGTCGGACGAGGCGATCACCTCGCCCTCCTCGTCATCGGTATTGGTCGCCTGCCCCAGCCGCACGGAAAACTCGTAAGCCTTCAGCGCATCGGTGATGTACGGCACCGTCTTGGTGGCCTCTCCCAGCGCCACGGCCAGAACCCCGGTCGCCGCCGGATCAAGCGTGCCGGCATGGCCCGCCTTCTTCGCCTGCAACGCCCAGCGCACCTTGTTGACCACGGCGGTCGAGGTCATGCCCGCCGGCTTATCGACCACCAGCCAGCCGGAAATATCGCGACCCTTGCGTTTGCGTGCCATGCGCCCTGCGCCCCGTTGCATCTCATGAAACATGCGAGCTACCAAGGCCCGCGCCCGGCGTCAATCGCCGGCCGGCGCCACCACGCCCACGATCGGCCCCATGGGAAAGCCGCCATCATGCCGCTTGAGCCCCGGCACGTAGAGGCGCGAGATGTTGCCGTCGAAATACAGCGCCTGCGGCGTACCCAGCCTGTCACGGAAGAGCGATCCGAAACTGTGGAAGTTCACCGCATCCTCCGAAATCGCGAACCAGACCGTCTTGCCGTCCTCCGACACACCGACCCCATTGCGCACATAGGTGCTGTCGCTGTCCTTCAGGAACTTCGGGTGCAGCTCTCCGTCGATCACCAGCATCGGCCCCGATTGCGTGGCATAGATACAGGCCGGCCGATCACTCTCGAACCGGCGCGTTTCGACGACATCCGCCCAGCCATCGCCGATACAGAACACGCCATTGGGCAGCAGGCCGAAATTGCCCGGCCCGTCCGAGGTGATGACACCCCGCGCCTCGTTGCCCTTCTCGACATAATGCCCGACCGGGCTTCTGTCCTGATGGTACATCCCCGCGTTCATCGCGAATTCAAGCTTGAGGCCTTCATCGGCCAGCAACATCTCGACATTGCGAAAACTGCCCAGCGGCTTGCCGCTGCCCGGATCGTTGAGAAACAGCCGCAGATCGGCCTGTGCCGCGTCGAACTTGCAGACGGTGTAATCCTGCCCGCCATGCTCGACGCTCCCGCACTCAAGCGCAGCCGCGGGTGTGGCCATGAAAAACAGCGCGAAAAGCCAACGCATCTGCCTACCCTTCGACATCGCGCCGCACGTTGTCCTGTTCGAACAGACGGCGGGTCTCATCCATCTTGTCAAAGGTCTCGTCGATGCGGAACCGCAGGTCGGGCGCGTATTTCAGCTCGAGCTTCTTGCCGATGATCCGCCGAATCTCGCCCTTGTTGCGTGCCAGAAGGCCGACCACGTCCTCCTGCCCCTCGCCGCCCAACGGCAGGACATAGGCGGTCGCAACCTTGAGGTCCGGCGAGATACGCACCTCGCCCACGGTCACCGACAGGCGGTTGAGCTCCGGGTCGTGGATATCGGCGCGCATCAGCACATCCGACAGCGTCCGCCGGATCAGCTCGCCCACGCGAAGCTGGCGCTGCGACGGGCCGGGACCATCATGAAACTTGTTCTTTGCCATGCCCCTGCATCTAAGGCTTCGCGGATGCTTTGCCAAGCGATGATCCGTGCGCTAGGGAGGGCAGCGACGCAAGCGGGAGTGACACGACATGAGCGATGTGCCGGGCATAGTGGTGACGGGCGCCTCGGGCCGGATGGGCCAGATGCTGATCCGTACCATCATGGACAGCGACCGGGCCAAGCTGGTCGGCGCGGTCGAGCGCGAGGGGCATGACTGGATCGGTCAGGATGTCGGCACCGCCATGGGCGGCGCGCCGCTCGACGTGACGGTCAGCGACGATCCGCTTGAGGTGATTGCCAAGGCCCACGCCGTGATCGACTTCACCGCCCCGGCGGCCACGGTGGAAATCGCCACTCTGGCGGCTCAGGCCCGCTGCGTCCACGTCATCGGCACCACCGGCATGACCGACGATGACCTCGCCAAGCTGAAGCCCGCCGCCCGCCACGCCACCATCATCCGCGCCGGCAACATGAGCCTCGGCGTCAACCTCCTCGTGCAACTGACCAGACAGGTCGCCGCCGCGCTCGACGAGGATTTCGACATCGAGGTGATCGAGTCGCACCACAACCAGAAGGTCGACGCCCCCTCCGGTACCGCCCTGATGCTGGGCGAGGCCGCCGCCGAGGGGCGCGGCGTGTCGCTCGACGCCGTGTCCGACCGGGGCCGCGACGGCATGACCGGCAAGCGCGAACGCGGCCATATCGGCTTTCACGCCATCCGCGGCGGCGACATCGTGGGCGAGCATGACGTGCTTTTCGCCGCCACGGGCGAGCGGATCACCCTGCGCCACGTGGCCTCCGACCGGGCGGTTTTTGCCCGCGGCGCTCTCAAGGCCGCGCTGTGGGGACAGGGGCGCAAACCGGGCGAATACGACATGCTCGACGTGCTGGGCCTGCGCGAAAACTGATCCGGGCAGCGCACAGCCGCGTAACACCGGGTACATTGCAACAATGGACCCGAGCCAATGCAGCGTATGATTGCCCTTGTTTCCGCCCTGTTCCTGAGCGCCCCGGCATTCGCCGAAAACTTCAAGCCGGTCACCAACCGCGACAACTTCGTCACCCTGATGCAGAACCGCGAACTGACCCGGCTCGGAATCAACCTCACCGTCACCCCCGACGGCCGCATCGACGGCCGCGCCTTCGGCCGTGATGTCAGCGGCGCATGGCGCTGGCAGTCAGGCTATTTCTGCCGCGACCTCTACTGGGGGAAAAAGAACCTCGGCCCCAATTGTCAGGCGGTCAAGGTTCAGGGCCAGACCGTGCGCTTTATTTCTGACCAAGGCACCGGCGAACATGCCGACCTGACCCTGCGCTGAGCCGCGTCAGAAGTCGATCGCCAGCCCCTTCTTCTCCCAGTCGCCATAGCGCACGGGCTCCGGCCCCTTGCGCCCGCCCAGTTCCTTGGGCATCTCCAACTCCCCGGCCTGTCTGCGCCGCTCCTCGGCCTCGGCCAGTGCGCGTTGGGCTTCGGGCGGCAGGTCTTTCTTCTCGGGATCCATGGTTTGGCTTCCTTCGGCTTTGCCCCCCTGATATAGCCCCCGCCTGTGCAAACGCCAAGGACCGCCCCGATGTCACCCAAACCCAGCACCCCCCGCGCCGCCGCGGTCAGCCTGCTTGACGAGATCACGGGCGAAGGTCAGCTGATGTCGGACCTGACCGAGCGCCGCGCATTCCAGCGCCTCGCGGCACAGGACCGGGCGGCGGCTCAGCGGCTGGCCAACCAAACCCTGCGCGGTCTGGAACGCGCCGACCGCATCCTCGATCGCCACCTGCGCAAGCGCCTACCGCTGCGGATCAAGAACATCCTGCGGCTGGGCACGGTCGAGCTTTGCCTCGGCGGCGAGGCGCATGGCGTGGTCAACGAGCTTGTAGCGCTGGCCCCGCCGCCAAAAGGGCGCGGCAACTATCGCGGGCTCATCAACGCCGTGCTGCGCAAGGTGGCCGAGGAAGACGTGCGCCGCTGGAACGACCTGCGTATCCCGCGCCTGCCGGGCTGGCTGCGCGATCCGCTGGTGCAGGCCTGGGGTAAAGGCGCGGTCAACGCGATGGAGACGGCCCATTTCGCCGGCGCGCCGCTGGATCTGACGGCCAAGGGCGATGCGGCAGAGGTTGCGGACAAACTCAGCGGCACCGTCCTGCCCACCGGCTCCGTCCGGATCGAGAACGCCGGTCAGGTCTCGCGCATGGAAGGCTACGATCAAGGCGCATGGTGGGTGCAGGACGCCGCCGCCGCCCTGCCTGCGCAACTCCTTGCCGCGCAACCCGGCGAGCGTGTCCTCGACCTCTGCGCCGCACCGGGCGGCAAGACCCTGCAACTCACCGCCGCCGGGGCCGAGGTCACGGCGCTCGACATCTCCGAACGCCGCATGGCCCGCGTGAAGGACAACCTCGAACGCACCAGCCTTTCCGCCACGCTGATCGTGGGTGACGCGCTCGAGCATCAGGCCGAGCCCTATGACGCCATCCTGCTCGATGCCCCCTGCTCCGCCACCGGCACCATCCGCCGCCACCCCGACCTGCCCTTCGCCAAGGACGGCTCGGACTTCGGCGAGCTGATCGGCCTGCAGGCGCAGTTGATCGACCATGCCATCACCCTCCTCAAACCCGGCGGGCGGCTGGTGTTTTGCACCTGCTCCCTGCTGCCGGACGAGGGCGAATGTCAGGTCGAAGAGGCCATCGCGCGCCACGATGGCCTGACCGTCGACCGCAGCACGCTCGACCTCCCCGGCATCGACCCGAAATGGATCACCGAGGAAGGCGGCCTGCGCCTGCGCCCCGATTACTGGCCCGATCTCGGCGGGATGGACGGGTTCTACATCGCGATCCTGCGCAAACCCTAGCAGAAGCTGCCGAACGGGATGTAACGCACCATATCGCCGGGGCCGATCTCCGCCGCGCCGTCGGGCAGTTCCACCAGCCCCTCGGCCCAGCTCAGCCCGCTGATCCGGCCCGAGCCTTCCGACTTGAACACCTCGGCCCGCCCCTCGCGCATCCTTGCCCGCAGATACTCCCGCCGCCCCGGCTTCTTCGACTTGGAAAACCCCGCCGGCACGCCGAACCCCTGCGGCTCGAACCACCCCTGCCCGGCCATCAACGCCATCGCCGGGCGCGCGAAAACCAGCGTACAGACCATCGCCGCCACCGGATTGCCCGGCAGGCCAAAGACCGGCGTTCCGCCCCAGACCCCCAGCGCCAGCGGGCGGCCGGGCTTCAGCGCAATCCGCCATTCCGCCATGGCACCGGCCTCGTTGAGCAGCGCCGAAACATGGTCCTCATCCCCCGACGACGCCCCGCCCGAGGTCAGGATCACGTCCGCCTCCGCTGCCCCCCGATCCAGCGCGGTGCGCAGCGCGTCGCGATCATCCGCCACCCGGCCCAGATCGACCGCGCGATAGCCGAATTCCTCCACCAGCCCCGTCAGCATCGGGCGATTGGCATCGTATATCTGCCCCTCCCCGGCCCTGCCGCCGGGTTCGACCAGCTCATCCCCGGTCGAAATCACCGCCACTTTCAACGGCTCATACGTTGCCAGCTCCGCAACCCCAACCGCCGCACTGAGCGCAAGATCAGCCGGCGTCAGCACCCGACCCGGCGTCAGGATCGTGTCGCCCTCGGCCACATCCTCCCCCGCCTTCCGCGTGTTCGCCCTTGGCTTCAACCCGCCACGAAAGGCAATCTCCCCATCGCCCACCCGCGCGTCTTCCTGCAGGATCACGGTATCGATCCCATCCGGCAGCGCCGCCCCGGTCAGAACCCGCACCGCATGGCCCTCCGGCACCTGCCCCGGAAACGGCTTTCCCGCCGCCGCGCGCCCGTCGACCAGCGGCATCACCTGATCGCCCTCGCCCAGCGCCGCAAAGGCAAACCCGTACCCGTCAACGGCGGTATTCGCCTGTGGCGGGTTGGCGCGCAGCGCCACCACCGGCTCGGCCAGCACCCGGCCACGCGCCTCACCCAGCGCCCGGCGCGTGACACCCACCACCGGCTGCAACCGCCCCCGCAACAGCGCCAGCGCCTCGTCCACCGGGGTCCAGTCCACCCCCGCCGGCAGCGCAAAGCAATCGTCGCGCAGCGGCGGCGGCGTCAGCGTCCCGCCCGCCGCACGGGTCAGCTTGTCTTCGTGGTCAAGTCCCATGATCCAGCCCTCTTCCGGCGCCTCGACCCGCAGCATGGCATCGCGGTCCTCCGGGTGCAAACCCGCCACCGCCCGCGCCAAAAGCCGCACCTGATGCGCATCGCGTATCCCGCCCGCCGCCTCGGCCCGCTTGACGGCGCGGTTGATCAGGCCCGGCCAGATCTCGACAAAGGCCACTGGCCTATCCAACGGCTCGAACGGCCAGACCGCCACTTGCCCCGCAAACCTCCGCCGCAGCCGGTTCAGCACCGGCAACCCGGTCAGTACCTGCCCGCCCACGGCCCCGGCCCCGCCCATCTGCCAGCACGTAAACGCCCCCGCCGCCCGCTGCTCGGCAAGCCGCCGCTCGGGCAGGCCATGCCCCGCGCGACTGTCCTTGCGCGGCAGGCCGGGAATGTCGCGCTTCAACCCGTTGAACCAGAACGGCCCGGTGCCGGGGAACAGCCCGTTGATCTCGGCGGCAAGATCGAACCGATTATTCGCCTTGGCGCTGTCCTCGATCCGCGCCTCCAACCACTCCCACACAGCAAACGGGTCCGACCGCCCCGTCAGCCCCTCGGCAAACCCCGCCGGAAAGCCGAACGGAAAGTCGAACCCGACGAACAGCCGCCGCCCCGCCGCAAGCTCCCGCTCGATCAGGGCCGCAACGATCCGCTCCGCCTCCATACGATTACGTATGTAAACCGGCGCCTCATCCACCCCGCCGCGCGTCACCCCCAGCCAGATCGCATCCTTTCGCGGGCGCGACCCGGTGTCGTTGCCGCCCGACCAGTCCATCATGGCGACAGTGTCGAATTGGCTCACAAGCCAACCTCGCCTAGGATGAAATCGGCAATCGCCACGGTGTCGTTCAAATCGAACACCGGCCGGTCAAGCTCCAGCGGCGTATCCGACGCCACGGCCCGCACCGTCGGGTCATCGGTCGCAATCAGCGGGTTGCCGGTCTCCGCCCGGTGCGCCTCGACCTTGGGATGGGCATCGCGCTTGTACCCCTCGACCAGCACCAGATCGACCGGCCCCAGCCGCTGCAACAGCGCCTCCAGCGTCGGCTCCTCCTCATCCCGCAGCTCGTGCATCAGGGCGATCCGCTTGCGCGACGCCAACAACACCTCCCTTGCCCCGGCCACCCGGTGGCGGTGGCTGTCCTTGCCGGGATGATCCACGTCGAACGTGTGATGCGCGTGCTTGACGGTCGAGACCCTGATCCCCCGCCCGGTGATCTCCGACACCAGCCGCTCCATCAGCCCGGTCTTGCCCGCATTCTTCCAGCCGACGACCCCGTAAAGCCTCATGCCGCGCCCCCCGCCATCGCCTGCGCTTTCTTTAGATCCTCGGGCGTGTTGACGTTGAAGAACGGCTCGCCCGCCTCGTCGAACAGCGCCTCGCGCCCGCCATGACGATCGGTCCACATCACCACCTTGCGCAACCCCTCCTGCAAGGCCGCCCGCAGATCATCGCGCAGCGCCACGGGCCAAAGCCCAAAGGTCGGCTGCCGCCCATCCGGCGTCGCGGCCAGCGCCAGCGGCTGCGCCATATCCTCCGAGGCCAGTTGCAGGCGCGGCACCAGATCACAGGGAAAAAACGGCGTATCGGCGGCCACGGTCACGATGGTTTCGGCGCCCTGTCCGGCGGCCCAGTCAAGCCCGGCCAGAACCCCGGCCAGCGGGCCGGGATGACCCTCGATACTATCACCCAGCACCGGCAACCCCAGAGCCGCAAACCGCGCCGCCTCTCCATTGGCGTTCAACGCCATGCCCGCCACCTGCGGCGACAGGCGCGCAATAACTTGGTCAAGGATCGTGCCCCCGCCCAACGGCAAGAGCCCCTTGTCACCCCCGCCCATCCGGGTCGCGCGGCCCCCGGCCAGTATCACGCCCAGCGGCTGTTTCATCCGCCCGCGCCCTTCCGCCGGTGCTTTTTCTCCTCTTCCGGCACGCTGTCAGGGTCCACATCCCGCACCAGCCGCTCCTCTCCCGACAGGCAGACAAACCGCCGCCCCCGCATCCGGCCCACCAGCGTCAGGCCAACCTCGCGGGCGATCTCCACCCCCCACGCGGTAAAGCCCGACCGCGACGCCAGCGCCGGGATACCCATCAAGGCGGTCTTGATCACCATCTCCGAGGTCAGCCGCCCGGTAGTGTACAGCAGCTTGTCTTCCGCGCTCACCTGTTCCGAGAACATCCAACCCGCGATCTTGTCGACCGCGTTATGCCGCCCGACATCCTCCATATACACCAGCGGCTCGCCCCCCCGGCACAGCACCGTGCCGTGAATGGCCCCCGCCTCGAGATACAGCGAGGGCGTCCGGTTGATCACCGAGGCCAGCCGATACAGATCCGAGGTCTTCACCTTCAGATCGGGCAGCTTCACCTGCTCCAGCCCCTCCATCATGTCGCCGAACACCGTGCCCACGGCACAGCCGCTGGTGCGCGTCTTCTTCTTCAGCTTCTCCTCATAATCCGTCTGGCCCTCCGTCCGCACCACCACGGTCTCGAGGTCCTCGTCGAAATCCACCCCGGTCACCGCCTCGTCGGCCCCCAGCATCCCCTGGTTTCGCAGGAAACCCAGCGCGAGGTACTCGGGATAATCCCCGATCGTCATCGCGGTGACGATCTCCTGCCCGTTGAGAAAGATCGTCAGCGGCCGCTCCTCGACCACGGAAATCTCCGCGGGCTGGCCGTCATGGTCGACCCCTTCCACCTTGCGCGTCAGCCGTGGCGCGCCCGGGTCGGGCGCGATGATGTAGGCTGGAAGATCGTCGGTCACGGACAATTGCAACTCCTCTCGCTTGGCGATAGGGCAAGCGTATCGATGGCAATCTAGGATTTTCAGGTGCCGACGGAAACCACGAAATCGACCTTCGGGCAGGGCGTGCGCGACGCCTCTCCGTTCATCCTTGTGGTGGCCCCGTTCGGCCTGCTCTTCGGCGTGGTGGCGACCGAGGCCGGGCTCAACCTTCTGGAAACAATGACGTTTTCCATCCTTGTCATCGCCGGCGCGGCCCAGCTTACCGCCCTGCAACTGATGACCGACAACGCCCCGACCATCATCGTCATCATTTCAGCGTTGGCGGTGAACCTGCGGATGGCGATGTATTCCGCCTCGCTCGCTCCCTATATCGGCCCGGCGCCGCTGTGGCAGCGGGCCTGCGCGGCCTATTTCCTCGTCGATCAGAGCTATGGCCTCGCCGCCCTGAAATACGAGGCCAGACCCGACTGGACCGTGCGCCAGCGTATGGCCTATTTCTTCGGCACCATCGCCCCGGTCTGCCCGTTCTGGTACCTCGCCACGCTGGCCGGCGCGCTCATCGGCAGTTCGGTGCCGGACTGGCTGGCGCTCGATTTCGCCATGCCGATCACCTTCATCGCCCTGATCGCCCCGGCACTGCGGACACGGGCCCACGTAGCGGCAGCCCTTATCTCGATCATCGTCGCACTGATCCTCGCCTTCCTGCCCTATAATCTCGGGCTTCTGGTGGCGGGCATCGCCGGCATGATCACCGGCGCCGAGGTCGAACGCCGGACGGCGGAAAGGTCGGCGGCATGATCGACACGGCAACCATCTGGATCGTCATCGCCGCGCTCGGCATCGGCAGCTATTTCTTCCGCTTCGTCTTCATCGGGCTGATCGGCGACCGGGCCCTGCCCGCATGGGTCCTGCGGCACCTGCGCTATACCGCCGTGGCCGTGTTGCCGGGGCTGGTGGCGCCGCTGGTGGTCTGGCCGCCCGCCACCGAGGGGCAGACGGATGCGCCCCGGCTGGCCGCTGCGCTGGTCACCATCGCCGTCGGGCTCTGGACACGCAACGTGCTTCTGACCATCGCGGCGGGCGCAATCACCCTTTATGCGGGGCTCTATCTCGCCGGCTGAGGCGTCACCGGCCGTCATACCCCTTCTTCTGCGCCCGGTAGAGCTGGGAATACAGCCCGCCATCCTCCAGCAGCTCGTCATGGCGGCCCTTTTCCACCAGCCGCCCGGCCTCCAGCACGAAGATCTGGTCGGCATCGGCCACCGATGACAGCCGGTGCGCCACCACGATCGTCGTCTTGCCCTTCGTCAGCCGCGCCAGTGCCGACTTGATCCGCTCCTCCGTCGCCTGATCCAGCGCGCTGGTCGCCTCGTCCAGAAGCAGGATCGGCGCATCGCGCAAAAAGGCGCGGGCGATGGCGATCCGCTGTTTCTGCCCGCCTGACAACTGCGCCCCCTTCGGCCCCACCGGCGCATCGCCCCGGCGGCGGATCAGGTCGGCGATCTCGGCATCCTCGGCGGCGCGCCAGACATCCTCGTCGCTGGCCTCCGGGTTCACATAACGAATGTTCTCCCAGATCGAATTGTTGAAGATCACGATATCCTGCGCCACCACCGAAAACGCCCCGCGCAGGCGGCTGACCTTTAGCTCCTCGATCGGCTGCCCGCCAATCCTGATCTGCCCGCCCTTCACGTCGTAAAGCCGCGACAAGAGCGACAGGATCGTCGTCTTGCCCGACCCCGTCGCGCCCACGATGGCCGAGACCTGACCGCCCCGGAACGTCATGTCGAGCCCATCGAACAGCGGCTGATCCTCGGAATAGGAAAACCGCACGTCCTCAAGCACGATATCCCCGCTGGTGTCGAACTCGCTCACCGCGCCCTCGGCGTCGTTGATGCTGGGCTTCTGGTCATAGAGGTTCCGCACCCGGTCAAGCAGAACGAGGTTCGATTGCAACGCCCCGAAATACTGCGCCAGCAACCGCGCCGGATCGAACACCATGACCATGCCTAGAAGGAAGGTGATGATCCCGGCGCCATCGACGTCGAAATCGGGCGACAGCACCATGTACCCGCCGCCGCCGATCACCAGCACGTAGACGAAGGCCGAACTCAGGTCGATTGACGGCATCACCAGCGCCTGCGTGATCTGCACCCGTTTCATCAGGTCGCGGATCGCCCCCGTGCCCTTCATCAGCCGCCCGGCCTCGACCTGTTCCTGGCTCGAGATCTTGACGGTGCGCATGCCGTTCACCGTCTCCTCGATCCCGTTCATGTAATCGGCCAGCGCATGCTCGGCCTGTCCTTGCGCCACCTTCACCCGGTCCGAAACGAAATTCATCACCCAGATGATGAAGGGCAGCACCAGCACGGCGGTGGTGAATAGGATCGGGTTCTTCCAGATCAGGTAGCCCGACACGATCACCACCGTCACCGCATCGCGCACCGCCCCGGCGGTGGCGAGCCCGAAGAACGCGCCAAGCTGCTGCGTCTGGGTCACCAGCCGGTGAATGATCTCGCCCGACTTGGTGCGCTCGAAATAGGCAAGGTCAAGCGCCATCAGGTGCCCGATCAGATCCCGCCGCATCTCGTAGATCGCGTCGTTCGACAGCCGCACCGTCACCAGCGGCACGAGATACGACATCAGCCCGCGCACGGTGAACAGAAAGAAAACCCCGACACAGACCAGCACCAGCCGGCCTGCCTCGCCGCTCTCGAAAATCACCCGAAGCCCGCTTTCGGTCATCGACAGGAACTGCTGGTAAACCAGCCCCTGAAACAGGATCATCACCAACACCAGCACCAGCCACGGCGCGCGCTGCCTCAGATAGGTCCGCCACAGCCAGCGCAGGTTCACGCGGTCCTGGGGCGAAAACATCGACTGGCGTTTTTTCTTGGCTTTGTCGGTCATGCAGGGCCTTCAACGGAGTTCCGCCTGCCTATAGTGGGTTCCGGCGGAAAGGTCAGCCCAAGATTTCATGCCTCCGGCGGGGATATTTTACCCAAGAAGAAGCTTGGGGCGTCGTGGGCTTCTTCTTGGTCCAAATATCCCGGGAAAGGCGGCCGGCCCGCAATCACCGCAAGCCGTCCTCGCCCGTCACCTCGTCGACGGTCAGCCCGCCCATCCGGTCATGGATGCGCCCGCCCCGCGACATGGCAAGGATGAACAGCAGCTCCTCCGCCCGCGGCCCGTCAGGCAGGCCCACCTCCATCGCGTCGAAATGGCTGCGCACATAGGCCGCGTTGATATGGCCCAGCGGTACGTCGATCCGGGTGCCCGGGCCGCCCTGCTTCATCGCCGAGGGCACGATCGCCTTCGCCTCGCCCAGCCGGGCGCGCATGGCATAGCCGCCGGGCACGTGCCACAGCGCGGTATGCTCCAGCTCGCCGCCCTCGCCCGCCATCGCGGCCTTGCCATAGCCGTCGATCCCCTCAAGCCCGCCCATCGCCTCGATCAGCCGCTCGGTCATCATCAGGCCCAGCGGTTTGAGATCCTCCATAGCCGGTGCCAGATCGGCGGTGTAGCCGCCCGCGAACGGGTTCGCGACCAGCGCCGCGATGGCCGCGCGGCGGCGGGGCTTCTCCGGCGCCGGGCCGCCGTCATGGTGGATATCCTCGACGAACAGAGCGGTCTTGCGCAGGGTAAAGTCAGGCATGGGCAGGGTCTTTCATATGGGGCAGAAGCTGTGGCCCGAGGCCGCGCACGACGCCGCTGAGACTGAGAAGCGCGCCATGGATCAGGCCACGGGCATGGAAGGTATCGGCCAGCGCCGCGCCGGCGGCAAGGGCCGTGGTGATCTCGCTGTCGGTCAGCGGCCCCACGGCGGTGGTCACCGGCGTATCGCCGAGGTCGCTGTCGGGCGAAAGCTCGCTCGCGGGCGAGCGGGTCACCGCCGGATGCCCCGGCAGGTCGACCGCGTTGGCCAGGAGCGTCGCCGCCGCATCCGCCAGCGCGGCGGACCGCGCCAGAACGGTGACGCTGTCGGCGATCCCCAGCGAATAGCTGCGCCCGGCCCGGCCCGATGTGGCGATCCCCCGGATCGGGTCGCGCCGCCGGATGCGGATCGAGCCGCCGGTGGGCGAGGCCACCGCCGCCTGCATCTGCTGGCCCTTGGCGAGGTAGAACGCCACGTCGCCGCCATTGTTGACATAGGCCTTGTCCACCCCTTCGCCGTCGCAGATGGCGGCAAGGATGGTCTCGGCCCCCGCGCCCGCCACCGCCGCCATCGGCGTGATGAACATCGAGGCGAAGGGAAAGGTCGCCTGCACCATGCGCCGGGCGGTTTCCCCCTCCGGCATTTTCCCGCGCCGAGACCGCAGGCGGGGCAATTCGGCGGCCAGCTCCTCCAGCAGCGTCTCGAACCGCCGGGCCGCGCGCTGCAACGCCGGCGCCCGCCCCGGCCCGGTGACATCGGCGATCATGTCGATCGGCCCGTGATGCAGGTGCAGCCGCCGCTCGTCGGGCAGAAAGGTGATCTGAGGCCCGCTCACCGGCCCCGCCCCCGCGTGTCGCCCACCGCGCGGAACGCCGCCCCGTATTCGCCGCCCGTCTCCAGCACGTCGGCCACCGTCCGCACCTGCGCGTCATGCCCGCCCAGCGCGCGGTAATGCTCCCGTTCCAGCGTGAATTCCAAGGGCGCCACCAGCGCCGGCGTGGGCACGTAACCGAAAGAGCCATCCGGCATCTTCGTCACGTCCACCATCAGGGTGATCCCCCCGCCCGGCCAGACATAGACCGGCGCGCCGCCACAGGTGACATGCGTCTTCAACGCCTGCACAGACCGGGTGAGCTGCACCGGGTTCTTCGTCACCCCCGAGCGCAGCGAGCCGCCCGCGCCCGCCTGAAACATCACCGTGCAGAGCGCTGGTTCGCAATTCTCGGCGATCAGGTCCACGGACGGCCTGAGCGCCTCTGGCAAGGCCGCCGCCTGCGGCTGCAACGCGTCATCGAGCACGTAATAGCCGTATTGCTCGCCCGTCGTGGACACCATCAACAGCGTCAGCCCGGGCCGCGCCCCCTTCTTCTCAAGCCACGGGTTCAGGATGGTCAGCGGGTCCTCGATATCCGTGCCACCCCAGCCGCGCCCCGGCTGTGCCACCTGGAAATACCGGCCCGGCGTCGACCGCCGCCCCTTGATGCGGATGCCGGTATCGGGCCAGCCCAGCACCTTGCCCGCCTGATGTTCGCTGACGACGCCGGTGATGTGATCGTCGACCACAACCACCTCGTCGACCAGCCCGTGCCATTGCGAGGCGAACATGCCGATCGTGGCCGAGCCGCAGCCGACCCGCATCCGCTCCTCGCGCTGGCCATCGACCACCGGCGGCTGCCCCGCCTGCACCTCGACCCTCGCACCCTCGTCGATGGTCAGCTCCACCGGCTCGCGATTGCACAGCCTCAGCAGAGCGTCGCAGGTCACGCGCCCCTCGGCCTTGCTGCCCCCGGTCAGGTGCTCGACCCCGCCCAGCGACAGCATCTGAGAGCCATATTCAGAGGTGGTCACATGCCCGATCGCCTCCTCCCCGGCGCGCACGGTCGCGCCCTCGTGGCCAAGGTGCCGGTCGGTGTCGATCTTTACCTTCACGCCGCAATAGGAGAATATCGCCTCGGTCACGACGGTGATGAAATCGGCGCCCTCCACCTCGCGGCTGACGATGAACGGCGCGGGCTTGTAATCGGGATAGGTGGTGCCCGACCCCACGCCCGAGACGAACACATCGTCGCCCCCCAGCATCTGGCCATCCCATTCGCTTGCCAGAAAGGGCCGGATCTCGCCCCCCTGTTCCACCCGCCGGTGCAGGATCGTCAGCGGATCGCACCGCACGATCCGCCCGGCCTCGTTGGCATAGCGATCACAGGCGCCGACCTTGCCCTCGGCGATATAGCACATGACCGGGCAGGCATCGCAGCGGATCTTCTCCTGGGTCTCCCTGCGCTTCTCCGTCATTCCCGCGCCTCGCGGATCGCGGCCAGCACCCGGTGCGGCAGGGCGGGCAGTTTCGTGACCCTTGCCCCGGTGGCATGTCGGATGGCGTTGAGGATCGCGGGCGCCGTCGGGATCAGCACATGCTCGCCCAGCCCTTTCAGCCCCATCGGCCCTTCCGGGTCAGGGACCTCGAGGAAGATCGACTTGATTTCAGGCATATCGCCGGTGGTGGGGATCAGGTAGTCATGCAGGTTCTCGGTGCGGCCCGGAATATATTCCTCCATCAACGCCAACCCGAGGCCTTGCGCCACGCCCCCCTCCACCTGCCCCTCGGCCAGCAGCGGGTTCACCACCCGGCCAAGGTCATGCGCGGCGGTGATGCGGGTCACCTTCACCACGCCAAGCTGCATATCAACCGTCAGCTCCGCCATCTGCGCGCCGAAGCCGTAGACCGCATAGGGGCTGCCCTGCCCGTTCTCGTCCAGCGGGCTGGTGGGCGGGTCATAGGTTTCCTCGGCCGCCAGCACATAGCCATGCGCATCCGGCGCCAACTCTCCCAGCGCCACATGCCGCTCGCCCCGGTCGTCGGTCACGGTCAGCCTGTCGCCTTCCAGCGAAATCCGCGCATCTTCGCCCATATTGCTCAGCGCCAGAATACGCCCTCTGAGCGCCTGCCCCGCCAGCATTGCCGCCTTGCCCGTCACATAGGTCTGCCGCGAGGCCGAGGTCTTGCCGCAATCGGGCGTCAGCCCCGTATCCGGTCCGATCAGCCGGAACTGCCCCACCGGCAGGCCCAGCGCATCGGCACAGATCTGGGTGATGACCGTGTTCGAGCCCTGCCCGATATCGGTCGCCCCCTGATGCAGGCACAACTCACCCTTCGCGGTGATCCCCACCCGGATGGTCGAAGGGTTGGGCAGCCCGGTATTGCCGCACCCGTACCAGCACGACGCAATGCCGACACCGTGGCGGAACCGGCCGTTTTGGGCATTGGCCTGTTCAGCCTTGCCCAACGCCTCGTCCCACGGCCCCTTCAGCGCATCCAGACATTCCGCAATACCAACCCCCTGCAACACCTGCCCGCAGACCGTCGACTGCCCGTCCTGCAACGCGTTCAGCCGCCGGAACGCCAGCCGGTCCAGCCCCGCCTTCATCGCCAGATCGTCGTATAGCGCCTCCTGCAATATCGCCGCCTGCGGCACGCCAAACCCCCGGAACGCGCCGGAAATCGGCTGATAGGTATGAATGGCCCGCGCCTCGGCGGCATAGTTGGGCGTGTAATAGGGGCCGGAGGCATGCACCGGCACCCGCCCCGCCACCGTCGGGCCCCAGCTTGCATACGCCCCCGTATTGAAATCGCCGTCAAAGATCATCCCAGTGATCCGCCCCTCGGCATCCACTCCGGCGCGGCCGGTCATCTTCGCCGGGTGCCGCTTGGTGGTCGATGCCATGGATTCGGCGCGGGTGTAGATCATCCGCGCCGGGCGGCCCGTCTTCAGCGCCACAAGCCCGATCAAAGGCTGCAACGAAAGGTCCAGCTTGGATCCGAACCCGCCGCCCGCCGCCGCCGGGATGATCCGCACCTTTTGCGGGTCAAGCCCGAGGATACGGGCGGTGTCGTCGCGATCCATCACCGGGGCCTGCGTGCAGGCCTGTATCACCAGCGTATCGCCCTCCAGCCACGCCACCCCGGCCTCTGGCTCGATATAGGCGTGCTCGATATAGGGCGTTTCGGCCCGCGCCTCGGCCACGTGAACGGCATCCGCCAGCGCCGTCTCGGCATCGCCGCGTCTGACCACCCCGGCAATCAACAGGTTGTCGGGGCGGTTGTCATGCACGAGCGCGCCGTCATCCGCGTCCTCCCACGTCACCGGGAACGTTCCGAGGTCCAGCGCCTCGATCACCCCCGCCTCGCCCGCCACCAGCGCCACCGCCTCGCCGCGCATGCGGGCGCGGGTTTCGGCCAGCGCGGGCTGATCGGCAAAGGGCGGGATGGTGCCGAAGACATTGGCGCCGGGGATGTCCTTGGCGGTGAATACCTGCACATCGCCGGGCTGCGCACGCCGCCACGCCTCGATATCGCCAAGGGTGAACGTCGCAGGCGCCTTGGGCGCCCGCACCGCCCGTACCAGCAGCGTGTTCTCGGGGCAGGCATCGGCGCCATATATCTCCGTGCCCGCCACTTTCGGCCCGCCATCCAGCCGCTCGACCCGCGCCCCCACGGCCCGCCCCGCCTCGGGCATCGCGGCAGGCGCACCAGATGCACCGGGCGCGGCATCCAGCACCGCATCGATGATCTTGGTATAGCCGGTACACCGGCACAGCACCCCGCCCAGCGCCTCCTCGGCCTCGGCCCGCGTGGGCTCGGGCCGTTCCTGCAAAAACGCCGTCGCGGTCATCAGCATCCCCGGCGTGCAAATCCCGCATTGCGCCGCCCCGTGCCGCAGAAATGCCTGCTGCAACGCCGTCGCCTGCAACCCTTCTACCGTCTGCACCGCGCGCCCGCCCGCCTGCGCCAGCGGCGTCAGACAGGCACAGACCGGCGCACCATCCAGCAACACGGTGCAGGCCCCGCAATCGCCCGCATCGCACCCCACCTTCGTGCCCCGCAGCCCCAGCCCCTCGCGCAGCACCTCCGACAACCGCCGCGAAGGATCGGCGGGAAGCGTGACAGGCTCGCCATTGACGGTGAGCGACATCGTGGTGGTGGCGCGGTTCATGCGGCAGCCTCCGCCGGTTGGGTCAGGTCATCCACCGCCCGGCGCAGCAGTTCGGCGGCGGCATGGGCGCGATAGGGGCCATCGGCGCGGATATCGTCGATGGGCGAGAGGGCGGCGGCGACCATGTCGTCGGTGATGAGATGCGAGAGACCCTCCGCCTTCTGTCCAGCCAGCGCGGCCTCCACCTCCAGCAACCGGGTCGCCACGGCGCTGCAGGCGCCCACGGCCAACGCGGCACTCGTCACCGCGCCGCCCTCGATCTCCAGCCGCACCGCAACCATGGCGATGGAGATCACCAGATACTTCCGCGCCCCCAGCTTGAGAAACCGCGAAACCCCGCGCGTGGCCTCCTCCGGGATGGTGATGGCAGTGACCATCTCACCCGGCTCCAGCGCCGTCCGGCGCGGACCGTTAACAAAGTATGAAAGGGGGAGCGTGCGCGTGCCCGTGGCCGATGCGATCTCCACCTGCGCATCGAGCGCCATCAGGCAGGGCATTCCGTCAGCGGCCGGAGAGGCGTTGCAGATATTTCCGGCAATCGTGCCGGAATTCTGGATCTGCACCGACCCCACCTCGCGCGCCGCCTGTTTCAGCATGTCGAAACCGGGCGGCAGATCGGCGCGGATCACATCGGTCCAGCTTGTCGCCGCGCCGATCCGGTACACACCCTCCCCGTGCGTGACCCCCCGCAACCCGGCAATGCCGGTGATATCCAGCACCGGGCCGCTCAGTGTCCGCGCCTGCGTGGCTGGAAACAGGTCGGTACAGCCCGCCGCAATCGTGACTGGCCTCTCCGCCAGCACGTCAAGCGCGCCCTGCAGCGTGTCGGGCCTGTGATAGGCGGCCACGTGTCTCTCCCTGTCTATCGTTCTGGCAGGGATGGTGCGGCACCCGCGAAAGACAGTCAACATAAAGGCAAGCTCGCGCGGCGTCCGCCGTCAGACGCCCACGTAACGGTCAACGATGCTGTGATCCTGCCGGAGCGCCTCGGCATCCATCACCTCGCCATTGCGCCCGTTCTCGATGAACGCCACCCGGTCGGCCACCGACAGCACCGCATCCACCCGCTGTTCCACCAGCAGGATGGCCACCCCCGCCGCGCGCATCTTGACGATCACCTGCCGGATCGCCTCGATCATCGAGGGTTGCAGCCCCTCGGTCGGCTCGTCCAGCAACAGCGCCTTGGGTTTCAGGCAGAGCGCCCGGGCGGTGGCCAGCATCTGTTGCTCGCCCCCCGAAAGCGTCTGCGCCTTCTGGTCCATCCGCTCGCGCAGGCGCGGGAAAAGATCGAGCACCTCCTCCTGCACGTCCCGACCCGAACCGCGCACGCGCAACCCGATCTCGAGGTTCTGCGCCACGGTCAGCCCCGCGAACAGGCGGCGGCCTTGCGGAATATACCCGATTCCGTGGCGCGGCACCTCGTGCGGGGGCAACTGGCTGACCTCCTTGCCATCCAGCACCACCCGCCCCGACATCAGCGGCAAAAGCCCCATGATCGCCTGCATCGTCGTGGTCTTGCCCGCCCCGTTCCGGCCCAGAAGGCACAGGATCTCGCCCGCCTCGACCTTCAACGACAGATCCCGCAGCACCTGTGCCCGGCCATAGCCCGCGTTGACGGCATCAAGCTCCAGCATCATCCCGTCCCCAGATAGGCCGCCTGCACGGCGTCGTTTTCGTGGATCTCCTGCGGCGTGCCCTCGGCCAGCACCTCGCCGAAATTGAGCACGGTGACCCGGTCGGCGGTTTCCATCACCACGCTCATATTGTGTTCGATCAGCAGGATGGTGGTCTCGGCGGACAACTCGCGGATCAGCGCCTTGAACGCGTCGATCTCGCTATCGGCCAGCCCTTGCGTCGGCTCGTCGAGGATCAGCAGGCGCGGGCGCTGCACAAGGCCCATGGCAATCTCCAGCAGGCGCTGGTGGCCATAGCTCAGGTTCCCCGCTTCCTCGTCGCGCCGGTCGCGCAACCCGACACGGGAAAGCGCATCGTCGACCGCCGCCTCCACCGCGTCGCCCTGCAACCGCCGGCGGGCGGCCAGCGCCACGTTCTCCGCCGCCGGAAGCCGCGCGAAGACGGAGGTGATCTGGAACGTATAGGCCATCCCCCGCAGGATCCGCTTATGCGCGGGCAGCGCGGTGATATCGGCCCCGTCGAACTGTACCGAGCCGGACGACGGCGGAATCCGTCCGCAGATCATCCCCACCAGCGTCGTCTTGCCCGCGCCATTGGGCCCGATCAGCGCCCGAACCTCGCCCTCCTCAAGGTCGAAATCCACATCCGTAACGGCCTTCAGCCCGTCGAAATGTTTCGACAGGCCGCGCGTGGACAGCAGCGTCATGGCAGCCACCCCCAGACCCGGCGGCGCAGCTCGCCCGTCAGGCCCTGCGGCGCGAACAGCGTCAACAGCACCAGCGCCACGCCCACGATCAGCAGATAAGCGGTGGTGATACCGGAACTCAGATCGATCAGGTAGAACATGAACAGCGTGCCCACGAACGGCCCCAGCACCGTGCCCGCGCCCCCCAGCAGAACCCACAGCAGCGGGAAGATCGAATATTGCACACCGGCGAAACTCGCCCCGGCATAGCCGAAGAGCAGCCCGTAAAACGCCCCCGCCGCCGCCGAAATCGTGCCGGAAATCACCATCGCCCCCAGCTTGTGTGCGAACGTGTTGTAGCCCAGCATCCTGACCCGCTCCTCGTTCTCGCGGATCGCCACCAGCGTCTTGCCGAACGGCGAGCGGACCAGCCGCAGACAGATCAGCAGGCAGACGGCAAACAGGCCCCACGCGGCGAAATACCGGTTCTCGGGGTTGCTCAGGTCGATGCCCCACAGCATCCGGTCAAACGCCTGAATGACGAAGCCTTCGTCACCCCGCGTATACTCGCCGAAATAGAGGATCGTGAGATACCCCGCCTGCGCAAACATCAGCGTCACGATCAGGAAGGCCACCCCGGTCGTGCGCAACGCCAACAGCGCCAGCCCCGCCGCCACCACCGCCCCGGCAAGGATACCCACGATCAGCGCAGGCGCCGGCGTGAACCCGGCGTGCTGAATGGTCAGCCCCATGCCGTACATGCCGGCGGCAAAGAACAGCGCATGGCCGAGGCTCAGCAGGCCGGTATAGCCGAACAGGATGTTGTACCCCACCGCATAGCTCGCCAGCACCATGATCCGGGCAAGGTTGCCATGGTGATAGGCGGGCAGCACGAATTGCAGCGCGAAGAGCACCGCCAACAGGCCGAGGTGCAGGATCAGGGACTTCGCCGTCGCACTCATGACGACCGCGTCCCGAACAGGCCCTGCGGGCGGAAGACCAGCACAAGGCCCACCAGAAGCGTCGCAAGGATCTTGGCCAGCGTCGGCGAAAAGAAGACCGAGATGATGCCGTCACTCAGCCCGATAAAGATGGCCGCAACCACCGTTCCGGGCAGGCTGCCCAATCCGCCGATGATCACCACGATGAAGCTCAGAAGCAGCGGATCGGCCCCCATCAGGTAATGCGCCTGCTGAATCGGTACGATCAGCACGGCGGCCAGCGCCGCCAGCGCCGCGCCGATGCCGAAGACCAGCGCATAGACCCGCTCGACCGGGATGCCGAAGGCCAGCGCCATGTCCCGGTCGGCCTGTGTCGCCCGCATCAGAAGCCCGATCCGGGTGCGCGCCATCATCAGCCAGACACCCACCAGCACAACCCCCGCCGCCCCGATCACGGCCAGCTTGTAGGTGGTCGTCGACAGGCCCCACGGGAAGTAGAACTCGAACCCCTCCTCGCCCCATTCGAACCACGGCAGCGCGAGGCGCTGGTTGAACGGCGCCTCGACGGGCCGCGCCTCGGGGCCATAGGTCATCAGGGTGAGCTGCTGGATAATGTACAAAAGGCCGATCGTGGCCACGATCGTGCGCTCGGGGTCATAGTCGATCCGCTTCAGGATCGTCATGTCCGCCGCCGCCGCGATCACGCCCACCACCAGCGGCGCGATCACCAGCGCCGCGACGAAGCCCAGCGCGGGATGCCCGCCCACCGTCTGCGCCACGAACCACGCGATCACCGCGCCCAGCATGAAGAACTCGCCATGCGCGATGTTCACCACCCGCATGACGCCGAAGACAAGGCTGAGGCCCACGGCCGTCAGCGCAAGCACCGCCGCCGTGACCGCACCCTCGAGCGAGGCCAGAAGAATGTAGGGACCGAGTTCCATGTTGCGCCAAGGATTGCCCGGCTGTTCCCCGAAGGGCAAGCAAAATGGCGGGCCGAACTACTCTCGCAGGGCAGGAAGGCCGATGCCGGTGGCCCCGAAACCGCCATCGACGGCGATGATCTGGCCGGTGACATAGCTCGCGCCGGGGGAACAGAGGAAGGTGATCACGCTGGCAATCTCGTCCTCCGAGCCATAGCGGTTCAGCGGGATCGCATCGTGATAGGCGTCGATGATCGCCTGGCTGTGCACGGCCATCGCCAGCTTGGTGCGCACCGGGCCGGGGCAGACGCAATTGGCGCGGATGCCCATCTCCCCCAACTCCACCGCCTGCTGCTGCGTCAGCGCCATGACGCCCGCCTTCGACGTGCCATAGGCCACCCGCAGGGTCGAGGCACGCAAACCGGAAATCGAGGCGATGTTGACGATGCCCCCCTTCGCGGCCCCGAGCGCCGGCGTCAGCGCCTGGGTCACCAGGAAAACACCGTCGAGATTGGTCTCCATCACCGTGCGCCAGCGGTCGAAACCGGTCTCGCCGATCGGCCCGAAATCCGCCACCCCGGCGTTGTTGACAAGGGCATCGACGCTCTCGCAGGTCTCGCCGACATGGTCCGCCATGGCTGCCACATGGTCGGGCCGCGACACGTCGCAGACCACCGGGTCGACCTCCGTCAGCTTGCCGGCCTCCTCCGCCAGCGCCGGCGCGTCGCGGTCGACCATGACCACGCGCCAGCCCTGCGCGAGAAACTGCTTCGTGGTGGCCAGCCCGATCCCGCGGGCCGCGCCGGTGACGATGGCGGTTTTCATACCTGTCCCTCCCGATTCACTTCACCCGTGGCAGGGGGCGCTGCCCCCGACGTTGAAATTCCCCTGGAATTCCAACGCCTCCCCCGGGATATTTTCGGCCAGAAGAAGCCCGTGCCCCGCTTCATCTTCCCCCAAATACTCCCGCCGGAGGCGTCCCGAAACAGCCGCCGGCGGAACGGTTCCTACATGGCGTCGATCATCTCGGCCTGACGCACGATCCCTTCGGCCTGCTTGATCGAGGCGATGTCGACGAGGCGGCCCTTGTAGGTGGTGGCGCCTTCGCCGCGGGCCGTGGCGTCCTCCATCGCCTGCAGGATTTCGCGCGCCTCCTGAACCGCCTCGTCAGAGGGGGTGAAGACCTCGTTCGCCAGCGCGATCTGCTTGGGGTGGATGGCCCATTTGCCGACCATGCCCAACGTCGCGACCCGCCGCGCCTGTGCGCGGAAGCCCTCGTCGTCCGAGAAATCGCCGAACGGCCCGTCCACGGGCAGCACCCCATGGGTGCGGCAGGCGGCGACGATGGCGGCGGTGGCCCAGTGCCACGGGTCGGGCCAATGGCTTTGGCCCTCGTGCAGCATGTAGTAATTGGCCTGCGTGCCGCCGATGCCGGTGGTCGACATGCCCATCGAGGCCGCGAAATCGGCCGCGCCGAGGCTCATCGCCACCAGCCGGGGCGAGGCGGCGGCGATCTCCTCGACATGGGAAATGCCGGCGGCGGATTCGATGATTACCTCGAAATTGATAGGCTTTTCGCGGGCTTGCGCCTTTTCCACCGCGGTGACCAGCGCATCAACCGCATAGATATCGGCGGCGCAGCCGACCTTGGGGATCATGATCTGGTCAAGCCGCTCGCCCGCCTGTTCCAAAAGGTCGACCACGTCGCGATACCACCAGCCCGTATCCAGCCCGTTGATCCGCACCGACAGGGTCTTGTTGCCCCAGTCGATCTCGTTGATGGCCTTGATCGTATTGGCGCGGGCCGCGTCCTTGTCGGTGGGGGCCACGGAATCCTCGAGGTCGATATTGATCACGTCGGCGGCGGAAGAGGCCATCTTTTCAAAGAGTTTGACGTTCGAGCCCGGCCCGAAGAGCTGGCAGCGATTGGGGCGGGAAACCGGGGCGGGTTGCAGGCGGAAGCTCATGTCGGGCACCTCTCGAAGGGTTCGGAAATTGCGTCAGGTTCGCCGCAACCGGTATAAAATTGCCGGACCCGCCGCAACCATTTTGCGGGTGCAGAAAAAGGCGCGGCGCCGCGCTGCCGGTGCGAATCGGGGTAAACGTCAGCAAAACAAGGGAAATGGCGCGTCGGTACAACGTCGGTATTACGTCGGTATCGCGTCGGTGTTTTCCACTGCGCCGGTCCGGTTATTGTGGCGCACGCCGCGTTAACCCACGAGATGCAGGACCGGCCCCCGCGACAGGATGCTTGACCGGTGGCCGGGATGGCGCATGATAACGCCCGTGCCATGGCCCGTTCCGGGCCGCACCATTTCAGGCAGCCTGTTTTCTTCGGAGATTCACGTCATGCGTTCCCTCATTCTCGCGGCCCTGCCCGCCCTTTTCCTCGCCCTGCCCGCCCAATCGCAGGAGGCCGCGCCGCCGCCCCTGTCGATCAAGTCGTCCGAGATCACCCGCCTCGACAAGCTGCGCAATTACAGCGCCGATGACAGCCTCGTCTGCTGTGCCGTCGAGGTGCTGGAAAGCGGGCCGGACCACGATTTCGTCTACATGCACATCCTGCTCGACGTGGAATGGTCCGAGGAGATCAAGCGGATCAGCTATTACGGCGGCTCGGACATCAAGCTGAAACTGCCCGGCCAGACCGACCCCGAAACCTTTCTCGTGCCCTGGGGCTCGATGGACTGGTTCCCCGAGGTGCGCACCTCCACCGCCTCGATCGGCGAGAGCCGCGACCGGAAATGGCCCGACGTGGACAACGACACCTATCTCGAGGCGGTCTTTACCGTGCCGTCGGACGTGACCGAAGGTACGCTGATCATCGGCAAGAAGGACGAACCCACCGTCGAGTTCCAGATCGACATGTCGGGCGAGGTGACGGAGTTCCCGCAGGCCGGCAGCCTGTGGGACATCGAAATCACCGGCCTGTCGCTGGCCGAGGAGGTGGTGACCGACCGCGAACTGCGCGGGCAGATGGTCCTCGGGCGGGTCACGCCGTCCTTCGGCAAGCTGGTGAAGGTCGACATGAACCTCACCCCCCAGCGCGATCTCAAGGCCGACCGCCTGAACGACAACAACGCCGCCGCCTTCACCTCCAAGCATATCTGGCTGGTGGGGCCCGAGGAGGTGCCGCTGGCGCTGGTCGGCGAGGCGCGCGACAATGGCGGGCACCTCACCCTGTCGAGCAGCAATTCCAGCACCACCAACTGGCGCGGCGAAGGCACCACGGGCCAGATCGAGCGCAGCTACTACTTCCTCGGCTCGGGCGCGCCGGGCGAGTACCGGCTCTACTTCAAGGACGTGAACGTGGGCAGCGCCACGCTGGATTAGGAGACCGCACGCCCCGGCCCGTCATTTCCGGAAATCCGGAGTTGGTCATTGCGCAATGGCCCGCGAGAGCTTATGTGGGTGGGGCGATGCATCTTCCTTCGACCTTCTGTTTCCTTACGGCTTCAGTAGTTCCTAAGACGACACTGAGCCAGGCCACCGCATGTTGCGGGTGGCATCTAAACAGGAGACGACACGATGGCTAATGGCACCGTGAAATGGTTCAACCAGACCAAAGGTTTCGGCTTTATCGCCCCCGAGGGCGGCAGCAAGGACGTTTTCGTCCATATTTCCGCGCTTGAACGGGCCGGGATCCAGCAGCTGGACGATGGTCAGGCCGTGACTTTCGATATCGAAAGCGGCCGCGACGGTCGTGAATCGGCGAGCAATCTCGCCCTGGCATAAGTCTTTGCCAGTATGAGAACAGGGACGGGGGCAGCCGTAAGGCGGCGCCCGTCTTTTCGTTTGGAGCCGGGCCACGCGCCCGCAGGAAAGCAGGGAGTTGATCTGAATGTCCAAGCCTTCGAAACCCCGGTCCATCGCGGGCACGGCGACACGAGCTGAAACGCTGATGGAAAAGACGACCCGCGCCGCCAAGGAAATCATCGACGACCAGAATGCCCAGCGCGACCGCAAGACCGAACGGCTACGCGAGGCGCGGCTCGAGCGCGAGTCCGGGTCCGAGGGCGAGGCCGAGACGGTAGTTGACCCCGACGCCGCGATGCCCAAGACTGCGGACAAGAAAGCCCGGGCGAAAAAGACCGAGTCGTCCTGACAGGCCACATACCGGCCTTTCGCCTCGACCGGGCCGCAATATCACGTCATCCTCCCTCGGAAAGGTACCGGATTGAGACCTTCAGACTGGACCCGCACGCTTGCGCAATATCGCGAGCCTGTCCCCCTGCGCAGCCTTCTCGAACTGGCCGTCACGCTTTGCCCCTTTCTTGCGATCTGGGCGCTGGCGTGGTGGGCCCATTCGATCAGCGCGTGGCTGTCACTGGCGCTGGCGCTGGTGAACGCGGCCTTCCTCGTCAGGCTGTTCATGATCCAGCACGATTGCGGCCACGGCGCCTTTTTCAAGGATCGCAAGCTGGGCGACTGGATCGGGCGCGCGATCGGTGTGCTGACGCTGACGCCCTATGACGTGTGGCGGCGGACCCATGCGATTCACCATGCCTCGACCGGCAATCTCGACCGGCGCGGCATCGGCGACATGCCGACGCTGACGGTGCAGGAATATCGCGATCGGAACCTGCTGGGCCGGGCCGGGTATCGGCTTGTGCGCAACCCGGTCTTTCTGTTCGGGATCGTGCCGTTCTACACGTTTTTCCTGCAAAACCGGGTTCCCGTGGGGCTGATGCGCTCTGGCTGGCGCTACTGGCTGAGCGCGATGGGCACCAACCTCGCCATTGCCGCTGTGGTGGCGCTGATCGCGTGGCTGGGCGGGGCCGAGGTGATCTTGCTGATCTACCTGCCGACGACGCTTCTGGCGGCGATGGCGGGGATGTGGCTGTTCTATATCCAGCACCAGTTCGAGGACACCCACTGGGATCGCGAGGAAGACTGGAACATCCAGGAGGCCGCGCTGCATGGCAGTTCCTATTACGACCTGCCGGGCGTGCTGCGCTGGATCACGGCCAATATCGGCGTGCATCACGTGCACCACATGGCCAGCCGCATCCCCTTTTACCGGCTGTCCGAGGTGCTTCGGGATCACGATATCCTGACCCAGATGAAGCGGATGACGCTGATGGACAGCTTCCGCTGCGCCCGGCTGCACCTGTGGGACGAGAAGAGCCGGCGGCTGGTGTCGTTCAAGGGGGCGCGGGCGGTTCCGGCTTAGGCCGAGACCGCCGGACAGGGCGTCGCAAGGAATTCGGCCCCTGTCCCACCGGTGGCATGAGACGCGCCCTGATCGACAACTGGGCCCTGTTTTTGGGCATGCTGTTCCTGATGGTGGGGAACGGGATGCTGGTGACGTTGCTGACCATCCGGGGCAGCGTGCTGGGCTTCTCCGATCTCCAGATCTCGCTGATGCAGGCGTGCTATCCGCTGGGGGCGCTGGCGGGCACGGTGCTGACCCCGCGGCTGATCGAGAAGGTGGGCCATATCCGGGTCTTCTCGGCGCTGGCCTCGATGGTGTCGGTGGCGGCCATCGCCCACCTGCTGACCAATGACCCGATAAGCTGGGGCGCGATGCGCCTTCTGGCGGGGGCGTGTTTTCCGGGGCTCTACGTGATCACCGAAAGCTGGCTCAACGCCAAGGCCGAGAACCGCATCCGGGCGCAGGTGCTGTCGGTCTATTTCATCATTCAGGCGGGGGGCCCGGCGCTGGGCACCGCCATGGTCGCCCTGCCCGATCCGCGCGGCAACCTGCTGTTTGGCCTGTGTTCGATCCTGCTGTCGGTGGCGATCGTGCCGCTCTTGCTGTCGAACAACCGGGCGCCGGAATATACCGCCCCCGACCGGATGCCGGTCAGGCGGCTCTACAAGGTTTCGCCCATGGCGGTGCTGGGCATCGTCATCATGGGCGCGGGTGTGGTGGCGTGGTTCATCTCACTGCCGCTCTATGCGCTCCAGAACGGGTTTTCCGAGGCGCAGGCCTCCTTTGCGCTGGTGGTGGCGATGGTGGCGGCGGCGGTGTCGCAATACCCGCTGGGCTGGATGTCGGACCAGACCGACCGGCGCTATGTGGTGATCGGCATGGCGGCGGTGTCGGTGGTGGCGGCGCTGTGGATGGCGCTGGACACCCGGCCGATGTCGATCCTGATCGGCTTTGCCGTGATCGGGGCGGTGACCCTGCCGGTCTATTCCATCCTCGCCGCCCACGCCAACGACCAGCTCAGCCCCGGTCAGGTGGTGCCCGCCGCCGGCACCATGGCCTTCCTGCTGCAATTCGGACAGGTCTTCGGCATGCTGATCGGCCCCAACACGCTAAAGCTGTTCGACGGGCGCGGCCTGCCGCTGATGCTGGCGGTGGTGGGGGTTGTGACGGTGCTGCTGGCGGTGACCCGGCGGGTGCGCTCCGACGCGCCCGAGGAAACCGGCGAGGTCCGGCCCACCGGCGTCATCGGCATCGCCCAGCCCGGCCTGCTGCAGGCCGAGGTTTATGCCGAGGAGGATGCAGGGCCGCAGCCGGAAAGCGATGAATCTTCGCACAGTTAGCCGATAGTTCGAACAATCTTGCGCTGATTTCCGGATACGCTGCCGAATCAAAGAGGACATCGCGGCGGTTTCCATGGAAACTGCCGCAAAACTGATTCCCGCCGGCGGCCCCGCCCCGGTCGACCAAGGAGACGCGCGATGATCGAGACCCCCTACCTGCTCTTTCTGGGCGATGCGCCCGACATGCTGGCCGCCAAGGTTGCCATCGGCATCCGCGACTGGCGCCCCGAACACGCGGTGGGCCAGTTCCGGTTGGAAAACTGCGGTGCCGATCTCGGCCTGACCGACATGACGTTGGCCGAGGCCAAGGCGGCGGGCGCCAAGACGCTGGTCATCGGCGTGGCCAACCGCGGCGGGTTGATCTCTCAGGAATGGAAGAAGGTGCTGGTCACCGCGCTGGAAGAAGGCTTCGACCTCGCCTCCGGCCTGCACAACCTGCTGCGTGACGAGCCCGACCTCGTCGCCGTGGCCGAGGCGACGGGCCGCAAGCTGCACGACGTGCGGGTTCCGTCCGTCAAGTATCCCATCGCCGACGGCAAGAAGCGCCGCGGCAAGCGATGCCTTGCAGTGGGCACCGATTGTTCGGTGGGCAAGATGTACACCGCCATGGCCATGGAGCGCGACATGCAGGAACGCGGCATGAAGGCCACCTTCCGCGCCACCGGCCAGACCGGCATCCTGATCACCGGCGAGGGCGTGCCGCTCGATGCCGTGATCGCCGATTTCATGGCCGGCTCGGTCGAATGGCTGACGCCCGACAATGATGACGACCACTGGGACATGATCGAGGGGCAGGGCAGCCTGTTCCATGTCAGCTATTCCGGCGTGACCATGGCGCTGGTGCATGGCGGCCAGCCCGACGCGCTGATCCTGTGCCACGAACCCACGCGGGCCCATATGCGCGGCCTGCCGGAATATCAGCCGCCCAGCCTCGAACGGCTGCGCGACACCGCCCTGCCGCTGGCCCAGGTCGCCAACGCCGCCTGTCAGGTGGTGGGCGTGTCGGTGAACACCCAGCACATGGCCGAGGACGAGGCGAAAGCCTATCTCGAAAAGGTCGAGCAAGAGATGGGCCTGCCCGCGACCGACCCCTACCGCTTTGGCGCGGGCAAGCTGGTCGACGCGCTGGCGGCGCTCTGACACACATGACACGCGCCCCGGGCCTGACCCGGGGCCTCTGGCCAGAAGGGGAGGTCCCGGATCAAGTCCGGGACGGGATGACATGGAACTCACGGTAACGCAGGACGTATTCAAACTGGCGCAGGTCTTTACCATCAGCCGCGGCTCGCGCACCGAGGCGCAGGTGCTGACGGTGCGGATCGGTCAGGATGGCATGACCGGCTGGGGCGAATGCGTGCCCTATGCCCGTTACGACGAAACCCTCGTCAGCGTGACGGCGCAGATCGAGGGGCTGCCAGCCGAGTTCGACCGCGAGGCGCTCTATGACCTGCTCCCGGCCGGCGCGGCGCGGAACGCGGTGGATTGCGCGCTGTGGGATCTCGAGGCGAAACAGGCCGGTGTCCGGGCATGGGACCTTGCCGGTCTCGACGTGCCGGGGCCCGAGGTGACGGCCTATACGCTCTCGCTGGACGAGCCCGAGAAGATGCGCGCGCAGGCCGCGCAGCACGCGCACCGGCCGCTGTTGAAAATCAAGCTGGGCACGCCCGACGACATGCCCCGGCTGGAAGCCGTGCGCGCGGGCGCGCCGGGGGCGAAGATCATCGTCGACGCCAACGAGGGGTGGAGCGCCGAGGTTTACGCCGACCTTGCCCCGCATCTGGTGCGGCTCGGCGTGGCGCTGGTGGAACAGCCGCTGCCGGCGTCCGAGGATGACGCCCTGCTGGGCATGGAGCGGCCCGTGCCGGTCTGTGCCGACGAGAGCTGTCACGACCGCGCCAGCCTGCCCGCGCTCAAGGGCAAGTATGACGTGGTCAACATCAAGCTCGACAAGACCGGCGGCCTGACCGAGGCGCTGGCGCTGCGTCAGGCGGCCCGGGCCGAGGGTTATGACATCATGGTCGGCTGCATGATCGGGTCGAGCCTTGCCATGGCGCCCGCCGTTCTGGTGGCGCAGGGCGCGACGGTGACGGACCTTGACGGCCCGCTGCTTCTGGCCGAAGACCGCGACACACCGCTGACATTCGACGAGGCCGGGGTGCATCCGCCGGCGCCGGAACTTTGGGGATAAGAGCATGCGTACAGTCTATGTGAACGGAGAATACCTGCCCGAAAACGAGGCGAAGGTATCGGTTTTCGACCGGGCCTTCCTGATGGCCGACGGGGTCTACGAGGTGACCAGCGTGCTGGGCGGCAAGCTGATCGATTTCGACGGCCATGTGAAGCGGCTGGAACGGTCGCTGAACGAGCTGGACATGCAGAAGCCCGAGGCGTTTGACGACCTGCTGGAGATTCACCGCGAACTGGTGCGGGTGAACGAAATCGGCGACGGGCTGGTCTACCTCCAAGTCACGCGCGGCGCCGCCGCCGACCGCGATTTCGCCTTTCCCGACCCTGAGGAGGTCAAGCCGACGCTGGTGCTGTTCACCCAGTCCAAACCCGGCCTCGCCGACAGCCCGGCCGCCAAAAAGGGCATGAAGGTCATCAGCATCGACGACATCCGCTGGGGACGCCGCGATATCAAGACGACGCAGCTTCTTTACCCCTCGATGGGCAAGATGATGGCGAAGAAGGCGGGCTGTGACGATGCGTGGATGATCGAGGATGGCAAGGTGACCGAGGGCACCAGCAACAACGCCTATATCGTCAAGGGCAACAAGATCATCACCCGCGAGCTGTCGACCGATATCCTGCACGGGATCACCCGCGCCGCCGTTCTGCGCTTTGCCCGCGAAGCGCAGATGGAGGTCGAGGAACGCTCCTTCACCATCGACGAGGCGAAACAGGCCGACGAGGCGTTCATCACCTCGGCCAGTACCTTTGTCATGCCGGTGGTCGAGATCGACGGGGTGAGCCTTGGCGACGGGGTTCCGGGCAAGGTGGCGCCCCGGCTGCGGGAAATCTACCTTGAAGAAAGCCTGAAGGCGGCGATCTGAGGGCGGTCAACCTGCGCCCAGGATTGCGGTGGCCCGTTTTCTGCGCAGAAAACGGGCTCGCCACGTCCCTGACGGCCAATACCTAGCCGCCGATGCTCTTGGCCGAGGCCATGCCCGGCGCTTCGGACTTGCCGCCAAGCTGCTCGCGCACGCCGGTCTCGATCCGGTCGCCGATATCCTTGTCGATGTTGCGCCAGTACTCGAAGGCCCGTTGCAGCACCTTCTCGCTGACCCCGTCGCAAAGGTGGCCCACGACATTGCCCACAAGCCGCTCGCGCATGGCGTCATCCATCACGTCGCGGACGAGGATGCCCGGCTGTGTCCAGTCGTCATCATCCTTGCGCAGCGTATAGGCCTGCCGCACCATGTCGCCATCGGCATACCAGGTCCCGGCCTCCGCGCCCGTCTGGGGCTCGGCCGCCGGCCCGCCATAGGAGTTCGGCGCATAGACCGGGTCGACCGCGTGCTGCGTGCGCATCTCGCCATCCTTGGAATAGGCATGGGTTTCCGTCTTGGGCGCGTTCACCGGGATCTGCTTGTAGTTCACGCCAAGCCGCGCGCGGTGCGCGTCGGCATAGGAAAAGCCCCGCGCCAGCAGCATCTTGTCAGGCGACAGGCCCACGCCGGGCACCATGTTGTTGGGCTCGAACGCCACCTGCTCGATCTGGGTGTGGAAATCGACCGGGTTGCGATCCAGCGTCAGCTTGCCGACCTCCATCAGCGGATAGTCGTCATGCGGCCAGATCTTGGTGAGGTCGAAGGGGTTGATGCGATAGGTCTTGGCATCCTCATAGGGCATGATCTGCCACTTGAGCGTCCATGACGGCGCGTTCCCCTCGGCAATGGCGTTGAACAGGTCGCGGCGGTGATAATCGCTGTCGGCCCCGGCAAGGTGGTCGGCCTCGTTCTGGCTGAGATAGGCGTTGCCGTCGCCCTGATCGGTGTGAAAGTGGAACTTGACCCAGAACTTTTCGCCCTCGGCATTGACCAGAGAATAGGTGTGGCTGGAATAGCCGTTCATCTCGCGCCATGTGCGCGGGATGCCCCGGTCGCCCATCAGATAGGTCACCTGATGCGCGCTTTCGGGTGACAGGGTCCAGAAATCCCACTGCATGTCATGGTCGCGCAGGGCGTTGTCGGCGCGGCGCTTCTGGCTGCGGATGAAGTGCTGAAACTTCATCGGGTCGCGGACAAAGAAAATGGGCGTGTTGTTCCCGACCATGTCGAAATTGCCCTCGTCGGTATACATTTTCACCGAAAAGCCGCGCGGGTCGCGCCATGTATCGGGACTGCCGCGTTCGCCCGCCACGGTCGAAAACCGCACCACGACCTCGCATTTGGCACCGGGCTGAAAGATGCCGGCCTTGGTGTATTTCGACACGTCCTGCGTGGTCTCGAACGTACCGAACGCGCCCGACCCCTTGGCATGCGGCTGCCGCTCGGGGATGCGTTCGCGGTTAAAGTTGGCCATCTGCTCGATCAGGTAATGATCGTTCAGCACGATCGGCCCGTCGGGCCCCACGGTAAGCGAATGCTCGTCGCTCTGAACCTTGATACCTGCGTCGGTGGTCGTCGGGGGTGTCTTGTTATCGTCGGTCATCATCAGCCTCTCTGAAGTCTCAGAGAGCCAACGGTTGCCGGTCGGGTCAGGTTCCTGCGGCGCCCCCCTCCCGGGGCCGCCCGCGTCAGATCCGCTCGATCGCCAGCGCGATGCCCTGACCGCCGCCGATGCACATGGTGATCAGCGCCTTCGACTTGCCAAGCCGCTCCAGCTCATAGAGCGCCTTCACCGTCAGGATCGCGCCGGTCGCCCCCACCGGATGGCCCAGCGCAATCGCCCCGCCATTGGGGTTCACCTTCGCGGGGTCCAGCCCCAGCCCCTTGTTCACGGCAATCGCCTGTGCGGCAAAGGCCTCGTTCGATTCGACCACGTCGAAATCGCTCGCCTTGAGGCCCGTCTTCTCCATCAGCTTCTCGACCGCCGGCACCGGGCCGATGCCCATCACCTCGGGCCGCACGCCCGCCACGGCATAGCCCAGCACCCGCGCCTTGGGCTTCAGCCCGGCCTTCTCGGCCGCATCCGCCCGTGCCAGCACCAAGGCCGCCGCGCCGTCATTGATGCCGCTGGCATTGCCCGCCGTCACACTGCCGTCCTTCTGAAAGGCGGGGCGCAGACCGGCCAGCCCCTCGGCACTGGTCGGCTTGGGGTGCTCATCCGTTTCAAACGGCACCATGTCCCGCTTCACCCGCACCTCGATCGGCGCGATCTGGGATTTGAAATAGCCCGCTTCGATGGCCTTCGCCGCCCGTTTCTGGCTTTCCAGCGCAAAGGCATCCTGATCCTCGCGGCTCACGTCATGCTCGCCCGCCACGTTTTCGGCGGTGATACCCATATGCCCCGTCCCGAACGGACAGTTCAGCGCGCCCAGCATCATGTCCAGCGTCCGCACATCGCCCATCTTCGCGCCCCAGCGTTGTTCCGGCACGATAAAGGGCGACCGGCTCATGTTCTCGGCCCCGCCGGCAAGGCCGAAATCGGCATCCCCCAGCATCAGCGCCTGAACCACCGACACGATCGCCTGCGCCCCCGAGCCGCACAGGCGGTTCACGTTCATCGCGGGCGTGGTGTCGGGAATACCCGCCTCGATCGCGGCCACCCGCGACAGGTACATGTCGCGCGGCTCGGTGTTGATGACGGTGCCGTAAACCACCTGTCCGATCTGCCCCGGCTCGACGCCCGAGCGTTCCATCGCGGCCTTGGCCACATGCGCGCCCAGCGCGGTGGGCGGTGTGCCAGCCAGCGATCCGCCGAAAGTGCCGATAGCGGTGCGCGCGCCGTCGAGAAGAACGATGTCGGTCATGGGAAACTCCTGCAGGATTCGAGGTTGCTGCCCACGGTATACGTCAGGAGGCCGGGCGCAAACAGAACCTCGCGTCGCGCGCCGATCAGGGCCGCAGCGGCGCCCGCCCCTCGTCGGTCAGCAGCCACGCCGTCCGCCCCTCGATCCCGGCCACGTTCAGGGGTCGCCCGAACCCCGCCCCGGCATCGAGGTTGACCCGGTTGCCGTAATGCGTCGGCCGTTCGACCGGCGTATGGCCATGCACGACAAGCTTGCCATGATCGCGCGTGTCGCCGTGAAACTCTTGCCGGATCCACAGCAGGTCGTCGATCTCCTGCATGTCCAGCGGCACGCCGGGGCGAATGCCGGCATGGACAAAGAACTGCTCTTCCGTCTCGAAGCTGAACGGCAGACCGGCCAGAAAATCGCGGTGCGCCCGAGGCACACAGGCCGCAACGGCATCCCAGTCGCCCGCCGCCATCGCCTCGCCCGCGCCATAGGAGATCAGCGTCTCCGTCCCGCCGATATTGTCGTTCAGCCACCGCGCCCCCGGCCCCGGATCGCGCAGGAAATCAAGGAACATCTGATCATGGTTGCCCCGCAACACGACCCAGTCGCGCCCCGCCCCGATCCCCTCGATCAACCGCTCGATCACCCCCCGGCTGTCCGGCCCCCGGTCGGTCAGGTCGCCGAGAAAGACGATCCTTGCTTGCCTGCCACATTGCGCGTCGGCAAGGGCCAGAACCCGGTCAAGCTCGGACCGGTAGCCGTGGATATCGGGGATCGCGAGGATGCTCATGCCGCCATAGGTGGCCGGTATCGCGGCCGGGCGCAACCCGCTCTCGCCCGGCGCGGGGTATGGCACGGCGGTCTCACCTTGCCCGGAACCCGCCCAACAGGTGCGGCCGCGTTTGCCTTACTTAACGTCATGCCGCACTGTGGGCCACGGGGGAACAATCGGAGACAACGGGACAATGAAGGGATTATCACTCTGGTTCATGGTGCTCGGCCTCATCGCGGCGCTCGCCGGGATGAGCTGGGGGCTCTACATGTCGGGGATAGAGGATCACTCCCTCTCCCCCGCCCACGGTCACCTCAACCTGCTGGGCTTCGTGGCCTTTTCGATCTTCGCCTTCTACTACCACGCGGTGCCGGGCGGCGATGTGGGGGTGCTGCCCAAGATCCACTTCCTGCTCTCGGTCGCGGGGCTGGCGCTGATGATCCCCGGCATCGCGCTGGCCATCGGCGGCGGCAGCCCGGCCTTCGCCATCACGGGTTCGATTGTCTCGGCGCTGGGGATGCTGTCCTTCCTCGTGGTGGTCCTGCGCGGGGCCCATTCAGGGTAGGTGTCGAAGCCGCGCGCGGCATCTCCCTCTTACCCCCTCAACAAAGAAACGCCGCCCCGAAAGGCGGCGTTCCTCCAGTCAACTCACGCGACACTCAGGCCACGTCGAACTGCAACGGCGCGATCTGCTGGAACTTGCCGGTCTCGTGAAGCTTGGCGATCACGTCCTTACCCACCGGCGCATCGACATAGAGAAGCGCAATCGCCTCGCCCCCTGCCGCCGACCGGCCTAGCGTGAAGTTGGCGATGTTCACGCCGCTCCCGCCAAGGGTCAGGCCCAAGGCACCGATGATGCCCGGCTCGTCCTTGTTGGTGGTGTAGAGCATGTGCTCCCCGATCTCGGCGTCGATATTGATGCCCTTGATCTGGATGAAGCGCGGCTTGCCGTCAGAGAAGACCGTGCCGCCGATCGAGCGCTCGCGCTTGTCGGTCACCACCGTCAGCTTGATATAGCCCTCGAACGCCCCCGACTTGTCCTGCCGCGTGGTCGAGATCTTGACGCCTTTCTCCTTCGCCATCAAAGGCGCAGACACCATGTTCACCTCGGGGTTCACCGATTTCATGATCCCCGCCACCGCCGAACAGGTCAGCGCCTCGAGGTTCATGTCGGCCACGACACCATCGTAAAGGATGTTGATGGCCTTGATCGGCTCGTCCGTCATCTGGCCGATAAAGCCGCCCAGATGATCCGACAGCTTGATCCACGGCCCCATCACCTTGGCCTCTTCCGCCGTCACCGAGGGCATGTTGAGCGCATTGCTGACCGCGCCGGTCAGCAGGTAATCCGACATCTGTTCCGCCACCTGAAGCGCCACGTTCTCCTGCGCCTCGGTCGTCGCGGCGCCGAGATGCGGCGTGCAGACCACGTTGGGCAGGCCGAACAGCGGGTTCTCCACCGCCGGCTCCACCGTGAACACGTCGAACGCGGCGGCGCCGATTTGGCCGGATTTCAGCAGGTCGGCCAGCGCCTCCTCGTCGACCAGCCCGCCACGGGCACAGTTGATGACGCGGGCGCCCTTCTTCATCTTCTCCATGTTCTCGCGCGAGAGGATGTTCTTCGTTTGATCGGTCAGCGGCACGTGCAGCGTCACGAAATCCGCCCGCTTGAGCAGATCGTCCAGCTCGACCTTCTCGACCCCCATCTTGTCGGCCTTCTCCTCGCTCAGGAACGGGTCATAGGCCACGACCTTCATCTTCAGCCCGCGCGCCCGGTCGCACACGATGCCGCCGATATTCCCGGCGCCGATCACGCCCAGCGTCTTGCCGGTCAGCTCGACGCCCATGAACTTCGACTTCTCCCACTTCCCGGCCTGGGTCGAGGTGCTGGCCTCGGGGATCTGCCGCGCCACCGAGAACATCATCGCAATCGCGTGCTCGGCGGTTGTGATCATGTTGCCGAAGGGCGTGTTCATCACGATGATGCCCTTTTTCGACGCGGCCTCCTTGTCGACATTGTCGGTGCCGATCCCGGCGCGGCCGATCACCTTGAGGTTCGGCGCGCTTTCCAGCAGCTTCGCCGTCACCTTGGTGGCCGAGCGGATGGCAAGGCCGTCATAATCGCCGATCACCTCGGCCAGTTTTTCCTTGTCCTTGCCCAGCTCGGGCATGAAATCGACATCGATCCCCCGGTCGCGAAAGATCTGAACAGCGGTGTCCGACAGCTTGTCGGAAACAAGTACCTTGGGAGCCATTTTTCTGGTCCTTTAGATTGAGAATATATTGAGCAATTGCGGCGCCCCACCCTACGCACCCGTAGGGTGGGTGAAACCCACCTTCACGCGGTCTCTGACAACGCCGCGATCTCGGCCTCGTAGGCCCACTTGATCCACGGCATCAGCGCGGTCACGTCCGATGTCTCCACCGTCCCGCCGCACCAGATGCGCAAACCGGCCGGTGCGTCGCGGTACGAACTGATGTCATACGCCACCTCTTCCGCCTCCAGCCGCTTGGCGACGGCCTTGGCGAAACCGGCGCCGTCCCTGATCCGCTCGTCGGTGAATTTCAGGCACACGGACGTGTTCGACCGCACCGCCGGTTCCTCCGCAAGGAACGCGATCCAGTCATTCTCGACCACAAAGGCCTGCACCGCGGCAAGGTTGGCATAGGCCCGCTCGCGCAGGCCCTCCATGCCACCGACCGAGCGCGCCCAGTCGAGCGCCAGCAGGTAATCCTCGACCGCCAGCATCGAGGGCGTGTTGATCGTCGCGCCCTCGAAGATGCCGTCGATCAGTTTGCCGCCCTTGGTCAGCCGGAAGATCTTCGGCAGCGGCCATGGCGGGGTGTAGCTTTCCAGCCGCTCCACCGCCCGCGGGCTCAGGATCAGCATCCCATGCGCGGCCTCGCCGCCCAGAACCTTCTGCCAGCTGAACGTGGTCACATCCAGCTTGTCCCACGGCAGGTGCTGCGCGAACGCGGCGGATGTCGCATCGCAGATCGTCAGCCCGGCGCGGTCGCTCTTGATCCAGTCGCCATTGGGCACCCGAACGCCGCTCGTCGTGCCGTTCCACGTGAACACCACGTCATTGTCGGTATCGACACCGTCCAGATCGACGATCTCGCCATACTCGGCGGTCTTGACCTCGGCATCGAGCTTCAACTGCTTGACCACGTCGGTCACCCAGCCCGAGCCAAAGCTCTCCCAGGCCAGCATCTCGACCTTGCGCTCGCCCAGCAGGTTCCACATCGCCATCTCCACCGCGCCGGTATCCGACGCCGGCACGATGCCGAGCTTGTAATCCGCCGGACTGCCCAGAACCTCGCGCGTGCCTTCGATGGCGGCCTTCAGCTTGGCCTTGCCCACGGCGGCGCGGTGACTGCGCCCCAAGGGCGCGTCCTTCAGATTCTCGAGCTTGAAAACAGGGGGTTTGGCACAGGGGCCAGAGGAGAAACGCGGATTGGCCGGCCGCGTTGCCGGTTGTGAAATAGCCATTGCTGCTACCCTTCCAGATAAGCGCCCGTCGTTGGGGAGGGGTGTCCCACGGCAAGGGGTAAGACTCTTCGCATCCCTTTGCAAGCGCAGAAATTGCACCCCAGCGCCGGTTTGACGTCAATTTGCGACGCTTTCGGTTCCGATCGGAAACCGCCCCGTCACGACCCCGCCAGGGCGTGAGATTACGTCAGCCAGGTGGTAAACCACGGGAAGCGGCTCAGGATCACCAGTATGACCGCCACGGCCAGCAGGAACGGCCAGAGCGATTTCAGGATGCGCCCGGGGGTGACGCCGCTCATTGACGCCGCGATATACAGCCCCACGCCCACCGGCGGCGTCAGCAGCCCCAGCACGAGGTTGAGGCACATCACCACCCCGAACTGGTAGGGGCTGATGCTGTAATCGTTCATCGCGATCGGCAACAGGATCGGCGAAATCAGGATCACCGCCGCGATTCCGTCGATCAGCATGCCCACGAACAGCAGGATGACATTGACGATCAGCAGAAAGACGAACGGGTCGCTGGTGACCGAGGTGATCAGCGCCGCCAGTTTCTGCGGCAGCGCCTCGTAGATGATCACCCAGCCAAAGACATTGGCCGCCGCGATCATGAAGATGATCATCGAGGCGTTCACCGCCGTCCGCCGGAACATCGTGAACAGCGCCGCGGGTTTCAGCTCGCCATAGATCAGCCAGCCGATCAGGAACGCGATGAGCGAGGCGATGGCGGCGCTCTCGGTGGGGGTGGCGATGCCCAGAAGGATGCCGCCGATGATCGCCAGCGGAATAAGCGCCGCCGGTAGCGAATAAAGCAGCGCCGCCGCGGCTTCGCGCCGCGTGAACCAGTTGCCCTTGGGAAATTGCGCCACCATCCCGATCGCAAAGATCACCGCCGCGAATGCCGCCGCCAGCAGCAGCCCCGGCAGGATCCCGGCAAGGAACATGTCGCCGATCGGCACCTGTGCCAGCACGCCGAAGATCACGAACATCATCGAGGGCGGAATGACCGGCGCCAGAAGCCCGCCGGCGGCCGTGGTGGCGGCGGCAAAGCCCGAGTCGTAGCCTTCCTTTTCCATCTCGGGCGTCATCGCCCGCGCCATCACCGCGATCTGCGCGGTGGCCGAGCCGATGATCGCGGCCATGAACATGTTGGTCAGCAGGTTTATATAGGCCAGCCCGCCCCGAAAGCCGCCGACGAACACCCGCGCCGCGTTGATCAGCCGCCGGGTCATGCCGCCCTCGTTCATCATCTCGCCGGTCAGCATGAACAGCGGAATGGCCAGCAGCCCGTAATTCTCCAGCCCCGAGAACATCTTTTGCGCAAAGCTGTCATAGAGAACCGCGTTGCCGCTCTCCCAGATGTACCAGATCGCGGTCAGCGCCAGCACCAGCGCGACAGGCACACCGATCAGCAGCTTGAAGGCAAAGACAATCGGCGTCATGTCGTCCCGGCCCCGGGCTTGCGGCCCTGTCCCAGCAGGTTGGCCGTTCCGTGCAGCGTGGCCCCGATCGCAAAGGCCCACATCACCATCCAGATCCAATACTTGGGAATGCCCAGCGTGGTCGTCGGCTCGGCATAGATGAAATTGAACGTCGCGCCCTGAAACGCCTCGGTGTCGAAGCCGAACCGCGCCAGCTCCAGCGGGGAATACCAGCGCCAGCAGAACCAGATCATGAACAGCGCGAAGGCGAGTACGAGAAGATCGACGATCTTGGCCGCGATCCTTGCAAGGGAGGGGGGCAGCGGGTCGGTCAGGGCGGTCACCACGACTGTCTGGCCGCTATGCAGGGCCGCCGATGCGCCGAGGAACGTCATCCATGCCATCGCGTAGATGGCCAGTTCGTCCACCCAGTAAAGCGCGGCACCGATGCTGCGGGTAAGGACGTTGAGCAGGATAAGCAGGGTGATCGAGACAGCCAGCGCCGCGGCCAGCGTCAGTTCGATCCGCGCCCATGCCGCCGATATGCGCCCGATCATGCCCGACCTCCGGTGGATTGCCGGGGGCGTCTTGGCCGCGCCCCCGGTCGCAAAGCAGGATTACTCTTCCGCGGTTTCGGCGGAGACGTCGCGAAGTTCGTCCAGAACCGATGACTTCTCGGACCAGGTCGCATTCCATTCCTTTACCGCGTCGCCAAAGAAGTCCTCGTCGACCTCGACATAGGTCTTGCCCGTCTCGCGCACCTGGTCAAGCCAGCCCTGTTCCATTTCCACGTAGGAATCGATGGTGCTGTCCACATGCTTGGCCATCAGCTCGCTGATTGTCGCGCGATCCTCTTCCGACAGGCCCGACCAGACCTTGGCAGAGACAAGGCCGACCATCGGGAACATCATGTGGTCGGACTGAACGATCGTGTCGGCATGTTCGTAATATTTCAGCTTCCAGATCAGCTCGGCATCCATGTCGATCGCATCGACCTGACCGTTGGCCAGCGCGTCATAGACATCGGGCAGGGGCATCGGCGTGGGCGCCGCGCCAAGCGCGTTGTAGAAATCGAGGATCGGGTCGAACGGCGTGATCCGCAGCTTCTTGCCCGACAGGTCCGCGGCGGATTCCACCGCGCCCCGGCTGACGATCTGCCGCAGGCCGGCCATGCCATAGCCGGTGCCGACCACGCCGGTCTTTGCCGGCAGTTGTTCCAGCATACCCTTGGCGGTGTCGCTGCGCAGGATGCGGCCGGCATGGGCCACGTCATCGGCGAGGAAGGGCGCGTAAAGCGCGCCGAAATCGGGCGCCCGGTTCGACACCTCGGCCACCGTCATGAACGCCATGTCCAGCGCGCCGGTCTGAAGCTGTTGCAGCATCTCGGCCTCGTTGCCAAGCTGGCGCGCGGGGAAGACCGTGACGCTGTGCTCGCCACCGCTGGCCTCGGTCAGCTCAGCGCCGAAGGCTTCGGCGGCCTTGGTCCAGACATGCGGCGGGGGCGTGATCAGGCCGAGGCGGAATTCCTCGGCAAAGCCCGGGGCGGAAGAGGCCAGCGCGATTGCGGCGCCGGCGAATGCGTTGATCATGATTTTCATTGGTCAGCTCCCTGTAACGTTTTTGATGTGTTCAAAGTTTTACCCAGCCTTCGGGCGGCTTGCCCTTGCCGGGGTGAAGTTCACCGCATTGCGGGCAGGTGCGCGCCTCGGTGCTGTTGTGGAATTTCTCGTAGATCTTGGGCAGGGCCGAAACGATGCCCTCGGCCCCGTCCAGCGCGACCTCCTCGCGATGCACCAGCCCTTGGCAGTTGAAGCAGAACCACTCGAAGCCCTCTTTCATGCCCGGCTGTCGCGGCGCTTCGACGACGATCCCGATCGAGCCTTCCTGCGGTCGCTGCGGCGCGTGGCGCACATGCGGCGGCAGCAGGAACACCTCGCCCTCGCGCACCGGCACGTCATAGATTTTCCCGCCATCGGCGATCTTCAGCATCATGTCGCCCTTCTGCTGAAAGAACCATTCCTCGACCGGGTCGTCGTGGAAATCGACGCGCGTGTTCGGCCCGCCCACGACCATGACGATCATGTCGCCTTCCTTGTGCAGAAGCTGGTTGCCGACTGGCGGGCGCAGCTTGTCGGCGTTCTCCTCCGTCCATTTCCTGAAGTTGAAGGGCTTCAATGTCGGATGTTGGCTCATCGGTATCTCCCGCAGAATCCGCAGTTCGAGACTGCACGGTGGGTCTCGAAAAAGCGTAGGAGAAAACAAGGCAAACAAATATTTATTTCTGGGAAAGTAGGTATCCGTATTCTTGATATCCAACCCCTCAGAGCATCACCAACGCCGTGCCCGCCATCGCAACGAGGGTTGCAAGGATTAACCGAACGATTGCAACGGGTTCGCTTCGGATGACAAGCCACGCGAACAGGGCCGAGAACAGCACTTCCAGCGTGCCGAGAACCGCCACCGAAAGGACCGTCGTGTATTTCAGCGCGAAGAATTGCAGCAACTGCCCCGCCGTCAGCGCCAGCGCCGCCTGAAGGTGCCGGCTGCTGCGGTCCAAGGTTATGAATTGCCAGCCCTCGCGCATCCCCCTGCCGGCCATCGCCTGCACGAGAATCCAGCCCGCCCCGACCAGCGCCCCGACGCAGGTACCAAGCGCCGCGTCCGGTGCCGCCTCAAGCCCGAGACCCCGAAACGTGTAGGCCAGCGCATAGGCCAGCGCCGACAGGATCCCCAGCGCCAGCCCGGGCCCCGCCCCGGAAACCTTCCCGGAAACCTTCTCCGCCGGTGCCCGCATATAGATCATCACGCCGACCAGCACGACCGCCCCGCCGGCCACCGTCTGCAGATCGGGCACCTCCCCGAGGATCACGAAAGCGCAGGGCAGGGCGAAAAGCGGCGTCAGCCGCCGCAACAGCCCGGCCCTGACCGCCCCGATCAGCCCCGTCGCCCGGTACATGGATTGCCGCCCGAACACGTTCGCCATCACCCCGGCCAGCGCGAAGATCGCCACCGCCCTCAGCCCCTCGGGCCCCGCGATATCGGCAAGCGCCACACGCCCCCAGCCAAGCCAGAGAAGCCCCGACATCAGCGCGGTCATCACGACCGACAGGAACGCCCCGTTATCGCCCCGCGCCGTCGCCTTCCCCCGCACGATCAGCACACCGGCCAGCCCGTAGGCCAACGCCGCGCCAAGGGCCAGCGCCTCGCCGGTCATCACGGGCGGCGGCTCAAAGCTGCAGGCCGCAATCCTCGAACGCGGCGCTGGTGGCGGCCTTCTCGGCCTCCGTCAGTTCCAGCATCGGGTGGCGCACCCGCCCGCCGACCTGTCCCAACAGTTCCTGCCAGTACTTGCCATGCGCCGTCGGCTTGCCGCCGGGCTTGGTCTCGGCAATCGCCCGGCGCACCGGGTCGAGGCTGTCGCGCACCCGGCGCGCCTCGGCGAACTTGCCGGCAAAGGCAAGCTGCGTGTACTCATGCATCCGCCGGTCGTTCTTGGTCTGCAACTGGTAGGGCGGCGAGGAACACAGGTACAACTGCCAGCCCAGCTCCTCGATATTGTCGAGCCAGTCCGCCTCGGCCGAGGTCGACACGAGGATCTTGTCGCCCACCAGCTTGGTCAGTCGCGCATACATCTCGCGCGGGACCGAATATTTGATCGCCATGATGTTGGGCAGCTCGGCGATGCGGGCACAGGTCTCGGGCTCCATCAGGTAGCCGCTGTCGGGATGGCTCCACATCGCGATGCCGATATCCAGCCGGTCGCACAGGTACTTGTAATACTTGTACAATACCTCGTCGCGCTCATGACAGAAACTCAGCATCGGCGCATGCACCACCACGTAATCCGCGCCACAATCCTGCGCGTGGCGGCCAAGCTCCAGCACCGTGTCGACGTTCTGGTCCGAGATCGACATGATCGTCCCGGCCTTCTCTCCGCATTCCTCGGCGGCGACGGTCATGTTCCGCTTGCGCTCGTCGATCGACATCGACCAGAACTCGCCCTGCTTGCCGGCGATGAACAGGCCCTGAATGTCCAGATCGTCGATCCAGTGCCGGATGTTGCGGCGCAGCCCGGCTTCGTCCAGCGCGAGGCTCTCGTCAAACGGGTTGAGCGCCGCCGCCCAGATGCCGCGCATCGTTTCGCGGGCATAAGACTTGGCTTCGTTTCTGGCGTATTTCATCGACCTGCCTCCGTTGTCCGAACCGGGCACAGACGATGCCGCAAAGGCACCTGTCCCTGACGGCACTAAGGCCAAGCGCACCGGTAAAACCAACCACATTGACAGAAACTGGATATCCAATAATTTGATAGCAACGCCCGAATGATTTCCGATAGACGGGGGTCGCAACAGGAGTCCCTCATGAAAACCGGCATTATCGGAGAAGGCGCCATCGGGCGCTACGTCGCGGACGCGCTTGCCTCCCGCGGGCTGGGGCCGCATGCCATCCTGACCCGCTCGGGCGAAGTGGGCACGGCGGAGGGCATTGCGCGCGTCAGGTCGGTGGCCGACCTGCCCGACGACATGTCCCTCATGGTCGATTGCGCCGGCCACGCGGCGCTGGCCCAGCACGGGGCGGCGATCCTCGAACGGGGCATCGACCTGATCACCGTCTCGCTTGGCGCTCTGGCCGATCCGGCGCTCGAGACCGCCCTCACCGACGCGGCACGACGGGGCGGGGCCCAGCTTCACCTCGCCAGCGGCGCGATCGGCGCGCTTGACGCCCTGCGCGCGGCCAAGGTCGGCGGGCTCGACACTGTCACCTATACCGGCCGCAAACCGCCGCGCGGCTGGAAAGGCTCCCCCGCCGAGGACCGGCTCGACCTCGACGCGCTCGCCACCGCCGCCACCCATTTCGAAGGCACCGCCCGCGACGCCGCCACCACCTATCCGAAAAACGCCAATGTCGCCGCCGCCGTCGCGCTGGCCGGGGCCGGCTTCGACGCCACGCAGGTCCGGCTGATCGCCGACCCGGACGTCACCGCCAATATCCACGAAATCCACGCCACCGGCGCCTTCGGCCAGTTCCATTTCCGCATCGACGGCCACGCCCTGCCGGACAATCCCCGCAGTTCCGCCCTTGCCGCCATGAGCGCCGTCGCCGCCATCGAGCGCCACGTCGCCCCGATCACCACCTGAGGCCCCGCCATGGCGACCCGCCACACCCGCATCGTCGAACGCGCCCTTACCCGGCTCAAGCTGCGGCAATTGCGCCTTCTGATCGCCGTGGGCCAGCATGGCAGCATCCAGAACGCCGCCCACGACCTCAGCATTTCCCAGCCCGCCGCCACCAAGATGATCCAGGATCTCGAATATGATTTCGAGGTCAAGCTCTTCGACCGCACCAATCGCGGCGTCGTGCCCACCGTCTTTGGCGAAACCCTCATCCGCCACGGCAAGCTGATCTTCGGACAGGTCTCGAACGCGGCACAGGAACTGGACGACCTCAACGAAGGCAACAGCGGCCGCGTCGTCGTCGGCACGCTGCTGGCGGCGTCCCCCGCGCTGTTGCCGCTGGCGGTGGAACGGCTGTTGCACGACCGGCCGAAAGTGGCGATCAAGATCGTCGAGGGCACGAACGAGGTGCTGATGCCGGCGCTGCTCTCGGGCGAGATCGACATGGTTGTCGGCCGCCTGCCCAGCCATCGCCACCGCGAGAACATTACCCAGGAAAAGTTCTTCGACGAGCGCGTCCTCGCCGTCACCGGCACCCAGCACGCGCTGGCCGGCCTGACCAACGTGAGTTTCGATCAGCTCAAACCCTACGGCTGGATTCTGCCCCCGGTCGAAACCACCCTGCGCCGCCAGACCGACCAGTTCTTTATCCGGCAGGGGCAATACGTGCCCGAGACGGCCATCGAATCCGTCTCCTACCTCGCCAACCGGTCGCTTCTGCGCAGCCATGACTTCATCGGCATCATGCCCGCGCATGTGGCCGCACTTGATATCCGCAACGGGCTGCTGGCCAAGATCGACTGGGCCGCCCCCTTCGGCGCCGGGCCGGTGGGCGTTTCCTATCGCGGAAAGCAAAGCCTTTCGCCCGCCGGAAGCGCCTTCCTCGATGCGCTCCACACCGCCGCCGTCGAGGTCGCGGCCTCCAGCCCGGCGGTCTGATATCCATCTTTCCGATACCGGTATTTGTTCAATTCGATTGTAGTAATGGCCCACGCGCGGGAAACTTTGCCCGGACCCTGACCCACGACACAGCGACGAGGCCGGAATGAGCACTTATCCCGAACTGAAACTCTTCATCGGTGGCAAGTGGCGCGACACGCCGGAACACCTGTCCGTTGTGAACCCGGCCACCGAGGAAGAGCTCGGCCGCCTTCCCCACGCCCGTGTCACCGACCTCCAGGACGCCCTCTCCGCCGCGCAGGACGGCTTTGAAATCTGGCGCAAGACCCCGCCGCGGACCCGCTCCGACATCATCCTCAAGGCGGCGGCGATCATGCGCGCCCGGCAGGAGGAGATCGCCCGATCCATCACCGCCGAACACGGCAAACCGCTTAATCAGGCCCGGCTGGAGGTTATCCGCGGCGCCGAGTTCTTTGAATGGGACGCGGCCGAAGCGATGCGCGTTTACGGCCGTGTCATCCCCTCGGCACCCGGCACCAAGATCGCCGTGCATCACCACCCGATCGGCGTCGTGGCCGCCTTCTCGCCGTGGAACTTCCCGATGAGCCAGCCCGCCCGCAAGATCGCCGGCGCGCTGGCCTCGGGCTGTGCCATCATCCTCAAGGCGGCCGAGGAAACCCCCGCCGGCGCCATCCACATCGTCCGCGCCTTCGAGGAGGCGGGCCTGCCGCCGGGCGTGCTGAACCTCGTTTTCGGCACCCCTTCCGAAATCTCCGAATACCTGATCCCGCAACCCGCGGTGCGCCTCGTGGCGCTGACCGGCTCGACCGTGGTCGGCCGGCAATTGACGGCGCTCGCGGCGCAATCCGACACGCCCGTGCTCATGGAACTGGGCGGCCACGCGCCGGTCATCGTCTGCGAAGATACCGATGTGAAACAGGCCGCCCTCAGCGGCGCGGTCCGCAAGATGCGCAATGCCGGGCAGGTCTGCACCTCTCCGACCCGCTTCTTTGTTCACGAAAGCATCTACGACAGCTTCGCCGACACCTTCACCGAACGCGCCGCGGCGACCGTGGTCGGCAACGGTGTCGATGACGGCGTCGAGATGGGCCCCACCGCCAACGAGCGCCGCGTGCCGGTTCTCACCGAGCTTGTCGAGGATGCCGTGGCACAGGGGGCGGAGCTTCGCACCGGCGGCGCCCGGCGCGGCAACAAGGGGTATTTCTTCGAGCCGACCGTCCTGGCCAACGTCCCGGACAGCGCCAAGATCATGCAGACGGAACCATTCGGCCCGATCGCCGTGCTCAACCCGGTGAAAGACCTCGATGATGCCATCGCCCGGGCCAACTCGGTTCCCTACGGGCTGGCGGGCTATGCCTTTACCAACCGGGCCGATTACATCGACCGGATGATCGACGCGGTGGAGGTGGGCAACTTCTCGGTCAACACTCTGGAAGCCTCCCTGCCCGAAACTCCGTTCGGCGGCGTGAAGTCCAGCGGGTACGGCCGCGAGGGCGGCACCGAAGGGCTCGAAAGCTACCTGACCACGAGAAACGTCTGGTACAGCACCGAGATTGCCTGAACGCGTACATGAACGACCAACCGCAGCCCTGGAAGAGCGGAGAGGCGTGGGCATGACATAGTAGTCATGCGGCCGAACTGCCCATGACGGGCCACTTGCCGAAATCAAGGCGCAGCTTTCAGGAGCCGCTCCAGAAGCCGGCCAGCGGCCGCCGCATCACTGCAACCGGGTCACGCGGAACAAACAACATGGCGAACCCCTGGAACAACTGTTACTGAAGAAATAATACCTCAATTGTCCGCCGATTTGGCATGTCCCGCCGAGGCCGCCTTGTAGCTCTAATAATTAGATGAACGGCATACAAATATCGGTTTAGAATTGAGAGTGGAAACTATGAAAGACTGGACCAATAATATGGACATCGACGTACGAAAGTTCTCTCCCGAAAAGAGACAAAAACTCAAAGAAGAAATTGCGAAGATCGAGCAAGAAGAGAAGGAAGCCTACAAGCACGAGTTTTTGGAAGTGGTAGTTCAAACTGCGATCGAGAAAGGTGTCAAGTGGAGCGAAGGTATGGCTTTGGTCAATGCGTATACCCCCAAGACTGATAGCGAAGCAAAGAAGCTCGGATACAAATTCAAAGGGAAAGACAAAGAGAACAACACCGCATACTACATGAGGAAAATGAAGGGAACTAAAGAGCTGTGAACGGGCCATCCAAAGTGATTTGGACACTGACATAAGCTACGGCTTGCAGCCTGATGATCTCCGGCGGGAAGGGGATCAGATGCCGAAACGGAAGCAGGGCACGCCCCAGTTCAAAGGGAGGGTCGCCCAGAAAGGCTAGGAGCAGGAAGGAGCTCAACGCCAGGATCGGGAACCTGCCGGTGGACAACTCCTTTGTTGGAAAGAAAGCTGAAACACCGAGGCGGAAAGTGACGCGCGTATCCTCTCAATCCGAGGTGGCCGCGGCGACGCGAACCAGAGCCTGCCCTGACGTCACGGGATCGCCCTGAGCACAAAACACCTCCTCGACGATACCGTCGCTGTGGGCGAGAATGGGGTTTTCCATTTTCATCGCTTCAACTACGACCAGAACCTGCCCCTTCCTTACCTCTGCGCCGGCTTCGATCAACATCGCCGAGACGACACCGGGCAAGGGAGCAACAGCCGTTCCGGAACCGCCCTCGAGCATGTCGTCTGCGATATCAGGCCGTGCAAGAACATTGCGCCAGCCGTCAATCTGCGTGTCATACCCATCGGCGGTAGCGGCGGCTGTCCACTTCCGGCTGTTGATTGTGCCAAGCCACGGCATGCTCGGCGATCCGGCATGTAAAATCTGTACGCGAAATTGCTTGTCCCCGATGGCCAGTTGCGCCTGATCCCCGTTGCGCGCAAGCACCCGAACCGAAAACGGTGTTTCCTCCTGCAACACCGTCACGGTGCCCAGTTGCGCCTCGGACGAAAGCATCTCGCGGTCGAACCCGCCCCGCCCCTGTTGCCCAAACCAGGGAGAGGCACGCGCATCCGACTGTGGCGGCCGAACAAGTTGAAGAGCGGCAGCAACCGCCGCAGTTTCATCGTCAGGCGCATTTGCAGTCAGGGCTTCGATTTTACGTGCAATCAGACCCGTGTCAGCGGTCCCGGCAATCACATCGGGGTCGGTCAGAAGACTGGCCAAAAAGCCGATATTTGTAGCAACCCCAATGAGTTGCGTATCAAGGAGGGAAGCATGCAGGGAATGTCGCGCGGTTTCGCGATCGGGGGCGTGAACGATGATCTTGGCAATCATCGGATCATAAAACGCCGGGACCTCGCCGCCCGATATCACGCCGGTATCCACGCGCGCGCTCTCGGGCCAGCGCACATGGCTCACACGCCCGGGTGCGGGTCGAAAATCATGCAACGGATCCTCGGCGCAGATGCGCGCCTCCATCGCATGACCCCGTGCGACAATCGCGTCTTGAGCCAACGGAAGACTTTCCCCTGCCGCTACACGCAATTGCCATTCAACAAGGTCAAGGCCGGTGATCGCCTCGGTAACTGGATGCTCGACTTGTAAGCGCGTATTCACTTCAAGAAAGAAAAACTCATCCTTTTCAGGGCTGTAGATAAACTCGAACGTACCTGCATTACGATACCCAAGCGCCTCTGCCCCCCGTACCGCCGCCTCGCGCATCGCCGAGCGCGTAGCCTCGGGGATATTGATAGCAGGTGCTTCTTCGATCACCTTTTGGTGCCGCCGCTGCAAGGAACATTCACGTTCAAACAGGTGAACGACATGACCGTGACTGTCTCCGAAAACCTGAACTTCAATATGTCGCGGATCGGTGATGAAGCGTTCAATCAAAAGCCGGCCATCGCCAAAACTGGCCTTTGCCTGCCGGATGGTGGCTTCGGTGGCCGAGATAAGGTCGGCAGGGTTCTCGATAACGACCATGCCTTTGCCACCCCCCCCACCGGTCGGCTTGAGCAGCACCGGAAATCCAGCTTCATCGGCAAGTTCTACAAGTCGCGCCGGATCTTCGCTGGCCACGTCGCTGCCTGGCACCACCGGCACACCGGCAGCCCGCATCATCGCTTTTGATTGGGCCTTGTCGCCCATAGCCTCGATCGTTTCAGGCCGCGGGCCGATAAAGACCAGCCCCGCATTCTCGACTGCAAGGGCGAAGGGTGCATTCTCTGACAAGAATCCATAGCCCGGATGTACGGCCTGACAATCCGTCGCCTTGGCGGCCTCGATCAGACGTTCCACATGAAGATAGCTTTCGCTCGACGGGCCGGCACCTATACAGACCGTTTCGACAGCGCCTTCAAGATGCAGCGCCCCGGTATCCGCCGTCGAATGAACCGCGACAAATTCAATACCCAGATGACTGCAAGTACGCGCAATACGGCAAGCGATCTCGCCACGGTTGGCGATAAGAATACGTGAAAACATCTTCATATCCTGAATATACCAAAGCGCGTTTCCTTGCTTGGCCCCCCAGCAGCCATAGCCAACCCCAAACCAAGCCAGTCGCGGGTTTGCTGGGGGGTAATGATCGAATCCACCCACATCCGTGCCGCTGCATAGAGCGGATGGCTGCATTCCTCGTAACGCTTGAGGATCGGTTCCTTGAACGCCGCCTGCGCTTCGGGTTCGAACTCTTCACCCTGATTGTTCAACTGTGCCTCACGCACCAGCGCCAAAACCTTGGCCGCTTGTTCACCGCCCATCACGGATGTACGAGCGTTTGGCCACATCGCCATCATGCGGGGGCCAAAGGCGCGCCCGCACATGGCAAAATTTCCCGCGCCATAACTTCCGCCGATCAAAACGCTGAACTTCGGTACGGCTGCACAGGAAACGGCATTCACCATTTTGGCACCGTGCCGCGCAATTCCATCGGCCTCATATTCCTGACCGACCATGAAGCCGTTGATGTTGTGCAGAAAAACGAGGGGGATATTACGCTGGCAACATATCTCGATAAAGTTTGCAGCCTTCTGGGCGCTCTCCGAAAACAGCACCCCGTCATTGATGAGCACCCCAACCGGGTAGCCGCCAATCGCCCCGGTGCCACAGATAATCGTTGTTCCCCATCGGGCACGGTATTCATCAAACCGGCTGCCATCCAACAACCGCGCCAAGATCTCACGCGGACGGATCGGCTCACGAGGATTGGCGCTGATCAGACCCGGAAGCTCTGCCGGATCGTAAAGCGGCTCTTCCGGCGCGAGCGGAGAGCCGGCCGGCGCAGCACTCGGACTGCGCGCCACAATGTCGCGAACCAGGCGCAAAGCATGTTCATCATCGTGCGCAAGGTGATCTGCCACAGCACTTTGAGTCGTGTGCAGATCAGCGCCGCCCAGAGATTCCGCATCAACCTTTGCCCCCGTGGCTGCCTGAACAAGTTGCGGTCCACCGAGAAAGATCGTGCCTGTGCCACGTACAATCACGGTCTCGTCACACATCGCAGGTATATAGGCCCCGCCAGCGGTACATGACCCCATCACGGCCGCGATCTGCGGAAGACCCAACGCCGACATCTCTGCGATGTTGCGAAAGATGGTGCCAAACTGGTTCTCGTCGGGAAAAATCTCGTCTTGGAGCGGCAAGAACGCTCCGCCGGAATCGACCAGGTAGATGCAAGGCAAGCCGTTTTCACGGGCAACCTGCTGGGCTCGGATATGCTTGCGGATAGTGATCGGATAATAGGTACCGCCCTTCACGCTGCCATCATTGGCAACAACCATCACCAGTCGGCCACTAACCATGCCAATACCGGTTACGATGCCGCCGGAGTAAATCGTGCCGCCATACATGTCATGGGCGCCAAACTGGCCTACCTCTACAAAAGGTGAACCGGGATCCAGCAGCCGATTGACGCGAACACGCACCGGCAGCTTGTCCTTCTTTTTCTTGCCCGAACCAGACAGGATCTCGCGTCGCGCTGTCTCAATTGCCTCCAATTGCAAATCAAAGGCCGCCTGATTTTTGCGAAATGCCTCCGAGGCGGGGTTTATCTCTGACCGAAGAACGCTCATGCGTTGTCTCTGTCCACCGGCAGCCGCAGGATGGCATTCCCAAGGGCCTTGCCGGTCTGATCGAGCCGTAGGGTGCGGGTCGCGCCACCACCCAACGCGGCCTCCATATAGACAACCACGGACTCAATGTTATCCATCTCGAAGATGGTAATGCGACCCTTTACCCAGTCCCCAAAGAGATGACGTACTTTTTCCTCAGTAACGCTGCGCTTGATCCGTGGGTAATCTTCGGGCGTACGGGCGATGACGCCAATGGTTGCGGTGTCACCTTTGTCACCAGAGCGGACATAGGCGATATCGGCCAGAATTCGGCTCATGGGTCAGACCTCCAGTACGGCGACAGATTGGGTGACAGCGGCGTGGTCAATCAGGGTTGGCCAGACAGCCACCACCGGGCGTGGCTTGGTTGGCGTTCCGAAAGCCGACCCGCCCGGCCCCATAATCCATAGCTGGGTACAGGCACGGCGGACCTTATCGGCTTCGCTGCGCGAACTGGTTTTGGCCGCAACGCGCAAGCCAATCTCGTTCAAATCAGGTATTTCGGTGTTTTTGGCCGCCGGTCCATGAAGCGTATCGAGACCAACAAAACTGAACAGGATATCCTCGGCCACAAGCCCGAGACGTTCAAACCGTTCGGTCACGGTTTGCCGGGCTTTAACGGCACGCTCGTAGGCGCGTGGCCATGGGAACATGACCATGCCCTCACCGATCCAGCCATCCTGATAGCCGACCACCAGCTTCAGGCGTTCGGGAACCCCCTTGCCGCGCACGCCACTGATGCGAACACGGTCATTCCCGAGATCTTCCAGCGCCAGACTCGTGAAATCGGCGATGCCGTCAGGCATTATGTAATTGGCAGGGTCCGCGATTTCATAAACAAGATGTTCCTTAACGGTGAAGCTATTCACCTTGCCGCCGGTCGCTTCCGGCTTGGTCACAACGAATGTGCCATCGCGCGAGAACTCGACGATGGGAAAACCCACCATGCCCATCTCTGGCATCTCGTCAAAGCACGAGGACATGCCACCGCTGCACGCCGAAGCACATTCGACAATGTGTCCGGCCGTAATCGCTGATCCAATCAGATCCGCATGGGCTGCGTCTTGGCTCCAGCCAAATTCGTGCATGATCGGTCCAACATAAAGGGCGTTGTCCGAGACCCGCCCCGCGACCACCACATCAGCTCCTTCGGCAAGCGCCTGCCGGATGCCAGAGCTGTCGGTATAGACATTGGCTGCCACGACACGCTCGCGCAGTTCACCAAAGCCGTCCTCGCCTGTTTCCATGTTCACAAGAGATTCCCCGGCACCAACCAGTTCATCAATCCGCTCGACCATGTCGTCACCTTCGACGACAGCGATGCGCAGGCCGGTTAACCCGAGCTCTTCGGCCAAGATGCGGAGTTGTTCCCCGGCCGCGCGCGGGTTTACGCCACCGCCGTTGCAGATAATGCGTGTGCCCGACTTACGCGCCAGCGGTAAAAGCGTGCGCATATGATCGATCAGGTCGGGGACATAGCCGGCCTCCGGATTTTTCATTTTCATGCGCTGCAAAAGCGCCATTGTCAGTTCGGCCAGGTAATCCAGACACAGGTAATCCAGTTTGCCTTTGCGCAGACTTTCCTCTGCGGGATCAATGGCATCCCCCCAGAAACCGGACCCTGAACCCAAACGTATAACATCTTTCATTTTACAGCTCCGTTTCCCAGGCTAGCCGTCGCGGGCCTATGATTTTTTAAGAAATTGACCCAGTCGCGCTTTGTGCTCGCGACTGCGAAAGGCAAAGCTCTGTAGATAGGCCTCATATTCCAAGCTGGTATCTATGGGCGTATCAGCCCCACGTCGCAGCGCGGTTTTGGTGATGGTACTGGCGCGACGGGACTGCTTCGCAATCGAGGCTGCAATCTTGTTCGCTGAGTTCATCAACTCAGACGGCGGTACAACATCCACGAAAAGACCAAGGTCGCGCCCGAGTTCGGCATCTATCACAGCCCCTGTCTGCAGATAATAGTGCGCCCGCGGCGCGCCCAGTGCGCGCAACAGCAGCGTGGGCGCCCCCATATCCGCCGCCGAAAGGCCGATCCGCGAGAAGGCAAAGTGATAAGCCGCCGTTTCGCTGGCAACTGCAAAGTCGCAGGCCAAGGCAAGGCAAGCCCCGCCCCCGACAGCAGGGCCATTCACAGCCGCGATAATTGGACGGTCGAAATGATAGATACGCGAAATCAGCCTGTTATAGCCGAGCACCAGATCGAACTCCCATTCAGGGTCTGTTTCCTCTGTGCTCATGATTTCATGGAGATCGCCTCCGCCGCCGAAGACCGGTCCATTCCCCGTCAAGATCGCAACGCGGATTTCGCGATCGGCCTCGACTTCATCAAGCGCCGCCATCAAGTTTGGCGAAAACTCAACGCCCTGCGCATTGCGTTTGTCCGGACGATTCAACGTGATGGTTGCAATGCTATCGTCTTTTGAAACAAGCACATCCCGATTGGTCATTTTTTATCCTAACTATCCTGGTCAGAGTGCCTGACGGCCAAGAATTTCACGGGCGATCACGAGCCGCTGGATCTGGCTGGTTCCTTCGCCGATTTGATACATCTTCGCATCGCGCAGAATGCGCTCGATCGGGAAGTCGCGCATATAGCCGTAGCCACCGTGAATCTCGACAGCTGCATTTGCAGCTTTGAGCGAGGCTTCGGCGGCAAGAAACTTGGCCATCGCACCTTCAGTTTTGATCGAAAGGCCTGCATCATACATGCGTGCCGCGTTCAGGGTCAGTTGGCGCGACGCCTCGATTTCGACGGCCATTTCTGCGATTGGCCATTGAATGCCCTGAAAACCCGCGATCTTTCGACCGAACTGTTCACGTTCCTTCGCATAGCTGACGGCTTGGTCAAATGCAGCTTGTGCCAAGCCAACAGACAGCGAGGCAACGTTGACCCGGCCGCGATCAAGCGTCTGGGCAAATTGGCGAAAGCCCTCGCCCTCATTGCCGATCATGTTTTGCGCGGGAACGCGCACATCGTCAAAGAACAGCATCGCCGTAGGAGAGCCGTTCATCCCCATTTTCTTATCCTGCGGCCCGACAGAAAAGCCGGGCATCCCCTTTTCAAGGATGAACGCCGACACACCCCGCGATCCGGTGCCTTCAGCTGTCCGCGCAGTAACAACGAAAACGTCGGCAACGGTGCTGTTTGTGATAAATGCCTTGGTACCGTTCAGAATGTAATCATCGCCATCGCGTCGTGCCGTGCTCTTGCAGCCCGCCGCGTTCGACCCGCCGGATGGCTCGGTCAACCCGAACGCCCCGATGCTGGCCCCGCTGGTCAGCGCAGTCAGATAATTCTTCTTATGATCATCGCTACCGTGATCCGCGATGACCGACGAGGCAAGGCTGATGTGGGCGTTCAGGGAACTGCCGACGGCACCACTCGCACGCGACACCTCTTCAAGCAGCAAACAAACCATTACTGCGTCGCAACCCGCCCCGCCGTAATCCGGATCATAAGGTGCCCCGAGAAATCCCAACTCGGCCATTTCCGCAAACAACTCGGTCGGAAACTCAGCAGTGCGATCAATCTCTGCAGCCTGCGGCGCGATACGTTTGTCGCAAAAGCGTTTCACGGTTTCATGAAACACAATCTGGTCTTCGGTCAGAAAATAGCGCTGAGTATCCATTCTATTCCTTTGCGGTGTTCGGAAATGCTTCGCGCAATACATGACGACGGATCTTGCCCGAGGCCGTCAGCGGCATCTCGTCAAGCACGTGAATGGTACGCGGCACTTTGTAGCGCGATAATTTCTTGCGGCAGTAGGTGATTATGGCTTCGAGGTCGGGGGTTACATCCGTCTTGGGAACAATGAAGGCATTGATCACCTCGCCGCGAACATCGTCTGGAACACCTACAACTGCGCATTCTCGGATGCCTTCGATCTCATGGATCACGTTCTCGATTTCCTTGGGAAACACGTTGAAGCCGTTGGCAACAATCATATCCTTGGTGCGGTCGAGGATTCGAATTGCGCCAAGCTCGTCGATAACGCCGACATCACCGGTATGCAGCCACCCGTCCACGATGGTTTTCGCAGTCAGTTCCGGCTGCCCCCAGTATCCCAACATGAAAGTGTCGGAGCGGAAACAAAGCTCACCCGGTTCATTGATCGGCGTGTCCTTCCCGTCCGGCCCGACCGTACGCACCTCGAACCTGGGTAGAGGCTGCCCACAAGAGTCGGATGCCAAATTCTCGGTGGTTCTCTGAACGCTGGCCACGGGCGATATTTCCGTCAGGCCATAGCTTTCCACGACGTTAATGCCGAATTCCTGCGACAACATCTGCTTGAGGCGAACGGAAACCGGCCCACCACCCACATCAATCAACCGCAGGCTTGAAATATCACGCCCCGCGACGACCTCGTCGGTGAACAACCGGGCAAACATAGTCGGCACCCCGGCCAGGAAAGTAACGCCGAAGCGTTCGATACCTTCTATCGCCGGTGCTTCCTCGAATTTCTTGAGGATCACCGTGCTGTTCCGCATCAATGCCATATGGATAAAATCGAAGGCAAATCCGAAGCTTGAGAACAGCGGCAAGAGCGTCATCGATCGGTCTCCCGGCCGATAACCCAGGGCCTTGGTCATTGCCTTGCCGTTTTGCACGATCCCATGATGGGAGAGCAAAATGCCTTTTGGCCGCCCGGTCGTTCCCGAGCTATAGACCATCATCGCGGGGTCATGTTCGGCAAAGTCCTGATTAACAGCAAGCGGCTCGGCTGCTCCAACCGCCTCATGATAATCCTGCCAATTTGGTGCCTCGGCCTCAGACAATAGTCGCAGCTTGAGATCGGCGACCGCAGGCACTTCTGCGAGCCGTTCAAGATACTTGCCTTGGGTGACGATACCCGAGGGCTTGCAGTCGTCCATAAGCGCTGCCAATTCAGACGCTGTGCTGTGGAAGTTTACTGCGACACCGACAGTTCCGGCGATTGAGCATCCAACAAAGAACTCGATTGCTTCACGGCTGTTTTCAACCAGACTAAGCACCCGTTCCCCCGGAGCGATACCCGCTTGGGAAATGACCGACGCCAGGCGAGAGGCGCGATCGAACACGTCGCCATAGCTGGCCGAGCTGCCATCTTGAAACAGCAAAAAAGGCACGTCACGGCTGTCATCAGCGGCAGCCTGAAAGATCCGGTCTATCCTGTTTTGAGGCATATTCCTGTCCCTGTTCTCCGACCAAAACGTCGTCCCATACGTTTAAAAAAACGGGGCCGTTCGTGACTGCTTCAGACGCTCATGCGCTGCCCACCGTCGACGACATAGGTTTCGCCGGTGATGAAACGTGCTTTGGGTGATGCAAGGAAAGCGACAAGATCAGCCACCTCGGACGGCTCCCCCACCCGCCTTTGCGGTATGCGCTTCAGAACGTGCTGTGACAGCTTCGGGTCATCCAGCACGCGCGCTGAAATATCACTGCGCACATAACCCGGCGCCACACAGACCACCCGAATTTCTGACGCAGCCCACTCGGCTGCCAACGCTCGGGTCAACCCTTCAACTGCGGCCTTTGAGGCGCAATAGGACGCCGCAGATGCCACCCCCAGCGCGCCAAACATTGAACCAATGTTGACAACACATCCCTTGCTTTCGCGGAGATGCGGGTACGCCGCGCGTGCCAGTAAGAAATGCGACACCAGATTTATGTTCATCACCGCCCGAAACGAAGCGGCATCTGTGTCTTCTGCTCGCTCCTCTCGCATCACACCAGCATTGTTGACCACCAGATCGATGCGACCGTGAAGCTCAACCGCGTCATCGACATATGTCTCGAGTGCCGTATCGTCGGACACATCGCCAACATGCGCCGTAGCTGTGCCACCAGCTGCTTCGATCTGGGCGATGGTTTCAGCCAAGGCCGCCTTGTCACGCGCAAGACAAGCCACCGTGTAGCCCTCATTCGCCAAGGTCAGGGCAATGGCTCGGCCAATGTTTCGGCTTGCGCCGGTAACAAGAGCAACTGGCGCGGTCACAGGGTCGCATCCGGCAACAGAAGCGCGCCCTTGTTAAGCCATTCGGCCCCGTCGATTGTCAGAACTTCGCCATTAAGGTAGTTCGCCGCGTCCGAGCACAGATACATGCCTGCCTCAACGGTTTCTTCCAAAGTGCCGAAACGACCCGCTGGAATCCGATCCATAAGGTGCTCGCGCGCCTCATCTCCGGGCCAGAGTTTTTCGCGAGACTGCTCCGTGTCGACAAAACCCGGACACAGGCAATTGACCTGAACGTTGCGCCCGCCCCACTCGACAGCCAGCGTTTTAGCCATAGCGATCAAGCCCGCCTTGGCCGAGGCGGAATGGACCGTTCCGGGGCCACCGACCCATGCATAGCTGGCCGTAACGTTCATGATCTTGCCAGACCGCTGCGGCAACATATGGCGCGAGGCCGCACGCGCACAAAAGAACGAACCATTCAGAACAATTCCGACCACGGCAGTCCAGCCGTTGGCGGTGATGTCTTCGGCGCGGGCTATGAAATTACCAGCGGCGTTATTGATCAGAATGTCGAGCCGCCCAGTTTCTTTGACCAGACTGTCAAAGCCTTTTTCGACCGCTTCATAATCGCGGATATCGAGCGGCATGACGACGGAGCGCCCACCAATGTCGCGCATGAGAGACGCAGTCTTTTCCAACGGTTCGGAACGACGCCCCACCAGCCCGACAGTTGCGCCCAGTTCGGCCAATCGCAGGGAAAAAGCCCGGCCCAGACCTGTGCCTGCACCGGTGACAACGGCAACTTTTCCCTCGAATGAATCAAAACCTTTCATTCTTCCTCCCGCCCTTGATTGCGACGGCGCACGCACCGTCGATACATCTTCGCTGTTTGAATCCTTGATAAGCGGTCTGCCGCAGCACTGTCAATAAATTTAGAATAATGTTCCGCAGATTGAAATTGGAAACACGAATCACGCCTCGTGGTTTGCTTTCCCAACACTCAGGTCACTTCACAAAAGACGGGCGCGATCGGCTGCAGCATAAATGCCGGAAGTCATGGCTCCGGCCTCATATGCATCTACAATTTCGGTGCTGTAGCCTTGGTTCTCCGGGATTGGCGGCGTCGCTCCCTGCGGAGTAATTTCTCCGGCAACGATCAGCACTGCCGGCTCCTCCAAGGCAAGCCTGTCGCGCCAGTCATCCGCGTGGGTGATAACCTCGACGCCAAGCGCCGCAAGCCTGTTGCGCGACACTTCACGATAGCCCGGATGCGCATCATGCGCGACATCGCGCATCGCCGTAACGAGGCGCGTTTTCCGCCCCGCTGTGGCAAGACGGATCGCGGCCTCGGTGGTCGCAACATCACTGCCAAAGACCACGCATTCTTCATTTCGGTAGTCCATTTTGTCCTGAACAAGAATGGTGCTGGCCGGCACTGCGTCAGGGCGGATTTTCAGGATTTCCGGACTTATCGGAAGGTCCCCGGTTTCGCCCCAAACCAGATCAGCAGACGCTGTCCTTGGCTCGGATATGCGCACACCCGCGTTCTTGGCGCGAAGCCATGCGGCCTCGATTGCTTCACCGTATTCTTGCATTCCCGGCACCCTGGCGCGCCAGCGCTGCATCCCACCGAGTGCCTCACTGCGAACCACTAGGTCTACTTTATGCCCACGTTCCGCCGCGACCCAAGCCGCCGTCAAGCTGGCCAAGGAGCCGCCCTCGATGCGCACATGCCGCGGTTTCTCGGCGGGTGTGAATCGCCAGCGCGCCTCGTCGCCAACCGCGGGATTTAGCGGGCAGATGGATTGGGGGCGCGAAGACCGGCCCAAACAGATATTGCACCCGATGCAGAAAACCGTTGTGTCCTCACGACCGCCACGCGCCTTCGCAGGCAGCTCGGGATCGGCCAGCGAGGCGCGCCCGAACGCCGCCAGATCCATATCGTCACGCGCCAACCCCTGTTCCGCGACCTCGGGGCGTTTCAATCGACCAACGCCCATCACCGGGATCGAAACCGCCTGTTTGATCCGACGTGCAAGCGGCAACCAGCGCCCCTCTGCCTCGCCCGTAATCATCGACAAGCGATTAAAGGATTCATAGGTCCCGACCGAGGCCGAAATGGCCTGTACGCCCGCTGCTTCAAGAGCGCCTGCGATCTTGCAGGTTTCGTCAGAGGTCAGTCCGTCGGCCACGAACTCTTCCACACTGAGACGGACGCATATGGGGAAATGACGTCCGCATTTTTCGTGGATACGGGCAATAATGCTTAACAAGAACCGCATTCGGTTTTCCAGACTTCCACCGAAATCATCTCTACGCTTATTGGCGTGGTTCGACAGAAAGGCGGCGACCAGATAGCCATGGGCACCGTGAATCTCGACCCCGTCAAACCCCGCCTCCTGTAGCCTGGACGCGGCGGCGGCAAAGGCATCCACCAATGTATCGATCTGCTCTTCAGTCAGTTCGAGCGGCATCTCCCGGTTGAGCGGACAAGGAACCGGTGACGGAGCCAGCAGCGGCTGGCCTGTGATTGTGCTGCGTGTTTGGCGGCCCGCGTGGCTGATTTGGCCAAAGAGGATCGTCCCGTGCCTTTTTACGGCCTTGGCAAGACGAGCGAGGTGCGGAATACGTCCATCGGTATCCGCCATACCCATGCGAGGCATCACCCGACCGGAGGCGTGAACGCCCAGATTTTCAGTCACGATCAGACCGAAACCACCCGCTGCCCTTGCCTCGAGATAGTCAATGAGACGGTCACCGGCATCACCATTGGCTTCGGCAAAGTTCGTCGTCAAAGCAGGAACGACGAACCGATTGGGAACCTCCAGATTGCCGATACGCAACGGCGAGAAGAGATTGGGGAAAGGCGCGTTACTTTCGTCCTGTGTCATCGGCGGGCCCCGATTTGCAACAATTCGGCAACGGCAATCTCACGTCCGCGATCACAGCAGGCCCATCGTCTTGGCAATGACGTGCAGCTGAATTTCGTTGGTACCCTCACCGATCCAGGCCTCAGGCGCATCGCGGAAAAGCCGCGCAATCTTCATGCCTTCCATGTAGCCTGCGCCCCCGTGCAAAAGCATCCCGGTAGTGGACGCATTCACGGCCAGCTCGCTGGCCAGAAACTTGCCCATCGAGGCTTCGCGGTCGCATTTCTTGCCACTCATGAACAGGCGGGCGGCGCGATAGATCATCAGGCGCGCGGAATCCGCACGCACCCGCATTTCCGCGACCTTGAAAGAGACCCCCTGAAATTTGGAAATGGGCTGACCAAAGGCTTTACGCTCCTTGGCATATTCCCCGATCAGCTCGCAGGCTTCCTCGCCAATACCAAGGCCACGATTGGCAACCAGAATACGCCCCTCAACCAACGTGTTTTTCAGTTGGAGGATTCCTTCGCCGTGCGCCCCCAGAATGGCAGAGGCAGGCACGCGCACGTCGTCAAACGAAATGAACGCGGTTGAGGACGAATGATTGCCAACCTTGTCCAACAAGGTCCGCTGTATGCCCGGGGCGTCAGTGGGGACCAGGAACAGGGTGAGCGAATCCTGTGCCCGGTCCTCTCCGGTCCGGGCCGCGACAAGAACAAAATCAGCAATCGTTCCGTTGGTGATATAAAGCTTCGAACCGTTTATTACATAATCGTCACCGTCGCGACGCGCGACCGTGCGAATGCCGCGAATATCGCTACCCGCATCAGGTTCAGTCAGCCCAAAGGCTCCGATCATCTCGCCCGTCAGTCCAGGCGTCAGGTAACGCTCTTTCTGCTCATCCGTACCGAACCGCATCAGAGGAGTCAGAGCAAGGTGTTGATGGGCGAATACACCGGCCGAAATACCAGCCGACGCGCGGGTCAGCTCCTCGTAGAAAATGCATCCGATCAGCAGATCTCCCCCACCACCGATTGGATCGGGAAAATTGACGGCAAGATAGCCCTGCTCGCCCAGCAATCCATAGATTTCCCGTGGGAAGCAATGTTCTGCCTCCGCCGCCTCTGCAAGAGGTACAAGACGGTCCTGGACGAAGCGCCTGAACTGCGCACGAAATTGTTCGTGCTCCAACTCGAGGCCGAAATCTCGAAACTCGTCCATTTGCAGTCCTCACTTTTCACCACATCTTTTCAATCCATAGAAATTAAAATAGCGTTCTGCAAGGTGAAACCATTCCTTTGACCATGTTGATGCAAACCGGGTGGATTGGCGCTATTGTCTGTTTGAGCCATGTCATTTGCGCTACACACAGCCTCAACAGTAATTGGAGAATGAATCAGGCATGCAGGCAGCAGATAAACCGAACGCTATAATCTCGCTGGAACGTGGATTGGACCTTCTGCGCGCTTTCAGGTGCGAGGAAACAGCGCTTGGTATCCATGACCTGGTCCGACTAACGGGGCTGCCCAAAGCCACTGTGGCACGGCTTGCGCATACATTGGTAACCTTGGGATACTTGGGACAAACCCACTTTCAGGGCCGCTATCACCTTGCTGACAAGGTGTTCGATCTCGGCACATCCTTTTTGTCCAGCATGCCGGTTTGCCGAGTGGCGACGCCTGTGCTTCAGGACATCGCTGATCGGTTCAACATGTCTACCGCGCTGGGAATCGGCGACCGGGCTGATATGGTCTATCTGGCCTATTGCCGCGGCAAGGATACCGTCACGCTACGGATGCGCACGGGCGCTCTACTTCCCATGTACAAAACCGCCATGGGCAGAGCGTTCCTTTGGGCGATTGGCCCTGAACAACGCGCGTTTCACCTGAAATGCATCGAAGAAAGCGGTGCCGACATGGCGCTTGTCTCCGAACATATTGAAAAATCGACCGCCGAGATCGAGGAAACGGGGTTTTGCACGTCCCTGGGAGATTGGCGCCGCGATGTCTATGCCATCTCGGTACCGCTTGTCATCGATAATGGCAAAACTGTCCTCGCGATAAACTGCGGCGCTTCGCGTCATGGGCTCGGGCTCTCGATGTTCCGTGAAGAAATCGGCCCGACCCTGAAAATCGCTGCACGTGAGATCAACAACACGATGGAAGAATTACGTTACAACTTCTGGAACGAGTAGAGAGTCACCCGTCTCGGTCAGATGTTCTCTTGGAGAGATCGTCCATGATCTTGGCTGCGTCCTCCACCAGACGCTCGCCGATAATCGCCATTTTCTTAGGTGTAAGATGACGGCTTGGACCACCACAACAAATAGCCAGCACCGGAGAGTCCCCTTCGGATACGATCGGCACCGCAACTCCGTTGATATCACTCTGCCAGCCATGAGTAGACGAGGTAAAGCCAAATTGGGCGATGTCTTCTTTGCTTTTCGCGACCAACGGTTCCAGTTCTTCCCATAGCTTGCCGTGGCGACGCGCCAGATAGCCGTACAGAAATTCGCGCTCTTGCTCGGGGACCCGCGCCAGAAGTGCGTGCCCACTGGCGGTTCCGGCCAGGGGAATGCGCGATCCGATGTCCAATTGCAGCGTCATCAGCGTGTTCGAGCTATGACAAACCTCAAGATGAATGGCATTGGTCTTGTCACGGCCCACCAGAGCTGCATGTACATTGAAATCATCTGCGAGCTTTTGCAGATAGCCGCGCACCACTTCGGTAACACTGCTGCCCGCACGCCCTGCATACCCCACTGTCAGAGCGCCTACACCGAGTCGGTACTGGCGTCGGCGCGCAGAGTAATAGAGATGACCGGAGGCGATCAGCGCCTTGCTGAATCGCGAAACGGTTGGTTTCGGAATACCCGTCCGCTCCGCTATTTCTGCGTTTCCAAGCCAGATCGAGTCAGGCGTGAATACTTCGAGAATGCGCAGCCCTTTTCCCAGAGCCACAACAAAGGCCCGATCACTCGAATCCTGAGCCGGTTTGCCCGTAGTTTTCGGAGCGGGGGTTGAGGGCTGTTCAGTCATCAGAAATCCATTTAACTCCACTAAACCAGCTACGCTCTGGTAAAATTGTGGGCGTTCCAGTCGGCTTGGGATGTCGCGGCCATCGCACCGCCAGGATACGCGGTTTTGAAGTGCTCGTCATGCCGAAGTTCCTTGGCTGACCCTTCCAACAATGTGCGTCAATCAGGACCATCTTCGTTAACTCGCCCGGCGATCTGGTTAACATGCTCATTGGTCCTTGGCAGCACCCTCGACACATTTTTGGGGTTGTTGGCTCGTGTTTGAGGAGAAAATCTGTTCATCGGAGCGAGACCGCCTTTAAAGATCGGCCTCACCAACTGGCCCAAAGTTTGCGGAGGCCACATCTTCAGCAGGCTTACGGCCATCATCTTCCCATCAACCATATAGGTTGTGCCATCGACAACAAGACCGCCGCCTGCGTTGTTTCCGGCGACAGCAATTCTTGTGCCCGCATCAACGCCCCGGCCCCGGTCCGAGCCCAGACCGTTCAGCACGCTGATCGCGCCAACAGCCAATGGTTCATGGGCCTGCGCCGATGAAAATGCGGCACTCGGAAGCTCTGAAGCGCCGCCGAAAGGCGCCGCAGGACGCTTGGATTTACTGTGCGTCATCGTTTGACCTCCCTTTGACATCCTCAGATCTCGATGACTCGATCATGCCTTGGCGCTAGAAAAATCGAAAATATGTTCCGCAGAATGAACATGTTTCTGGCTTTAGCAACCTAAACTTTGTTAAAAGGTGGTGAGAAAAGGCATTTGGTTCTGCCAGTTTACGGAGGGGTGAGAGGTATGTCGCGGTGCGCGGAGCTCGCAAAAACGCGGTCTATTGCAGCCACACGAATAGATGTCGGCATGAAGCACAATCAAGAGAACTGCGGAACCAACGGGTTTGTTGGCCGCGCGGCTTTGCTCAGCGATGTCGGCCGGCTCGAAGTCGTGAAACCGGCAAAGACCGGAGCAGACGGCATGGCCGTCGAGGTGATGCCGGGCACCGAGCACACCTCCGCGCCCACTTGCTCTCTTGTGACGAGTCGAACCTCACCTTCGCAGACATTGCCAAACACTCGACCACATTCACGACCACAAGGTAAGTAATACATGCTCAAAACTGACCTAACAGAAGGCATCCTGACCGTCGTCATCGATCGCCCAGATCAGCGCAACGCGCTAACGGTCGCCATGTCCAATGCTCTCACCGACCTTTGGGCCGAAATCGACGCAGACGACCGGATTCGCGTTGCCATTCTGACTTCGGCTGACTGCGGCACGTTCTGTGCGGGAATGGATCTAAAGGAAGCTGCCGAAATTCAGGAAAGCAAGGGTATCGACGTGCTTTCCCTGATACGCGACCCCCATCACAGCAACATGCTGAAGGTGCGCAAGCCATTGATTGCCGCGATGACCGGTCATTTCGCGGCGGGTGGCATGATGCTATCGCTAAACTGCGATTTGCGAGTTGGATTGGCCGGCACCAAAGGCGGCATCACCGAAAGCAAGATCGGGCGCGGGTCGCCCTGGGCGATGCCTCTGGTCTGGAAACTCCCCGAAGCGATCCTCAAGGAACTGACCCTGTGCGGGGAAATGATAGCGGTCGAACGCCTTCATTCGTTGGGATTCGTCAACTTCATCGAACCGACAGCAGACGCAGTCCGCGCGCGCGCTCTTCAAATGGCGCAACGTATTCGTGACAACGCACCGCTCTCGGTTCTCGCAGCCAAGGCCAGCATAAATGTAACGATGTCACGCGGCCTAGAAGCCGGCCTTGTCGAAGCCATGCAGATATATGAGCCAGTCTATGCCAGCGAAGATGCACAGGAAGGTCCCCGCGCCTTTCGTGAAAAGCGCGATCCCCAGTGGGCCGGCCGCTAAGAAGAAGGAAACGCATAATGCTGGAGAAGCTTACGCCTCATATCGGCCTTGTGACACTGGATGACGGCGAAACATACAACAAACTGTCGGGCACAGCGCAAATCTCCGAAGTGACGCAGGTCATGGAAGACATCAGGAATGACGAACAGCTTCGCGTCGTCATTATAACTGGTGCCGGCCGGATATTCTCTGCGGGTGGCGACATTCAGGCCATGCGCAACAAAACAGGCCTCTTCAGCGGGAGCCCGTCCGAAATTCGCGCAGGCTACAAGGCTGGCATCCATCGGATGTGCCAAGCGGTGGTCGCCCTGGAGATCCCGATAATTGCCGCTATAAACGGGCCGGCCTATGGCGCTGGCTGCGACCTTGCGATGATGTGCGATCTCCGCATCGGCTCCGACAAGATGGTACTCGCGCAGAGTTTCGTTCGCCTGGGGCTGATCTCCGGCGACGGTGGAAGCTGGTTCTTGCCGCGGGTTGCCGGGCTTGCCAGAGCGGCCGAGATGGCTCTGACCGGGGACCCGATTGATGCGCAGACTGCGTATGACTGGGGCTTGGTGTCGCGCCTGACGACGTCAGAAGATCTCTTGCCTGAGGCTCAGCGCCTTGCGGAGCGCATCGCCACAGCGGCGCCGTTGGCCGTTCAGGGGGCAAAGCGGCTGTTGCGCAATGCAATGCAAACGACGTTGGAGGAGTCGCTTGACGATGCCGCCAACCGGCAGGCGATCCTTCATCACAGCGACGATCACCTCGAAGCCGTAACGGCCTTTCTGGAAAAGCGCGAGCCGCTGTTTCATGGCCGCTAGAGAGAGGGTAACCCACCCTCGTTTTCACGACGTGAAACAGTTTCAAGGATCGCGGGAAAATACGCGTCGCCAAGTCCTTGCTCTTGAGCCAATGACATGACTTGCCTGGTGAGCTTTGCGGTCGACAATGTCACGTCCCTTTCTTCACCCGCATGCAGCGCATAGCCAATATCCTTCATTGCGGAAGAAACAGAAAACTGCCCCGTGGGGTAGGTATCGGTAAGCATTGATAATACCCCATGTTTATGAACCGAGTAGCTATTTGCGGATCCTTCGGAAAGGCAGGCTAAAAGAGTTTCCCTGTCCAACCCGAGCGCATCACCTAGCGAAATACCTTCTGCGAGCGCCAGGACGTTTGAAAACATGATCATATTATTGACCAATTTAGCAGAATACCCAGCCCCGGGAGCGCCGCAATAAATGATGTTGCTCGCGAGATAGTTTAACAGCGGCAATATTCTCTCAAATATCTCCGGCTCGGCGCCAACCATGGTAAGCAGATTACCTTCCGTCGCCGCTTTTATCCCCCTTGCCACGGGCGCGTCGACAAAGTGTAGATCCCGATCTTTGGAAAAGGACATCAGTGACTTCGCAAGGTCAGGCGTGCCTGTTCCCAAGTCTATAATTATCTGACCTTTAATGCTATTCCGTCCAAAGCCGTTCTCCGATGCAAAGACCTCCTCAACAACCTCTTGTCTTGGCAAAGACAGGAACACCACGTCCAAGGCCGAGAAATCAGCTATGCTTTCAGCTCGCTTTCCTCCGGACTTTAGAAGTAAATCGAGAGCCTCTTCATTATTATCGAATACAACCACGTCGTCTCTGAAATTCTTGACGATATGCGAACAGATCCCACCACCGATCGCACCTAGCCCAATGAAACCAACGCTATTAAACTCGGAGTCCTTATATTCCACCATACCCTGTTAACTCCTGTTCTGGCTTGCCATGTATATCAAAGTGGTCCGGATCGGGTTTTTGCAATCCTTCTTGGTGAAATGCCATGATAGGAAAGGGCCATTATAATTACCTAATATCATTGATAAACTTTGTTTAAATTCGCCCCCTCTAGCGGGCCAAACAAATCACGCGCATACAAAGAAATAATGCGGTGTTTACTCCTAAACATCGTTCATCTGCATATCACTAACGTCAATATCGAGCTCTTTGAATACACGCTTGGAAATATTAAAAAGCTCCCGTCCCACGGGAACGCCGAAATAGTGCCCGATATGCAGAAGTAACTCGCGAATTTTCTCAAGAGGTATGTTCGTCCTCGTCAAGGCAATTCGCAAGTGCAATTCAAATTCCTCCGTATGTCCCGAGCTGGCAAGCATAGCCATATTGATCAAGCTCAGTTCATGATGGGACAGAATCCCTCTTGTCCACGTCGTGGACCAAAGCTGATTGTTCAGGCTCAATTGCCATTCAGCATCAAACCGGTCGATATTATCTTTGTATGTGTCGACATACTCATCTCCTACGATGATGCGCCGCGTCTGTTCGCCTTTTTCATTGTATTTATCCTTGTAAAGTTCGCTCATCTTTTATCCCTCTAAACATGAAATCGTTCTAGACCACCATCGATGCCGATGGACTGTCCAGTGATAAGTTCTGCATTATCGGATGCCAGGTGCAGTGCCATCGCAGCAATCTCTTCGGGGGGCACTAACCGTCGAAGTGGAATATTATCCATGCCTACGTTGTGAGCTTCCGCAAAGGTCTGACCGAGAGCATCAGCGCGGATTTGTGTGCGGCGGATATTTCTTTCACCCTCGATCAGGCCAGGCAAAATTGCATTGACCCGAATTCCGTAGGCTCCCAATTCAAGAGCCAAACTCTCGGTGAGTCCGATCACGGCCCACTTCGACGCGCTGTAGCCGGACCGCAAAGCAAACCCAAGTCGTCCAGCAGCTGAGGATATATTGACGATAGAGCCTTTCTTCGCCAACTTGATCCCTGGGATGACGATACGCAAAACGTTGAACATACCAGTAACATTTACGTCGAGTATGTTTCGCCAAACATCTGGCTCTATATTCTCGATATGCTCTCTCGGACCCGAAATACCGACGTTGTTTACAACGACCTCATACGCGCCATTCTCTCTGATATCCCTTTTAAGTATTTCCTCAACTGCTTTGGTATTGCTTACGTCGCAAGTAAAACCATAATCCGCCCTTTTAGACTTTAGAGCCAGTTCCACTGCTTTAGCATCGTAGTCGATAATGGTAACTTTATCTCCATTATCGAGGAACTTCCTTGCGATATGTTCACCAACACCACTTGCACCACCCGTTATAAGAACTCGCCTAGCAGATCCCATTTTAAATTCTCCCCACTCTTTTCGGTAGTTTCAGTTACATGGTTGATGGAAGCCAAAGAACAATCTGTGGAAACAGTACAAGGAGCAATATGATGATCAGGTGAGCTATAACGTGTGGAAACGTCCCCCTGAACACCTGGTGCGCCGGAATGTTTGAATAGCTTGCAACCACAAAAACATTCAAACCAAGCGGTGGCGTTACCATCCCAACTTCTGCAACGACAATGAACAAAATCCCGAACCAGATTGGATCATAGCCCAGCGACGTCATCAGCGGGAACAGAATTGGAACGGTCAGGATCAACATGGAAATGAGCTCCATGAAGCAGCCCAAGACGAGCAGAATGACAATAACAGCCAAGAGTATCAACTCTCGCGGAGCACCCGTGTCGGCGACGTATGTGATGAGGCCTTGCGTCGCCTGCGTCATGGTGAGGAAGTAGACAAAAATGTGAGCGCCAATAATGATGAACCCGATCATGCAACTCGTTCGGGCCGCGCTGATAAATGCCTCTCCAACCTGCGCCCAGCGCCCGCGCCAAAACGCTAGAAAGAGCGCGCCTGTCGCACCAAACGCCGAGGCCTCTGTAGGTGTGGCGACTCCGGTATAAATAGCCCCTGTAACAAGCAGGAACAGCAGTACGAACGCTCCGGTGTTCCGCAAGGACAGTATCTTTTCCTTGAACGAGTACGACGTTCCCGAAGGCGCTCGCTTCGGATCGAGCAAAATGAGGAAAAATACAGTTGCAGAAATCGTGATCGTGACGAGTAGCCCCGGAATGATCCCGGCAACGAGGAGCTTTCCAACGCTTTCGTCCACCATGATCGCATAGAGAACGATTGCTACACTTGGCGGGATTAGCATACTCAGAGTGCCCGATATCGCAACGACACCAGCTGCCAGATTGGGCTCATACCCCTCTTTGATCATACCGGGAATCGTCGTCGAGGCGAGGGTCGCGGCAGATGCTGTACTCGACCCGGAAATCGCACCGAATGCCGCCCCTGTGAGAGACGTTGCATATGCAAGTCCGCCCGGCACGCGACCAACCCATTTGCTTGCGGTATCGAACAATTCGTCCCCGACACCGCTCACGATTATCAGGTTCGCCATCAAGATAAACATAGGGATCGTCGACAGCTCATAACTTGACACTGCCGGTAATGTGGTTGCGGACAGGATTCCCGAAACCAAGCCCATCCCCCCCACCAGATAGAGCCCTACGACACCGGCAAGACTGAGCGATAGGGCTACCGAAAGCCCTCCCAGTAAGAACACGATTAGACAGATGACCCCGAGCGCAATTTCCATTTAGCTTTCCCCCGCGCCGAATTGTGTCTCAGTTCTGTTCAACACAAACTCAACAGTTAGCCCGAGACTGGCCAGAACCAGACGCACAGCAAGCAACCCAAACCCGATCGGAACAATGACTTCGCTAACCCAAACAGGCCAATAATAGTATCCAACGGAATATTCATTATCACTGAACGCGCTCATCGTTTTCCTCAATCCTATCCAAAAAATATAGGAAACAAGAACAGCCGACGCTGCTGTCACCACAGCCGAAAAACCCTTTTCAAATCTCCAGGGCATCATATCGACAAAGACAGAAACGTTCACATGGCTTCCCCTTTGATAGGCATTGGACAAAATTAGTAGAAGGGACGCTGGAAGAAGATACTTTTCAACAAGTTCGTAGGTGAACAATATGGGGTAGTTGAAGATATATCTTCCCGCAGCGTCTGCGGAAATATTTGCCATCATTAAGAAAATTATTGCCGCAGAAGTATAGGCAAGAAACTTCTCCAACACCGACTGGAGTTTGTTTATTTTCAACAACATTGCCATTGAAGAGCCTCGCAAAAGGTAGAGTGAAACTTTGATAGACCCCAAGCTCGGAAATCCGATTTGCCTTTTCGTGATTTCACAGCTGCGCGCCAGCCTTGTCCTGTAATGGCGATGAGCGAACCGGCGGCGCCAAGACAGGCGCCGCCGAAGCCAAGTCTCTCCCAGCAAGTTCGCGAACCCGATACGAAACCCAGCTTCGAAACCTGACGGGTTCCTAGAACGTAAAGCGCGCCAGAAGCATGTTCAGGATATTAATCTTCGGCGTTGAGCGCGGCTTCCAAGTCAGAAATGGCCTGCGCGCCGGGCTTGCCGCGCTTTTTCATTTCTGCCGCCCAATCAGGAGCTACGTTGTTCAGAGCATTTGCCACTTCAGCCTTCGCGTCGTCAGACAGCTCAACGATCGTCATGCCGTTGTCCTTAAAGCTCTGCTTGTTCTCGACTTCGCGATCGTCTGCGAACCCGCAGAAATTGCTTTCTGCCACCACGCCAGCTTTCGTCATGGCGTCTTGCACATCCGCAGGGAGGCTGTTCCACTTCTTGTCATCCATCATGATAATGACCGAAGCCGAACCAAAGCCTTCCCCAACGGTTGCATATTTCGAAATGCTATGAAGGTCATAAGCGCGGGTGCTGAAATAGGTGAATAGCACTCCGTCGATGGTGCCCCTCGAGAGCGATTGGTAGATGTCGGGCGCGGACATCTTGACCGGCACCCCTGCAAGGGCCGAAACCGAATGTTCCATTGCGCCGCCCGACGTGCGGATTTTCATACCCGCAAAGTCAGATATTTGGGATACCTTCTTGTCCGCGGTAAAGAGATGGTACGCGGGGTAAACAAAACTCGCCATTGCTCTGACGTTGCTCGGCTTGAGATCGTTCTCATAGATAACTCCGCCCGGCTTGGATAGCTTGCTGAGCGCTCTTGTGCCGCTGCAAGAACTCTTGACCAGCCCAGGCACCTCCAGCGCGCCATAAAGCGGGAGCTTGGAAGTCGAATAGGCGGGCGCGACCTCTCCGATATCCGCCACACCGGTCTGGACGAGCTCCAACATCTGAGTTGCCTTGCCCAGCTGCTGAGCCGGGAAATAGTCGAATTGGACACGACCGTCCGTAAGCTTGGTGACTTCATCGCGCCAGGTCTTACTCCCGTTTTGAACGAGGAAATGCCCGACAGGCATGAACCCGGCCACTTTAAGCCTGATAACGTCTTCAGCCGCGGCGGCATGACTAGCAAACGCCGCCAGAATACAGAACGCAGCGGTGGCCTTTGCCTTTGGCAATAACTTACTCATCTTACTCCTCCCAAAGTCTTGTTAATTTATCGTGTTTTGACAGTTACCACGCGCACATTTAGGGGTCAACTAATTTGGAATGACGTTCCGCATAATGAAATCCTTGCGAGGGAAGACGAGACACTAGAACGTTGACGCAGACCAGATACGCCTTCTCTGCGTTAGAGCGTGGAAAGCGCACGGCGGAGCTGATCCGGTCCTGAAACGTCTTTCGGAATCGATAGGAGGCCGCGTTCCGCGGCTGGAACTCTATGGGTTCCACCCGTTAGGTCGCGGATATGAATACTGCCCGCCTATATCACTATGCGGAACTTAATTTTAATTAATTGTTGCTCAGCTGGAACAAAAATTAAAGGTGGTACTGCGGGTTGTCTGCTGGGGATACGCCTCTGCCTGTACGGGCCCGTGCCAACCAAGGACACCTGCATGCCGACCGACCCCGACGTTCTGAGCCAAATACTTGATACCGTTCGCCGATATGTCAGCGAGCGCCTGATCCCGGCCGAGGAACTGGTCGCACGAACCAATGCGGTCCCAGAAAGCATTCTGCGCGAAATGAAAGAAATGGGCCTGTACGGGCTTTCAATTTCCGAGGAATACGGCGGGCTTGGATTTTCCATGGAGGACGAAGTCCGACTGGTTTTTGAACTTGGTCGTGCCGCGCCGGCGTTTCGTTCCGCGGCAGGTACCAATATTGGCATTGGGTCCCAATCCATCGTGATCGCCGGAACTGAGGAGCAAAAGCAGTGCTACCTGCCCAAGCTTGCCACCGGTGAAGTTGTCGGGTCATTTTGCCTGACCGAACCGGACGCAGGCTCCGATGCCATGGCGATCCGCACAACGGCTGTTCGTGACGGGGATGACTACATCCTTAACGGCACGAAACGTTACATCACCAATGCGCCCATGGCCCAGCTATTCACGGTCATGGCCCGAACCGCGCCTGAGCGAAAATCCCGCAGCATCTCTTGTCTCCTTGTGGATGCACAAACGCCGGGTATCACCCTTGGGCCGCCCGACCAGAAAATGGGCCAATCCGGCGCGCTCACCTGTGACGTGATCTTTGAAAATTGCCGCGTGCCCGCCTCGGCGCTGTTGGGCGGTGAAGAAGGAAACGGCTTTGTCACTTCCATGAAAGTACTGGACAAAGGGCGACTGCATATCGCGGCCCTGTGTACCGGGATTGCCGCGCGACTGATCGAAGAAAGCCTCAGCTATGCCTGTGAGCGCGAGCAGTTCGGCCAAAAGATTGTCGATTTCCAGATGATTCAATCCATGATCGCGGATAGCCAGGCCGACACCTATGCAGCCAAAACAATGATCCTTGACGCGGCCCGGCGGCGCGACGCTGGCGAGAATACGACCCTGGTCGCTGCAAGTGCAAAAATGTTCGCCTCGGAAATGGTCGGCCGCGTTGCCGATCGCGCGGTGCAGATCCACGGCGGGGCTGGATATATGTCGGACTATGCAGTTGAACGGTTTTACCGCGATGTGCGGCTCTTTCGTATCTTCGAGGGGACAACCCAAATTCAGCAAGGCATCATCGCCCGCACATTAAAGGCCCGGTTCGAAGATACCGGCAGCTATGAACTGTAGACCGGCAGACACACGGCCCGGTACATCCAATTGCGACAGAGGCGTTCAGTGCGAGGAGGTCCCGAACCCTCTGCCTGCGTCTCGAAAACGCTTGTGTCACGCAGTGTCGGGGTCGTTCACGGCGTGGTCATTTGGCTGGGTGAGGCGTTCGACCCGGCGCTTGATCTCAAGCAGCTTGTTTCCAAGCAGGTGCTGTTTTTCAGGTGGCAGCAACGCAGCAGGCGCGCCGCAGGTCACGGCATAGGTCGATGCCCCATCCAAGGACCGGATCGGCACCGAAACGCCGTTGATATCGGTCGCCCAACTACGATAGGCGGTGACGAACCCCCGGTCTTCGACCTCCTTGAACCCGGTATTTATGCGCTCCAGCAGCCGGTTCCAATTGGTCCCATGCCGCTCGCGCAGCTTGTGATAGATGAAATCGCGTTCCTTCTCTGGCAAGTGGGTCAACAATGCCGTGCCTGTCGCAGTTCCAGCCAAAGGCAGGCGCGATCCAACATCCAGCTTCAATGTCATCAGAGTGGATTTGCTGTGGCACACCACCATCTCAAGCGCGTCCAGCCTGTCTCGTTTGGCCAGAGAGGCATGAACATTATAGGTATCGGCCAAATGTTGTAGCTCAGGATGCAGCATGTCGCCCAGTGTGAACGGCAGCCGCGCGGAAAAGCCAAGCGTCAGAACAGGCGCGCACAGCCGATACTGTCGCCGGCAACTGGAGTAATAGAGATGCCCAAGCTGCTCGAGACTGCGCACGAAACGCACGACTGTCGGCTTTGGCAGGCCGACCCTCTCGGCGATATCCGAAACATGCATCCAAACCGTGTCGGATTTGGCAAAGGCCTCAAGGATCATCAACCCGCGCGCCAAGGCCTTCACGAAATGACGATCTTGCGCCACATGCCCAGCCTCAAACCTCTTTCGTGCGATGTCACGGGGGGATATGGGGTTTTGCGTTTCAGGGAAACTGTCGATCTCGGCCGGGTCATTCATCCTGAAAGGTCGCTCCAATCTGATCCATACCGCTGCTGATATCGCTCGACAGGATCATAAGCTCAGGCCCCAACGTTTCGATGTAATGATCACGGCTTTGGTTGCGCTGTCTCGCGCCGCAATTAATGGCAGCAACCGACCTGCCCCGATCCAGCCACAACGGCGCGCCCGCCGCATATATCTCGGGCCGCCAGGCGCCAAATGAAACCGAGTACCCGACCTCGCGCGTGTGCGCGATTTGCCCGGGCAGGTTCGCGAGGTCGCATTCGGGATAGTGATGCGCAACCGCCTTCAGGTGGGCCGCCTGCTGATCCCTTGTCAGCGCTGAAAGATAGGCCACTCCAATCGCGGATTGATGCAGCGGAACCAACGTGCCCACACTGAGGCGCATCGTTGCCGTTTCTTGCCCGGCACAGTAGCAAACATAGATCATTTGATGACCATGCCCGACGCCAATGGCAACGGATGTTTGGTGCTTTTGCGCAAAATCCATCATAAGGGGTTCGGCCACGCGGGTCAGCGTGAGCGAGCGCAGATATGCATTTCCCAAATCGGTGACATTGTCGTCGAGATGGTATTTGCCCTGCATACCGGACTGCCGCAGATATCCCAGCTTGACCAGAGTTCGACTGAGGCGGGCGACGGTGGCCTTGGACAAGCCGGTGCGTTCAGTCATTTCCTTGTTGGTCATCGGCGCCTGACGCGATTGGAACGCCTGGAGAATACTCAACCCTCGGGTCAGAGATATGATCTCGGTTTTCGCACCATTTCCCTTAGGCATAGTACCCCTGTTTCTCTGCGCCCTTGCCAGATAAGTGCTCGCGTTTCGGCATTATCATACGAGTTTTCCTGCGAAGCTTCGGCTGCGCGTACGGTTCTATGAATCTATTGCGTTTCTTTCGATCCTGCATCGCCGCAGCCGTATAGCGTTGAAAGTTGACCTTCGGTCACGTTACCTGAAAATGGCCTATTGGCCACAATAATGCGCGAGGATGCAGTAACTGCGCGCGGCATGGACGAAGCTGTCTTTACGCCCCCACCCGCAACCGGGTCACGCCGGGCAGACAACAAGGCGATGCCGCACGACGGTGTCAGCGATCACTTTGAACGGCATTGCCGGCGCACCCTGCCGCCCCTGCCCGACGTAGCGAAGGGGCCCGGTCAAAACCCGCTGGCCCTCCGCCGGTGCCTGTGGTCTATCCCCCACCGACACCCAACCGACGGAGGGCCGCCCATGTACATCGCCACCCTGATCGCCCCGCGCGGCACGCTGCAGCCCGCACTCGTCGACAGCCTGCGCAACGCATGGGGCGGCGGCGAGGCGCAATGGCTCTCCCCCGACGAGGCCGCCGAGTTCCCCATGCAGGACATCCCCGGCAACCGCTGGGAGGTCTGGGAAGACCTCCAGAAGGCCGCGACCGATCTCGTCATCCAGCCCGCCGAAAACCGGGCAAAGAAAATGCTTCTCGCCGACATGGACAGCACCATGATCCAGCAGGAATGCATCGACGAACTGGCCGAGGAGGCCGGCGTCGGCCCCCATGTGCGCGACATCACCGCCCGCGCCATGGACGGCGAGCTCGATTTCGAGGGCGCGCTGACCGAGCGGGTCGCCCTGCTCAAGGGCCTGCCCGAAACCGTCATCGCCGAGGTGCTCGCCTCCCGCATCACCTACATGCCCGGCGGGCGCGAGCTGCTCTCCACCATGAAGGCCCACGGCGCGCATGCGGCGCTTGTCTCCGGCGGCTTCACCAATTTCACCGCCAAGGTGGCCGCCGAACTCGGCTTTCACGAAAACCGCGCCAACACCCTGCTGATCGAGAACGGCACCCTCACCGGCCACGTCGCCCAGCCCATCCTCGGCCGCGACGCCAAGGTGCAGGCGCTCCACGACATCACCGCCCGCCTCGGGATCACGCCGGCGGATGTGATCGCCGTGGGCGACGGCGCCAACGACCTCGGGATGCTCGGCCTCGCCGGCACCGGCGTCGCGCTCCACGCCAAACCTTCCGTCGCCGCGCAATGCGACGTGCGCGTGAACCACGGCGACCTCACCGCGCTGCTGTTCCTGCAAGGCTACGCCCGCGACACGTTCGCCTGAGACAGATCCGCCGCCGGCCCCGTTTTCTTCAAAGAAAACGGCCCGGAAAATCCCGATTCTCCGGCCGCGCCCCGCACCGTGGCCGCAATCCGCTCCGCCGTTTCCCGCCGCGTGAGCAGCGGCCGTGCCGCCGCCTCCGCCGGCGCCCCTTCGCGCGACAGGCCCCACAGCGCCAGAACCTCCGCCCGGTCCGCCGCCCCCAACAGGCGCAGCGCCATCCGCCCCGGAAAGAAGCTCTCGCAGATCAGCCCGTCCGCCCACAAAAGCTCGTGCCCCGCCAGCAGCAGGTGCACATAGCTCACCCTGTCCCGCCCGCGCACCCGCGACACGCCCGGCAGCCGCAGAAACCCCACCGCCGGGCCCAGCGCCCCGTCCGCACCATCCTCCACCAGCACCCGGTGCTGGGGCGAGACCAGAACGTCGCGACAGGGCCGTCCCGGCCCCAGCGCCCCGGCCGCGATCCTCACCGGGCGCCGCCGGTCGTCGGGCCCGGAAAACACCACCTCCCGCCGCCCCGTCCACAAGAGCGCCTGCGGCCCGCGATCCACCGTCAGCACCATGTCCCCCGCCCGAAGCGCCCCGGCCCGCACCGCGCCCCCGGGCGTGGCGATCCGCACCCCGGCGCCGAAGCAGATGACGTTGTTATACGCCTCCTCGTTCGTCCCGCCGTCGCTGCTGTTGACGCTCAGACCGTCGCGGCTGGCGGTGGGGCTGAACTGCACCCCCGCCCATGGCGCAGGCAGGTTCGACGCCGGCACGAACCCGATATTGTCCTCGCCGATCCGCAGCACGTAAACCTCAATGAACCCGCCCTGGATCAAGGCGAACTCGTTCTCCACCGGCGTGCCCGCGGCATAGGTCACGCCGTTCACCGTCACCTCCTCCAACAGCACCTGGCCCGCCCCGGTGTCGTTCATGCCGTCGTCGAAACTGCCGTCATCGTCCGATACGAGGATCTGGGCGGGCGTCGCGCCGGTATAGGTATAGGTCACCCCGGTCCAGCTCGCCCGGCCCGGATCGTACCCCTCCGACGCGGGGTCGTTGGCGTGGTCGTCACTGGCAAGCTGATCGGCGGTCAGCGCCCCGTCATGGGACACCACGCTCCAGTCATAGACGGCAATCGTCGGCATATCGCGCACCCGGATCCTGCAGAACCCGGCCAGCCATAGCGGGCGCGCCTTAAGAACCGCCTAACGGCCACGCGTGGCGCGGCGACAGGGTTAACCGCTCTGCGGGAACGGGTTTCCCACTCGCGGGTTTAGGTTGTACACTGCGATGAATTGTCCCTCGTTTCGGGAAAACTGATGGCGAATCAGGCACATGATGCAGCGGCGGGGTTTGGGGTCCACGCCATTGACCCGCCGCGGCTCGGCCTCGCCCTCGCGGCCGTGGCGGCGCTCGGCGCGGTGCTCGTGCTGGTGTTCGGCTGGGGGCTCGAGGTCGACTGGCTCCGCCGCATCGCGCCCGGCCTGCCCGCCATGGTACCCGCCACCGCCTTCACCCTGCTGGCCGGCGGACTCGGCGCCATCGCCCTGCTCACAGGCGCCCCGGCCCTGCTGCCGCTGCTGGCGGCGGTGGCCATATTCGCCGCCATCATCCTCGAACACACCGTCGGCCTCACCCCCGCCCCGCATCGCGGCTCCGACGGCATGTCGCTGGCCAGCGCCGTTTGCGCCACCCTGCTGGGGCTCAGCCTGCTGCTCCGCGGGCTCCGCTATGGCATGGCCTCGATCACGGTCGACACGACCGGCCTCGTCGTCGCCTTCATCCCGCTGATCGGCTATGTCTTCGGGGCGCAAACCCTGTTTTACAACCCGCTCTACACGATGATGGCGCTGCACACCGCGCTGGCGCATGTGCTGCTCTTCGGGGCGCTCCTGCTCACCGAAGCCCACCGCGGCTGGATCGAGGTGCTGCTGTCTCAGGAACCGGGCAGCCGCATGGCCCGGCGCGTCCTGCCGGTGGCGATCATCGTGCCGCTCTTCTTCGCCCTCGTGGTGGCCGAGGCGGTCGAACGCGACGTCATGACGGTCGAGTTTCGCCTCGCCATGCTCACCTTCATGATCATCGGCTCCACCGTCACCGCGGTGATCGGCTTCGCCCACCTCACCAACCGCGCCGAACGACGCAGCACCGAGGCCGAGGCCGCCTATCTCAGAAGCGAGATGCAGCGCCAGCAGACCGAGCTCGCCGCCGCCCGGTCGGAAAAGGTCGCCGCGCTGGGCAAGCTGGTGGGCGGCGTGGCGCATGACTTCAACAACACCCTCAACGTCATCCTCGGCAATCTCGAGCTTCTGGCCGAGGATCCCGACGACAAGATGCACCGCACCTACGTGTCCGAGGCGATCGGCGCCTCCAACCGCGCCGCCGACCTGACCCGCCAGCTTCTCGCCTATGGCCGCCGATCCCGCCTCCACCCCGAGCTCGCCGACCTCGAGGCCGAGGCCGAGACCGCCATCGCCATGTTCCGCCGGGTCTGCCCCGCCAACATCACCCTCACCCGGCAGTTCGATACCCCCGGCCTGACCGCCCGCCTCGACCCGGCGGCGCTGCAACAGGCGATCCTCAACGTCCTGATCAACGCCCGTGACGCCCTGCCCGAGGGTGGCACCATCCACATCTCCGGCAAGCACGAGCAACTCGAGCGGGCCGCCGTCACCGGCTTCCACGGCTCCGAAACCCTGCCCCCCGGCCCCTATGCCACCCTCTCCATCGAGGATAGCGGCGCCGGCATGACCCCCGAAGTCGCGGAAATGTCCACCGAACCCTTCTTCACCACCAAGAAGGTGGGCGAGGGCACCGGGCTCGGCCTCTCCACCGTCGCCGGGTTCTGCCGCCAGTCGGGCGGCGGCCTGCGGATCGACTCGGCGCCGGGCACCGGTACGATGGTGGCCATGGCCTTCCCCGCCGCCCCCGGCATCGCCGCCCCCGAACCCGATGACAGCCCCGAGCCGGCGCCCCACGCCATCACGCCCCGCGGCGTGCTGATCGTCGACGACGACGAGGCGCTGACCCGCGTCATGGCCACCCAGCTCGAACGCGCCGGCCATACCGTGCGCGTCGCCCTCAACGCGGCCAGCGCGCTCGACCTGCTCGAGGAGGGCCCCCTCCCAGAGGTCGTGCTGACCGATATCGTCATGCCGGGCGAGATGCAGGGCCACCACCTCGCCGCCCGCATCCGCCAGCGTCACCCGAATATCGAGGTGATCCTGATGTCCGGCTTCGCCTCCGCCGCCCAGCGCGAGGAGACCGCCGCGGTCGACGGCCTGCCCTTCCTGCAGAAACCGATCGACGTGCGCACCCTGCGCACCATCGTCGGCCGCTCGACCGAACCGAACGGCGAACCGGACGACGGCGAGAGCTGACGCGACGCCGCCCCGGTGCCCCCGCCGGCACGAGGTCCCGGCTCGGGGGCCGGGACGGGGTTCGGCGCGCCCGGAACAAAGCCGCGCTTTGGCGCGGCGCCGGGCGAGCGCCGGCCCGTCCCGCCGGGCAGGCGCTTTTGAGGTGTTGAGTAACATTGTTAGCTAGGCTGTACTTGGCACCATAAAACGCTCACCAGTACCGTTGCAGCGCCTCCCCACGGGCCGGCGCTCGCCCGGCGTGGACATGTCGGACACGGCTCGCGCCCGGCACAAACACCGCCGGCCCCCCCGTTGCGCGCCCCACAACATCTCGAGCGTTGCGCATCGCCCGCCACATCAACCAACGCCGCCACAGCCCCCCGCACCGACGCGATACCGACACAATACCGACGTGATACCGACGTCCCTTCCCCAGCAAAATATGGCCGTTAACCCTTCCTCCCGGCCCCGGCCCCTGAATCTCAGGCCCCCGGCATGGTATCCTGTCCCCCGATAACCCGAGAGGAGGACCGCGAAATGCCCAAGTACATTCTCGCCTATCATGGCGGAAACGCTGAAGAATCCGGGATGTCCGAACAGGAGGAGCACACTCGCTGGCAGGACTGGAAGAACGTCATGGGACAAGCCTGCCTCGACGAGGGCGGCCGCGCCGGCTGGTCCAAGACCGTCCGCAGCGCCGGCATCGCCCATAATGGCGGCACAAATCCGCTCGCCGGCTACACTATCGTCGAGGCCGACGATATCGAGACCGCCTGCGAGATGGCCAAGGGCTGTCCGATCCTTGCCGACGGCGGCTCTGTCGAGGTCGCGCCGATCGGCGAAACCCCGGCCCGGGTCGCCCCGGCCGCCTGATCCGCAACGCGCAGACGGGGGCTTCGGCCCCCCTTGCCTTCCCCCTCCGCCGGCCCTAGTTTCCAGCCTACCTCGGGGTGCCCGCGGGCCAATGGCCCCAGGGCTGAGATGCAACATGCGAACCCGTTGAACCTGAACCGGCTAGAACCGGCGGAGGGAAGGTAAAGGTCGCATCCGCCCTTGCCCTCGCGCCGCAAAGGAGGATGACATGAAGCATCTCACATTTGCAGCGGGACTTCTGTGTGCCACGGCCGCCACGGCCCAGACACCGGAACTGACCGTCTATACCTATGACAGTTTCGTCGCCGAATGGGGCCCCGGCCCCAAGGTCGAAGCGGCGTTCGAGGAGGTCTGCAACTGCGACCTCAAACTCGTCGGCGTCGAGGATGGCGCGGCCCTGCTGGCCCGTGTCCGGCTCGAGGGCGAACGCTCCGACGCCGATATCGTACTCGGCCTCGACACCAACCTGATCGCCGCCGCCAAGGAAACCGGCCTCTTCACCGAGCATTCCGTCGACGCCACCTACGACATGCCCGTCACATGGGACGACCCGGTTTTCGTGCCCTATGACTGGGGCTATTTCGCCTTCATCCACGAGGCCGGATCGGACGCGCCCAACAGCTTCCGTGACCTCGCCGACAGCGACAAGACCATCCTGATACAGGATCCCCGCTCCTCCACCCCCGGCCTCGGCCTGCTGCACTGGGTCAAATCCGCCTATGGCGACGAGGCGCCCCAGATCTGGGAGGGCCTCTCCGACAACATCGTCACCGTCACCAAGGGCTGGTCCGAGGCCTATGGCCTCTTCATGGAGGGCGAGGCCGACATGGTCCTCTCCTACACCACCTCCCCGGCCTATCACCTGATCGCCGAAGAGGATGACACCAAGGCCGCCGCCCCCTTCGACGAAGGCCATTACATGCAGGTCGAGGTGGCGGGCAAACTGGCCAACTCAGATCAGCCCGAACTGGCCGACCAGTTCCTGCAATTCATGGTCTCGAACGAGTTTCAGTCGATCATCCCCACCACCAACTGGATGTACCCCGCCGTCATGCCCGAGGACGGGCTGGCCGACGGGTTCGACACCCTGATCACGCCGGAAAAATCCCTCCTCTTCCCGTCGGAGGAGGCCGCTGCCATCCGGGACGAGGCCCTGTCCGAGTGGCAAGACGCGCTCAGCCAGTAAGCGCGCGCCCCGGCATCGGCGCGGCGGTTTGCATCGCCGCGCTGGTCCTCGGCACGCTGGCCGCCGTGGCATGGCGGGCCGAGGCCGGCAGCGGGCTGTCCGCCGCCGACTGGGCCGCCATACGCTTCACCCTCCTGCAAGCCACCCTTTCGGCCCTGTTCAGCGTGGGCCTCGCCATCCCCGTGGCCCGCGCGCTGGCCCGCCGCCGCTTTGCCGGGCGCTCGGCGCTTATCGCCCTGTTGGGCGTGCCCTTCATCCTGCCGGTGATCGTCGCCATCCTCGGCCTGCTCGAAGTCTTCGGTCGCGCCGGCCTCATCAGCCAATTCCTCGGCCTTTTCGGCCTGCCCCCGATCCGCATCTACGGGCTGCACGGCGTCGTGCTGGCGCATGTCTTCCTCAACCTGCCGCTCGCCACCCGCCTCATCCTGCAAGCCTGGCAGGAGGTGCCCACTGAACGCTTCCGCCTCGCCGCACAGTTGAACTTCGACGGCCCCGCCATGTTCCGCCTGATCGAATGGCCGCTGCTGCGACAGGTCATTCCCGGCGCGCTCGCCGTCGTCTTCGCCATCTGCCTCACCAGCTTTGCCGTCGCCCTCACCCTCGGCGGCGGACCCAAGGCAACCACCATAGAACTCGGCATTTACCAAGCCTTCAGGTTTGAATTCGATCTTGGCCGCGCGGCACTCCTGTCGGGCTTGCAGATCCTGCTCGCCACGGGCGCCGCGATGGTGGCGATTCGGCTGGCCCAAGGCACCGGATTCGGCACCGGCCTTGACCGCGCGTTAAGACGTTGGGACGGCCAGACGACCAGAGCGCGCCTGACCGACACGGTCTGGATCGTATTTGCGGCAGCGTTTCTGCTGGTGCCGCTCGGGGCCATCGTGGCCTCAGGCGTGCCCGGCTTTGCGGGCCTGCCTTTCGTCCTGTGGAAAGCCGCCGGCGTCTCCCTCCTCGTCGCCGCCATCAGCACCGCGCTGCTCCTCCTCGCCGCCCTGCCGATGGCCGCCGCCATCGCCACCGGGCGCCACACCGTGATCGAACTCGCGGGCCTTCTCGGTCTTGCCGCCTCGCCCCTCGTCATCGGCACCGGGCTCTTCATCCTGATCCGCCCGGTGGCCGACCCGTTCCTGCTGGCCCTGCCGGTCACAGCGCTGGTCAACGCCCTGATGTCATTGCCTTTTGCCATGCGCATCCTCGTCCCCCGCGCCCGCGATATCGTCGACCGCTATGGCAAGCTCGGCCTCTCCCTCGACATGGCGCGCGGCCCCTTCCTCTGGCGCGTCCTTCTGCCCCGGATGCGCGCGCAAATAGGCTTTGCCGCCGGCCTCGGCATGGCGCTCTCCATCGGCGATCTCGGCGTCATCACCCTCTTCGCCGACCCGGATATCGCCACGCTTCCCCTGCAAATCTACCGCCTCATGGGCTCCTACCAGATGGAGGCCGCCGCCGCCGGCGCGCTCTTGCTTCTCACCCTTTCGGTGGGCAGTTTCTGGCTTCTCGACAGGGGAGGGCGCCACCATGCTGAAATTTGACCGCTGCACCATCGACAATGGCGGCTTCCTGCTGCACGCCGACCTGACGATCGACACCGGAAAGATCGTCGCCGTCATCGGCCCCTCCGGCGGCGGCAAGACCACCCTGCTCGAAGGCGTCGCCGGCTTCCTGCCCGTGACCAAGGGGGAAACCCACTGGAACGCCAACCCCTTGGCCGACACCGACCCCGGCAAGCGCCCCGTCGCCATGCTGTTCCAAGACGGCAACCTCTTCCCCCACCTGACCGCCGCCCAGAACGTGGGCCTCGGCATCAACCCCCGCCTGCGCCTCTCCGCATCAGACAAAACCCGCATCGACGCCGCCCTCACCCGCGTCGGCCTGCAAGGCCTCGGCCCGCGCAAACCCGGCGCCCTCTCGGGCGGCCAACGCGCCCGCGTGGCGCTGGCCCGCCTCATGGTGCAGGATCGCGAAATCTTCCTTCTGGATGAACCCTTTGCCGCCCTCGGCCCGGCACTGAAGGCCGAGATGCTCGACCTCGTGGCCGAGCTCGCCCGCGAGACCGGCGCCACCGTTCTGATGGTCAGCCACGAACCCGATGACGCAAGGCGCGTCGCCGACGAGGTGATCCTCGTCGCCGATGGCACGGCCCGCCCGCCGGAACAGACGGACCAGCTTTTCGCCAATCCGCCCGAGGCCTTGCGCGCCTATCTCGGCGACGCCTAGGCCGCCACGCTCAACCCCTCGCGGGTCTTGCCGATCATCAGCGCGGCCTTGGCCGCCTCCCGCCCCTTCTCGACGAAATGCGCCTTGAAAACAGCGGTATGATGCTCTGTCTCCTGATACTGGTGCGGCGTCAGCGACACCGACAGAACCGGCACGTCGCTATCCATCCCGGCCCGCATCAGCCCATCCACCACGGCCTGCGCCACAAAGTCATGCCGGTAAATCCCGCCATCCACCACGAAGGCCGCCGCCGCCACGGCGCCATACCGCCCCGTCCGCGCCAGATCGCGCGCCAGAAGCGGCATCTCGAACGCGCCGGGCACGTCGAACACATCCACCTGTTCTTGCGGGATAAGCTCACAAAATCCGGCCAGCGCCTGATCGACGATCTCGGCGTGCCAGTTGGCCTTGATAAAGGCATATCGGGTGCGTGTCATAGGGTCTCCTTTCCTTCATCGACACTCATCACCCAAGGCGCAGGACGACGGGAAAGGCAGGGGAAACCCCCTTTTGAAACCCGGCGTTCTCTTCCATCCGGACTGTAACCGTCGGCTCCGGAGTTGCACCGGATCTGCTTGACCATCGAAGCCGTGAAGCCCCGATGCGCTCGCGGGCTTGGAGCGCGTGAACGCCCCTTACCGCCGGTGGGGAATCTCACCCCGCCCTGAGAACGATTGCGATGATGTTGGAAAACCGCGCAAGCGGCAAGCCCCAAACAGAGATGCCGCGCCGCCAAGGGCGACGCGGCATCCAACCCGGAGTGGTGGGCTGTCAAACCAGATGTAGCTGCACAGACGCTGGCTGGTTATTGCCAATCGCCGGTCGGGATTTGGGGGTGTCCTTGACCGGCCTCAGGGCTAGATGCGCCTGCGTAGATGACCGCGCACCCGCTCCGGGAACTCGGGAGGAGGAACGTATCTAGCCCCGAGATTTCATATCCGGCAGAACGCCCGCGTCGGTCGCTGCCGAAATTTCCTCTTCGCTCAAGGCACCGTTCGCGTCGGCATCGATCTCGGCAAAGACCTCGGTACCCGCATCGGGCATGGCCTCGTTGAATTCCGACATGGTGACGGCACCGTCGCCATCCGCATCCATCGACGCGGACGCATCTTCCGCCAGCACGGCAGTCGGCGCGACAAGCGCAAGGATGAGGCCTGCAGATGTCAGTTTCTTGAACATGAAAACTTTCCCTTTTCGGTTTCTGCTTTCCGAGAGTGGTGCTCTCGTCCACAGAACATGGTGACCCGAATGCCACTTGTCTGCGGCCATCGACAAACCACCACAGAACCTGCGGGAAAGAGCCCAAACCGGGCGATTTCGTCAGCGAGAGATTGCCATTCCGCGATACAGCCGCACCGGACGGCGGGAACCTGCGGATGTCAGCTGCCCGGATGAGCGGAAATGCCGGGTCTTACCGGCCAAGGGCCCGGAAATGTCATCCAAGCGGTTGTATCTGGCTCAGAGCAGCCCCTCAGCGGGCCTGATCCGTCCGGTCTCGATTCCCCGGCGGTTATAGATCGGCGCGTTCAGGAACCGCCGCGCCGCCGGGAGCAGCGGGTCAAGCACGCCCAGCCGCACCAGCAGCGCCGAAATCGTGCATTCCGCCGCCCGCGTCGCCCCGTCGGTGACCTTCAGGGCAATGCCCATCTCCCGGCTCGGCAGGATGGCGACAAAGAACCCCTCCGCCCCGGTCTTCAATGCCACCGGCTCGGTACAGGCCCGCATCAACTCGGTGCACGCCCGCCCCTCGCCCGCCACAAGTTCGGGATGCGCCACCATCGCCTGCCACAGCCGGTGCTGCGCGCTCTGCCGCGCATCCGCCCCCTCCTGCGCGGTGGCGAACCGGGCCATGGCGCGGGCCATGCCATGCACCGTGGTGATGAAATTCGGCGCCGAACAGCCATCGATCCCGTAGCCGGGGCTGACCTCCCCCGTCACCTCCTCGAAGGCGGCAAGACAGGCCTTCTGCACCGGGTGATCCGCCTCGACATATTCCGGCCCGGCACCCAGATGCCGCGCCAGCGTCAGGAACCCGGCATGCTTGCCCGAACAGTTGTTATGCACCTGGCAGGGCGCGTCATCCGCCCGGATCAGCCCGTAGCGCGCCGCCTCGTCATCGGGCATCTGCGGCCCGCACCGGAAATCCCCGTCCGACTGCCCCAGATCCGACAGCCACGCGTTCACCCGGTCGGTATGGATCGCCGCGCCGTTATGCGACGCACAGGCCAGCGCCAGCCGCTCGGCGCTCAGCCCGTGTTTCGCCGCCGCGCCGCTTTCCACCAGCGGCAGCGCCTGGATCATCTTGGCCGAACTGCGCGGCAATACCGCCTCCTCCGGATGGCCCCACGCCTCGACGATTTCGCCCTTCGCATCGCAGATCACCGCGTGGCCTTCATGCCGGCTTTCCGCCAGCGGTCCGCGCCAGATTTCGGTCAGAGGGGCCGGGCCTGTCATCATCCACCTTTCCGGCAAGGGTTCACACCCTCGCGAGGGCGCGCGGAAACTTGCCAATTGAGCCTTTCATGTCTCGCTACTTTCAGGCTAATATTGCAATGTCGAGGGAAAATGGCCGACCCGCAACATAAATCCGGTAAGCGGCGCGGGCGGTTGAAGAATTTGAGGCTCAAGGACAGCTTTGGAGGCTGGATAGAATGGGATCACGGATGGGACGTCTGACTGCCCTGCGCCTGCTGACGGGCGCCCTGTTGGCAGCAACCGCAACAAGCGTGGCTGCGCAGGAAGAAAGCACCAACCAGGTTGCCGCGAACACGGCATGGAGCGTTTTCGAGGATAACGATCCGCGCGAATGCTGGGCCGTGTCTTCGCCGACCGAAACGGTCAACACCAAGGATGGCCGCGTGGTCGCCGTGCGGCGGGGCGACATCCTGCTGATGACCTTCTACCGCCCCGATGCGGGCGTCGATGGCCAGCTCACCTTCACCGGCGGCTATCCGTTCGCCTCCGGCTCGACCGTCAACCTCACGATGGGCGACACAGAGTTCGAGCTGTTTACCGAAGGCGAATGGGCATGGCCGGCCAGCACGGCGGACGATGCCAAGATCATCGCGGCCCTCAAGCGCGGCACCGACGCGGTGCTCACCGCGCGATCCAGCCGGGGCACGACGACCAAGGATACCTTCTCGCTGCTGGGCTTCACCGCGGCGGTCGAAGAGGCCGAGAAACGCTGCCAGTGACGGCCTGACCCGCCTTGTCCACGCAATGAAATCAAGGGTGCGCACCTCTCTGGTGACGCGCCCTTTCTAGTCGCGCGGCGCAGCGGCCCGGCGCAGCCGGTCGTTGATCGCCCGGCCCAGTCCTCTCTCGGGAATGGGCGATACCGCAATCGGCGCGCCCTTCGCGTCCAGCGCGTGCAGATGCGCGAACAGGTTCGCCGCCGCCTCGGTCAGGTCACCCGAAGGCGACAGGTTCAGATCACACTCGACCTTGCCGAACCCCAGCATCACCTCGCCCGCCCGCCGGCTCCCGGCCTCCAGCCGCACCGTCGCACCGGGCGCATAATGCGAGGCCAACTGCCCCGGCGCCGTCACCGCATCCCCTTCGCCATGCCGCGCCAGCCCCTCGCCCAGCGCCTGCTCGACCGCCTCCGCCGGCAGCCCGCCGGGGCGCAGCAACGCCGGCCCATCGGTCAGCCCGACAATCGTTGATTCCACCCCCACGTCACAGGCCCCGCCATCCAGAATACCCGCAATCCTGCCCGCCAGCCCGGCCTTCACATGCGCCGCCGTCGTCGGGCTGATCCGCCCCGACGGGTTGGCCGACGGCGCCGCCACCGGCCCGCCGAAGGCCCGCAGCAACTCGCGCGCCACCGGGTTCGCCGGCACCCTGACCGCCAACGAGGGCAGCCCTGCCGTCACCAGCCCCGAAATCCCCGTGCCCGGCCGTATCGGCAGCACCAGCGTCAGCGGCCCGGGCCAGAACGCGCTCGCCAGAACCTCCGCCGCGTGCGGCCACTCGACATACTCCCGCACCGTTTCCACCCGGTCCACATGCACGATCAGCGGATTGAACCGTGGCCGCCCCTTCGCCTCGAAGATCCGCGCCACCGCCATATCGTTCGTCGCATCGCCGCCCAGCCCATAGACCGTCTCGGTCGGGAAGGCGACAAGCTCCCCGCTCCGCAGCAGCTCGGCGGCGCGGCCATACCCGTCCGGGTCGGCAGTCAGAAGGGCGGTCTCTTGGCTCATGATCGGTCTGACGCGGCGTTTTGGTTGATGGAAGTCCGGCACCCGCTAGGCTATGCCTGAGCCAAATGCATAAAGCCCATGGCTGGCGAAGCCAAGCCGCCGTGCTGCCGGGACCGATGAGATCAGGAGATTTTCGATGCCGTATCGCGCCCCTGTCGAGGAATTCAACTTCCTGTTTTCCCATGTCGTCAAACTCGAAGACGTCGCCGCGACCGACCGCTTCGCCGACGCCACGCCCGACATGGTCACCGCCATCCTCAACGAGGCCGGGCGCATGTGCGAAGAGGTGCTCGCCCCCCTTCAGCGCGAGGGCGACCTGCACCCCGCCCGCCTCGAAAACGGCGTCGTCCGCACCAGCCCCGGCTTCGACGAGGGCTACAAGGCCATTGCCGAGGGCGGCTGGGTTTCGATCTCGGCCAGTCAGGAAAATGGCGGCATGGGCCTGCCCATGGCCGTGACCACCGCGGTCAACGAGATGATGAGCAGCGCCTGCCTCAGCCTGCAACTCAACCCGCTAATGACACAGGGCCAGATCGAGGCGCTGGAAAACCACGCCAGCGACGAGATCCGCGACACCTACCTGCCCAAGCTCATTTCCGGCGAATGGTCCGGCACCATGAACCTGACCGAGGCACAGGCCGGCAGCGACGTAGGCGCGCTGCGCACCCGCGCCGAACCCAACGATGACGGCTCCTATGCGATCACCGGGCAGAAAATCTATATCAGCTGGGGCGACAACGACTTCACCGAGAATGTCTGTCACCTCGTCCTCGCCCGCCTGCCCGACAGCGTGCCCGGCACCAAGGGGATCAGCCTGTTCCTCGTGCCAAAATACATCCCCGACGAAACCGGCGCGCCCGGCAAGGCCAATAATCTCAAGGTCGTCAGCCTCGAACACAAGATGGGCCTGCATGGCAGCCCGACGGCGGTGATGCAGTATGACGGCGCCCAAGGCTGGCTGATCGGCAAGGAACATGACGGGATGCGCTGCATGTTCACCATGATGAACAACGCCCGCCTCGGCGTCGGCGTGCAAGGCATCGGCGCCGCCGAAGGCGCGCTGCAACACGCCATGGCCTATGCACAGGAACGCACACAGGGCAAGACGCCCGTCGAGAACGGCACCGGCACCATCATCGACCACGCCGACGTGCGCCGGATGCTGACCACCATGAAGGCCGAAACCGCCGCCGCCCGTGCCATCGCGCTGGCCAATGCCGTGGCGATCGACATGGCCCATGCCACGGGTCAGCCCGACTGGGCCGCCCGCGCCGCCTTCCTGACGCCGATCACCAAGGCGTTCGGCACCGATACCGGCATCAATGTCAGCGATCTGGGCATTCAGGTGCATGGCGGCATGGGCTATATCGAGGAGACCGGCGCCGCCCAATACGCCCGCGACGTGCGCGTCACCGCGATCTACGAGGGCACCAACGGCATCCAGTCTATGGACCTCGCCGGCCGCAAGCTGATGGACGGGGGCGAGGCCGCCTATGCCCTGCTCGACGAGATCGAGCGCCACGCCGAAAGCGCGCGGGCCAGCCTGCCCGATCTGGCCGAGCCGGTGTGGAACGCCACCGAATCCCTGCGCGAGGCGACCGAATGGATGGTCTCGCAGAAAAACGTGACGGACCGCTTCGCCGGCTCCGTCCCCTTCCTGCGGGCTTGGGCACGGGTGCTGGGCGCCCATTTCCACCTCTGCGCCGCTCAGGCCGAGGGCGGCGAGGGCAAGCGCACGCGGCTGGCGCGGTTCTACATCAAGCGCCTCCTGCCCGAGCACACGGCCCATATCGCCCACGCCACCGCCGGTGCGGAAGACCTCTACGCGCTGACGCCAGACGACCTCGTCGCATGACGGACGGGCCCAACCAGACCCTGCGCTACCCCTTCCCCGATCCGCCCGAGAACGGCGCCGCGCTGGAAGTGGCGCCGGGCGTGCTCTGGATCCGCCTGCCCCTGCCGATGGCGCTCGATCACGTCAATGTCTACGCGCTCGACGATGGCGATAGCTGGACGGTGATCGACACCGGCATGTACACCAAACACAGCGTCGCGCTGTGGGAAGGCCTGCTCACCGGCCCGCTCAAGGGCAAACCCGTCTCGCGCATCATCCTCACCCACCACCATCCCGATCACGTCGGCATGGCCGGCTGGCTGATGGAGCGTTTCGGGGCCGAGCTGATCACCACCCGCACCGCGTGGCTTCTCGCCCGGATGCTGATCCTCGATGTCGAAGAGGCACCGACCCGACAGGCGCTCGACTACTGGCGCGCCGCCGGCATGGACCCCGAGATATTCGAGGCCCGCAAGGCCGAGCGCCCCTTCAACTTCGCCGATGTCTGCCACCCGCTGCCGGTGGGCTATACCCGCGTGAAACAGGGCGACACCCTCCGCGCCGGCGGCCGCAACTGGGACATCCATATCGGCAACGGCCACGCCCCCGAACACCTCACACTCTGGAGCCGCGACGACAATCTCGTCATCGCCGGCGACCAGATCATCTCCTCCATCAGCCCCAATATCGGCGTCCAGCCCTCCGAGCCCGAGGCCGACCCCGTGGCCGAGTGGCTGGAAGCCTGCGGGCGCTTCCGTTCGCTGGCGCGCGAACAGCATTTCGTGCTCAGCGGACACAAGCGCCCCTTTCACGGCCTGCCCATGCGGATGCGCCAGCTGATCGAGAATCACCACAGCGCGCTCGACCGCCTGCGCGCCCACCTCGCCCAACCCCGCACCGCCGCCGACTGCTTCCCGCCGCTCTTCAAACGCACCATCGACGCGGGCATCTACGGGCTGGCGCTGGTCGAGACGGTTGCACATCTCAATCATCTCCATCACGCTGGCGAAATAACCCGCCGGCGCCGCGATGACGGCGCGTGGCTTTGGCAGAGCAGCCCGGAGTAAGACGACACATGGACGACGACATCAGAACCGCGGCCGAAGCCGCCGAAGACGCCGCCATCCCGCGCTGCCACGAGGTCCATGCCGACCCCGCCACCTGCCGCGGCGGGCGCGACGTGACCGAGGGGGTGAAACTCTCCCCCGCCAAGCAGAAGAGCGAGGCGCAATGGGCCTATGAACGGCTGATCCTCTACATCCAGAACTTCGAGAAGACGCTCGACAACGAGCAGGAAATCGCCATCGGCTTTGCCGGCGGCGACACCGGCGTCATCCGGATCGAGGGGATGGGCTTTTTCGACCCCGATATCGTCACCTTCTACGGCAGCGACGCGGGCGGCGTGAAAACCCAGCTCATTCAGCACGTCACCCAGCTCAGCGTCATGCTGCGCGCCCTGCCCAAGCAGATCGACCATGTCGAACCCAACCGCATCGGCTTTCGCCTTGTGGAAGACCTCGAATCCGCCTGATCCGGCCCCTTGCGACATTTCGGGCCGGATGGCGCACAGGGTGGTGACAGCCCCCCGCAAATGCGCTATCCACACCACCGACCGCGTAATTTCCAAGCAGGGAACGACCCCAGATGGCTGACCACAAACATGGCGAAATGGATATCGAAACCCACGAGAAGACCTTTGAGGGGTTCGTCCGGTTCACGGCGTGGAACTGCGTGCTGATCGTCTTGGTGCTGATCTTCATGGCGCTGGTCAATTCCTGAGGGGCGCCGCCAATTCCTGAATGTCCTGCCGGCAGGCCGCAATCTGCCGTGACTTGACCCCTCTGCCGCGCTATACTGGCCCGAACGGCGCCATAAAGAGCGCGAAGAGGCAAGAGGCATGGCAATAGCGGAAAACCTGACCGCGCGCTGGACGCGGTTTCAGAACCGGCTCGCCGCCCGAAGGGCGGTGCTGGGCCGGCCGGTCACGGCCTTCGTCTCTCGCCCCGAGCCCCGCACCATCGGCAGCTTTGCCCGCGGGCGCCAGCTCGCCGCCGGGAACTTCCTCTTCGCCGGGCACCTGATCCAGCAACCCGATACCGGCATGTGGGACATCACCCCGCCCGACCACGCCTTCGCCGAGGCGCTGCACGGATTCGGATGGCTCGACGATCTCGTCGCCGCCGGCGACGCCACGGCCCGCAACCGGGCGCAGGCATGGCTCCGGGGCTGGATCGACCTGTACGGCCGCGGCCACGGCCCCGGCTGGACACCGAACCTGACCGGCCGCCGCCTGATCCGCTGGATCAGCCACGCCTTCTTCCTGCTCAACGGCGCCGGCAGCGAACAATCCCACGCCTTCTACCGCTCGATGGCGGCGCAGACGGTCTTCCTTGGCCGCCGCTGGGCCGCCACCTCCCCCGGCTTGCCCCGGTTCGAGGCCCTGACCGGGCTGATCTATGCCGGCATCTCGCTCGAGGGCATGGAAGGACAGGTCGACCCCGCCGTCACCGCGCTCGGTCGCGAATGCGCCGACCAGATCGACACACAGGGCGGCCTGCCCACCCGCAACCCCGAGGAACTGCTCGAGGTCTTCACCCTGCTGACATGGGCCGCCGTCGCGCTCAGCGAAGCCGGCAAGGGCGTCAGCAACGCCCATTGGTCGGCCATCGAACGCATTGCCCCCACCCTGCGCACCCTGCGTCACGCCGATGGCGGGCTGGCCCGCTTCCACGGCGGCGGCAAGGGGCTGGAAGGTCGGCTCGACCATGCGCTGGCCAACAGCGGCGTCAAAAGCCGCGCGGCCAACGGGCTGTCGATGGGCTTTGCCCGGCTCAGCGCAGGCCGAACCAGCGTCATCGTCGATGCCGCCCCGCCGCCGCATGGCAAGGCCTCGGGCGAGGCCCACGCCTCCACCCTCGCCTTCGAGCTGACCTCGGGCCGCCGCCCGCTGATCGTCAATTGCGGCTCCGGCGTCAATTTCGGGCAGGAATGGCGCCGCGCCGGCCGCGCCACGCCCTCGCATTCCACCCTTGTCCTCAATGAACAGTCCAGCGCCCGGCTCGGCGCCCCCCGCGACGGGTTCGACTACCTCGTCAGCGCCCCGCGCCGCGTGCCGATCGAGGTCAGCCACGCCCCCGACGGCCTGCGCTTCGAGGGCGGGCATGATGGCTATGTCCGCGATTACGGCCTCACCCATGTGCGCAAGCTGGAACTCACCTTCGACGGGCGCGCCCTTGCCGGCGAGGACATGCTGGTCACCATCGACGACGGCGACAAGGAACGTTTCGACAAGGCGCTCGACGCCTCCGGGCTCGAGGGCATCCCCTTCGACATCCGCTTTCACCTGCACCCCGATGCCGACGTCTCGCTCGACATGGGCGGCACGGCGGCCTCGATGGCCCTGATGAGCGGCGAAATCTGGGTCATGCGGGTCGATGGCAACGTCGAAATGTCCGTCGAAAACAGCGTCTACCTCGAAAAAACGCGCCTCAAGCCCCGTGCGACCAAACAGATTGTTCTATCCGGCCGCATGATGGAGTATGCGACCCGCGTGAGATGGTCACTGGCCAAGCCGCAGGACTCGCCCATAGGGATCCGCGATCTGGCGCGCGACGGGCTCGCCCCGGCGACCGCCACCTGAACTGAACCGAGGACATGCTGCCGATGACCGATCTTGCGCCCCTTCGCCGCGCCCTGCTTTCCGTATCCGACAAGACCGGGCTGGTCCGGCTGGGCAAGGCCCTGTCCGAGCGCGGTGTCGAACTCCTCTCGACCGGCGGCAGCGCCAAGACCCTGCGCGAGGCCGGTCTCGACGTGCGCGACGTGGCCGATGTGACAGGCTTCCCCGAGATGATGGACGGTCGGGTGAAAACCCTGCACCCCATGGTCCACGGTGGCCTTCTGGCCCTGCGCGACAACGCCGATCACGTGGCGGCGATGGAACAGCACGGCATCGGCCCGATCGACCTTCTGGTCGTCAACCTCTACCCGTTCGAGGAAACCGTCGCCAAGGGCGCCGATTACGACACCTGCATCGAGAATATAGATATCGGCGGCCCGGCGATGATCCGCGCGGCGGCCAAGAACCACGCTTTCGTCTCGGTCGTGGTCGACGTCGAAGACTACCAGCCCCTGCTGGACGAACTCGATGCCAATGACGGCCAGACCACTTACGCCTTCCGCCAACGCCTTGCCCTGACCGCCTATGCCCGCACCGGCGCCTATGACGCCGCCGTCTCGGGCTGGATGGCGCAGGCGCTGGGAGAGGCGACCCCCCGTCGCCGCGCCTTTGCCGGCACTTTGGCGCAAACGCTGCGCTACGGCGAGAACCCGCACCAATCCGCCGCCTTCTACAAAGACGGCTCCTCCCGCCCCGGCGTGGCCACCGCCACCCAGCATCAGGGCAAGGAACTCAGCTACAACAACATCAACGACACCGACGCCGCGTTTGAACTGGTCAGCGAATACCCCACCGAAGACGGCCCCGCCTGCGCCATCATCAAGCACGCCAACCCCTGCGGCGTGGCACAAGGGCCCACCCTTCGCGAGGCCTATAGGCGCGCCTTCGACTGCGACCGCACCAGCGCCTTCGGCGGCATCATCGCCCTCAACCAGCCGCTCGACGGTGAAACCGCCGAGGAGATCGCCAAGATCTTCACCGAGGTCGTCATCGCCCCCGGCGCCGATGACGACGCCAAGGCCATCTTCGCCGCCAAGAAGAACCTCCGCCTCCTGACCACCGAGAAGCTCGCCAGCCCCGGCGCCGCCCTGCTGGCCTTCAAGCAGGTCTCCGGCGGCATCCTCGTGCAGGACAAGGACACCGGACAGGTCGACGTGACCGACCTGCGCGTCGTCACCAAGCGCAGCCCCTCCGACCGCGAGATGGCCGACATGCTGTTCGCATGGAAGGTCGCCAAGCACGTCAAGTCCAACGCCATCGTCTATGTCCAGGACGGCGCCACCGTCGGCATCGGTGCCGGCCAGATGAGCCGCGTCGACAGCTGCCGCATCGCCGCCCGCAAATCCGCCGACATGGCGCAGGAACTCGGCCTCGACGCGCCCCTGACCCAAGGCAGCGTCGTGGCATCGGACGCCTTCTTCCCCTTCGCCGACGGCCTTCTCACCGCCGCCGAGGCAGGCGCCACCGCCGTGATCCAGCCCGGCGGCTCGATGCGCGATGACGACGTCATCGCAGCCGCCGACGAGGCCGGACTGGCCATGGTTCTGACCGGCATGCGCCATTTCCGGCACTAGTCCAACAAGGGGCAGGAGATCATCATGCGCACCGTCCTCATCGCAGGGGTTCTGACCTTCCTGATCGACCAGATCAGCAAATACTGGGTCGTCCACATCCTCGAGCTTGACCGTGTGCGCGCGATCGACATCCTGCCGCCCGTTCTCAACTTCCGGATGGCATGGAACTACGGCATCAATTTCGGCCTGTTTCAGGGCGACACCGACACCACCCGCTGGATTCTCATCGCCATCGCGCTGGTGATCTCCGCCGTGGTCCTGTGGTGGATCCGCCGCGAACCCGGCGGGCTGTGGCAGCATATCTCCGCCGGTCTGCTGATCGGCGGGGCGTTGGGCAACGTGGTCGACCGGCTGGTCTATGGCGCGGTCGCCGACTTCCTCAACATGTCCTGCTGTGGCATCAACAACCCCTATGCGTTCAACGTCGCCGATATCGCTGTTTTCGCCGGGGCCATTGGTATGGTAATATTCACGGGTGACAAAAAGGCCGCGTGACCTTTCCCGCGTGATGGGTTAGACGTGGCGCGACGAGTGTGGGAGATTGGCGGAATGACATTGCCGCGGAAGATCATGATGGTTGGGCTGGTGCTTGTGGTGGCCGCGTGCTCGCGCGACCGCGATATCACGCTGACCCGGTTCAATAACTCCGGCGACGGGCCGGACGAGTTCGCGATCGCTCCCGGCAAGCCGCTCGAGGCCCCCGAAAGCTATTCCGCCCTGCCCACGCCGCAACCCGGCGCCGGCAACCGCACCGACCAGAATACCAAGGCCGACGGCATCGCCGCGCTCGGCGGCAACCCGGCCGCGACGGCGAATACCGGTGTTTCCGCCAATGATGCCGGCCTTGTCCGCCATGCGGCCCGCTACGGCACCGACCCGACAATCCGCCAGCGCCTGAGCGTGGAAGACAAGGAAATCCGTCGCAACTACGGCCGCCGGAACATCTTCCGCATCGGGCCGCGCGACAACTACACCGACGCCTACAAGCGACAGTGGCTCGATTCGGCAGCCGAACAGCGCCGCATGCGCAACGCCGGCGTCATTACGCCGACGGCTCCGCCCGCCTCCCGCTAGGCCGCCCATTCACAACCCGTTCAGATGCATTGAAATGCCATGGCACACCCGTATCTTGGCGGGTATAGCCATTGGCAAAGGCAATTTGATAGCAGGGAGGCAGGCCATGACGAGACTTCTGGCCATGCTCGTCGCGATAGTCGCGGCGGCAGGCACGGCGCAGGCCGACGATCAGGTGACATCCTACATGCTCGATAACGGGATGGAGGTTGTCGTCGTCGAAGACCACCGCGCCCCCGTCGTCGTGCACATGGTGTGGTACAAGGCCGGCTCGGCCGATGAAAAGCCCGGCGTCTCCGGCGTGGCACATTTCCTCGAACACCTGCTCTTCAAGGGCACCAAGACAGTGGCCGACGGCGAATTTTCCGCCACCGTGGCCCGCAACGGCGGCCGCGACAACGCCTTCACCAGCTTCGACTACACCGCCTATTTCCAGCGCGTCGCCGCCGACCGTCTCGAACTGATGATGAAGATGGAAAGCGACCGCATGGTCAACCTCCAGCTCGACAAATCGGTCATCGCCACCGAACGCGACGTCATCATCGAGGAACGCAACATGCGGGTCGAGAACAACCCCGGCGCCCTTTTCCGCGAACAGGCGACCGCCGCGCAGTATCTCAACCACCGCTACGGCGTGCCGATCATCGGCTGGCAGCACGAGATGCGCGACCTCGATCTCGACGATGCGCTCGACTACTACCAGACCTACTATGCCCCCAACAACGCCGTGCTGGTCGTCGCCGGCGACGTGCAACCCGACGAGGTCAAGGCGCTGGCCGAAACCTATTACGGCGCCCTGCCGCGCAACCCCGACCTCCCCGAACGCGCCCGCCCGCAGGAGCCCCGCCAGATGGCCGAACGCCGCCTGATCTTTCAGGACGCCCGCGTCGGGCAACCTTACGTGATGCGCAGCTACCTCGCCCCCGAGCGTGACAGCGGCAATCAGGACGAGGCCGCCGCCCTCACCGTGCTGGCCGAGATCCTCGGCGGCGGGATCACCTCGCTCTTGTCCGAGAAGCTCCAGTTCGACGAAAGCAAGGCGGTCTACACCTCCGCCTATTATCAGGGCAAATCGCTCGACGACACCACCTTCGACCTCGTCGTCGCCCCCGCCGCGGGCGTGACCCTGCAGGAGATCGAGAACGCCATGGACGACGTCATCGCCAACTTCCTCGAGGACGGCATCAACGAAGATCAGCTCGACCGCATCAAGATGCAGCTCAGGGCCGACGAAATCTACGCCCGCGACGACGTCAATCAGGTCGCCAACCGGTACGGCCGGGCGTTGACGCAGGGTCTGACGGTCGAGGACGTGCAGGCATGGCCCGAGGTGCTTCAGGCGGTAACCGCCGAAGACGTGCTCGCCGCCGCACGCAACGTATTCGACCGTGACAAGGCCGTGACAGGCTGGATGAAAGCGCCGGAGGTAACCCAATGAGGCATGCAAGAGGTTTGGTCGCGCCGCTGCTGGCGCTGGTGCTGACGCTCGCCGCCCTGCCCGCACGGGCCGAGGTGGACATTCAGGAAATCACCACGCCCGGCGGCATCGAGGCCTGGCTGGTCGAGGAGCACTCCCTCCCCTTCGTGGCGCTGGAACTGCGCTTTCGTGGCGGCACCTCGCTCGACGCCGAGGGCAAGGACGGCGCCGTCAGCCTGATGACCGCCCTGCTGGAAGAGGGCAGCGGCGACATGGATTCCCGCGCCTTCACCCGCGCCGCGGAATCACTCGCGGCCGAATTCTCCTATCAGGCCGGCGACGATGCCGTCAGCGTTTCCGCCCGCTTCCTGACCGAAACCCAAGACGAGGCGGTCGACCTCCTGCGCAAGAGCATCGTGCAGCCGGCCTTCAACCCGCCCGCCATCGAACGGGTCCGCGCACAGATCATCTCGATCCTGCAATCCAACCTGAAGGACCCCGACGAGATCATGCGCAACGCCTTCTCGGAACTGGTCTTCGGCGATCACCCCTATGGCGGCCCCGGTGACGGCACCATCGACACCGTCGGCAGCCTCACGCGCGAGGATATTCAGGCCGCGCACAAGGCCGTCTTCGCCCGCGACCGGGTCTATGTCAGCGCCGTGGGCGACATCACCGCCGACGAGCTGTCCACCCTGCTCGACGACCTGCTGGGTGATCTGCCCGCCACCGGCGCCCCGCTGCCGGAACAGGCCGACACCAACCTCCCCGGCGGCGTCAAGGTGATCGACTACCAGACCCCGCAATCCGCCGTGATCTTCGGCCAGCCCGGCATCGAACGCGACGATCCCGATTTCTTCGCCGCCTATGTCCTCAACCACATCATCGGCGGCGGCGGCTTCTCCAGCCGGCTGATGACCGAGGTGCGCCAGAAACGCGGCCTGACCTATGGCGTCTATTCCTACCTCTCGCTCAAGGACAACGCCCAGACATGGATCGGCTCGGTCTCCTCGGCCAATGACCGCGTCGCCGAGGCCATCGAGGTGATCCGCGACCAGTGGACCCGCATCAAGGAGGACGGCGTCACCGCCGAGGAACTGGAAGACGCCAAGACCTACATCACCGGCGCCTACCCGCTCCGCTTCGACGGCAACGGGCCCATCGCAGACATCGCCGTGGGCATGCAGGTCGACGGCCTGCCGCTCGATTACATCTCCACGCGCAACGACCGGATGAACGCCGTCACACTGGAAGACGTGAACCGCGTCGCCCGCGAATGGCTCGACCCCGACAAGCTGACCTTCGTCGTGGTCGGCCAGCCGGAAGGGCTGAATTCGACGATCAACTGACCGGGGTGCGGAGGCGCCCTCTCAAAGCGTCTCCGCCAGCCTCTCGCCCAGCGCCGGGTCCGCATTCTCCAGCGGCGGACGCAGATTGAGCCACCGCGCATCCCCCGACTGCCGCGCCTTCAACGCCTTCAGCGCCGGGATCAGCCCGCCATCCTGCACCGCCTTGCGATGCAGGATGGCCGGCCCCAGCGCCGCCTCCGCCTCGTCCCATTTCCCCGCCGCCGCAAGGTCATACACCCCCCGGATCGCCGCCACGTTCGAATTGCAACTGGCCGAGATACACCCGCCCCCGCCCAGCTTCACCGCCTCGACCAGAAAGCTCTCAGACCCCGGAAACACCGAAATCCCCGGCGCCGCCTTGATGACAGCGCGCGTGTTCTCCCAGTTCCCCGAGCTGTCCTTGTACGCCACCACCACCTCCGGAAACGCCTCGTTCAGCCGCGCCGCCAGCGCCGGCGACACCCCGATCCCCGCCATCTGCGGAATGTGGTACAAACACAGCTTCAGCCGGTCCGACCCCACCGCCTCGATCAGCCCGGCGAAATACCGAAACAGCCCTTCGTCGCCCGCATTGACAAAGAAGAACGGCGGCAGCGTCATCACCGCCGCACAGCCCAGCTCCACCGCATGCCGGCAGAGCGTCACCGTCTCCTCCATGTTGCACAGGCCCGTGCCCGGCATCATCTGATCCGGCCGCGCCGTGCCGGACGAGGCCAGCAACTCCACCATCGCCATCCGTTCCCGCATCGACTGGCTCAGCGCCTCCGACGTGGTCCCAAAGGGCGAAATGTAATGCGCCCCGCCCGCCAGACAGGCCCCGGCATGGGCAAGGTACAGATCCTCCGCAATGCCGTAATCATCGTTGTAGGGTGTCAGTATCGGCGTGATCACGCCGCGAAACCGCTCTGCCATGGGGGCTGTCCTTTCAGTATCCGCGCGCCGGGTCGACCACGTTCCTCAGCGCCTCGCCGCTTTGCCAGCGCCGCAGGTTCTCGATGAACATGTCGAGGGAATTGAGATCCCACCCCTCGTACACCCCCGAACTGTGCGGCGACAGGATGATATTGTCGAGCGCCCAGAACGGGCTCTCCTCAGGTAGCGGCTCCTCGGCGAACACATCGAGCCCCGCGCCCGCGATCCTCCCCTCCCGCAACGCCTCCAAGAGCGCGTCACCGTCGACCACCCCGCCCCGCGAGACATCGACCAGCACCGCCCTGCGCTTCATCGCCGCGAAATCCTCCGCCCCGATCATCCCCCGCGTCGCCGGCAGCAGCGGCACGGCAACCACGATCATGTCCGCCCGCCCCCACAAGCCCGGCAAATCACTGGCGGCATGCACCTCGTCAAGGTGCTCCATCGGCGCCGGCCGCGCCCGCGCGCCGATCACGTGCATCCCGAACGCCTGCCCCAGCTCGGCCACCGCCTGTCCCGTCTGGCCCAGCCCCACGATCAACAGCGTCCGGCCCTTCAGCGGCGCCATCAGCCGCGTACTGTCCCACCGCCGCGCCGCCTTGTCCCGCGCCAACCCTTCGATATCGAGCGAGAAATGCAGCGCACAGCCAAACGCATATTCCGCCATCATATGCGCCGCCACCCCGGCGGAATTCGTCACCGTCACCTGTTCCGCATCCCACCGGCCCAGGTGATCACAGCCCGACCCCCCGACCGTCACCCATGCAGGCCCCTCCGGCCCGAACAGCGCCGCCGTCGGAAACCCGTCATTCCCGGCAAACTTGGTGGAATACACCACGTCCGGCCGGAAGTCCGCCAGCAACGCCTCCGTATCCTCGTACCGCGTCAGCTCGGCCACCTCGGCCTCCGGCACGGCCTCACGCAGCCTTGCCGCCATCGCCGCGGCATTGTCATTCATGATGATCACTCGGGGGGCGTCCTTGGTCATGCGTCTCCTTCCGGGGTGATCAGCTGCGCCAATTCGGCCAGCGTCACCGTATCGTCCAACAGTGAATCCCGCATCGCCCAGATGGCGCGACTGCGGGCCGGCGACAGCACGCCCTCGCAGAAATCGTGGAACTTCGCCTCCACCTCCGCGTCGCTGCGCCATGCGCCGGGCCCACCGCTCGCGGGTACATCGCCCGAGTGCAGCTTTCGGCCATCCCTCAGCGTCACCTCGATATCCGACCAGCGGCCCGCCGGAAAGCGGGCATTGTGCCGTTCCGACGACACCGCCGTGATTCGCGGAATGATCGCCGCGACATCCACATCATCCAGCCCCTCATCCGCCACGTGCCGGGGCGCCAGCGTGCCATGCTTCAACATCACCGCCACGACGTAATGCAGCGAATACTGCGCCTGCGTCGTGGTCTCCGGCATGCCCGCATACAGCCTCGCCGCCTCGTCAAAGGTACGTACCTCCACCGCCGCCACATCGTCGGCCGTCAGCCCGTGCGCCTCGCGCAGCTTGCGCATCGCATCCACCGCCGGATGCCCCCAGCGACAGCTCGGATAGGGCTTGATGTAATTCTCCGCCACCGTCCATTCGGTGCCAAGATCGGCCCAATACCCCGCCACCTCCGGCGCCTCCGCCGTGATCGCCGGCGCCCCGGTAAACCCCCGCATCGCCAGAAACGCCGCGTTCATCCCCACCAGCGCCCCCATCCCCGAGCCATCATGCAGCATCGTCGGATTGTCGATCTCCCGCATCATCTGGCTGCGCGGCCCGTGATACTCGGCGATGCCCAGCGCGTGGCGCAGCACCTCTGTCCCGGCCCCCTCCAGATGACAGCCCAGCGCCGCCACCCCCAGCCCGTTCCACGCCCCGGATGTATGGTAATCACTCACCGTCCCATGCAGCGAAAGCGCCGCCCGCGTCGCCACCTCATAGGCCATCACCATCGCCCGCAACGCCTGCGGCCCGGTCAATTCCGGATGCCGCTCGGCATAGGCAAACAGCGCCGGCACCACGGCACAGCCGATATGCCCCTTCGTCGGGTAATACCCGTCATGCCCGTCGAGATTGTCGATCTGCGTCGCAAGCGCCCACGCCGCGCCGGGCAGACTGACGACGCGCCCGTCGAACAACATCGGCGCCGCATGACCGGCACCCCCCGCCGCGTGGAAATCCACCGCATAATCCCGCGCGATGCGCCCCACCTTCAACCGCGTCGCCCCCGCCGCCACGCCCAGCGTGTCGATCAGCAGCGTCGCCGCATGGCGCAGCACAGGATCCGGCACCGCAAGCTCCCGGTCCAGCGCGAACCCCGCGATCCGCGCAATCTGTTCCGCCCCGGGCCGGGCAACCGGGCTCAGCGGGCGATTCATCGCAAAGACCCCTCCGGAAAACGCAAACATGGGACGGTAGCGAACACAGGGGCATCTGGCATGGCAGGCCCTCCTTTCCCCCCGATCCTTCCGGAGGGCGCCGCGCAAATCCATGTCATTTGCGACACAAGCCGTCGCCCGCAGGCAAACTTCGCCGCGCCTAGGCCGATCAGGCCCCGGATACGGCGACACGAATGGCGGGCGATCCGCCCCGCTCGATCGTCACGCAAAGCCCCGCCCGCCGCCAAACCGTCCGCGTCGGGCTCCCGGCCCGCCGGTCGATCTCGAACCCCATATCGGCCAGCAGATGCGGCGAGGTCAGCGCCAGACGCTCCAACTCGTCCAGCAGACCCCGCGCCGCCACCTCCACAGGATCAGGTTTCCTCCCACCATTCAGACGCAATCTCCTCCGTGATCCAAACAAGGAGGCAAAAGGAAAGCCGGTTGAGATGGCAGTGTTCATGTCGATATCCCAGCATTGGCGCGTGAACCTGTCCGCAGGTTACGCCAGCACCGCGCTTGCAATCAAATCAGGCTTTCTCGTAGCATGGATCACGAAACCTGATCCTTGGACCGACCCAATGCCCCTGCCCCCGCTCAACGCCCTCCGCGCCTTCGAGGCCGCCGCCCGCCACGAGGGCTTCATCGGCGCCTCCGAGGAACTCCACGTCACACGCGGCGCCATCAGCCGCCATGTCCGCCAGCTCGAAGACCATCTCGGCCTGCAACTCTTCGTCCGACAGGCACGGGGCGTGCGCCTGACAACGGCGGGCCGCCAGCTCCTGCCCGTCCTCTCCGAGGCCTTCACCCTGATCCGCCGCGAAACCGACCGCCTGACCGCCGGCACGGGCGACCTGCGCATCATCTGCCCGCCCGCCACCTCGATCCGCTGGCTGATCCCCCGGCTCGACGATTTCCGCCGCGCGCATCCCGAGATCCGCGTGCGCCTCACCACCGATTTCCATGGCGATCTCGGCTTCGACATGACCGAGTTCGACATCGGCTTCTCGTGCGAGCACTGGCCCACCCGCGCGCCCGACATCGTCTCGCAGACCCTCTTCCCGGTCTACCTCACCCCGGCCTGCGCCCCCGCGCTTCTGGCCGGCAAATCCCGCCTGACGCCCCAAGAGCTGTCGCAGCACGCGCTCCTGCACGAAACCGCCACCCATATCGACTGGCGCGACTGGATCGACGCGTTCGGCGTCACCGGCCTCGACCCGGCCTCGGGCGACAATTTCCCCAACCTCGACATCGCCGCCAAGGCCGCGGTCATGGGCACAGGCATCGTGATGGGCGACATCGTCCTCTGCCGCGAGGAATTCGAGGGCGGCACCCTCGTCATGCCGCTTCCCGACATGGTCTGTCCGTCGCCGATGGGCGGCATCTCGATCCTCGGCCCCCGCGCCAAGTGGGATGACCCCAAGGTCATGGCGTTCCGCACATGGGCCACCACCATGGCGGCCCGCGATTGCGACTACCTCGCCGGGCTGAACCTCACCTGATGTCTTGGGCTTAACGGGAGCGGGCCTCTACTTTGGATCGACTGGAAACAGTTGGCGGCCAGGCTGACCGATGCCGGGACGGAGTTCGCTGTTGAGCCCTGTATCCGCTTCGAGGCACAACCGGGCGAGCGTTCCATGATGTTCTTTCAAGGACCCAAGCGGAAACGCCATCGAGATAAAGGCTTTCGCAGAGCCCGCAGCCCTGTTCTGATCGGGCGCGTGACGCTTGAGGGAAAATACCCCGTCGCGACAGTCGCCGTCGAGCCCGTCGCAATCGACGATTGCCTTTGCCACGGCCCACCGCGCCTGCAAGGCCTTTCGGGTGCACACCGCCGAAATGGGTTCGATCACGACGATCGGCGGCGGACCCGAACCGATCGCAACGGCAGCCTCCGCGTTGAAGCACATGGAACATATTCTGGCGGAGATGACCCGGTGAACAAGCGCGGCCTTGTCCCGGGTCGCACCCATTGAAGTAGCTAGATCCTCGCCGATTCTGAACGGATCGACACGGACGCCGATGAGCTGGTCATCCTCGGCGGTTCCATCGGTGTCGCCGACAGCGCTGGGCAAGTTCGGTCCGGGGTCCCGCAGCGCACATTGCACCCCCCGTGCCTTCCGAAGTTAACCGGTCGGACCAAAGGTCTCGAAATGGATATGGCCCGGATCGACACCTTTCGCCTCAAGCCCGGTGGTGATGTCCGCGAGAAATGTCGCCGGTCCGCACAGGAGGTAGTGCGCATCAGGTCCGGCACCGAGTTCCAGAAGGCCGTCCGCCGTGATCCGCCCTGCGGAATGGTAGTGACGTCCTTTCATGTCCTCTTCGCGGGGACGGCTATAGGCAATATGCTGCGCCGCGTAGTGGTTGGACGACACGAGTGACGCAACTTCGCGGCGCATCGCGTGGTCGCCACCATGACGGGTGCCATGGACATACCAGACAGGCCTGTGGTGCTGCGCCGTGGCGTGCAACATCGACAGCAACGGGGTCATGCCGACACCCGCACTGACCAGCACCAGCGGGCTGGTCGCGTCTGGTATAACAAAATCGCCGGATGGTTTCTGCGCCTCGATCACGCTGCCTTCGACCACCTCGTCGTGCAAGAAGCGGGACACCACGCCTTTTTCCTCCCGTTTGACGCTGATGCGGTAGAACTGTCGCTCGTCCGGCGGACCGGACAGTGAATAGCTGCGCTTCGACGTGCCTTTCTGTCCGGGAATCTGAAGCTCGATCGGGAGGTGTTGGCCGGCGCGAAACGGGTCCAGCGGGCGCCCATCGTCAGGAACGAGGTAGAACGATGTGATATCAGAACTTTCCTGCACCCGCTCCGCCACTTTCAAGCGACGTGACAGGTGACCCTGCTTTTCCCAGCGAAGCGACACGGCAGCGGGTCGGTCGACAACCGCGTCGACCGTCACGTTGATCACCCGCCGTGCATCGGGGTCGTGCGCGTTCGTGGCGTCCCATTCGATACTGGCTCGGCCCGTGATTTGCAGCAGGTCGCCAGTCTCGAAGTCGATGAACAACAGCCCGACCTGTGGGTTCGAGACGAGGTTCCCAATGGTGTTGAAATAATTGTTCCCGGCATAATCTGGAATCTGCAGATGGGTGGCGTCAGCGACATGAACGAAACCCGGCACGCCGCCGCGATGCGACGCGTCGTAACCGTTCGAAGGAGCGCCCGGTTCACCCAGATACCCCGACCCGATGAACATCGTGTCCGCGGACCTGATGCGCGCGATCTGCTCGCTGCTCAGTGCCGCAGATCGAGAGACCGCGCCAGGGGTCGTGTCGACCCGCGTCCAGGCGCGTTCGTTGATGTATTGCGGGCAATTGCCAAAGGTCTGCCGGATGTCGATATCAAAACCGACATCGCCGGGATGAACATAGCCGCTGAAACGGTTGCGACGGCGGGTGGCAAGTTCAATGCCCAGCACGCCGATTTCTGCCCCTGCGCCTAAGGCCGCCGCCAGTGGATCATCCGCCTCCGGCTGCATGTCGAGGTGGATATGTTCGGGATCAGGGGAACTGGCATAGCCCTCCGGCCCTTCGACAAGGGTGGCCCATGTGCGGCCCGCGCGATCGGCGCCTGCCACCACCAGAAACGGCAGCGAGGTGTGAAAAGCACGGTGCTGTTCCGGCAGGTGATCCCGAATAAAGCCCGCAGCCACTTTTGCGATGTCGCCGACCCCAGCCTTCTCCTGAGCTGCGCGTTCACCGGCGTGGAATGGATTCTCGATCGTCATTGCAAGCTCCTGTGATGCGGCATCAGGACCGAAAGATCCCGACGCCAGAGGTTCAAGCCAGCTCCGGAATGGCAGAGGTTGCCATCGGGACAAAGTTCGGCTGCGCTTCGATCCGGCCCAGCCAGGCGCGGATATTCGGGTAAGGCGACAGGTCGACGCCGCCTTCGGGGGCGTGGGCGATGTAGCTGTATCCCGCCACATCGGCGATGGTGATGCGGTCGGTGGCAAGCCACTCGCGGGTTTTCAGATGCGCCTCCATGACCTTGAAGAGATCATGCGACTTGGCAACGGCCGCCGCATGGTCATGAACGGTGCCAAAGACCTTGACCAGCCGCGCCGCGCAGGGACCGGAATAGATGTTGTCCGCCGCCACCGTAAGCCAGCGCTGAACCTCGGCCGCGTCCTTCGCGCCGTCGGGCAGCCAGTGTGTGCCCTTGGCATAGGTCTGAACAAGGTAGCTCAGAATCGCATTGCTGTCGGCCAGCGTGAAACCGTCATCGTCAATTGCGGGAACCAGTCCGAAGGGGCTGATCTCGAGATATTCCGGTGCCTTATGAGCGCCATTTGCCATGTCGAGGTCGAGGGTCTCGTAGGGCAGCTCGAGAAAAGCGAGCATCAGCTCGGCCCGGTGGCAATGTCCGGATTTCGGGTTCCGGTAGAGTTTGATCGCCGTGGTCATGATCGACCTCCTTGATGCAGTGGGTCAGTGGCCGGGATCACCCCGGCTGGCGGGTGTTTGGCGTTGGAATGGCGGCAAATGCCTCGCCTCCAACTCTTGTGTTGTGATGAAGCTAGGTTAGCTGATATTCCGAAAGAATGACCTATATTCAAAAGTCACTATTCCATATTTCAGAATAACGGGCGCTGGCATGGATAGAATTCAAATGCTCGAAGTCTTCGTCGCCGTGGCAGAAGCGGGTAGCTTCTCGGGTGGGGGGCGCATGATGAACCTGAGCGCACCTTCCGTCACTCGCGGCGTCAGTGAGTTGGAAGAACGCCTTGGCGCCCGGCTTTTCACGCGCACGACGCGGGTGGTGCGTCTGACGGACGTCGGCCAGGCCTATCTGGAAGAGGTGCGCGGCATCCTGGCCGACCTGCAGGCAGCGGACGATCTGGCATCGGGCACGGCAGCCCGGCCAACGGGTCTGCTTCGCATCACCGCGCCTGTCGAATTCGGGCGCATACATGTGGCGCCGTTTCTTGCCGACTTCTTGGATATTTATCCAGACGTTTCCGCCAATCTTCTGACGGTCGACCGGATCGTCAACCTTGCCGAAGAAGGGATCGACGTGGCCGTGCGGATCGGCGATCTGCCGCCCTCGGGTCTGATGGCGGTGCGGGTCGGCCATGTCCGAAGGGTCGTCTGCGCGTCGCCCGCCTACCTGAGAGCCCATGGCGCGCCAAAAGCGCCACAGGACCTGCAAGGACACAGGATCATTTCAATCGGCGCCCCGTCACTGCACACCGACTGGCGGTTCGGAACCGATCGCAAAGAGGTGGTCCGCCTCAAACCGCGATTGAGCGTGTCGAACATCGGAGCCGGGCTGACATTGGCCCGGTCGGGTTGGGGCCTGACCCGTGTGCTGTCCTACCAAATCGGCACAGACCTCGAGGCGGGCCACCTGCAAACAGTGCTGGAGGCCTACGAGCCAGAGCGACTGCCCGTGCATCTGGTCCATCAGGAAGGACGGCGCGTCACGGCCAAGCTGCGCAGCTTTGTCGACTTTGCCAGAGATCGCTTGCGCGGAGTGCCGGTGCTGGGCGGCTAGTGGCCATGCGCTCCTGTGACGCTGGTCCGAAGGCGAGGCAGGCTTCTGGATGGCGGTGACGTGCAGGTCGGGCGTATCCAGAGCCGGTGCGGGCATGTCGCCCCCGCTCTACAAAAGCGGCAATGCGGTGCAGGCAAGCGCGATGCTACCGGCGCCGGCCGCGATCGCTCCGGCAACACACCCGGTCAGCTCGGTGCACGCGTCGGGGTCGGGGCGGCCGATGGCGATATCCGGGCGATCTAATCAATACGATCCTGTACGTCGGATGGAGGCAGGACCACACCGATCCCGGATTTGGCGAGGCGTTCTGCGAGGCTGCCTTTCGCCTGACGTTAACGCGATGCTGCAATCAGAGTGCAGGCCTTTCTGGCGACCATCAGCGTCGGCGCATTCGTGTTACCCGAGGTGAGCGAAGGGAAGATCGACGCATCGGCTACGAACAACCCGTCGATACCATGGACCTTCAGGTCGGCACCGACCACCGACTGCATCCTGTCCATGCCCATGCGACAGGTGCCGCAAGGGTGAAACACCGTAGTGGAGCGTGCACGAAAGTCGGCTAGGATCTCGGCGTCGCTCATCGTGTCGGGGCTGGGGCCAAGGGGCCCGTCGGTAACCGTGCGAAGCGCCTGGCTTTGGACGAAGCGAGCGATGTATCGGCCGCCGGAGATGATTGACCGGATATCGTCATCCGTGCTGATCGGGTTGATCCGTATCTGTGGCGCAGCAGAGATATCGGAAGAAAGCGCCGTGACGGTACCCCGGCTTGTCGGCCGCGTCGGTTGAAACCCCAATGTATAGGCGGGAAAAGGATCCGGCTGAATAACCGGCTCGCCTTTATCGCGCGCGATCGTGTAGGTGACAGGATTGAAGTAAAGCTGCAAATCGGGCGTGGTTGCATCGGGACCACTGCGCACGAATCCCCCGAACTGGTTGACACTGTTGGACAGTGGTCCCCGCCGCGTCGCCGCGTACCGCGCCACTTCTCGGACCTTTGCCCAGAAGGACCGAAGTTGATTGTTCAGCGTCGGCACCGTGGACCGGTATTGGTAGCCGACGAACAGGTGATCCTGCAAATGGGCGCCGACATTGGCATTGTCCAGTATTACATCGACCCCCAATTTCTGCAGATGCATCGCGTCGCCGATACCCGAAATCTGAAGCAATTGCGGTGAGTTGATTGCGCCTGCGGCTAGAACCACCGCGCGCCGCGCCCTTGCCGTCACCCGGCAGCCCCGCCGTTTGAACTCGGCCCCGGTCGCCCGTTTGCCGGTGAATTCGATCCTTTCGACCCTCGCGCCGGTCAGCAGGCGCACCCACCGCTTGCGCAGCGCCGGTCGAAGGAAGGCGGACGCGCTGGAATCGCGCTGACCGTTGCGGGTCGTGATGTGGTAATATCCGACGCCTTCGCAATCTTCGCCGTTGAAATCAGCCGTCCGGCTTTCGCCCAACTCAGATGCGGCCTGAACAAAGCTTTGCGTGAAGGGGTGCCGTCCGGACACCGGGTCGGTGATCGTGATGCCCTGCTCATCCGCACCGCGCCGCTCGTTGGCCTCGAAACAGGGGCGGACATCTTCCCAACCCCAGCCGGTCAGCCCCTCGGCCTTCCAGCTTTCATAGTCCGACGGCATGCCCCGACAATAGACCAGCGCGTTGATCGAACCGGAGCCACCGACGGTGCGCCCACGCGGAACATAGATCTTCCGCCCGTCGAGCGTGGGCTCGATTTCGCTGGAATAGCAATAGTTGCGCACTTTGTCCTGAAACAGCAGCCCGTAGCCGAGCGGGATCCTGACATAGGGGTGGCGGTCCGTCGGCCCCGCCTCGAGCAGCAGGACCGAATGCTTGCCGCCCTCGCTGAGACCGCTGGCTAGTACACAACCCGCCGACCCAGCCCCGATCACGATGTAATCGGCCTCCATCATTTCCAGACTTGCGAGCAGACGCGCAGGAAGTTCTCGCCCAGGACACCCCGCACGTCCTCATCGGAATAGCCGGCCTTGAGCATCAGTTCGGTCGTCTCGGGCAGCGCCTCGGGCGGGACATAGTTGAAGCCGGCCATGTTCTGCATATATTCCGGCGGCCATGAGCCGGGATTTTCCTGGACCTGGCGCAGGAAAAGATCCGGATAATAGACGTAATCGAGGCCAAGCGCGGCGTGCCGCGCCCCGACAAGCTGAGTCACATAGTCGATATTTTCGAACAGTCCAGACGCGGTCACGTTGGTGTCCTTCAGGAAGTGGCCGAACCCCACGATCCCGATGACGCCGCCGCTTTGCGCACAACCCTTGATCTGTTCATCCTTGATGTTGCGCGTCTGGGCGAGGACCCCATGAGGGTTCGAATGAGAGAAAATCACCGGCGCGTCTGAGATTTCCATCGCCTCCTTCGTGCTGGTGTAGCCGGTATGCGTAAGGTCGAGAACCATGCCGACCCGGTTCATCTCGCGGATCAGGGATTCGCCGTAACGGCTTAGGCCGGCATCGGACTTTTCATAGCACCCGTCTGCCGCGCGCGATCGGTAATCCTTGGCGATCAGCATGTGACGCACACCCAGATCGTAAAACAGTTCGACCAGGCGGGTGTCGCGTTCAAGCATTTCGCTGCCTTGAAAGTGAAACCCGATAGCCAGCTTTCCCTCGGCTTTGGCTTCGCGGATATCCTGCACCGTCTCGACGAACCTGTACTTATCGGAATTTGCGCGAAACTCGTCACGGACGGACAGAACATACCGGATCGTATGACCCAGGCCCATCCGCTCGACCCCGATGCTGAGGCTGAGAAAGTCGAACCCCGCCGCCCGGAACCGTTCCAGCGCCTCGGCCTTGCCGTCAGCCTCGGGCACCCAGGGCAGCGTCATGTCACAGATCGTCGCGGCGCTGTGCAGCCTGGCAGCGCGCTGCGATATGTTCCAATCCCCGATTTGACCGAATTCATCCATTTTGCTGTCTCCCTGTGTCATGCTTCGGCGTGATGGCAGCTGACCCGATGGCCGGGCCGCAATTCTCTGGGCGTCGGCACCTTCTGCCGGCAAATTTCGGTGGCGAACGGGCAGCGCGGGTTGAACTGGCATCCCGGCGGCGGATTGAGGGGCGAGGGAATCTCGCCCTTGATCGCGGCAAATTCGACCCCGCGCTTGTCGAGGCTGGGGATCTCGGCCAGCAGACCTTGGGTGTAGGGGTGCAGAGGGGTGTTGAAAAGCTCCGTTGTCTCGGCCTGCTCTACCACCCGGCCCAGATACATGATCGCGACACGGTCGCTCAAATGTTCGACGACGCCCAGGTCATGGCTGATAAAAACGGTTGTCAGGCCGAATTCGGATTTCAGGTCGAGAAACAGGTTCAGGATCTGCGCCTGGATCGAGACGTCCAGCGCGGACACGACCTCGTCGCAGACGATGAAATCGGAATTGACGGCCAGGACGCGCGCGATTGCGATTCGTTGCCGCTGGCCGCCCGAGAACTGGTGCGGGAACCTGTCCTTGAACGCCGGATCCAGGCCGCATTTGAGCATCAGATTGTCGAGAAATTCTTCGAACGTGGCTTTTTCAGTCAGCCCGTGCAGCCGTGGCGCCTCGCCAATGATACTGCGGATCCGTTTGCGCGGGTTCAGTGAGGCGTGTGGATCCTGAAAGATCATCTGGATGCGAAGGGCGATTGCCTTGGCGTCCCGGCGGTTCAGCTTGGCGACATCCTTGCCGTCAAATTCTATCGTGCCCTCGGTGGGCGCAAGAAAACCGGCCAGCATCCGGCCAAGCGTGGATTTCCCGCAGCCCGATTCTCCCACGAGTCCCAGAACCTCGCCTTTGTGGACATCGAGATCGACACAGTCCACCGCCTGCACCGCTTCGGTTTTCACCGTGCCGCCGAGGCGTTGAAAGATTTTCGCCACTATGTCGGGCTCGTGCGCGAACCGTTTCGACAGCCCGCGAACCCGAAGCAGCGGTTCACCCTCCTGGCTCATTCTTCGGCCCTTCCTGCTGCACCATTGGCGTCTTGCCCCTGCGGATGGAAGCACAGGACGCTGCGCCGCCGGCCAAGCGCCACCTCCGGCGGCGGCGCCTCGCAGGCCTTGGTGGCGAACTCGCAGCGCGTCCGAAACGCGCACCCGTTATCCAGCGCCAGAAGCTGCGGCGCCATGCCGGGTATCTGATAGAGTTTCCGTTTCCGTGTATTGGCGGTCGGAATCGAGCCGATCAGCCCGATGGTATAAGGGTGCCGAGGATTGTCGAGAACGTCGTTGACAGGCCCGCTTTCGACGATCTTGCCAGCATACATGACGCAGACATGATCGACGAGGCCAGCCACGACCGTCAGATCATGCGTCACCCAGATCAGCGATGTGCCGCGCTCGCGGCACAGCTTTTGCGTCTCGTAGAGGATTTGCGCCTGCACCGTCACGTCCAAGGCAGTCGTCGGCTCGTCCGCGATGATCAGATCCGGCTCGTTCAGCAGCGCGATCGCGATTGACAGGCGCTGCCGCATCCCGCCTGAGAACTCATGCGGGTACGAGTTGATGCGTGTTTCCGGCGCCGGGATGCCCACCATGCGCAGGCCTTCGATGGCGATCTCGCGGGCCTTTTCGCGCGGCACCTTACGATGGGCAAGAACCGTTTCAATCATCTGCGTGTCGATCCGCAGAACCGGGTTGAGCGCGACATTCGCGTCTTGGAAAATGATCGCGATCCGGTCGCCGCGCAGTTTGCGTAGCTGCTCGGTCGATTGTCCGGCCATGTCGACGCCGCGAAACCTAATTTGCCCACCGACCACCCGACCCGGCGCATCGACCAGTCCCATGATCGAGAACCCGGTAACCGATTTGCCTGAACCAGATTCTCCGACGATGCCCAGGATCTCGCCCTTGGCGATCTGAAACGAGACGTCGTCAATGGCCTTGGCGACGCCTTCCTTGAGAAAGAAATACGTCTTCAGGTTCTCGACGCTCAGGGTGATCTCTGACGCATCGCTCATTTTTGCATCCTCGGGTTCAGCACGTCCCGCATCCGGTCGGCCACCAGATTGATACTGGCCACGGTGATCAGCAAGGCGACACCGGGATAGAAGCTCAGCCAGTATTTGCCGGTCAGGATGTATTCGTAACCATTGGCGATCAGCAGCCCGAGCGAGGGCTCGGTGATCGGCAGACCTACCCCGAGAAACGATAGCGACGCCTCGAGCGTAATGGAAAAGGCGACGTTCATCGTCGCCACGACAATCAGCGGCGCCAGGCAATTCGGCAAAAGGTGACCGAAGACGATGCGCGCTTTTGGAAGCGCCAGTCCGCGCGCGGCGTCCATATATTCCTTTTCCCGCTCGACGATGGCGACGCCGCGGATGATGCGGGCGAAATTCGCCCATTGACTCAGCACCAGCGCCAGAACCACCTTGTCGGCGCCGCGACCCAGCACAGCCAGGCAGATCAACGCGATCAGAAAGCTTGGAAAACCGAGGAACAGATCGACCACGCGCATGATCAGATTGTCGATTCTTCCTCCCACATAGGCGCTGATGATGCCGATTGACGCGCCCAGGATCACGGCAAGAACGCCGCTGACGACGCCGACAATGATACTGATCCGCAGACCGTAGACGATCGCGCTCACCAGATCGCGGCCCTGGTCGTCGGTGCCAAGCCAGAACGTGCCCCCCTCAAGGCTTTCACTGCCTGGCGGCATCGAGGAATCGAGGATCGAGATCTGCGCGAGATCGTAGGGGTCCTGCATCGTCACGAATGGCCCGATGAATGCTGTCAGGACGACCAGCGCAAGCACAAGAAACGCCACCACGGCAGTCTTGCGCTCGCTATAGTCCGAGATGAACCGTTTGAACGGCGATTGGGCCGAAGGGACGCTCACGCTCACATCCTCCCTAGCCGAACCCTTGGATCGAGTATCGAATAAACGATATCCACAAGGACGTTGGCGATAAGAAAGACTACGACGGTCACCAGAAGGTAGGCCACGATTACCGGGCGATCCAGTAGGTTGATGGAGTCGATGATCAACCGGCCCATTCCGGGCCAGGCAAAAATGCTTTCGGTCACAACTGCGAAGGCGAGGATCACCGAGAACTGCAACCCGATCACGGTAACGATGGGTATCAGGATATTCTTGAGAAGATGGACGGAAACGATACGCCGCGTGCGCAACCCCTTGGCTTTGGCGAACTTCATGTACTCCAAGGGCACGTTTTCCTGGGTGCCGGATGCGGTCAGGCGGGTAATCAGCGCCAAGGGGTAGAAGCCGAGATTTATGGCTGGCATTGCCAAATGCCGCAGTCCGTCCAGCGTGAGGAAGCTGACCTGGATGCCCAGAAGTTCGACCGTTTCTCCGCGCCCTGTCGTTGGCAGCCAACCGAGCGTGATGGAGAACAGAAGGATCATCATTAACCCGACCCAGAACGTAGGCAGGCTGAAGAACAGTATTGAGACAGACAATATCCCCCTTCCGACAAGAGATTCCGGGTTGAGCCCGGCAAGCACACCGAGAGGAATGCCAAGAACGATCGCGAAAAGAAGCGCCGCGACCGTCAATTCCAGCGTCGCGGGTAGGCGTTCGAGGATGAGCTGGATCGCGGGACGATTATGCACGAAGGACGTACCCAATTCGCCCTTCGAGACGTTCTTGAGAAACACGAAATACTGCGCATAGAGCGGCCGATCGAGTCCAAGGTCGGAAATCGCCTCTTCGCGCTCGCGTTCGGTCGCCTCGGGCGAGATTAGCGAGTCGATCGGGTTGCCGATTGCGAAGACACCCGCAAAGACCACGAATGACATGACCAGCAGGACCATCAGGCTTTGCAACAGGCGTCTGATCAGGAAAAGTGTCATCGCAGGCTCTTTCTTGAAGGAGAGGCCGGCATGTCGCTGCCAGCCTCTTGTCGTTTCACAGACGGCCGGTGGCCGCCAATTCCCCACGCGTCATTCCGACCCAGTCGCCAGCATCGCTGAAAAATGCTCATCGACGCGCGGCTCGTAGACGACGCCTTCGCGGACGCCCAGGATCGCGAACTGTGAATGCAGCGGGATCGCGGCCTTGTCCTCCTGGATCAGGATGCGCATGGCCTCGTTGAGGTGCTGTTCCTGAATTGCCGGATCGAATTCCTTTTCGGCGGCCTTGATTGCTTCGTCAAAAGACGCATTGGAATAGCCCCCAGCGTTCCAGCCGCCATAACCGCTTTCCTTGTCGCGGGTATGGAACGCCGCGCTCAGCGACATCAGCGAGGAGCCGGTCAGGCTGTTGTCCCAACCGATCATCGACAAGCTGAACTCCTGGTTGTTCAGTCGACCGAAATAGACCGACTTGGGCATCGTTTCGACCTTGGTCTTGATCCCGATCCGGGCAAGCATCTGGGCAACGGCCTGCGCGATCTTGGCGTCGTTGACATAGCGGTCGTTGGGGGCGTGAACCGTCAGGCCAAAGCCGTCCGCATAGCCCCCTTCGGCCATTAGTTCCTTTGCGCGTTCCACATCCGCCGACACCGCCGGAATCTCGGGATTATTGCTGAACCAACCTGCGGGAACCAGTTGGTTCGCCGGTTCGGCTAGGCCGCCCATCACGCGCGAAACGATGGCATCTCGGTCGATCGCCAGCGAGATCGCCTCACGCACCCGCGCATCCTTCAGCGGGCTTTTCTCCATGGCGTTGCCGTCAAGATCGGTCACGAAGGGAGAGTTGTCGTTCTGCATGTCGACATAGAGCCATAACGTCCGGGCCGAGGCACGTTGCGCGACATAGAACCCATCGCGTTCCTCAAGTGTTTCCACCGATGAGGGGGAAAACCCTTCGACAATGTCCACATCGCCACCCAGCAGTGCCGCCATCCGCGACGCCGAGTCCGGCATGATCCGGAACGTCACCTTTTTAAAATGGGGTTTTTCGCCCCAGTAATCCTCGAACCGCTTCAACACATAGCGGTCGCCCGGAACGTACTCGGAAAATTTGTAGGGACCGGTGCCGATGGCGATCTTGCCCGAGGTGAAATCGGCGGTGGTGCCGCCTTCGACGACTTCGGAAGAAACGATCGAGACACCCGAAATGCGTCGCAGCAGGAGCGGATACGGATCCTTGGTCTTAATCACGACCGTCATTGGATCCTTGGCTTCGATGGTGTCGATCATGTTTGTGTTGGATTCGTAGCTTGCCGGATTGTTCGGAACGTTCGGCACCCGGTTAAACGAGAACACTACGTCTTCCGCATCGAAGTCGGAGCCGTCATGAAACTTGACTCCCTCACGCAGCTTGAATTCCCACGTCAACTCGTCGAGGTTTTCCCAGGACACCGCCAGATCGGGTTTGATCTGTGCATTCTCGTCGCGATCCAGCAGCTTGCCGAAAACGTGACGCGCATAGGCGGTATTGGTGGACACATAAAGATAGTGCGGGTCGACCGACGGATCGTTCGGCGTCGCGACGACCAGTTCACTTGCCGCAGCCCCGCCCGCGCCGGCCAGCGCCAGCCACAACGGCAAAGCGTGTTTCAGCAGTCTATTCAACATGGTGTAATCTCCATTTTAGTTTGCTATCTCCGCGAAATTCGCAGGGACCTTGAGGTCGCGCTGCCCCATATCCTTGCATCAATTGGCCAACTAAAAAGGGCCGTTATGACCAAAGGAGAGGTCCAGTTTTTCAGCGACCCGACTTGTCCATCCAGCGATAGTAGTGAACCGAGGGCGCCAAAAACCAAGGTTTTCCATAGTATAGAGGGCGCGTGAAAAAGCTTGTTTCGTCAAGTGGCGTTGCGCTTTGCGGGTCGCCGATCACCTTCTTGCCGACCTTCATGCCAAGATAGCTCGCCGTGGCGATCCCCGATCCGCAGTATCCGAGCGCATAGTGCATCCCGTCGTGAACCCCGATATGCGGCATCGAGTCGAAGGTGAAATCGACATAGCCCATCCAGCCATGGCTGACCTTCGCGTGACCGATCTGTGGGAACAGTTTGACCAGCTCGTCGCGCAGGAGCGGTGAGCTGACCTTGGAATTCGTCTCGCGCAGTGAAACGCGACCACCGAAAAGGATGCGGCGCCTGTCCGGTGAGGCACGGTAATAGTACACGAGCTTGCGGGAATCCGTCATGACCCGGTCGTTCGGAACGATCTCTCTGACGACGTCCTCGTCCAGTTCCTCTGTCGCGATCATGTAGCTGCCGATCGGGATGACCCGTCGGCGGTGCCAAGGTAGCGACTTGTCGGTGTAGCCGCTTGTGGCGATGATGACGTCGCGCGCCTCGACGGTGCCTTTCGACGTCGTGACGAAAAAACCGCCATTTTTCCTTTCGACACGTGTGACCGGGCAATAGGCGATCAGCTCGGCGCCGGCGGCGCGTGCCCGCGCGACCAGTCCACTGTGATATTTTGCCGGGTTCAGTCCGAAATGGGCGTGGATGACTGCGCCACCGAAATAGGCATCACTCCCGATCTCGCTGCGCTGATCGGCCTTTGGCACCATGTCGACCTCCAGTTCCAGGCCCTTGACCTGATTGGCGTATTTTCTCGCCATGGCATCGTATAGCGCCGGGCTGTGGGCCGCCCGAAACTTGCCGTTCAGTCGCACATCGCAGTCAATGCCCTCATCAAAGATGAACGCCTTGAGGTATTCCAGCGATGCCGTTCCTTCCTGAAGGATCTTGAGAGCGCGACCGGAGCCGTATTTCTTGGACAATTTCGCCAGCGACGGCTTGAGCAGGCCCGAAACCTGGCCGCCATTGCGCGAACTGCAACCCCAACCGATCCGTTCGGCATCGAAAATGAGCGTCTCGCGGCCACCGCGCGCAGTCTCGATCCCGGCGCAAAGCCCGGTATACCCAGACCCGATTATCACAACGTCGGTTTTCGATCTCGGCAGGTCCGTCGCGGCCTCGGGCGCGGGCACCTCATCCCACCAATAGGGGGTTTCCTTGTAGTCTGGTGTGAAGATGCTGTCAGTTTTCAAGGTACTTGTCCTTAGACTGGGGGAAGGGCGTCGGCGTTTGCTGGTCATTCCTGCTCACTGATCCGATACGCGGCCTTTGCCAGCCATTCAGGCTCGATCTCGATGCCCCATCCTGGCTTGTCGCTCAGGTGGAACTTTCCGTCGCGCACGGTCGGATAATCGGTGTACACACCCCTTTGCCAAGGATAGTAGTCCTCTTCCTCGATCGAGAATTCAAGGTAGTCGCCTGCGTTCTCGATGGCCGCCATGAAATGCGCGGAGAACACGGTCACCAGCGACATGTTGGCGGCATGCGGCATACAGGGCAGCCCGGCCTCCTGTGCCATGCGGGCCACCCGGATGGCGCGTTCGATCCCGCCGACGTAGCTGATATCCGGCTGTACGATGTCAACGACCCTGTTTTGGATCATGTACTTCCACAGCATCAGGTCATTGTCCTGCTCGCCGCCGGTCACGTCAATCTCTACCGCTTCGGTCACCTGCTTGGTCGCGTCGTGGTCCCAATAGGGGCAGGGCTCTTCGAAATGGTTCACGCCGTTGTCGGCAAGAAGACCGGCGACCTCGATAGCGCGCTGGGGCGAGTAGCAACTGTTTGCATCCACAAGCAGGGTCGCCGCATCTCCCAGGCCGCTCCGGATCTTCGGAACGATTTCCTCCGTCCGACCCGGCCATTCGTCCTGGTTGCGCCCGACTTCGGCGCCAACCCGGAACTTGAACGCGTCGAACCCGCAGGTGTCGCGAAGCTTTGTGAACCGGACTAGCTCATCCTCGGGCGTGATGTCGCGCTTCATGCTGGAGGCATAGGCCCTTACCGGCCCGACATCGCCGCCGAGCAATCGCACGACGGGCTTTTCTGCGATTTTCCCATGAAGATCCCAGATCGCCGTGTCCAGCCCGCCAAGCGCGCGGCACATGTATGAGCCCGGGAATTTGTGCTGCGTCTCATAGATCCGATCGAGCAGATCGCCGAGACCGAACATATCCGAAATATCCTGCCCGAGCGCGCTTGGCGCGACCTGGCGGTGCAATACTGCGGCGCTGATATCGGAATTATAGGTGGATACCTGCCCCCAGCCCTGATCGCCAGTATCTGTTGTGACCCGGACCAGACCGACAAAACAGGTGGTGAATGTTTCGATGGATTCAATTTTCAAATCTGTGCGCTCCAATCCGCTCGAAGTAATTGCCTGCGGGCACGCACTCGGCGCGCGACGAAGCTGAACACATCCTTTGCCAAAATCGGTTTGGATACAGATCCGTTCCGAACAAAATCGGGGGCCAATTTTCGCCTGGGCAGTACCTATTTGCTGGTTTCGTCAAACTGTTCCAAGAAAACATCCCGCAATATCTTGACGCCAGCTTTCAACCCGGCGGGGTCAATACCGCTGAACCCCATGAGCAACCCGTCGAAATCCATCGGTTCCATGCAGAACTTGTTGACCGGAACGACGGAAACGCCGCGCTCTGTCGCGCGTCGTGCCATCGGGTTTGCAATGAGTTCCGCGGAAAGATAGTCGACCGTGTGCAACCCTGCCTCGCCAGGACGCACGTCGACCAGACCATCCAGATAGGTTCGGCTTTATCCAGCAGACCCTGGTACGCTCGGCGTAGTTGCTGCTCATTCGCCGCCGGTGCGCACCGAAAAAACCTTCTTCCCTAAAGCTCGACAGCACCGCCTGGCTATGCGTCGGAACATTCGGAAGAGCAGACCGGAAGATATCAGAAAACGTATCGACCATGTTTTTCCGGAACCATGATGTAGCCCAGTCTCAGGGCTGGAAAATCGGGTTGTGTCGCAAACTTCCCAAGAGTATGAGCGGAGCCGACTGTCAGACATAACTATGCTGCGAGCGCGGCGAACGTCTGGAAGGCGGTCGCGCCATTGGCGGAGATCTACCCCTTTCGGATCATGTGGGCAGCCTCGATGCCGGCGATGGTCGCTGCGGCCGAGTGGAAGGCCTTGAAGCCCATCATCGGGGCGTTGATACGCTTGATGAAGCGGTGGTCCTGTTCAAGAATATTGTTCAGGTATTTGACTTGCCGCACCACCACGTTGCGCCCGTTTCTGGTGAATTTTCAGGATCACGTTCACCGCCTGCAGTCCGGCCAAGTTGGCACCATGAATAGCCCCTGGTATTGTAGACGCTTTCTTCCCTAATTTTGAGGCAAGGAGGCCGTTATGGGGAAGCCAAATTTCAGTGAAGATTTCAAACGCGATGCTGTGCATCAGATTGCAGTTCGGGGGTACGCCGTTCGTGAGG